>JAQTMH010000003.1 GCA_028714495.1 Patescibacteria group bacterium
TCGCCTTTTTGGGTGTTCCGCTCTCCGTCACTGGAAGATCATATTGAAATTAATATAAACTAAGGGGGTTGTTATCCGGGTGCCAGCGTATTCGTTTGACAATTTGTCATTGTTCGTGCTAAAAATAACCTGTGGCGATTGACCGGAACACCAAGCCGGTTCCAAAGCTGGGAGCTAAAGTTGGCCTAAGCCATAGAACAATATATTGAGTGCCCTTCTTCGCCAAGGCTTCGAAGGGAATTTGGGTGGAACCGTCCCAGATCGGCAGATAAACCCAGGGACCCCAATCAAAAAGTTATGTTTGGGGTATTTTTTATTCATTAATATAACAATATGCAAAATTCACTCGAAAAAATTCGCCACTCAGCTTCGCACTTGCTGGCTATGGCTGTCCTGGAAAAATTTCCCGAGGCTAAACTGGCGATCGGTCCGGTAATTGAAAATGGTTTTTACTATGATTTTGACGTTCCGATTAAATTATCGAATGAAATATTGCCCGCTCTCGAAAAACGCATGCGAGAGCTGGCGAAAAAAAACATATCTTTTGAAAGATTCGAAGCTGAAACTGAAGAGGCAAATAAAATCATAATCGGGCAGCCTTATAAAAAAGAACTTTTGGCGGAAATTATCAAGGATCACAAACCGATTATTTTCTATCGCTCGGCGAACTTCATTGACCTGTGCGGCGGTCCACACGTCCAATCCACCAAAGAAATTGACCTGAACGCATTTAAACTCCTTTCAGTGGCCGGTGCCTATTGGCGCGGGGATGAGAAAAAACAACAACTCCAGCGGATATATGGCGTAGCGTTTGCTACCAAAGAGGAGCTCGACTCGTATCTTACTCAGCAGGCTGAAGCTCTCAAGCGCGATCACCGAAAAATCGGACAGGAACTTGATCTTTTTACCTTTTCTGATTTGGTCGGCTCTGGCCTTCCGCTCTACACGCCGCGGGGCACGGTGATTGTTACGGAGATCGTGAATCTTTTAAACAGCCTGAAAAGAGCCAAGGGTTATGAATTCGTGGATATCCCCCATTTGGGCAAAGTGCAACTCTATAAAATATCCGGCCATTGGGATAAATATAAAGACAGCATTTTCCGAGTTCACGGACACGGCGATGAATTTGTCCTCAAGCCGATGAACTGCCCTCATCATTCGCAAATCTACGCCTCACGACCAAAGAGCTGGCGCGATTTGCCGGTTCGCTACGCTGAAGTGACAAAGCAATACCGAGACGAACAAGCCGGTGAACTACTTGGTTTGTCCCGGGTGCGGTCTATTACCATCGACGATACGCATATTTACTGCCGTCCCGATCAAATTTTGGATGAAATGCGTGGTGCTTATGAAATAATCCGCGATTTTTCAAAAGTTTTTGGCCTGGAATATTCAATCTCGCTGTCTGTCCGCGATCCTAAACATAAACAGGACTATCTCGGCCCTGACGCTTTTTGGGATGAAACTGAATCTTTACTGAAAAAATTGCTTAAATCTATCGGCGAAGAATATGCTGTGGGCTTGGGCGAAGCATCATTTTACGCTCCGAAAATTGATTTCATCCAGCGCGATTCACTGGGCCGGCACTGGCAGCTATCAACAATCCAACTCGATTATGTTCAGCCCGATAGATTTAAGCTTGAGTATACCGACGAAAAAGGCCATAAGGTTCGGCCGGCCATGATCCATATCGCCGTGGCTGGTTCGCTAGAACGTTTCTTGAGTATCTTGCTCGAACACTATTCGGGCAACTTGCCGACCTGGCTGTCTCCGGTTCAGGTGCAAATTATTCCGGTCGGCGCGCGTCACGAAGAAGCCTGCAAAAAGTTGCTGAAAGAATTCACTTTGTCTAACATCCGTTCAGAAGTTGACGCTTTGAATGAAACCGTTGGCAATAAAATCCGCAAAGCCATAAAGATGAAAATACCCTATCTTCTGGTCATCGGCGACAAAGAAGCTAAATCGAAGAAATTACATATTCGGATAAGGGGTGAGGATAAAGTGAGGATATTAACCAAATCGGCTTTTCTGTCTAAACTAAGCAAAGAAATCACCGAAAGAAAATCCGTTTTATTGAATTAATACCTAGTAATCAAGAAATATACATTGACAATTGAACACTACCGAGATTACCATAGAGGCACGTTTCAATTGCTCTTGCCGGCTTGGGAAAGGTGGTGATCAGCATGGCAAAATCCAAGCTGTATTACTTCGCTCAAGTCAGAGATGGTCTGCAGGCGGCTGGCGTTGACTTGTCGCAGTTCTATGAATACGCCAGGACGGATGATCATTCGGGCATTGAAGGACGAGTCATCGGCCTACTCAAAAGCCACGCCTTCTCTCTGCCCCAGGATCTGGCCAGCCAAGGCTATCCCGCTGCCGCCATCTCACAAGCTGAGACAACAGCTAAAGCGATGGTCCGTCAGGTGACCGACCAGATCATCTCGATCTGGCAGGAGTTTCAAGGTGGTGAAAGCCACAGTTAGCCAAAGGAGGGGACGGATGGAATGGAGTCAGTGGCCTAACCAAAGTAAGCAGGCGGAGCAATTGAGCTGCCCCTCGTTTTACAAAATGGGGGGCTCTTTCTTTAATCAACTATCCTATGAAGTATTTCCTCCAGGTTTTCGGCTGCCAAATGAATATTTCCGATTCTGAAAGAGTCCAAAGCGTACTCAATAGCTTAGGTTACCTGAAAACCCTCGATGAATCTAAGGCTGATTTAATCGTTGTCATAGCCTGCGCCGTCAGACAATCAGCGGTTGATCGCGTCAGCGGTCGCGCCGGATATTGGCTAAAACGAAGTAAAAACAAACATCTAATCACTTTATTAACCGGTTGCGTGCTTGAATATGATAAAAAGAGGCTGGCAAAATATTTTGATTACATATTTCCGATCAAGGACCTAAAAAGACTGCCGGAACTTCTCAAGCGAAAACCCGTCCAGCCGATCATCAAAACTCCGGCGCCCCTCGATGAATATTTCGATATCAAGCCGAAATACAATTCAACTTTCCAGGCCCTGGTGCCGATTTCCACCGGCTGCAATAAGGTTTGCAGCTATTGCGCCGTGCCATTTACCCGCGGCCGGGAAATCTCCCGCGATCCAGACATCATTGTCAGAGAAGTCAAAGATCTGGTCAGACGCGGTTATCGAGAAATAACCCTGCTGGGTCAAAACGTCAATTCCTACGGCTGGGATTTTAAGGGCGTAGCCGTTAACTTGCCCCAGGGTAAAGTTTATATCCAGCAATTAAATAACCAGGGCCAGCTGAAAATAAAAAAGCGACAAGTCAAAAACCCAATGGATTTTTCCCTGCTGCTTAAGACTATCGCGTCATTACCGGGAAATTTCTGGATACGTTTCATCACCAGCCACCCGTATGATCTGAGCGACAAACTAATTGAGACAATAGCTAAATACCCCAAGCTAACTCCGTATCTACATTTGCCCGTCCAATCTGGCAGCGACAAAATTTTAAAGGCCATGAATCGCCAGTATACTTCTGAAAAATACCAAAAGTTAATTGACAAAATCCGTCATAAAATACCTGGGGCCACTATTTCAACCGATATCATTGTTGGTTTTTGCGGTGAAACAAAAGCCGATTTTCAAAAAACCTGCGCCTTGGTTAAAAACATCAAATTTGACATGGCTTATATCGCCAAATATTCCTCCCGCCCAGGCACGGCCGCGGCCAACCGCCCTGATGACGTTCCAAAAATTGTTAAAGCCAGACGAGAAAAATATTTAAACGACCTGCTAAAAAAAGCCGCCTTGTCCAATAATCAAAAATTGGTCGGCAAAAATCTGGAGGTCTTATTTGAAAAATACAAAAAAGGCTTTGCCTACGGAAAAACTAGCGGGTTTAAAAATATCCGGGTCCCCTCGGCCAAGGATTTCACCGGCAAATTCAAAATTGTTAAAGTTACCAAGGCTACTCCCTGGCATTTGTCCGGCGAGTTGGTTACCAAAAAACTATGACTATACCAAAGCAAAAAATAGTCGTGATTCTCGGGCCAACCGCGTCAGGAAAATCAGCCTTGGCGCTAAAATTAGCCCGTAAATTTCAGGGTGCGATTATCTCGGCTGATTCACGTCAACTTTACCAAGGCCTGAATATCGGTACAGCCAAGCCTACCCGTCGGGAAATGAACCTAGTCCCCCATTTTCTAATTGACCGCGTAAAACCAAACAAAGAATACACCGCGGCAAATTTTAAAGACGACGCTCTTTCAATTCTCAAAAAATTGAATGATAAGAAAATCACGCCTTTTGTCGTCGGCGGTACTGGTTTATATATTTCAACAATAGTAAATGGTTTAAACATTCCGGCGATTAAACCGAATCATACCTTCCGAAAAATATTGAAAAATAAATCAGCCAACCAGCTGACAATTTTATTAAAACGTTTAGCTCCAAAAACTGCCCGAAATATTGATCTTAAAAATAAGCGCCGGCTAATCAGGGCTATCGAAATTGCCAAAACCACCGGGCAAGAACCGATTGATTTGCAAAAAAAAGTTTCTTTGTCTTTTGAAATACTTCAAATCGGCATGAAAATTGATCGAGTCAAGCTTTATCAAAGAATAAACCAACGGGTTGATTCCATGATCAAGTCCGGTTTAATCGCCGAGGTAAGGCAATTAGCTAAAAAATATTCCTGGAAATTGCCCGCTTTATCCGGCATCGGCTATAAACAAATCGGCCAATATTTACGCGGTGAGATATCAAAGGAAAAAGCGATTGAGCTGATCAAACGCGATACCCGTCATTATGCCAAACGCCAAATCACTTGGTTCAAAAGAGATAAAAATATTAGGTGGATTAATTCTTCGCGTATTGCTGAAAACTTGGTTAATCAATTCTTGAAATAATATATTTCATTTGATAATATTTGAAATCGGCGATATTATCATATTATGAAGAAAAAGGGGTTTACCCTAATTGAACTACTTGTGGTAATTGCTATTATCGGTCTTTTGACAACCATAGGTATTATTAGTTTACAAAATTCTCGTAGCAAGGCGCGCGACGCTAAACGTCGAGCTGATATGATGTCCCTCCAATCGGCCCTGGGTCTTTATTATGATAATAATAATCATTATCCAGCATGGACTGAGGGGACAAATTGTCAAATGATGGGTATGCCACCAGTTGTTTATTATTGTTCAACTCGCAACGCAACTGGCGATTGGCTCGGCGTTGGGAATTATATTTCACTCAGCCCCTATGATCCTCTCTATGAAACGGATGAGCTCGACAAACAATACTATATTTTTTATTATAATGATGCCATGGCTCCAGATTATTATATGCTCTCTTATTTCTTAGAAAACGGCGAACAAGAAGATTACTGTAATTTTGGCCAAGGATCATCGACGCGTTGTCCCTAAATAAAAATAGGGCGGAGTGATTTTTCTCCGCCCGAACGAACTACTGCAGAACTTCGTGAGTTGAAAAGCGCCTCTCACAGTAATGACACTGCAACGTTCTATCGCCGCTGTCGCTCACGACTACGAATTTGGGAAACCTGACAGCCTGAACATCATTGTTCGTGATACAGTCAGGATTAGGACATCTGCCCACGGTGATGTGACCAACGGATTCCACTTTCTTTTTCGTGATCTCTCCGTCTCGGATCTCGTTGATTGTCACTCCCGGCACCAAAGCCGCGACCATGGCTATGATGGCATCCGGCAGGAAGTTGTTTTCGAGCCTGATGATGTCCTTGACCGGCCGAGAAGGATCTAGAGGTACTAGATCTTCTGCTAGCACTTTTGCTCCTGGATCCAACTTCACCCTCGACCGTATGATCGATCTAACCTTGGCTCCCATTCCCGCAGGCAAATGGTCAATAACCGTTCCGCAGTCAATCGGCGTGAAGATGATGTTGTTCCTTCGCTTCCTGTTCAAAGCCTCTTCGGCCGATCCTGAGCTGACAACTTTGATAACCGGCTTAGGCAGCTCCGGAAAACTGAACGGCCCGGTGTTTGACAGCGCCTCTTCAATCAAGGCCATCCTAGTAGGAACGCCCATTTCCGCCTGGAAATCGATGATTACCTGCGGGTGCATCCAGACGGAAGGATCGATTTCTCTGTCGGTGGAGTTGATTGGCAACGGATGCATAATCAAGGCTTCGGGTCCGATCAGGCGCAGCGTATCTTCGCCTACCGAATAAAGTCCCCGAACACGCTCATAGGCAACCCGGTCTCCACCAAATCGCTTCTCTTGAACTCGGGTGACATACACGATGTCGCAGCCTGCCAGAGCCTCGATCGAGTCAGAGACTGTCGCTGGCATGCCATTGTAATACCACTCCGACAGCTTGACTTGAGGCGATGACACCAGAACCAGCTCGATACCCGGGAAAAGCCGGAGAGCTTGCACCAACGAATGTACTGTCCGGCTAAAGCGCAGGTCGCCCAGAAAACCGATTCTCAAATTCTCCAAACGACCCTTTTTCAGCTTGATTGTAACCAAATCAAGCAGCGCTTGCGACACGTGTTGGTTCGCGCCATCGCCGGCATTAATGATGGCCGTCCTGTACGAGCCCATCTCCATGGCCTCGGCTAGCCAACGGGATCCGCCTTCGATTGCCGTCCGAATAGCCAACACGGCTGCGCCCTGACCCGCCCACATTCTGGCTGAAGCGCCAAGCGCCTCACCCTTTGTCAGTGATGATTCTCCGGATGATGCAACAAAGTCCCAGTCACAGCCTACCAATCTAGCAGCCGCTTTGAATGACCCGGCTGTTCGGGTGCTCGCTTCACCCATTACAACGGTGACCTTTTCCGACCGATGTCCCATGGGGATACCTGAACGAAAACGCTCGATGTGGCCGGTTGACCGCTCAATCATCTCAAGAACCCAACCCAACGTGAAATCGCTGGCACTGATGACATGCTTCATCTTCTTACCTCCTCCTCGTTTTGTAAAAGAACTTCTTGCCTGAACTAAACCCTATTCAAAAAAATTCCCCGTAATCCGGGGATTTTTTCTCAGGCTTTTTGCCTCCTTTGAATTGTGTTAAACCGTTTTTTGTTCATATCTAAAAAGGAGCGTACCACTACAAACCCGGCCAGTCAAACAAAGTTATCCACAACAAATCTGCTTAAACCAGGTCGGCTCTCGCCCTTCACGAATTTATCTCAATTTAGAAACTATTAGGCCATTCACTATATTGGGATCAGCCCGCCCCTTTGTCTGTTTCATTACCTGTCCGATGAGAAATTGGAGCGTCTGGGTTTTTCCTGATCGATACTGCTGGACGGGCAATGGATTATCCTTTATCACTTTCTCTATTATTCGCTCAAGCTCTTCTGACGTGCCTATCTGACCAAGATTTTTCCGTTCGACAATGTCTGACGGATCCCCGCCGGTTTTAAACATTATCTTCAAAACTTCCTGGGCATTGAGGGAATTTACCTTGCTCTGGAATATCAATTTAATAAATTCGGCAAAATTCTCCTGGGTGATTTTTACTTGTTTGAGGCTTAGCTTTTCGTCATAAATCAATTTGGTCAGCCGGTTAATTAGCCAGCTGGCTGCCAGATGAATAATCTTCTTTTTCTGGGTAATAAATTCCCGGCCCCGCTCTTTCGGTCGCTCGGCCACAAACCAAGCCTCCAGCTCGGAAATGACTCCCTCGAGATAATCGGAATAATCTTCATTGGTAATTAAAAAATCTATCTCCTTTTGGCTCAAATCATAGTCCTGCTTGAACCGTTCGCGCCTGTTATTCGGCAACTCCGGTATGGCCGCCTTGAGCTTAGTAATTTCTTTCTTGGTAATGACAAACGGCGGCAGGTCAGGCTCTGGAAAATAGCGGTAATCGGATTCTCCTTCCTTGCTCCGCTGTTCCACGGTAACCCCCTTTTGTTCATTCCAGCCGCGGGTGGACTGAAAGTTGGAAACCTTATTTTCATCCCAAAGCTTTGTCTGCCTCTTCACTTCATACGCCAGGGCGCGTTCAACCGATCGAAATGAGTTCAGGTTTTTGATCTCGGTCTTGGTGTAAAGTTTCACATCTCCAGCCGGACGGAGCGAGATGTTGGCATCGCAGCGCAAATGACCTTTTTCCATTTCCGCGTCAGAGATCTTTAAATACATCATCAACAAGCGCAGTTCCTGCAAAAACGCCTTGGCCTCTGCCGGCGAACGAAAATCCGGTTCAGTCACGATTTCCAGAAGCGGCGTGCCTGAACGGTTAAAATCAACCAGGCTGTAATCCCCGGCCGGCGAATGGTACAGCTTAGCCGAATCCTCCTCGAGATGGACTCGCACGATGCCGACTTTTATTTTTTTATCACCCGCGACAATCGTATAAAAGCCATTCTGGCCGATCGGCAGGTCGTATTGCGAAATTTGATACCCTTTTGGCAAATCTGGATAAAAATAATTCTTCCGATCAAATTTGGTTTTCTCCGGAATCAGGCAGTTCAACGCGATGGCGGTTTTTAAGCCCCAGCGATAGGCGGTTTCGTTTATCACCGGCAAGGTTCCGGGCTGGCCCGTGCAAATCGGGCAAATCGTCGTATTGGCTGGCTGGTTTTCGCCGGCATTATCGCAGCCGCAAAACATCTTGCTCTTGGTTTTGAGCTGAACGTGGATTTCAAGCCCAATGACTGGTTCAAGCTTCATGGTTTATTTTTTTGCCAAATATCCTTTTGCCAAATATCCTTGCCGCGAAGGAATTGCGAAACTATTTCCAAAATATCTTCGTTGACCTGGGTAATCGTCTGATTGGCATTGACCATTTTCCAGCCGTACATCGAAGCCAGTTTCTGGTGCCAGCGGCGGCAGCGTTCGATTAATATATCATCGTTCTCGTGGATGTGCTTTTTTTCCTTACCGTTAATGAAACGCTCACCGTCGATTAATATCGCCAGGTCTTCATGCACTAGCGGCTGGTTTATCTCCACCAGCCAGTCCAAATCAGCGCCTTTGGTCGCGCCCCAAGCCAGGCCCGTGCCGATATAATCTTCAGCCACGACTATCTTCCCTGCCGCCAGCTTCTTTTGCAGAGCTGGTTCGTATTGAAAACGGTTAAGCGTGTACCACATCTGAAATTCATTTTCGTTGATCGGCTGGTCATCGTGGCTCCGTAAAATCCGATTGATGAACGGGCCAGTCGGCGTAATCCGGTAAACCGGGTATTTGACGTATTCGGTCGGCCAGCTGTTCCGGTTTAAAAACTCCACCAGCATTTTTGCCTGGGTGGATTTGCCTAGATTATTGACCCCGTAAATCGTTATTAAATATCCATGTCGTTTCATGACTCTATTGTATCACCTTCTGAAAAATAAAAAAAGCCGTAAATTTGCTTTGTCTTAGGCTTAAATTAGCGGATAAACAAGTACCAAATGGCGCCCGACAGCACTATGGCCCCCGGATATAAAACGGGTATGTGGTAAGACCCGACTCTCATCCAGGGATACCACCAAACCTTTTCATGGCGGAAATCTTTGAATTTAAACTTCGGGTTGACCACAAACCAGAGAAAATCCTCTACCAAGATTCCCACGAGATAGCCGCAGGCAATGACTGCCAATAGCTTGCCGTCATAGCCATGCGTGATAATCGGCAAAAGCAGAAATAGCGGCAGGCAGACCCCAAACAGCATAAAATGATAACCAGTCAGCCTCAAACCAAAAATCTTCCTAACCCAGCCCACCTGCTTTTCCGCGCCACCATGCTCGCCCTCAATATAGGCCTCCCAGAATGAAATCGAAGCAAAGGCTAATATTATCCAAAAGAAAGTAAGGGTATAGTGCATGGCTTTATTATAGCATAACTGGTGTGGCTATCAGAGAATTCAAAATTTATAATGTAAATTATTGTATCCGCCTAGGGAGGATTCCTTCATTTTTAATTTTGAATTTTTAATTTCTTCATTTGACCCAAATAAAAAAGCCTTCACCCAAATGAGTGAAAGCTGAATCGCTAGATTACTCTGATGCCTATGTCCTGATATACCTGGATAAAACAGGAAAGGCAGACTGGTTCATAGCTGACACCTTTCGTACCCTGAACCAGGAACTGAGGTGAATCTCTCGGCGCGGGCATCCCATCAATCAGTCGGAGAGAACGAGTGGCTCCTTCTCCGCACCTGATGCAAACAGCATCGCGCAAACGGTAGACCTTTACCTCGGGCATCAGCACAACATCAGCCGTGGTAGTGAATGGACGACCCATGTGGTCAGTATCGAGTCCGGCAAAAAACACAGACTTCCCCTGTTGATAAAGTTTCAACAAGGCTCGCCTGAGTCCTCGGCCCCAAAACTGTCCTTCATCGACCAGGACAACCTTGGCCGCTCGGACCTTAGGGTGTCGCAGCATGTCGCTCGGTCGCTGGGCATTGATGATCACAATTTCAATCCCTTCCAGCTGCGGACCCCCGTGACTGACAATCTGGTCAGTGCCTGCGTCACGAGTATCGCGAGACGGCCGAAGCCAGACAAACGGGATATCCTGACCATGCTGTCTCATTCGGATAATCTGCCGCGCCACAGCACACAGCTTTTCGGTCTTACCCGAGCACATCGGACCGATAAACGCCAAAATCCTCTTCTCCCAGAGCATAATGGTTGACCCTCCTCTATTTGCCATTTGGTAATGTACGGTTTTCCTCCGCCTAGATTTTAGTTTCGAAGACTTCGACTGTCAATGTTAATAAGTATGACATCAGAATAATCAATGGTTACTCGATTGGTTGACAATTTGAATCATTTGTGATAAGTTATTTTATCAGTATAATTTGGCACTTTGATATTTCATCTCAACGGCGATATGGCTAGAATTTGTTGATTCCCGCTTTGTCGCTGTTGAGATAGATGAACTAGTCAATTGTCGGTAAGTAGTCAACCAAGGAGGTTGGGATGTTCATCGGTTACAATGATCACGAAGTCTGCGCCACGCCCCTGGGTGGATCGATCATCAGCTGGGACTGTGGCGGCATGGGTGTTCTTGGGCCGGTCTGCCAGAAAATGGTGGAGACTCCCACGCCAAGCGGTTTCACTTTCAAACGGCGCGGACTGTCGCACTGGTGCTTCCCCAATTTTGGTTCGGTGCCGAACAAGGCGGGATTATTGGGCCTACCCAAGCATGGCGTTTTACGTGACACTCTGCTTTTGCCCAGCCAGATTCGTGGGCAACGGATGGAATTCTGGAACCACATCGAGCTGGGCGGAGTGCCTGACATCAGCGTGGGAATTTCCTTGACCATCGGCCACCACGGTCCCAATAACGGTTCAGCCCGTCTCAACCTGACCCTGATGGCTTATGTACAGCAAGACGACGGGGAACCGATCAGACTTCCCATTCTTCCGGCCTGGCATCCCTACTTTGCCGGTCCTGCCACTGTTACCATCGGCGGTCATAAGATCGAGGTCGGTCCTGACCCGGCAATTATCGAACGAGCCGATACAATCACTATTGTTCTGAAGGATCGGGGCAGGGTTACAATGATCCCTTCATTCAGCTGCCACTGGTTGGTTGTCTGGAGCGACGACCCAGCCAAGTATGTCTGTGTCGAGCCAGTCTTCGGCGGACGTCCAGGTACCTTCGGTACCGACGAGCAGGAGACTTTCCTCGAGCCCGACAAACCGTTTACCTGTTTCGTGAACACGATCTTTACTCCCTTCTAGCCGGAACTTCCGGCAGCAATCTGCCCCGCAGCGTTAGTACCAACTTTCGCCGCGGGGTTTTCTTTTATTGACAAATATCGAAACAGGTATAATGTATAACTGCTTCAGTGGATACATTGAAGCTGTCCTTCACACCCGATAGGGCCCTGGATGCAGGAGGAGATTCTTATGAGAAGCATGCTTGATGTACAGCAGATCTTGGATGGTTCGGACAAGATCAACCGGATGAAACGGCAAATCGGACTGATCCTTTCCATGGTTTCCGGTTTTCTTGATTGCCAGACCAAAGGAAGCAGTGTCACCCCTCTCATTCAAGTGATTTTCACGTTTACCGACCAAAACGGCTATCTCTGGCAAGCGAGGTTCGCGAATAGGGGGGACCGGGGCGTGCGCTTCGAGGTTGAAATCTCGAAATGCAGCATTCTCCTTTATAACGCCCGCCGTGGAAGCGACTGTATCCCGCTCGAACACGTTGAGAAGATACACGAAGGTCTTCCCTCTTTTCTCGACCAAGTCGACAATAAATTCCCTGAGCTAAGAGATGTTCTCGATTTCCTGGCTGGAGTTGGATCGAGAACTAAATCACTCGCGTCCTGATCTTTCCCCGAGCCGCCCCCAAACGGCTCTTTTTTATTATTATATAATTCTTGGTTTGTTTAAGTATTACAGCAATAAAAAAGGGAGGTGATGGCTGCGCACATCACCTCATCTGTGCATGACGCTCTCATAAGAGACACCCAGAGCCGCAGCGGGTGCCTGACCCCTGGTGAGCGCTCACCTCACCTAAGGGTAAGCCTTCCCTGGTCAGAGCGTCCAAACCATCTCGGCTCTCAAGGAAGCCTCCATGGTTCACTGCGGCCCCTATTAGCCGCAGTGGTATTATTATGTTAAATAAGTATTTTATATTTGTCAATTTAATTAGCAGAACTCTATTCCAGTATATAACAAAAAAGAATCCATTATTGATATCGATGGAAAAATAGTAGTAGCAAGAAAACGGCTCATACAGCCGTTTTCTTGTATGAATTTACTAATTTACTTTTTTATTATCTTTGGCGATTTTCTCATCCAATTCCCTCTCCTTCACCCTCTGCTTCGCCTCTGAATCCGCCCTGGCCCAGTCATATTGATTGTAGTCGACGAATTTCATATGGTCGGCGCGCCAGTCAGATCGCTCCTGGATCTTTCTATGGAGTTCTTGGCAGACTTTGCGATAGGCAGGATGTCCCTGGGGGCCGGTTCGCAGTTCCAGCAGATGATAAGCTTCGCGCTCGTTGAAAGCCAGAAGCCAGCGGACTTTTGAGCCGTGAAGAGTGGCGTAAGACGCTTCGCTCGGAAAGTCAGGATATAGCCTGTTATAAAGCTCCATTGATTTCTCATGGCAAGCTTTTATTTTATCTTCAAAACCGGCTTTGATAATATCTGGAGGCATGGTAAATCCCAGCAGAGGTGAAAAACGCTGCTTGAGCTGGGAAGTCATCCGGTGACGCATCACGTCTTTATAAACTCCAAAATCCGTGACCAGGTCAAAGGTGTAGGGGTAACCGGCTTCAAAAGCTCGATATGGCCGATCCCGCCGAGTTTTTCTTTCGCCAATATAAGTATTGATTATCTTTTCTCGGCTTTCAACCGGAAGTTTTTCGACAATCTTGATTAATTGCTTCAAAGGGTGCCGGCAATAGGCATAAAGCATCATTGCCAAAGTGACATTGTCAAAACGGTCTTGCATAATCGATTTAACTTTGTCGAGAGTGATATATCCCTGGCTCAGCTTGTGGGCAATGTAATTCTCGCCGAAATCAAGAAGCGAAATATTCTCATCAGCCATCGGCTCTGTGTCTTTCAGCAATTCAACAGCTAGGGCGTACATATTTTTCTCGATTGACGATTGATATTCATTTGCCTTGGCTCGGCGGACATAGGCTGGGATGATCTTGGCCAGTTCAAGAGCCGCTGATTTTCCAATTGTTTGGGCTTCGGGAAAAGGACTGCTCAGTAGCGCGCTGATAAATCCTTGATAAAATCTCCCATTGCCAAACCAGCCGACATTCGTTTTCGTTGATAAAGGTAAAATGTAACGTAGCGTATCACAAGCTCTGGTACGAATATCCATCTGGTAAGTCGTTTTAAATGCCTTTTGATCGACCGGGTCAGTCAAATCATCGTAGCGTTGTTTTACTTTCGTGCCTTTGATGTCGTATTCAGCCTGCTTCAACGGCTTCAACTTCTGATAATATTTCTTCATCGGTTCAATCAATTCGCAATAGGTCTGAAAGAAAAAATCCATTGTCTCAATGTACGCCTGCCCATGCTTCGAGGCCACGATATTCGGGTCTCGGTAGTAGCGATAATTCCCCGCCTCATCCTTTTGGTCGTAAAAAACATACCGCGTAGATTGCTCAATCGGCGAGCCCCCGATCCGGCATTCCTCCATCTCCTTAGTGGCTATTATTGTAACATTCTCGGTTGAGAGGTGTGTGCCCTCCAGTTCGCCCACAGAATCGTCCCCAAACGCTATTAAAACGCGCTGGATGAGCTCTGCGGCGTGTTTGGGATCTACCACACCCTCTTTGATGAATTCCTTCAGCAGGGTCTCGCGAAAGCCCCCCCTGGCCCGGCTATATCGAGCATAGGCCGCGCCGACCATTCCCTGCATTCCGGTTACGCAAAAAACATCGCCGGTTGGATCGGTTACGTATTTCTTTAAGAGTTCGATTTCTTCGGGTGTGAATATCGGCATATATTTATCTTCCAGTGCTGCCAAATCCTCCTTGGCCACGCTCGGTATCGCTTAATTTTTCGACTTCGACAATTTTAGCCTGTTCAACCGGCTGGACAAGCAGTTGCGCGATCTTATCGCCTTTTTTTATTTCCTGAGGGTTTTCGCCCGTGTTGAGGAGTACGATCATCAGTTCGCCGCGATAGCCCGAATCAAGCACGCCGCTAAGGCAATGGATCCCCTTTTTTGAAGCCAGCCCGCTCTTGTCCCAGACCAGTCCGACATAACCATTAGGAAGTTCCAGCGCGATACCCACGGGAAATGTGCGACGCTCTGATGGCTTGATGGTGTAGTTTTCACAGCTAAACAAATCCAAGCCGGCATCTCCAGGAAAAGCGTATTCTGGCAATCTCGCCTCTGAATTCAACCTTTTTATTTTCACGCTTAGCATAGATATATATTAACGGATAAACAAAATCAGAGCAAATTTAAGAGATTTTGTAGTAAATGATAATGCGAACACTGCTATCATGCTATATAGCATGATAGCACGCGTCTGCTCTATTTTTTTATTGTTTTTAACGCTGTCTCATAACCGCCTCTGCCAAAATTTAACCAGCGGTCCACCCGTGAAATTGTCGGAAATCCTGCTTTTAGCTTCTCCCGGATTTCACGGTGGCTTTTACCACTGATTAGCATATCAGCAATGAGCAGTCGCCTAATTAGCATGATTCTCTCCTGTCGGTTCAAGAGGTCTTTCAGGAAATTGCGAATGTCTGATTTTGTTTTCAATCTGGCCAACGTCTCGCAGAAATGATCCATCAACCGATCCTGCAGTTTATAAGGAATCTTATTGGCATTGTAGCGTGCCATAAATACTCCACGGCAAATCCCCCTGCTATCATGGCTACCCAGCACTGAGTCTGGTGCTGGGCTATATAGCATGAAACGTATACCAAATATAGCATTATTTAATTATTCTCACAATTCCTTTGGTGGCATCCACCTCTACCATATCCCCGTCCTTCAGTACCCGCATGGCAAACCGCGTGCCGACGACACACGGGATTTTCAGCTCGCGTGCGATTATCGCGGCGTGCGAGGTTAGACCGCCTTCGTCCGTAATGATTCCCGCTGCCCGATGCATAAGTGGAACAAAATCAGGCCGCGTCATATACGTCAGCAGTATTTCGCCTGGCCGAAGATTCTTACCATGAATGGAAGGGGTTTCGATTTTTCTTATCCTCCCGCGAATACGGCCCGGGGATGCGGCAATGCCGGAAAAAACCGTGGTTTGAGTCGGCAGATTTAGACCAGCAATCCGCCGCCAGCAGGCCTCATACCGACGGCCGCTCATCATAATTTCCTGCCCGTCGACAAAAGTTATATAGGCACAACCGCTAATGCGCCGTTGGAGTTCAGGGCGCAACACTTTTTTCCCTCGATACGCCCTAAACAGTTCATGCGGCGTCAGATGCCATATTTCCGATACTGTATAACCGAGTTCCTTCGCAAACAGCTTAATAAATTTCTGACACCAGTAGTTGGCAATGAGATTCGCCTGCTTCCGCTCATCCTGCCAATGTCCGGCCCAGCCGACTGACTTTAATGCCCGCATCTCATAAGAAGTAAGGCTAGTGCGGCGGCTGGCCTTAAATTGTGTTTTTGCCAGCGACAACCGATAATTACGTAGCTCCTGCCGGCGCTGATTTTTCTTTCCGGACGTCATTTTAGTCAGCGCAAGCAACTTGTTATAAAAATATTCAAGGCTTAGCGGAACCGTGTCCCGATAATTGAACTGAACCCAGAAATACCGGCGCTGGATTCGCTCAAGGTCGCGATAGGCCTCCGGCCGGCGACGCTGAAATTCGGCCAAGCGAGTCGGCAACCGTTTCTGGCCGAGCGATTTTTCCAATTGCAATAGATCGAGTTCTAATCGTTGAAGAAACGACAGTTTTGGAGGCTGAGTAAAAACGATAATATCATCATCAAGCCTTTTGTATCCCGCATATTTCCTTTTCAGCTCGCGGACAAATTTATCTCCACCGAGCGAATAATACTCAGTGATCAATGGCAAACTGTATTCATCTAGATACAGCCGATAAAAACGCTGGAATTCCTTGAGCGGCTGCCGCGAAATGTCCGTCTTTTCTAATCGTTCTATCTCCTGGTAGAAACGCCGTTTGAAAACTAGCCAGCGCCGAAAAACACGCTGGACATAATCCTTATTTTTGAAACACCAGTAGCCTTTACCCTCAAATTCATCCTCGTCGTAGATCCAGTACGATTTCAGACCATTCTGCGTGGAGACGACAACGATTTTTTCAGCGGCTAATTTCGGAAATTGCCGGCGGAGCACGTAGGTGATCGCTTGTCCGGGAATGATCGCCGTAAACGGCACAAAGACCCCGCCCTGGATCACCCAGTGCGTGGTACCCGAAAATAATCTTTTTTCCGCTTTGGCAATGTTCATGCTCTTGTTATTACGCCATGATCCGCATCCACCTCCACTCTATCCCCATCCTTCAGTATATTAACCGCCCCCTGAACTCCGACTACGGTGGGTATTTTAAATTCGCGCGCTACAATGGCCGTGTGGCAGGTTAGCCCGCCTTCGTCAGCGACAACAGCCGCGGCGATCTTCATAATTGGCGAATATTCTGGTCTGGTATTTGGCGCGACTAATATATTGCCTGGTTTCATCTTATGGAAATCGCGCTTGTCTCTGACAATTCTGACAGTGCCTTTAACAATCCCCGGATAGGCTGACCGGCCAGTCAGCTTGGCATTCTCTTTGATCTTATTTTTAAGATAGTTGTTCAAATTCCGGCCGGTTTCTCCGTAAAATTCAATAAAATTATCTAAATCTTTCAAATAGTAAAAAACCGGCTGACGGCGGTTTTTAATGTTTTTAATAAATTTAGGCGTTAGTCTAAAGATTTTCTCTATTTCCCAATGAAACAGGCGCTCGACTTCTTCAACAGTTAAACGGGTCCGCCGGCTGAATTCCTTGGCGAATTTTTGCAATACATTAGACGCCATCTGATTGTAAGCTTTTCTTTCATCGCGAAAATTTCCTAGTCTTGAAAGAAAATTTACCGTGCTATAGAAATGTTCGGTAAACTTGTATCTTTGGTAAATCTCTCTTCTTAAATAGACCAGCTTATCCAAAAATTTAGCCGTGGCCTTTTCTTTTTTTATTTTAGCTTTGTTCTTCAGCAATACTTCCAGTTCCCTCTTAAAATACTGCGCATCCAAATATTCAGTCGTGGCGTAATCATTATGCAGCCAATAGAAATTTCGACTATGTTTGGCCAATTCGCGATTAAGGTATCTTTCATTTTTAATAATGCCTCCTCGTTTTATAACGCTCTCGGCGATTTTCAAAAGCGCTAGCCGCTCTTTTTGTAGAAATGACGGATTAGGCGGTGTCAGAATAATTTCCAAATCTCTAGGATTTATCTTCTTGTTTTCCTTTGTCAGCGCGTCGCTTAAGATATCGTCTCCGCAACAGTCGAAGCTGTCCAAGAACACCGCTTCGTGCCATACCTTCATATACGCTTTGGTGAAAACGCGAAACTGAATAAGCAATTCTTGGTTCGAGTATCGACCAAGATCATCCCGCCTAAGTTGATTCAAAGCCCTCTTATATGGTTTGACGCATTCAACGTGCCAGTAATCAATTAATTTTTTGAGAAAGCGTTCGTTTTTATTTTGCTTGTTAAAATAATAATCGGATATTTTTTTCAGCGACCTTTTTGAGAAATAAACTTCAAAATAGTGATTTTTAAAATAAACCAATGTTTCGTATTTAAACGACATCACTCTTCCCATTACCGACATCAGCGTGCAAGCGCGCCAAGGATATGACGCGTATAATAGCTTTGCCGCGCTGCCCTGTGTGTACCAGTCTAATTTCTTTATATTATCTATGTTTATTCGCATATTTTTCTAATTCCTTATCGATTTTCTCGTATAGCTCATCAAACGATCTGTTATTATCTATCGCGAAATCAGCCATGGTCATGCATCGGCTGATATTCGGCCTTGTCGGATCAGTGGAATTCATTTCACGCCGTTCCCATTCCCACAACCATTTATTATTATACTCTAGATTCATATCTTCCTCACAATCCCCTTATTTGCGTCCACCCCTACCCGGTCGCCATTCTTCAGCACCGTGGTCGCAATTTTTGTCCCGACAATCGTTGGAATTTTGAATTCTCTGGCGACAATCGCCGCGTGGCATGTTAACCCGCCCTCGTCGGTGATGATCGCTTTGGCATTGCGCAGATACTGGGAAAACCGAACCGTCGTCATCGGCGTTACGATCACGTATCGCCCGCGAAGTTTTTTCAGATCTCGAAGTGTTCTGACCACCCGGGCAATGCCAATGACAGGCTTCAGCGCTGCGTACGCGGTTTGGCCATGGAGAGCTACAGCATTGTTGCTTTCCCTGCCCGGTACTTCACGCTTGACTTGTTTCTGTATTTGTTTCGCGCGCTGGCCAATAAACAATTGTATTTTCCCGCCAACGGCTTGCAATGCATACAGACGGTAGCGCTTTTCAAGCTCTGACGCTGAAACCACCGGCCTGTTCCGGCGCAACGACTCAACCAATTCCTGGCAATTCATAAACATGACTCGCTTTTTTTCTATCCCCAGCATGACACTCAGTGACGCTGCAAACGCCGGGATGACGACATCGTCAACCCAGGTTAATATCTTGCCACAATAATCTTTGGTGTAGCCGCAATCAGCGATTGTTGCGCGCGTAAAGGTATGGCGATGCGTATCGACGAGCGTGGGAAACCGGTAGACCGAATACATTTCTCGGTAGGAGCGATAAAAATCCCCCAGCAACACGGCCAATGCTTTTGTCTCAAGATGTCTGCCTAACGCCCTGTTTATCCGGCCGATCTGAATGACATTCCGCGCAAAAATCTTACGTATTTTGCCATTGATTCGACGGACAGCCGTGTCGTCTGATCGATCGAGAAAAGTTTGGAACGAACGTGAATCGCGTTCCGAAAAATAACTTTTTTCAATATCCTTTTCAGAAATAAAAAGCTGGTCGCGATAGCCCCAGCCGAGCGCTTTCTTCATATCGCGGACATACCCCTCAAGACCGAGACTCAGAATGAAATACGGAAAACCTTCCCGGGTAAAGACGGGGGTCCATTGTATGTTTTTATTTCCCATGCGTCCCGATCCAATTAAATTCCTCGCCCATCATGTCCATCGGACGTAAGCCGAGGTTTTTTCGTTCAGCGGCCGGAACATAGCTTTCATAGATTTCGAGAAGGGCGGGCTGAAGCAAATCCTTGTATTTCATTGCTAATAGATGTTCAAGATAATCACGCGTCAGGCCGCCATCATAGATCACGTCAAAGGCGTATTGATTTATAATCGCGTTTTGCGCGTCACGGGCATAGGTCGCAATCGTGCCGCCAATCAATCCTTTTGTATCAATCGATTGTATTCTGGCGCATTCATCGGGCGCGTCAGTTAATACGGACAGCCAGGTTTCTTTCATCCGAGTAATATAATTGCAGGAACCGTGTCCAACCAGCGGCCGCACGCCCAGCCAAAACGTCAGATAGCCGAAAATGACAAATAAATTCGGGATAATCGCGCCATCCGCAAGGCTTTTTATTACCTCAGCCGAATTGCCTAAATCAAGCTCAAACCGACCGTCAGTTGAACACAGGATCGTACCCCGCAGAAACATGGGCTTGGCCTCGTTTTTCGCATCGCGATACCAGAAGAAGTGAGTACCCTTACCCTTCGCTTCGTTCCAACAACCGGTCAGGTCTTCAAAGGCGGCCAAAATACGAGCGCGAAAATCAGTATTGAAAAGACTGCGGCTCAGGATATTGTCCTCGGCCAATATCGACGGCAGAATCGTCCGCATAATATCTTCCTGGGTAACATACAGTAAGTCGGGTATCGTCTCCCGGATCGACTTGTGAAATAGTTTTTTCCACAAAAACGCGTTGATGATTGCTATTTGGTCGTTGTAGCTTTTGGTCTGGGAAAAATCCAGTCCGCCTATCTCCTGTTCTATGGCTTTCAAAAAATCCTGTTCCTCGCCGGTAAAATCTTTCCAGCTGTCGGTCTTTCGCAAATTCTCGGTGAAATTAAAATCGCGCCGGCCGATAAAACAGCTGGCTTGATGCATTTCCTTATTCGAAAAAAGTGGCACGCGCTTGCCGTGGAGCTGAAACCCCTTACGATTGAAAAAATTGTTCGGTGGAACTACTGAACTTGTTAGTACGACGATCGGCTGTCGGTCGCCCGTGAGCAGGCGGTGGGCATTGGCGACAAGGTTCGTAGCGAGCAGTATTGGGTGGTTGAGGATGGAATGATGGTCGACAATATTGAGGCTCAGCGGCGGAGTAACGCATTCCTGGCGCTGAAAAACGCGCGCCAGATACTCAGCAATCGTTCGAGCCAAAAACCCTTGGCGTTGCGTATGGACCGAGTCGGCCGTATAGGTGAAGAGCGTATGTGAAAACTCAGTAATTGTATCGTTGCAGTCAAAATATTCCGCCACCACCGGGGCGTATTTCCGTATACCGTTTTTCAGTATTTCGATGTTTTTTGAGTCAGGCATAGTGGCTACTTCACAAGATCGCCCAAGCCGATATCTTTTAATACGTCGTCGATCTTTGCATATAGCTCATCAAACGATCCGTTATTATCTATCACAAAATCAGCCATGGTCATGCATCGGCTGATATTCGGCTTTGTCGGATCAGTGGAATTCATTTCACGCTGTTCGTTTTCCACAAACTCCTCAAAATTTACGGCATCGGTTTCACTGTTACGTTTTTTTATCCTCTCAAATCGAATTTTCAATTCCGCGTCAACAGCCAAAAGGTAAAATCTGTCTTTGTTTTTTAGGGCCTCAACTTCTCCGGGAGCGCGCAGGCTTTCAATAACGCAATTACCGCCGGCTTTTTCGGCTTCTTTATACAGCTCTTCGGCGATATAGCTTGGCGAATATTTTTTCCTCAGGTCATTCGCCACCATCACCATGCTGTCGCGATTTTCCGGCAGACCCAGCTTTCTTATTTGCTTAAGCAAAAATTCCCTGACTGAGTAATGTTTATACCCTTTCTTTTTCAGGTATTCAACCACCGTGCCCTTGCCCGCTCCCAGTGTGCCGGTGATTCCGATGATCATTTTACATCCTTCATTACTACGTCGCCTTCGGGAGCTATCGTTTCCTCAACTTCATCCTCAAAAATTTCCCTGACCAAGGCGTTCCATTCGGAATTATCTTTGTACAGATCCACCCGCAGACCGGCGGCTCTCAAATAATCTGCTGATTTCGTGTTGCGATAAACTTTCGCGTAAACTACCCTTTTTATACCGGCAGCCACAACGTATTTGCAGCAATGGATGCAGGGCAGAAACTTCACATACAATGTTGATCCTTCGGTGCTGGCTCCTGGTATGACCGCGGCCTGCAGAATGGTATTGTGCTCGGCGTGAATGGTCCTGACACAGTGACCTTCTTCCATTAAATGTCCCACCTCATCGCAATGCGGCAATCCTGGAGGAGAACCATTGTAACCGGTCGAGATAATCCTATTGTTTTTCACTAATACGGCGCCGCCTCTCAATCGATCGCAAGTCCCTCTGGTGGCCACAATCCTGGCTAGAGCCATAAAATAGTCATCCCAAGTCGGGCGATAATACTTTGACTTTGCCATAATATTAATTTAAATGATAATTCTAATTCCCGGACCCATGGTGGAAGTCAGGGTAACATTGCGGACGTAAATTCCTTTCGAACCGTCAGGCTTGACCCGGCGAATCGCGTCAATGAAAGCCTTGGCGTTATCAGCCAGCATTTTCGCCTCGAATGAAGCCTTGCCGATAATTTGATGGACATTGCCGGTTTCATCGGAACGAAACGCCACTTTACCGCTCTGCAAATCTTTGATCGTTTTCGCGACATCATTCGTCACGGTTTCATTTTTGGGGTTTGGCATTAAGCCTTTGGTTCCCAAGATCTTGGCAATCGGACCGAGCTTGCGCATCATTTCGGGTGTGGCCAGAGCCAAATCGAATTTCGTCTTCTCAGTGGTTTTTATCTCTTTGATCAGCTCTTCACCGCCGACAATCGAAGCCCCGGCGTCTTTTGCCTTTGCCTGGTCGCTGTCATTAGCAAAAACTGCGATTACCAGCTTCCGGCCCGTGGGATGAGGCAATTGGGCCGTGGCGCGCACTTGCTGATCGGCTTTTTTTACGTCGATACCCAGACGGATATGCATCTCAATAGACTCGTCAAATTTTGCCGTGGAGCATTTCTTGACGAGTTCGATAGCTTCAGCCAGCGGATAGACCTTGTTTTTCTCAACACCATCCTTAACTGACCGATAGCGCTTACTCTTTTTCATTGTTTATCCCCTTCGTGGTTCAAGCGACTTCTCGACTTTGCCCGAAGTCTCCCACCTAGGTAAATTATTATTTATCATTCAATGGTTATGCCCATGTTCCGAGCCGTACCTTCGATTATCTTCATGGCTCCAGCGATGTCTTTGGCGTTCAAATCCGACATCTTCTTCTCGGCAATCTCTTTTATCTGCTGGCGCGTCACCTTGCCCACTTTGGTCCGAAGCGAATCGCCTGACCCCTTTTCTATGCCCGCCGCCTTTTTCAATAAGACCGCGGCCGGAGACGTCTTGCAGATAAACGCAAACGTCCGGTCCAGATAAACCGTAATTTCAACCGGCACAATGTCATTGCCCAGACTACTGGTTTGAGCATTGAAGCGCGTGCAAAAATCCTGGATATTTAAGCCGTGCTGGCCCAGAGCCGGGCCGATTGGCGGCGCCGGAGTCGCTTTGCCGGCCGGAATTTGAAGCTTAACTACTGTTTTTACTTTTTTCGCCATATGGTATTAAATCTTTTTAATTTGGAGAAAGTCGAGTTCGATCGGCGTTTCGCGTCCGAACATTGAAACGAATATTTTAACCTTGCCGCGAGCTTCGTCAATTTCACTGACCTTGCCTTCAAAATCTTTGAACGGCCCGTCGATAATCCTGACCGGTGAATTCACGCTGACATCAATTTTATACTTTGGCTCTTCCACGCCCATGCGCTTCTGGAGCGATTTCACCTCGTTATCAGAAATCGGAGTGGGCGTAGTGCCGGAACCCACGAAGCCGGTGACATTGGGAGTATTTCGAACCACGTACCAAGAATCGTCAGTCACCACCATCTCAATCAAGACATAGCCGGGAAAAATCTTTTCCGTGACGATTTTCCTCTTGCCGTTCCTGATTTTGATTTTTTTCTCGGTTGGGATTAAGACATTAAAAATCTTATCCTCCATATCCATGGATTCGATTCTTTGCCTGAGATTGCGGGAGACGTTTTCCTCATAGCCCGAATAGGTGTGGAGGACATACCAGCGACGACCTTGGGCGGCTGTTTGTTTCGGCATAGCTTATTCTTAAATTGTTCTTGACAAAAGTTTTTCCAAACCGATATTGAAAATAAAATCCAGGACACCCAAAAATATGGCCACCCCCAGGCTGATACCGATTACCAGGAGCGTGTTTCGCACCGTTTCCTGGCGGGTAGGCCAAACCACCCTTTTCATTTCCCGTCGAGAATCTTTGAGATAGCGAACAATTTTATTATTGGCAATATCCATCGTGGTTTTTAAAATCCGCTTTCGGCGGACTTAGTTTCTAAGGCCATTATACAATAGGCTTTTCGCGGTCGTCAAGTTCAATTTACCCACAGGCCCACTACCGGCCAAAAAACGCCTACCAGCGCGATTCTTTCATTTTCAGAAAGAAACCGATATAGGAAACCGCGATATGGAAAAAAAATCCCAGGGCTAGCGTTACCAGCCAAATCCGCCAACTTAACGTAAAATAAAGGGCCGAGAACGCCAGACCGCCCAAGACATAGTCAATCTGATCAAACGGCACCCAGGGCTGGCCGGGCAATACGCCGATCCGCCTTTTAACAAAGGCTCTGATTAAGTCTCCAAACAACGCTCCAAAACCAACCACAAATCCGTAATGCGACGGAATCGATGGATAATCAATCAGACTGAGATATTTAAACGACGGGATCTGGTAGATGGCCTGCTGGATTACAAAAGTGGCCCCTCCGGTCAGCGTGCCCAAAATAATTCCCCGCCAGGTTTTATGATCTCCAAACAGGGGCTGGCCACGAAACCTATGATTGTTATCGATTGGCCGAGCCAGCACGCTCAGCCTTCCTTTAAAAATTACCGGACTCATGTTCGCCACGCCAAACGGCAAAAGTAGCCAGCAGCATTGAAGAATAAATTGGACCATGGTTAGTTAAAATTTATTATCAAAAAATAAACTAGAAATACTAATCGGATAGGCAGAATAAAAGCAAACCTGCGCCAGTAGCTAACAATGGACAACAAACAATTTAATATAAAAAAGCCAAACCAGGGAACGGGATAGTAAAGGAAAATAATTCCTTCAGACAAGCGATCTGCCACGATGTCAATGATCCAGCCTTTCCGGCTTGCCAGGCCATATTTTTTCGCGATTATTCCGTCAAACCAGTCACCCAGTAAATTAATTACCAAAAAAACTACGGCCAGCCAGATGATGTTTTGTTTGTAAAAAACCGCGAAGCCAAAAGCCGCCCCTACCGCCAAAGCGCTGATGAACGATGGATTGATCCTCGGCCAGGACAGATTTATCAGCCAACCATCAGTCAGCTTCCGCATGTTTATAACCCACTTCATTTTTGAGGGCGAATCTTTTTGCACTTGCCACGTTTTATTAGGGTTGCTAAGATTAGATACTTTAACGTCCGGCTGGAAAGGAGGGATCGCCCATGCTGTGGCTGAAGATTATCTCAGCTCTTTGGTGGGTGATCCAGAGATATATCTTTGGCCACCCCAAGCTCTTTGAAAAGCATATTGCCAGGGAACAATCAAAACTCGCTGGTCTGCCACCTACTGTCTGGGTTGGTGGGATCTGGATTTCGCTTTTGAAAACCTATCGATATGTCATCGCGCCACCGAGGACCCAGTTGCCCACGCCAGTCATGATTGTTCAAAAGGAAGGCGTTCTTCAAGCCCGTTACTTCATCCGGGCTCCAGGCGTAGGGACCTTTTGGCATCTCAGGGAACAGGCAATTCGACCTAGGCCATATGAAGGCGTCGTTTACCGGTTTGGCAATGTCATCGGCGTGATGGTGGCCCTAAACCTTGAATGGCAGATCAAGCTGGATGTTGTTTGGCGCCTGACCGGCAGCGAGGACAATCCACGCTACCTAAAAGTGGAAGGTTTCTCAGCCGTCAGAATAATATCCGTACTGACGCCAAACGAGGGAATCATCGAATGGGGTCAGTCACTTTTTGAAGTCGCGCTGGTCGATAAAACAAGCCCTCCGGCACCATCCGCTCCTTAGCACCGCTTTCTTGTCCAATCAAGGAGGCGGCTTTTTTATATATCCAGATTCTTTACGCTCTTGGCATGGGTCTGGATATATTTTTTTCGAGGGGCAACCTCTGAACCCATCAGAATCGTGAAAGTTTCTTCGTCTTGTTTCGCGTCCTCTACCATAACTTTCTTCAGTATTCTCTGGGCCGGATCCATAGTCGTGCGCCAAAGTTGTTCCGGATTCATCTCGCCCAGACCCTTGTAACGTTGAATCGAAACATTGGAGGTGGTTTCAATGTTTTGCGGCGCGGCTCCCTTGGACTTTGAACGCTTGGCCGATTTCCCTTGCCTATTTGAGATCATTTCCTTTTGAATCTTTTCTAATTCAGCGTCGCTATAGGCATACCGCGCTTCCTTGCCAAGCTGGACGCAATAAAGCGGCGGCTGGGCAATGTAGAGATACCCCTGGGTGATCAATTCCTTGAAGTATCGATAGAAAAGAGTAAGCAATAATGTTCTGATATGGGCGCCGTCAACATCCGCATCGGTCATGATAATAATCCGGTGATATCTCAGTTTGGATATATCGAACTGGTCTCCGATGTTGGTGCCCAGGGCGATGATTAAGGATTTAACCTCATTATTGGATAGCATTTTGTCTAATCTAGCCTTTTCGACATTTAGGATTTTTCCGCGCAAAGGCAAAATAGCCTGAAACTCACGATTTCTCCCCTGCTTGGCTGAACCTCCGGCTGAATCGCCCTCGACGATAAATAATTCGCTTTCAGCCGCGTTGCGCGTAGAACAATCCGCTAATTTTCCTGGTAAGGTCAAACCCTCGAGCGCGCCCTTGCGCAGAACCGAGTCGCGCGCGGCTTTGGCCGCTACCCGCGCCCTGGCCGCCAATAAACACTTCCCCAAAATCGCTTCGGCATCTTTTGGGTGTTCTTCCAAATAAGCGGAAAAGGTCTCGGAAAAAACTGAATCCACGGCGGTTTTTACCTCCGCGTTGCCCAGCTTGGCCTTAGTCTGTCCTTCAAACTGCGGATTCTTTAATTTCACGCTGACAATAGCAGTCAAGCCTTCGCGCACGTCATCGCCCGATAAATTATCTTCCTTCTCGCGCAAAATTTCCTTTTTACGGGCATAGCTATTGAGGGCGCGGGTCAAGGCTGTTCGAAAACCGATGAGGTGCATACCGCCCTCGGAATTGTATATATTGTTGGCGAAGCCAAAAACCGTTTCTCGATAGTCATCCGTGTATTGCAGGGATATTTCAATGTTAATCCCGTTTATCTGCTTTTCAACATAAAATATTTCCTGGTTTTTTACTTCTTTGTTGATATTCAGATGCTTGACGTATGAAGCGATGCCGCCTTCAAAATGGAATGAATACGGTATCACGATTCCTTTGGTCCGGCAATCTTCGATTGAGACAGTCACGCCCTTGGTCAGATAGCTCTGCTGCCTCATGTGTTCAAGTATCGTCGCCAGATTAAATTCAAGCACGGTAAATATTTCCGGATCCGGTTCAAAAGTTATGGTGGTGCCGGTTTCTTTTGTCCGACCCACCGGCTTAACCTTGCCCTGCGGCTTGCCTTGCTTATATTCTTGTACCCAAATCTTGCCATCGCGCCTGACTGTTGCTTTAAGCCAAGACGACAGAGCATTGACCACCGAAACGCCAACGCCGTGCAAACCGCCTGAAACTTTATAGCCGCCTTCGCCGAATTTACCACCGGCGTGCAGTATAGTCATAACAGTCTCCAGGGCTGATTTTTTCGTTTGCTTGTGTCTTTCCACTGGGATGCCCCGGCCGTTGTCGCTTACTTCAATCCGATTATTAGCCAGTAGCCGGACTATTACCTTCGTGCAATATCCGGCCATCGCCTCATCAATTCCATTATCAACCACTTCCCAAATCAAATGATGCAAGCCTTCGCTGGCGGTGTTACCGATATACATGCCCGGTCTCTTGCGGACCGGCGCCAATCCCTCAAGAACGGTAATTTGTTTGGCCGTATATTCGCCCGAAGTCTTTGAGTCAGTCTTTGGCTGGGTCTCAGCTGACAGGGCGGTTTTAACCTGGCTAGGTTTGTGGCTGGTTGCTGAATGTTTGATTTTCTTTTTTGGCATATTCAAAAATTTAATTAATTTATTCAAATACCCCTGATTTTGGCTTGTAATTTTCTTTGAAGTTCGCCGCTGATTCGCCCTTGAATCTTATCAACCTCATGATTTTCAAGCGTCCGCCGACGCGATTGAAAAACCAGACGAATCGGCAAACTTTTTTTATTTGGGCCAAGCTTGGCTCCTCGATAAACTTCATCAAAAATATTTATGTCTGATATCAGGCCCATTGGTTCTGGCTCGCTGATGGTCTGACGATTAATTTCGCAGATAATACGCGCCACATCGGAAAACTTGACCGATTCATTCACTTCGACGGCTAAATCTCTGACTATTCTGGGGTAAGGCGAATACGAACGATAAGCCTGGCTCGGTTTAAGCATCTGGCCCAGTAGGTCCAACCTGATTTCAAAAAAGGCGGCGGTCGCGGTATCAGAAAATTTTTCAATATCACTCCTCGACAAAATCCGCATAACGCCAATCGGTGATTTATTGGCCATAATCTGATAACTGGAATCTCCGGTTGGCTGAAAATCAAACAGGGCGTTAAATCTAAATGCCTGGTTCAATGATTCCAAAATGCCCCTTAATTCCCGAAAGGCTTTTTCCGGTGAAGATTTTTTCTGAACAATCGCTGCTCCAATCATCGGCACTTCCCGCGGCCTTGGTTCGCCAGCCCAGAAAACCTGTCCGATCTCAAATATTTTAAATTCGTCAAAATTTCCCAGATTCTTAATGATGTTATTTTTCAGCCAAGGCCACAGTGAAGTACGCATCAATTTCTGTTCCCGATTCAAAGGGTTGGCAACTTGATAATGCTCCGCCGTCTTAAATCCCGATTCAGCCGCCTTGTCTTCGCTGTAAAATGAGTAGTTATAAACTTCAGTGAAGCCAAGCCTAACCATCTCATCTTTCAGTCTCTCGACTAAATCAGTCTCTGGCTGAAATTCCGCCGGCCTTAACTCACCTTTAAGATACGTGGGGTTAAGGCGGTTATAGCCGTAGAGCCGGCCGACTTCTTCAATCAAATCAGCTTCATAAAAAATATCATGGCGCCAGCTCGGAGCGGTAATTTTTAATTTTTTACCGCTGCCCGCGCTGGTAAATCCCAGGCTGTTAAAATATTTCTTAATTTGTGAAGTTGGCAAGTCCACACCCAGGAGCGAAGATACTTGTCCGGTATTAAATATTACCGCTTTATTGTTCTTGGGGCGTTTTTGGGAAACCACAACCTTCCCTCGCGCTACCCGGCCCCCAGAAATTTTGGCAATCAAACTGGCGGCCTGGTCGGAATTTTTTTCAACCGCTTCAAAATCAATGCCTCGCTCAAACCGGCCGGAACTTTCCGAACGCAAGCCCAGCCGACGACTGGCCTTCCTGACTGCCAAAGGATTAAAAACCGCAGCCTCAAGCACGACATTTTTTGTGCCCGGGGTAACTTCAGTGTCTCTGCCCCCCATTACGCCAGCCAGCGCCAGGGGTTTTTGGCTGTCAGCAATCACCAGCATTGTCTTGTCCAACTGTCTTTTTTCGCCGTCAAGCGTAAAGAGCCATTCACCGTCTTTGGCCAGACGCACTATTATTTGTCGCTGGCCCCTGATTAAACTGATTTTATCAGCATCAAAAGCGTGCAGCGGCTGCCCTGTTTCCATCAAAATGTAGTTGGTGACATCAACTACGTTATTGACCGGCCTAACGCCAGCCGATAGCAGACGCTGCTTAAGCCACCAGGGTGAATCTTGCACTTTGACCCCATAGATCGTACGGGCGACGTATTTTGAACAAAGTTTGGGCTCATTTATTTTAAGAGCCGCTAATGATAAATCTCTTGGTTTGGCAAATTCACGAAGCGGATATTTTTTCTCTTTTACCCGCTGGCCCGTTTTAGCCGCGTACTCACGAGCCAAGCCAAGCACCGAAAGGCAATCAGCCCGGTTGGGAGAAACCGTGATATCAAGAACCACATCATCAAGATCCAGGGCTTTATCCAGGGCCACTCCCACTTTCGTAGCCTTATCCAGAATAAATATTCCGGTATGATCAGTGCCCAAACCTAATTCCTTCGCTGAACAAAGCATGCCGTTTGACTCAATGCCCCGGATGGATATCCGTTTAATTGTCTGGCTGTTAGGCAGGGTGACCCCTTCGTTTGCCAGAGGAACGATTTGCCCTGGTTCAATATTATTCGCTCCACAGACTATTTCCCGAACATCCTTGCCGTCGTTAACCCGAACTAGATGTAACTTGTCGGCTTGCGGATGTTTTTTTATCTTCAGGATCTTCGCGGTTATTACTTTTTTCAACAAGGCGCCTGGTTCTTCAATCGCCTCGACCTCAAATCCTAAAAGCGTGAAGATCTCAGCCACTTGAGCCGCATCACCCTTTATTCTGACAAATTCTTTTAGCCAATTTAGAGACAGTTTCATGAATGTTATTTAACAACCATTAAAGCAATTAAAGTAACAAATAGCAGGAAGCCAATGAACATCTTGCCGATCAATTCCACTTTTTCATTTTGCTTTCTCGTCAATTCGGGATTGAGCTTTTTTCCAGCCGGACGAAACAGCATTAATATCCCTATCAATAAGCTGAAGATTAAATCAAACATCACCGATTGCCCAGTAAATATTTCGTCCATGGCATAATCAATACCAAGCGCCAGAATAAGAAACAAGATAATACCTATCAAAGCGTCAAATAGCTTGCTCTCAATAATTTCTTTTAAACTTTTATTCATTTGATTATCAATTTACCGAGTAATTTATAAAGCAATAAACCGTACAAGATTGCCGCTAAAATTATCTTGCCCATCAAATCATTCCGCGAACTGATGTTTGAAAGATGCCCGCCGCTCGCCCGTCCTTCCGATACCCGGCGGCCCTTAATGAAAAACATCATTACAAAAATAGTGTAGCTAATCACCCCGACCATCGACCAAAGATCAATTTTCTCATCGACGACAAAATCCCAGCCTATTCCATAAAGAAAAATCAGAAGCGCGTAAACCACTATGTCGTAATTTTTGTCTCTGGCTTTTTTGTACCAATTATCCATAAAATTTACTTAAAATTGTCTTAAGAATCTTAGATCGCCCAAATAAGACAAGCGGATATCCTTTACCCCATTTGACAGCATCATTAATCGGTCCAAACCGAGTCCAAAGGCAAAACCCGAGAACTTCTTAGAATCAACTCCCATATTCTTCAAAACTACCGGATGGACCAGGCCCGAACCGAGTATTTCCAGCCAACCGCGTTGACTGCACACTGAGCATCCCTGGCCGCCGCAAAGCTGGCACCTGATATCAAAATCCAGGCCCGGTTCCACAAATGGGTAATACTCCGGTCTGACCCTGATCTTCACATTCTCACCGAAAATCCGCTTTAAAAATATCGACAGGGTGCCAATCAAATCCGTCACTTTCACGCCGGCGTCAATCACCAGGCCCTCGCACTGATAAAATGTTGATTCATGGGAAGAATCAGTTGCTTCATGACGAAAGACCCGGCCGGGCGCGATCAATCTGACGGGCGGCTGACGTTTAAGCATGGCTCTGATTTGAACTGGCGAGGTTTGGGTCCTGAGCAACAGCTGCTCCTTTTGTTCAAACGACTTATTTCCTTGCGCCGCCTTGATATAATACGTATCCCAGAGGTCCCGGGCCGGATGATCCTGGGGAATATTCAATAAATCAAAGTTGTATTTTGCCAATTCAATTTCTGGGCCGCTAACCACTTCGAAGCCCATTGATATAAAAATCGACTCTACCAATCTAATAAATTTTGTCAGCGGATGGTAATGGCCCAGGGCCGGCATTATTCCCGGCAGTGTCCGATCAATCAATGTTTTATGGCCAGTCGGCGCTTTTAAACCCTGCCTCCTCGTTCTAATTCCTGATTCGATGGCCTGACGAATCCGATTTGCCAAATTGCCTGTCTCACCTCGCTCCTGGACTGGCAGGTTTTTGATATTGCGAAGAAGATTTGTAAGTTTCGATTTGCGGCCGAGATATTCAATAAACAGACGCTCCAGCTCGGCTGAATCGCTGGCTCGCTCTATCTTTATCTTGGCCTCTTCGTAGATTGACTTAAGCTGGTCCTTCATGAATCACTGTCCTTTCTTGATAAAAAGAAAAATTCAAGGATTGATATTGAAACGATAAACAAAGCCGCGTTCCACCAAGTCAGTATTCTCAGCCCCTGAAGCGCCAGCGATCCGACCAGCAGCAATGAAAAAAGCAGAGCTTGCCGGAAGGAAATGCCCACGTGTTGAAAAACGATTTCCTTTCTGGAAAACCAAACCCGAAAAAAGAAACCCAGAAGCGAGAATGTTCCGATCAACGCGAAAAAAAGGCTTAAATAAAACAAAAATATCCCAATAAATTCAGTTTGGTCCGGGTCAATAAAAAACAGCACCGTGATCCAGCCAATCCAGCACAGAGTGGTTACGATCGACATCATTATAAGAAACTTCCTAAGAGACATACTATTGAATAATTAGAATCACTTATACAACTAAAAATTGCTTCTTTAATTCATGTTTATCATAACAGATTTTACCTGATTTTTCAAATACAAATATACCCAGTTTGGGGATATCTTTTTGGCTAAAATAAGCGTAATAAACGTATAAAAACTGTCTATATTTGTCGATACTCACAGATATCACGAAAATCGCAAAACGAGCAATGAAACCCAGGCGTTGCTTTGAAGCTGCTTTTTTTCATTTGCTCAGCCGTTCTGATGATTTTGTCGCTGACCTTCTGAATCGCTTGGTCGGTCGCCTCAAAACCCACCTGCTGGCCGTCTTCGAGATAATGGTTAGACAACTTGGCAGGCTCCTTTTTCAGGCTTTCCCTGGCGGCCAGGGCGTAGATTAATAGCTGTTCTTGATCTTCTACCTTTTTGCTTGACGGCCTTTTGCCTGTTTTATAATCAATGATCTCAACTGTTTTGTCTGATAGTTTATCAATTCGGTCAATCGCTCCCCTGATTGAATACTGGTCAATCTTGATGACAAATCCTTTTTCTAAAAAGAGAACCTCGGGAAATTTTCCTTGATACAAATTATAATAGGCTTTTAACGCTTTTAAACCTTGCGTTTTTCGTTCAGCCAGGTGAGCCGCCGATTCATACCATTCGTCAATCCAATTCTCCTCATAGAGTTTTTTCAGCGTCAGCCAATCATGCTTGAGATTGCGCTGGACTAGCTGAAAAAAATCTTTAAGCGTATTATGAATGGTTTTACCATAACTAAACGTATGTTTTGGCTCACCCGGCACTTTCAAGACAAATCTGAACCGATATTGATAGGGGCAGATCCAAAAGGCTTTCAGCTGGGTAAAGCTTAAATACGTTGGTAAGCGATATTTAAAATGCTCGATTCGATGATTTAAGGTATCTTCAGGATAATCCAGTCCGAGCGACTTTGCCCCGTCTACCGGTTTTACGAATCTATTATATTTTATTTCTTTCAAAAATCTTGAGGGCTTCTTTTTTTGCGGACCGCTATAGTGTTCAGCGGTAGTAAAAAACAGCCCATCTCTTGCCCGGGTCATCGCCACGTAAAAAAGCCTTCGTTCCTCCTGCAAATGAATGTCGCCGGTTGGAATAATTTCCTTGACCAAACCGTCCGGAACCTCGATTTGCTCCCGGCGCTCAATCGAGGGAAATCGCTTGTCCACCAGATTCACGATAAAAACATAGGGAAATTCTAAACCCTTGGCTGAATGAATCGTCAATATTTTTATCGCTTCCGGCCCTTCGCGAATCGCGCTCGGCGAAGGATCTTCGCCGATTTCCAGCATCATCGACAGTTCAGCCATGTAGGCTTTCACTGATTTGTCCTGATTGTGGCTCTCGAACTCCGAAATCCTGCTAAAAAATTTATTTATGTTCAATATTTTTTCAGCATTGGCCAGGGATTCAGTCTTGGTTAGTCGCCCAATATAACCTGATTCCTTGATAAAACGATATAAAATCTGACCAACTGACTTGGTCCGGGTAAGCTCAGTATGATCTTCTATAAGCTGCTTTATTTTCTGCACCTTTTGGGCGTATCTGGCGGGCAAGCCGATTATTTTGGCCTCAGGCAAGGCCTCAAACAATGAAATGCTCTTCTGATCAGCGTAATAAAGAAGCTTGGTTAGTTCAATTAACGGAATACCAAAAACCGGCAAAGACAGAATCCGATAAACGGCTGAGCTTTCGTGATAATTATCAAGCAGTTTCAAATATGAAATTAAATCGATAATTTCCGGTTTTTGAAACAATCCCCGGGAAGCGATGAATTGAAAAGGCAGGCCTTGGGCTGACAGGGCCGTAATAAACAGATCAGCCATGTCATTCGCCCGCACCAGAATGGCAAAATCGTTCCAGCTGGAATTTTTCTTTTCTTTCAGTTCCACTATCTTCTTCAAAACCGCCATAACTTCCCGCTCTTGAGTTTCAGCGTGGATATGTTCAATTATCTGTTTTCCGGGGCGGTGTGATCTTAGTTTCTTGGTAATCGGCGTTCGGCCTCGGGACAATTGCGCTTCGAGGCGATTCGGGTTATTGAGCTGGATAAAGTCATAGGCCAGATCCAGTACCCCCTGCTTATTTCGGTAATTCTCTGTTAAAACTATATTTGTCGCTTTGGGAAAGTCTTTTTTAAACTTCAAGATGTTGGAAATGGAAGCGCCGCGAAATTTAAAGATCGATTGGTCGTCGTCCCCGCAAACCGTTAAATTGTTCCGGGGAGCGGCTAAGAGCTTGACCAACTCATACTGAGCGTAGTTGGTATCTTGAAATTCATCAACTAAAATATATTTAAATTGCCGCCGATATTTTTCCAGGATAGTTTTTCTGGTCTGGAGAAGCTTCAGCGCGTAGAGAATTAAATCGCCAAAATCGAGCCAGCCATTTTCGTGCAAAAGTTTTTGATATACCTCATAAGCTTGAGCGACCTCCAATATCTTTTCAGCCTCTTCTTTTTCCTCCGGGGTTTTGGCCGCGTCTTTGGCGATTCTCTCTGAGGCATAGCGCAGGTACGCGTCGGGTTCAATGTGTTCGTCTTTTAGCCTGGAAAAGTGCTTGACCAAGGCGTAGATAAAACGATTCGGATTGCCCAGCGGCCGGTAGTATTTTAATTTGAAACGTTCGAAATTCTGCCTGACCAGAAACCATTGCTCCGGCGCCGAAAGAATCTTAAAACCGGGGCTCAAGCCCAGATCCAGGGCGTGATCTTTCAAGACCCTTTCGCCAAACGAATGAAAAGTCGAAACCCACAAATCCACGTAGCCGTAAGGCAAGAGCTGATCAACCCGCTCTTCCATCTCGCCCGCGGCTTTGTCAGTGAAGGTCAGAGCCAATATCTGGTCAGGTTCAGCTTTCTTATTATAAATCAACCAGGCCAAACGATGGGTAATCACCGTGGTCTTTCCGGTTCCGGCTCCGGCTACGATTAAGAGCGGCCCGTCACCAAATTTGACCGCTGCTTTTTGCTGGATATTTAATTGTTTAAATGTTTTATCAAAAAAATCTGTTTTTAGCATATCTATATTTTAAACCTTTTTTCGGATGAATCAACCTTTATTTTATATTTCAGGAGTCTCCTGGCCAACCTGGGATGTTTCCGATAAAGCTTTGCCCAAGCCACTATTAACGCGTGATATTCATTGTAGAGGCTGGGCTTTTTCGGCAATCTAGTTTCAAACCAATTTTGATATTCATCGTAATTACTAAATTGCTTATGAAAAACCTTGAGCCAGCGTTTGGTGTAGGTATCAACCACAAAAATCGGTTTTCCGCCGGCATACAAAAGAATCGAATCAGATGTTTCTGGACCAAGCCCGTATAAACCTAAAAGCTCATTTCGGCATTGTGCCAATTCATTTCGAAAGAAAACTTTTAAATCTCCCAGGTAGTCTCTTTTGAGCCAATTTGAAAACGCCTTCAGCTTTTTTGCCTTTTGATTGTAGTAGCCGCTGGGCCGAATTAAATCAGCCAGGCGCTTTTGTTTCACCTTATTTAAGGCGTCTGGTTTAAGCAACCGACTCTTTTTTAAGTTTATCAAGGCCTTGGCCGCGTTTTTCCAAGCCGCGTTTTGGGTAAGAATCGCGCCAACCGCGATTTCAAACATTTGCCCAGAGGTTAATCTTGGCCGCTTTTTATAAACCGGCGTCCATTCTCCTTTTCGCTTTTCTAAAATCGGCCACCAACCTTGAGGGCCAAAATAGCGTAATATACGCCGGTACAGTACCAAGGGTTTCATGTATCTATTATACCACGTGGATAAACGAATGCTTTTCTGTCTATTTTATTTATCACAAAACTCGCGAAACTTACGCGCTTCGAACCAAATCGATTATCGAGATGTTATATCTTTTCTACTAAAATTACTGCCTGCTGATCAGTACCCAAACCCTGCGCCTGTTGCAGGGTAAAACGATAGCCATTCAATTCCTTTATTGGTTCATCCACAGTGCCGCTTTGTTCAGCCAAGCTCAGCAACAAACCATCAGTGTCATTTATAGTCAGCCTGACCACGTAAACCCGACCTAGCTCCGCCCCCTCGGTCTTTATCGCGACCCCTTCATTTGTTATGGTTAAACTCCCTAAAACATTTTTCGCGGTCGCGCCGCTTTTGATAACAAGCTGCTGGCTGGTATTTTCTGGTTTATTTTCATTCGCTTCACCACCCGCGGCATTCGAATTGTCCGTTTTTGAACTGTCGTTAAAAAACGGCTTGAGATTGAATTTCCAAGCTGCGAATATTGTCCCGCCAATAATCAGAACAATGATGATTAGTATGATGTAGTTTTTGCTCATGATGTAGATTTAATACTTTTCTTAATTCTAGTCAATTACTCCGTCCTTTACAATTATTAATTTTGAATTCTTAATTTCTTACTAGACCGGTCTCAATGTTCCAAACCATACCTGCCAAGCCAAAAGAGATTTGGCGAGCAGGCTAAGTATGATATAAACTCGCTCGCCGTATAAATAATCTCGCCATTTTCCCACCTTTTTATACTGCAGCACCATATTTACGGCGAAGACGTTAAAGAATACGAAAAGTGAAAAGAAGATCCAATAGACAAAGGTCGGAGCCTGGCCAGTGGCACCGCCGGCAAAAAAGAGATAAAGCGCGATCGCCACCCAGGGTATTGCGCCAGCCAGTGAACCAAAATAAAACGACGTCCAATTTGTCTTGGCGGTTGTTTGGTTGTGCAGCTCCATCATCCAGCCAAAAAGTATCATCATCATATTCAGGAAAAACATCAGCATAAGGCTGACGCCATCATACATTCCCACCAGTGCGGCAATAACCACAATCATCAACGATGAACTGAAAGCATATTCTATCCAACGCGCGTAATTAGCGCCTTTGAGCAGATTCCGATTATACCATTCGTTAATCCCCGGCAATGAAATCATCAAATGCGCCAAGGCTGATAAAAACAAAAATCCGGCCACTAAGGGACCCAATCGAAGAGTAAACAACTCTTTTAAAACCGGCTCAAGCTTACCCGTTATTTTATTGAATTCCACAAAGGCCGAGTTGATGGGCAAGCTGAATTTATTGCTTAAAGCTAACATCAGAATGCCCTGGGCCAGATGAAGAAAAAACATCATTAAATTAAAACGCTTCAGTCTTTTAAAACGGTCGCTGTTGTCCGCAGTTGAGGAAATGTTTGAATCTTCCATGTGTTTAAATAATGTAAACTATTTATAATATCTTGGATTCCTAACTTTTACTCTCCCAAAATCCACTCAAGCAGTTTGATTTGTTCTTTAGTAACCTTCTCTTTTAAATCAAATTCCGCTCTCAGCTCTTTACTTTGTTCGGAATCCTCTTGTAAATCTTCGTCTTGAAGCGCCTCTTCAAATTCATCATCGATTCCGTCCTCAATCTCCTCTAGCTCTTCTATTTTTTGTCTGATTTCATCTTCAGTTTTCATGTTTGATATTTAGCTAATAATAAAGATTTTTTCGTATTGACAATTCGAATTTATTTTATGTCTTATGAACTAATAAATCAAGCGTCCAGGCAGTGCTAACGAATACCGCCGGATTTTAAACCGGCGGCATTCTATTCGTTCTTATCGTTTGCCCTGCCTATTATTCCGTTTCATTCGTATCAAAAGCATTTGTGTTATCCGAGGTGCTGTCAGTCTTCGAAGCGCTGATCACTACCGTGTTTTTCCCGTCTTCGCTACCCTTGTTTATCCCAACCGAAACCATGCGATTTTCCTTTTCGGCCCAGATCGCGGCTGAACCCTCATAAACCATTGAGCTGGTTATGGCCCAGCCGTCCGCCTTTAGTTCGGTATCATAGAGGGCTTTTACTTCGCTGACGGTCTTTGAAGTTTCAATCGAGATTGAATAATCCTTGTCTTTGGTGTAAGTGAAGGCGGCGGTAATATTTCCGTCAACCAAATAAATATCGTCAGGAAAACCGTCGGGCAAGCTGACGTTCTCGCCGGCCTCATATGAACTGTTGTTGGTATTGATTTTTACCGTATTTTTGCTGACATCGACGTCAGCCTGGCCTTTAGTCGCTGTTTCCAGAGCCTTTTCAGCGGCTTTCTCGGCTGAGGATTTGCCGCAGCCGGTTAAAACCAATGCGATCGCCACAACGAGCATTGGCGCAATAAACCAAATTTTTTTGTTAAGCATGGTTATATAATTAATTAAATATTAGCCAATTTAATATTATCATATCATCAAACAAATGACAAATAAACTCGCACCCCCTTGACAAATATTAGGGGCGGTGTATAATGCCAAAGTTGCGTGTTTTTACGGGGTGATATTGCTGCTACCGCTGGGGCGCTAGCTAGTCAGATCTTTTGGCTACCTAATGCCTCGGCAATACCCATAGGCCATATAGGAGGGACTTGCCAATGGGCTAGCAAGCTAATTACCGCGCGAACGGACTTGAGAAAACTGCAAGGAGCTTCAGTCCACCGGTTGTCTGACCCCGCTCTCAAAGTGGTGTCAGGCAACCACTCTAATGCGGTCTACTGCGGTCCACCACAGGGAGGAAGGCCCATGCAGACACGCTACGAAAAGTAAGGTTTGCAGCCGGAAGGTTGCTCATGCGGAAACCTGGACATACCCGCGGGTTACACCTGGCACTTTGCCGAAAACCCGAAAAGGAAAATCCGTCTTTCGAAGGCATCGCCAGATTGACGGAATGTCCCCTTGACGCCTGGGTATAAGGCGGAATCCTCCAAAATCCCTGGAGGTCCCTCTTTGCCAGTACGTCGCCGGCACTATGCAGAATGGCGATGATGCTGTCTCCGAGGTGTTCGCGGCACCGTTGTCGCCAGGGTATCGCGCTGCTGCTAATACGGCATCTCGCAGTGGCGCCACGAGGTTGCACTTTGATAAAATCAATTCGTTCGATCTTCCAGGGCAGGGGTCGCCCCACGCGTGTCGCCGGGCTTTCCGCGATCAGTCGCGCGCGGGCCACCCCTCCCTGGTCTGTCTGGACCCGTTATGGTGGCCGGGAGCCAATCTTCCGGTTGCGGTGGGGATTTGCCGCCGGCTTTCGCTGGCGGTGCCACTGCTGCGTGCTTCGCGCGCTGCGAGCACCACTCCTGGGGTCTGGGCACGGGGCGGAGAATTTCATTGGCCGGGGCAGCTTGCTGCCACCGACTCAATGAGACTCCGCCCCTCTTTTTATTTGTTTAGAACCAATAAAAGTATCGAGTTACAATCATTAATTCAGTTTATACATAGCCGGAGCCACTACAAATAACCCCGCCCCTATCCTAAAGATGTCTGTCGTAATAGTAAAAGCATAGCCGCTAGGCGGCTTCGCCTTACGTCCATGAAATACTTATGACATTACTGGGATAGGGGCGGGGTTTGATATTTTTTAATTTAGCACTACAAATGATCAAACGCAGGCGATGAAACCTTGCCCCATACTCGATACGATGGTTTCCTCGCCTACGTTGATATTATCGTTATAAATACCTTTATTCACCCGACTGTTTTTTCTTCAGCTCGTCTTCTCTTATTACCCGATCAGCCCGTTTCGTGCGGTGGCGTTCAGCTACCCGAAGCCTGGCCAATTCCTTCTCGATCTTGGACATTACGGCGGCGAATTCCTTCTGATCGGTCCGGCGGGTTTTCAGAAGCTCTTCAGCCTTTTGATGCGCTTCTTTGGCTCTCTCAATGTCTATTTCCTCGGCCCGTTCCGCGGTTTCAGCCAGGACCACGACTTTATTTGGCTGGATCTCGGCAAAGCCGGCTGAAATGGCCATCGGGACCTCATCAGTCCCTTTCTTCACCCGCAGCTCGCCGGCTGACAGCGCCGTAATCAAAGGCACATGATGAGGCAGTACCGTAATCTCTCCCATTGGCGTAGGCAGAGATACCTGGTCAATCTCGTCATTGTAGACGACGCGTTCAGGCGTGACAATTTGGAAATTTATCTTAGCCATAGATAATTTATTATTTAGCGCTGCCCACTTCTTCAATCTTCCCTTTCATGTAGAAATCCTGCTCTGAGATGTGGTCATACTTCCCTTCAAGGATTTCCTTGAAACTCTTGACCGTATCCTTAAGCGATACGTATTTTCCCGCTGTGCCGGTAAAAGTTTCCGCGACGAAAAACGGCTGGGATAAGAACCTCTGTATTTTTCTAGCCCGGGAAACAGTTAACTTGTCCTCATCGGACAATTCTTCGATACCGAGAATGGCGATTATGTCCTGCAAATCCTTATAGCGTTGGAGCACCTTCTGCACGCCGCGAGCAACTAGATAATGCTCTTCTCCGATTATCTGCGGATCAAGCACTGTCGAGGTAGAATCAAGCGGATCAACTGCCGGGTAGATACCCAATTCAGTCAAGCCCCGCGACAGCACCACCGTTGAATCCAGGTGGCCAAAGGTCGTGGCTGGAGCCGGGTCAGTCAGATCGTCAGCCGGCACGTATATTGCCTGAACCGAAGTAATTGAGCCGGTTTTAGTCGAGGCGATCCGCTCCTGGAGCTCGCCCATTTCAGTAGCCAGAGTCGGCTGATAACCCACGGCTGACGGAATCCGTCCGAGCAAGGCTGATACCTCTGAGCCAGCCTGGGTAAATCGGAAAATATTATCAATGAAGAGCAGGACGTCCTGGTGTTCCTCATCTCTGAAATATTCAGCTACGGACAGGGCGGTCAAGCCAACCCGCAAGCGCGAGCCTGGCGGTTCGTTCATTTGGCCGAAAATCAAAGAGGTTTTCGCTAATACTCCTGAATCTTTCATTTCATTGTAAAGCTGATTTCCTTCCCGGGTTCGCTCGCCGACTCCGGCAAAAACCGAATAGCCGCCGTGTTCAGTCGCGATATTTCTGATCAGCTCCATCACCACCACGGTTTTACCCACTCCAGCTCCGCCGAAGAGACCAACCTTGCCGCCTTTGACAATCGGGCAGATTAAATCAATAACTTTTATGCCGGTTTCCAAAATCTCAGCCTTAGTGGATTGTTCGGTGAATTCAGGCGCGGGCCGATGTATCGGATAGCGCTTCTTCACTTTCGGCGCCGGCTGTTCGTCGATTGGCTCGCCCAGCACGTTAAACATATGGCCGAGAGTTTCTTTGCCTACCGGAACAGTGATCGGCTCGCCGGTGTCAATTACTTCAACGCCTCTTTGCAAACCGTCAGTTGTTCCGAGCGCCACAGTCCGAACCCGTTTCGATCCCAGGTCGGACTGGGCCTCGAGCACCAGTTCGCTGCCATCCTCGCGTTTCACCTTCAAAGCGTTGTAAATCTTTGGCAGTTCTTTCGGAAATTCAATGTCCACGACTGGACCGATAATTGATACGATTGTACCTTTGTTCATAGTTGAAATGCAAAATTAATAATTCAGAATGTAAAATTATAGTGATAGAATTTGATGAGCGAGTGATTCACTTCTTTTTAATTATTAATTAATCAGTCAATACGGTCCGTGAAGCGGAAATCTCAGCCAAGTCCCTGGTAATGCTCGCCTGCCGCGCCTGGTTGAAGCTCAAAGTCAGATCATTGATAAATTCATCGGCATTCTCAGTGGCATTGCGCATGGCCATCATTCTAGCCGAGTGTTCTGAGGCGTTTGACTCGAGCACGGCTTGGTAGATTTGAACCTCTACCAAACGGGGCAAAATTACCCGCAGTACTTCTTCGGGCGAAGGCTCAAAGAGATATTCGGAAAAATCCGCTTCAAATTTGGGTTGAGGCGTACTCTGACCGGCATCTTTTACCACGCCTAATTCTTCAATTTTTTGTCCAATCGGCAAAACCTGGCGCAATCTCGGTATCTGCTTCAGGGCTGAAACAAAATCGGTAAAGGCCATCATTACCCGGTCATATTTACCGCTGCTGAAATCATTGATAATTAAATACGATAAGGGCGTGATCTCTGACAAATCAGTAACCACGTCCATTTTTTCAAACTCAGCCAGGATTTGATAGCCCAGCTTAAAAACAGCTTCCCGGCCCCGTTTGCCCAGAACAATCAGATTCAGCGCGACCTCTGGCTGTTCCAACTTGCGCTTCGTCACGTAATCAGAAACTAATCGGATGATCTGCTGATTAAACCCGCCGCATAATCCCCGGTTTGAGCTGATCAGCACGATCGCTTCGCTTTTTACGGGCCGCTCCTGGAGCAGGACATATTGGCTTCGATCGGTTCGGCTGGCCAGATTTAAAACCGTTTCCCAGGCCAAACTGGAATAGGGCCGGGTCGCTAAAACGGCTTTAATCGCCTTGCGCATCTTTGAGGCGGCGACCAGCTCCATGGCTTTGGTTATTTGCTTGGTGCTGGTGACTGAGCGGATGCGCCTTTTTATGTCTCTGGTATTGGCTGGCATGAATGATGATTAGATTCCCTATTTATTTTCTGATTGAAATACTTTCTTATACTCCTCAATCGCTTCTTTCAAGCCCGCTTCAATCTCGGGAGTGAGTTCGGCTTTTGTCTTAAGCTCGGCCATAAAACTCTCCTTCTGAGTGTCCAAATACTGATGCAGTCCGATTTCAAACGCCGGGGCTTGTTCAACCGGCAAATCATCGAGCATCCCCTTGACCACTGCGTATAGAATGACAATCTGATTGGTCACGGGCAATGGAACGTATTGCGGTTGTTTCAGAATCTCGGTTATCCGCTTGCCGCGTTCAAGCCTTTGCTGGGTGGTTTCATCCAGATCAGAGCCAAACTGGGCAAAGGCGGCTAATTCGCGGTACTGGGCTAAATCGAGCCGCAGACTGCCAGCCACCTTTTTCATCGCCTTGCTCTGAGCGGCTGAGCCGACCCGCGATACTGACAAACCGATATTCAAGGCCGGCCTGATGCCCTGGTAGAATAAATCGCCTTCCAGGAAAATCTGTCCGTCGGTAATGGAAATGACGTTCGTCGGTATGTAGGCCGAGATATCTCCGGCCTGAGTTTCAATTATCGGCAGAGCGGTCAGCGAGCCTCCGCCGTGCTTTTTATCCATCTTGGCCGCGCGTTCGAGCAACCGTGAATGAAGATAGAAAATATCGCCTGGAAAAGCCTCGCGTCCGGGCGGCCGTCGTAGCAAAAGTGAAACCTGCCGGTATGATACGGCGTGCTTTGATAAATCGTCGTAAATCACCAGGGCGTCCTTGCCGGCATCCATGAAATATTCACCCATGGCGCAGCCGGCATAGGGCGCGATGTATGAAAGCGAGGCTGGGTCAGAGGCTGAGGTGACAATTACCGTAGTATATTTCATGGCTCCGCGTTTTTCGAGCTCAGCCACGATTCTGGCGATCTTCGATTCCTTTTGGCCGATCGCGACATAGAAACAGAAGACATTCTGGTTCTGCTGGTTGATAATCGTATCTATGGCAATGGCGGTTTTCCCAGTCTGCCGGTCGCCGATAATCAGCTCGCGCTGGCCCCGGCCGATCGGAATCATCGAATCAATCGCTTTTAATCCGGTCTGCAGCGGGGTGTTTACCGCTTGCCTGGTTACCACGCCCGGTGCGATCTTTTCCACCGGATAATATTTTTCACCCCTGATCTCGCCTTTTCCGTCCAGAGGCCGGCCCAGAGGATCAATCACCCGGCCGATCACAGCTTTGCCAACCGGCACTTCGAGAATCCGACCCGTGCTTTTGACTGTGTCGCCTTCTTTAAGATGATTGTATTCGCCCAGAATAATCGCGCCGACCGAATCTTCATCAAGATTTAGGGCCACGCCCATGGTGTTTCCTGGGAACTCAAGCATTTCCGAAGAGCGGCATTCGCTTAAACCCGATATCCGGGCAATGCCGTCGCCGACTTCGATAATCTGGCCGACTTTTTCGACCTTGACGCTTTCCCGGAAACCGGCGATCTGCTTTTTTAATGACTCGATTACGTAATCTTTTGTCGTTGACATAATTTTATGACTTTCAAATATGAAATAATTAATTAGCTGAAATCATTGACTCTTTGAGATTCGCAAGCCTGTTTTTTAAACTGGCGTCAATTAACAGGTCTGGGAATCTCACCATAATCCCGCCCAAAAGCGTTGCATCAATACTTTCGTTTAACCTGACGGTTTGCTTCAATAATTTGGCCAAGGCTTCTTCGATTATTTTCTTGTCCCGGACTGACAGCGCCTGGGCTGTAACCAGCTCTCCTTCTGTAATATTTTCCTTGATCAATGAATAGCGGTGGAATTCTGCGGCGATTCTCTCAGCCAAGGATATTTGATTTCGATCAGCCAGCAGATGCACGAACTTTTTCATGACAGCATCAATTTCCTGATGAGTCAGACCCTCAGTCAATTCATAGAGAAGAATCGCGTAGTGTTTTGGGGTGATTCGCTTCATGCTCTATTTTTCATTACCTCGGCTAAAGCCGACTCAATTAATTCCCGGTCCTTTTTCTCGTCTAAACGCTCTTTCAGTACCTTTTCCGCGGCCTGAACCACCAGATCAGCGACTTCAGCCCGGACTTCCTTCACCAGGGCGACTTTTGCCTTGGCCAGCTCTTCTTTGGTCCGGCGGACGATTTCCTCCACTTCCTTATTGGCCGCCTGGAGTTTTTCCTGCCGCATATTTTCGCCTCTTAAGGTTACTTCTTCGAGAATCCGCTGCGCTTGTTTCCTCGCCTCTCTCAAAATTTCATCTTTTTTACTGTTGGAAATCGCGAGATTCTCTTCGATCTGCTTGGCGTCAGTCAGGCTTTTGGCGATAGTTTCCGTCCGTTTATTCAGCATTCGAAGAATCGGCTTGTAAGCGTACCGGTAAAGGACAAACAGCAATATGCCAAAATTAATTATCTGAGCAATTATTAAGCGCCAGTCAATACCCAGTTTTTCTATTAGTTCCATTGATATAACATCTTAATTGTTAACAAATCTGATCGGCCGCCGGTTTTATCCCGACAGCCAATCGTCATCTATCAGCAATTAAACGAACTTGATTATCAAGGCTACCACCAGCGCGTAAATCGCGATAGCTTCGGCAAAAGCGATGGCAATCAACATCGGCACTTGGATTTTTGAAGCTGCCTCGGGATTTCGGCCGATCGATTCCATGGCTTTAGCCGCCAATTTGCCAATGGCCATAGCCGGCGAGAATCCGCCGATCGCGATGGTCAGGGCCGCGGCCCACATTTTTACTGATTCTGGTTCCATTTTTTTAGTTCCTTATTGGCACCGGTATGGCTTACGACTAGGTAGGTTGTTTAAAGTCGGCCAAACTGATGCCGTTTAATTAATATTAATTATCAATGCGGCTCCATTGACGCCACCTTGAAAAATACCAGCGTTAATACGGCGAAGACGAAAGCCTGAATCGCTCCGACAAACAGCTCAAGAAAATAAAACGGCAGCGGCACCACGTAAGGTATCAAGGACGAAACGATCACCAGCAATACTTCGCCGGCAAAGATATTTCCGAACAACCGGAAAGAAAACGATACCAGAACCGCGAATTGATCGATAAACTCCAAAATCCCGATAATCGGGTTTTTGAAATTCAAAAAACGCTTTGAGTATTTGATTACGCCGATGGCCATAATTCCGAAAATCTGGGTCATCACAACTGAAATTACGGCCAGAGCTACTGTGACATTCAAATCTGAATTTACCGTGCGCAAAAAAGGCAAAAACGTAGTTTCGCCGTGCTCCACCTCGTTAATCCCGATCGTGCCAAATCCCGGCAAAATACCCATCCAGTTGGAGGTGATGATAAATAGAAAAATAGTCATCACCCAGGGGAAAAATCGGATTGATTGCGCCCTGTCCTGGGTCACGCCATCCATCAGTTTCAAAAATGCCTCGATCACAAACTCAAAAACATTCTGAATCCCTTTTGGTATGGCCTTCAGCCCCTTGGCCTGGAGTCTGGCTGTCGAAGAAACCAAAAACAGCACGCTAACCCAAGAAGCGATCAGGGTGTTGGTAATCGGAAATCCTCCTAAGTGGAATATCGGCTCAGCCGCTAAAGAAATTGTCATATAATGCTACTTTTCTTTTTTGTCTTCCTGGTTCGTTTTTGAATTGTCTTTTGGATTTCCCCGGTTTTGGGAAATGACCTTTATCGCCTTTAAATACATTCCCACTGTTGATATCCCCATCGAGAGTAATACGCCGCCCAGAAGAAACCATGGCTTAGTCCCGAGCCAGCGGTCAAGGAGCGCTCCGCCTATTGCCAAAACAACCAGCGGGATGGCGATGGTATAGCCAAGCTCCCAGGCAAATCTAACGGCCGACCATTTTGCCTCTGCTTCACTTTTTTCTCTCTGTTCGTCAGACATTTTTTAATAACTCATAAAAGAGTGGCTATCCACATCTTTTCCAGGGCATTTTACCTAAAACTAGCCAATGAATCAAGGGGTGTTGAATAATATGTCTAACCTTAGCCATATTTTCAATATCTTTGTGAAATATTTTTTATTTAGTAACAATTTTTCAATATGAATATTTCATACCAAGTATCACGAACAGTTCATAATCTAATTTTTTTAGTTATAGAAATATTTTTTTGACACAAAATCTTGGCCTTGACAATAACCTAAATTTGCGATAATATTATATTATTACAACGTCCGACAGGGACGTTTTATGAATATAAAAAATAAATACCCAAACATTGCATCAGGAATTCCCAGATTCAAAGGTCGATCCTAGAAAAAGCAGCCAGAAACTATTTACCGAACTCGAGGAAGCTTTTAAAAAATTCCGTGAAGCCAGCCGCAAATTAAAAAATGAGACAAAATAAAACCACGCGCACCCGTGGGTTGTGCTCCGTTTTTTTACCATCCCCCGAGCGTAACTCCCCGCCTGCCAAAGTACGGCGGGCAGGTCCGTGGTTGCGCGATGTGTTTTCGATGTTCGATTATTTTAATGTTTTGCTTATTATATCCCAATTAAAATATTGATATGGTGATTTATGATATTTGCTTGGCAATGATCCTTTTATGGGATTACGTTTGATGTAATTTAACACCGCTTTAAAATACTCATCATTATTGATAATCCGGGTATAAAAACGGCGCTGCCAAATCGTATATGGAATATCGTGTTTTTTACGCAATTCGTTGATAAAATAGGATTTGATGCCGTGTAATAAATCGGTAATATTATATCCGCCATCCTCCCTTTCCCCGTTCCGAACGCGGGCCGCCGTGCCCGCGTTTGTTGTTTTATGTCTAACATTTTTTATTTGTCGCGCAACCACTGCGGTCATGTATGTACGTCCACGCGCAACCACTGCGGGTTGCGCTCGGGTGTTCTTCATTACCAATAAATGTATATGATCTGGCATAATTTGATACGATATGACATCAAAACACTTAATATTGCATGTCTTAAATATTACCCTGCTTAATAAACGCGTATATTTTATATCCTCAAAAAACGGCAATCCTTCGTTTGTCCGAAACGTTACGAAATACGGATATTCATCTTGATAGATTCTTCTTTGAGTCATACAAAAAACGGCAAAGTGGTTAACTTCCCGTCATTTCTATAATATTACAAAGCGTGATTTATATCAATACCACGCTATATCAACTTTGGATCCATACTCTCAAACTCATCTTTCGAAGGAATGGGTATCCCGCAATAATCAGGGTTCTTTCTCTCGCCTTTTGTGAATAGAGTGACATGGGAGATCTGAGTGGGCAGCTTTGTCCCTAACAAACTATTGAGTTTGTTATAAAACTTCTCCATGGCCGGAAGGTATAATAACTGTATGTAAGCTTCGCGATCCTCCGTGATACTTATTTTTTCACTAAACTGGCCGCTCTTTTTAATATGATAGCGCTGGGACAGTTTAAACGACCAGTTAAGCGATTGTAATAAATCCTGGATCTTTTTTATTAATATTTCCTGCCCTGGCTGATTAAGCTTTGCTAAAGTTTTCTTAATCGCGTCAGCACCCTCGAAACCTATCACCCTGATATGAAAATCCTTGTTTCTTTTAAATCCTTCCTGCTTCGCCCTTTCTTCAATATCTGAATATTTAATAGCGTCGAAAGCAACCGGAATCACTGCCTGATAATCAGTTTGCAGTAAAGGTTGTGAGGGAGTTTGTTTCTGCTGGTTGTTCATTGTTTTCGTATCAATGTCATGTTTCCCTAGCCTACTCCAAAACCCTAATAAAATCAAGCCCTATGCTATATTATTATCATAGCGCAGGCGAGTTGCTTGCCCCGAATTCATTTCGGGGTTTACGCTCGCTATCTATATTACGCGCGCCTAAAGGCGCGCTTGCGGAGTTGGTATTATTGTTTATTTGGTGTGGGGGCAAAAAGACCGCCCTCATCGAGCGGCCTTTTCTATTGTAATCCTGTCTGAATTATTTAATTCACGACAACCTGATACGCGCCGGTGGTCCAATTGGTATCGGCAAACGTTCCAGCGCAAGTTTCTGTCTCAGTTTTGTAGGTAAAATAGACTGAGCCATCGCCGATTGTATACCCGACTGACTGCCAGACATTATTTCCTTCAGGATTTGGACCGATTATATAACTCGCGTCAGCAGCCGGCTTATAAAATACTCGGATATTGATCGGCTCGGTAATGCTGGCCTCTGCCACCGCGACTTTTTTATAGTGGTAGTAATAATATTTGATGTATTCATCGCTATCCGGGGCAGTGCAGTCTGTTTCGTAGTCATACTTGGAAACGAAATCCCCGTCAGCAGCGAGATCGACTGTGCCGGTATATCGTTTGGTGCCCGTTACATTGTTCCCGCCGACTGTTAGCGTACCTGCGATTTCCGCGTTGTCATTGATGATAAAAGGCTTGGTGTCGGACGTGCCCGCTTCACTCCCGCGATAGACGCGGCCGTCGATCCGGACATTGTCCCCAAAGGTCACGGGCTGGTCAGCGTTGTTCGCGCCTGTCGTGTTGTTGATGATCGTACCGTTAAAGGCGGTTACCCCGCCAGAACCCTGGGTGCCGACCTTGAGCGAGTCGACTTCGAGCGTCCCCTGCCCTTTGAACGTGCTGACGGCGCTTCTGGCGACGCTGGCTACGACAAAGACGGCCAGGACGGAGACCGCGCCGACGATCACACTGCGTACTCGATTGTTCATGTGTTTCGATATTAGTTATTAATTAGCCAACAAACATGTTGATGGCCTTGGCGTTATTTCTAACGTCAATTATATCATAAGCCAATTCAAAAAATCTGTAAACTTAATTCTTTCTAATCAAAAAAGCCGCCTGGGGGAGGGGCGAAAACTGTCTTCGACCGAGTACGGCACAAGCTGCTGTAATTAAAGTACGGATATTTTACAAACTATTGTATAAATCAAGCCAATCGCCAAGATCGCCAGGTTCAAATTTTTTACTTGACTCATCAAAATATACCCATCTTCCAGTATAATTTCTTTGATCGGTGTTTGTTACTATACCACCAAAAATCTTTTTTCCTTTTTTCTTTTCACAATATATATATTTATAAAACCCATCAATTTTTGGACCAGCCATTTGTTTTGTAAAACCTGACTTTGTGTCAAATAACCCAATTCTGCCATCCTTCAATTTTACTATAAAATCCACATAAAAAGGTTTTTGTTCACCATTCTTGTATGGAATAGCAAAAAATATGGAATCACGATCTCCATTTTTAAACCACCATTCTATCTTATTTGAACCATTTATATATTCAATAAAGGCTTTTTCCGTCCTCCATTCATTCTTACTATAAAAAGGCTGCATTATTGATTTCTTTCTTTCTTCTTGTGCATAATCCTCATTAAACCGCATAGACTTAGGTATATTCCATTTTTCTTGAACAATTAATTCACTATCCCTTTTTTCTACCTCTTTTTGGTATTCATCTTTAGTCTTACTTAAAACATTGAGAAAATGCTTACTATTTTTTTCACTTAATACTATTTGAACAATTTCATCCCATTTTTCGGCATATTTCATTTTAAGTTCATTTTCAAAAAACTTGTATATTGATTCTTTAACTCTACCCACTGACCGATCTTCTGGATAGAAAGGAGCCAAATTTTTTCTAACGAAGTAATCAATTAATTTCTGTAAATCAAAGCCACTGGCTTTTATTTCCTTATTCCCCGAAATTTTCACTTTTGCCAAAATATCAATGTCTTCTGCCCGCCAGTTAGTCACTATTTTTTGATCAATTTTTTTTGACTTGATATCTACTTTACTTTTTAAACCATACACTTTCGCAAATTTCAAAAATAACTCGATAAAAAACGGAGATAATCTAGTTTTTTCTCTATGACGCCTAGAATAATAGGATTTTAAATTAATTGGTTTATAGCTTTTTATTCTCTTACTAATATAAATTGTGATGTAATTCCTCGCGATATCTTCTTGAATTTCAATATTATCTAAATTCGTGTAAACATAGCCGTAATTTAAAATCTCATTTGGATAGTGACCAAAATCTGGCTCGGGCATACGCATTATTCTGCCGACTGTTTGAATAGAAAAAATTGGGCTGTGCCATTCTCTAAATAAAACCAAAATCTGCGCCCTGGGGCAGTCCCAGCCCAAAGCTATTGCCTGTTTAAAAATTAAGACTTCAACTTTACTATCATTCTTTTCAACATATTCCTTATTAACATGTTCGCCAGAAAGCCAGATAGCGAGTTTGCTATTATCCTTTTCTGTCGTAATTTTATATTTATTTTTCAAAATACTTTCCACTCTTTCCCTTATTCTATCTTCTAAGCTTGATTTTCTGTCGGGTAATTGTATTAAAATTAATGGATTAACATTAACTCCTTCTTTTTTGAAGGCTTTTACAATTTCAATTCTTTTTTGAATAGCCGCGCCTATAACTAACTCTTCGCTGCCACCACTTAGATTTTGCGTCTTTATTTTTCCTTGCTTTATAATATTGTCAAAATTATCGTTCAGAATGACCGCCTTTTTGATCATACCATCTTTTTTTACATCTTCTAGTAATACATCAACTTGGAGATCGCCACTTAGAACTGGCGTGGCCGAGACCTCAATCGTTAATTTAGGATTAATCATCTCAATTAAACCTTGTGAAATTTCGCTGGTGGCGTGGTGGTGGGCTTCATCAATGACCAAGATTATTTCTCTGCCTTCTTCCCTTGTATTTTCAATAACTTTTGATAAATTGAAATCTTGTTCATTGTCGCGAATATATATATTGTCTTTTTTATTAATGCTTTCCCAATTGAAAAACAAAATTTCGTTCTGATCAATTCTTATATCGTCTAAATCATCAAAATATGAACACTTTATAGCACGGCTTTTTTCAAAATAATTTTCCAGCTTCTCTTTACTTTGGATATGAAGTTGCCGGGGAGCGGTCCAAATAAAGCCGAATAATTGTTTGATTTCTCTATCATCTGCCAATTGCTTTAAAAACTCGGCCATCATTATTGTCTTGCCAGAACCCGTGGGCGCTTTAAAAACTAATTTTTTACTACCAGAGTACTCCAAAAGTCTTTTAGTTTTGTTCATTAAATCGTCTATTGCATTTTCCTGGTATATTTTTAGTTGCATAATTTTATAATAACGCTTTTCCTAATCTTATTTTTGATAAACAATTAATTAGTGTTTTAAATGTCATATAATAATTAGCTGCTATTTTAAGATAATTTGTATAAAAATCGCTAAATTGTTCGTCGCTAATGTCTTTATCTAAAAATTCTAAATCTCTATAATTTGATTTTATTCTATAGCAGTAAAAAAATTCAAAAAGATTAACTGTACTATATTCTAAAAATTCTTTTTTTTCAAGTCTATTTTTTTTAGATCTATAATCTCTTATTTTCCTTTTTCTTTGAAAATCTTCAAGTTTATAACTAATAAGCTTTTTAAGTAATTGTGTAATTCTTTCGCCTAAATTTATACCAATTACTTTTAGATTAGCGCCTGATTTAGCCTTATAATTCATAATTTTTAAACACTGAAAATTTGAGTTGAACATCTTTTTATTAAAAATTATTTCTTTCCTTTCGATGTGACCCTTTAAACTTTTTATCAAGCCCTCGTGCGAACAATTAAATGAAGATTCTTGACCAGAAATAAGATATTCTAATATCAAAAATAAATTAAACATTAAATAATATATTTTTACGGCTATCCATGGTACACAAACCTCGGCAAAACCAATATTTGTTTTAATATTCTCCGATTCAAGTTGAAGGTTCTTTATTATCAATTTTATTAGATTGATCTTTTTTTTAAGAATTTTCCCTTCGTATATTTTTTTCTTAAAATCTAATTTACATTCAGCACTTAAACCTTCGGAAATAGTGTTAAAACAGATAACATAATTCAAGTGCGTCATAAAATCCGGAGGGTGTTCTTTTTTATACTCTTCGTTTTCTTTTTCTATCCACTTACTTAAATCCATTTCTTTATTTAAAAATTCTTCTATAAACTCTCAAAATTGCCTCAGGTATCGGAGATAATCTTACTTTTTGTTTTATATCTTCAAATTCTTCGTCAAATGTTTCATCGCCTAACGAAAATATGTAGACACTAAATTTACCTTTAAAATTCTTTATTACCTTCTTAAAGACGGAAATTGCCAATGGATCATAAATTATACCAGTATAGTGATCAGTATTTTTGAAAATTTTATAATTGTTCTGGGCCAATACGGGTTTGAAAGTACCCTCTTTTACACAAAGCATCTCGGTCGCCTCGGCGGTAAGTTTAATTTTATTTTTATCTGTGGGTTCGCCATCAACAAAATCAGTTTTGAAATATTTTAGTATACCACCCAAACCTTTTATTTTTTCGCCTTTCAAATTTTCATAACCCATAATAACTTTCTTGACTCGTGGATAACAAATGTTTGTGGCTATGTCATTTTCATTGTTTGTACATAAAATAAACTGGCGATTACCATTATCTTCTTTATTTAGTTCTAAAACCGCTTGACTAGTCGTACCTGTTCCAGCCATAAAATCCAAAATTACAGAATTTTTTTCAGTCGATAAATTCAACAAATATTTGATTAAAAGATAAGGTTTTGGATAACTAAATACTTTACCATGGAACATTTTTTCTAATTCCTTCGTAGCCATAGTGCTTGAGTATTGTGAGATTACTGCAAATGGAGGCCGTTGTCTCTCAATAGGATTATTCTCATTATCTACATTTAAATATTGCTTTGAATATACTACCCAATTACCTGATTTATTCTTATCAATTTTTATAAAGCCGTTTGCAAGACCCCACTTAACCTTTTCTTTGGACCACCTCCAACAAGCTTTTTTATGTTTGAAACTAGGCCAAATTTCTTTTCTATCGGGTGCAATAATTGGGTAGTCTAGTGATTTTGAGTACTGAATACTAGCACTATTTAGTTTAATCAATTTATGTTTTCCTCTTTCTTTTTCATATTTATCTGTATAGGTATAGGCATCTTCATCTGGAATTTTTTCTTTATTTATTAAAAATTTGGGCTTATTTTTTGCATACACCAAAACGTATTCATGTTTAATTTTGAAGTGCTTACTATCCGAACTACCTCCACCCTCGCGATTTTCCCATACTAAAATGGCAACAAAATTATCTTCACCAAACAACCCAATATTTTTATCATCCATTAAAAGTTTTAATTGCGCCACTTCATTATCATCTATAGAAATAAAAATTGCTCCGGTATCTTTTAATAAATATTTTGCTAATTTTAAACGTTTTTCCATAAACGCAAGCCATTTAGAATGGCGGTAGGCATCTTCTCTATCAACATAGAGGTCATTAAAAATAAAATCTTTACTACCTGTGTTATAGGGAGGATCAATATATATGACATCAATTTTTTTGCTATGAGTATAATTCAAAACTGAAAGCGCATGATAATTATCGCCTTCAATCAATAGATTAACCGGCTTGGTTTTGTCCGTTTCAATTTCTTTGTTTTTAACTTCTTTCAATATCGGCAATTTTTCTTTACACAATTCTACCACGTCCTCCAGCTTCTCTTCCCAAACCAAACCATATTTTTTACTTTTCTTTAATTCTTTCTTCAATCGTGCCACTTCGGCAAGAAGCTTTGCTTTGGATAAATTTTTATTATCATTTGTTTCCATATTTTCTAGGATTTCATTAAATCATCAATACCAACACCAAGCGCTAAGATGATTTTTCCCCTTTTTCATACCCCCATCATACCCCCAAACCAAGCCAAAATCAAGGGCAAAAGAAAAAAGGCCCCTCTTGATTTAGAGCGGCCTGTTGAAAAGGCTTTACGGGAATGATGTCCTGGGAACCATTTCACTGGCAGTCCCAACTCCAGATATCAGGATCAAACACACCGGTAATGCTGAGGCTGTCAATCATCCCAAGCGTATCAACATACGCCACGATATACACGTCGTCAAAGACGTTGTTGTACGTCGGATGGGTAATCATCTTCCAGAAAATAGTGCTGTCGCAGATGGCGCCATAGTCGGGGTAAGCAGCCTTGAATTTCGCAATCGGATCGCCCATGCGCAATCCGCTCTGCTTGACCTTGCCTGGGTAGTTCCTGGAGAAATGAAACCCTAACAATCGGTTAAACGCCCAGTAGAGATGTATGCCGCACTCTTCGCTCGCGAATTCCAGGGTATTGCCATACCCCCCGGTCCGGCCGTCCACGTAGTGGAATCCGCAATGCCCTTTGAGCGAGTGATTGTCTGGTTGGTCGTAGGAAAATCCGCCGAGACTGATATCGCTGGTAGAAAAGCTGACATCGCCGTCGCACACGTCCTTGCACGGCTCTTCTGGCTTGAAAATACTGCAGCTGACAAGACATGCGGCAAAGATGCAGACAGCGAAAGCCATCATGCGCCGCCAGTGTCGAGAGTACATACCCACCTCCTCTTTGTGCGGGTAGTTATTGCCGATAAAATGAACAGCTCCCCATCTTACCCCCATTTTATGCTAAAAGCAAGAAAAACCGCCATTCCTGGCGGCCCCTGTAATTATTTACTCAAATATTTCATGTATTAATTTTTCGTTGATATAAAGGTAGGGATAATATTCGCCTTCCTTCACCAAACCATGCTTGATGGGATTGAGACGGAGATATTCGACGTGGCGGTTAAAGTCTTTATCATTAAGAATGATGTGATCATGATAAGATTTTAGCCAACCAAATTTGCGAATATATATTTTGTGGGTGATCACAAATCTTCGTAGGCGAACAAGCGCTTGTTCGCCTACGGTTGTTGCTATCCTCGAGTTCACGCCGATTAAACGATTCACTTCGTGAGAAAATTGTTTTTTTATAGTAAACATTATTTTGGATATGTTGTATTTACCACTTGGTTGTATGAGTATGTGAACGTGGTCAGGTATAACGACGAAGCCAAACAACCGGAAACGCATACTTTGTTCAGCAATACTTAACCGATTTATAAACAACCCGGTTAGTATTTCATTCCGAAAATACGGATAGTTATCTTTGGTTTTTGTGGTCACAAAATATATCGCATTTTCAATATATATTCGTTTCTGGCTGTTTTTGTACATAAAAACAAGGAGTCATATCTCCCTGTTGTCTTTTCTACGTTGCCTAATTTTCTTCCGCCGGCTTTTCCAATTCAATGGTTTCAGCCTGACCGCCCTTGCCGGATATTTTCAAAACGTCTTTGTCGATTTTCTTGAATTCTTTAGCTGCCGTGTTATAAGTGTTCACGGTAGTGCCTATCTGATTCCCTAATCGGGTAAAATAGCCCTCATAGCTCATCAGATGCCTGGCTAATTGCTCGACATTTTTTCTAATTTCTTTGGCTGATTCCTCAATGCGCAATGCCCTCAAACCCTGAAGCACAGTCTGGAGATAGGCGAAAAACGAAGTCGGTGATACGATAATCACGTGCTTGTCTTTAAAGGCGTATTCGATCAGATCGCGGGTGTTCAGCTTTACGGTGCCGACCTGATTGACCAGCAGATCGTAGTAGATGGCTTCGGCTGGAATGAACATAAAGGCGAAGTCCATGGTATTTTCGCCCGGCCGGATGTATTTGGCTGTTTCATCGATCCGGTTTTTCAAATCCTGCTTAAAGACTTTTTCCAGCCTGGCGCGTTCAGCCGGATCGCGTTCAACAGAAATGCGGTTGTAATTCTCCAGGGAGAATTTGGAATCGATTGGAATTATCTTTTCGCCCACGAAAATTACCGCGTCAGCCATGTCTCCGTTTTTGAAGCCGTACTGCAACTTATAATTGCTCGGCGGCAAGACGTTTTTTAACACGGTTTCGAGAAAATACTCGCCCAAGACCCCGCGCTGTTTCGGATTTTGAAGGATGTCCTGGAGATTCTGCAATTGGTCGGCAAAACCCACGACCTGGCGGTTGGTTTCATCGAGCTTGGTCAGTTTTTCAGTCACGTCTTGGATTACCTTCATGCTGCCGATCAGCTGATTCTGCATATCTTGGCGCACGCCCTGGATATTTTGGTTCAGCAGAGCAAAGGGCTCGCTTTTCGAATCCTTTTCCAGCTGGCGCATTTGCTGAAAATGCCGGAACTGCCAGATTATCACCATTATTACAACTCCAAAACCGACTATTATTATTCCGGCAATTATTATTGTCCAGGTTTGAGACATATGGTGATTATCTATTATCTAATCGAAAGAGTCGTTTGGCGTTATTAGTCGTTGCTTCAACCACCTCTTCAAAAGCGAGGTTTTTTATCTGGGCAATCTTTTCAGCCACGTATCGGACATAGAGCGGCTCATTGCGCTGTCCGCGATACGGCACTGGCGCCAGGTAAGGAGAGTCAGTTTCGATTAACACCTTGTCCAGCGGTATTTCCTTGATCACGCCGATTAAATCCTGATCTTTTGTAAAAGTGATAATTCCGGTGAAACCAAGGTAAAACCCGAGCTTGAGAAACTTCTGGGCTATTTCTCGATTGCCCAAAAAGCAATGAACCACTCCGGCTGGCAACTCGCCTTTTTCAATCTGATCAATCAAATCAGTGTAAGCGTCGCGGCAATGCATGATAATCGGCAAGCCATGTTCTTTGGCCAGATTTATTTGCGACTGAAGAATCTCTTTCTGGTGATTTTTTATCGCATCGATCTCTTCCTGGGATTCAGCCTCCAAGTGATAATAATCCAGCCCGATTTCACCTATGGCCTTGATTGAAGATGGATGTTCTTTGATCAGATGCCTGAAATCCTCAAGTTCAAATTTCATCTTGGCCGAGTGAATCGGATGGAAACCCACTGCCGCGAAAAGCTGTCCCGGATGCTGCTCGGCCAACTCAACGGCTAATTGACTGGTATCAAGCTGCGAACCGGGATTTATAACGCTTAAATCCTGATCCAGGCAGCGCTGGATGACCTCGTTCCGGTCTTTTTGAAACGCCTTATAATTCAAATGGGCGTGACTGTCAATCATCTTCACAGGACTGACTCCAATGCGGAAAAGGCGTCTGGGAAAATACTCTCAACTATGCCGGCCGCGTTGATCATCAGCTGGGCCAACTGTGAATTGGCCACCTGTTCCGCTAGATCCGGAGATTGCACGAATCGATCGATCACCACCAGGATGATCCCGATGGCAAACAGCCCCTCGATAAAACCCAGCACGGCTCCGCCCAATTTATTTAAAATACTAAAAAACGGGATGAATTTTAATAGTTGAAAAGCTTTCGCGATAAACCAAAATACCAGGCCGACTAATTGGCTGGTTAATAAAAAGATTAAAATAAACGCCACCACGTCGGCAATATCTCCCCGACCGAATACTATCGGCTCAATCATGTCGCCGAACGGCGCGTAGTATTGGGCAGCGACAAAATAGCCGGCCAGGATGCCGATGATTGAACCAAAGGTTTGGAAAAGACCGGCAAAAAAGCCCGCTACAATAAACCCGCCTAAGACTCCCAGGAGGACCAAATCGATTGTCGCCATATATGTTTATTTAAAAGAATTATCTCGCCTTTATCTTAATCCTCAACTAACCAAGCAGTCAATCGCTACTTCCTCGGAAACAGCCCTTCTTCCTTTTTCACCTTTGGTCCGGTGAATTGTTCAACCAAACTATGACTGGCAATGGGCATAAACGGGTAAAATAGCCGAGCCATAGTCGTAATCCAGCTGGCGACATTATTTAATACTTCGCTTCGACGCTCTGAATCAGCCTCGGTCAATTTCCATGGCGCCTCTTGATCCAGATATTTATTGGCCTCAGCCACTAAACGCATGATGGATTTCAAAGCCTCGTCAAATTTATATCTCTCAATCTGATCGTTGATATCGTCAATTACTTTGTCTGATATCGGCTGTTTGGCAGATTTAATTTCTATTTCGTTCTTCTCCAGAAGCTTGGCTGTGCGGCTGGCTAAATTACCCAGACCATTGGCTAAATCGGAATTATACTTCTCGGCAAAGAGTGATTCTTTGATATCTCCATCCTGGCCAAAAGGAAACTGCGAAAGAAGCAGGTAGCGCGTGGCGTCAGAGCCGTATTGTTCCACCAGATCATTTGGATTAATAACATTGCCCAGGCTTTTGCTCATCTTTTGCCCATTGATGGAAAAAAAGCCGTGGATAAAAAGACCTTTGGGCGGTTTTTCGCCCACGGCCAGAAGCAGGGCCGGCCAATAAATGGCGTGAAATTTCAGAATATCTTTGGCCATGAGGTGGCAGTCGGCCGGCCACCAGCGTTCAAACTCATCTCGATTATCGCCATAGCCGATAGCCGAAATATAATTCTGGAGAGCTTCCACCCAGACATAAATATTGTGCGCCGGATCAAACGGCAGAGGTATCCCCCATTTCACCTTTTGCCGGGAAACTGAGAAATCTCCCAGCCCCTGTTTAAATAATCCCAGAACCTCTTTTTTCATTTCCGCCGGCTGGATGTTTATCTGATCGGTTTGGATCAGATCCTTGACTTGGTCTAAATATTTCGCCAGTTTAAAAAAGTAATTTTTTTCTTTTATCTTTTTCGGCTTCTTCCGATGGTCGGGGCAATAGCCGTCAACCAGCTCTTTTTCAGTCATAAACTTTTCGCAGCCGACGCAATAGAGGCCTTCGTAGGTATCCTCATAAAGCCTGCCGTTGTCCATCAATTTCTGCATGAATTTTCCAACGGCTTCGATGTGCGCCGGGTCAGTCGTCCTGATAAATTCGTCATGGGTAATGTTCAGGTTTTTCCAAGCGATCCGATAGAGTTCCACGACCTCATCAACAAATTCTTTGGGTTTTTGCCCGGCCAGCTTGGCGCTCTCCGCCACCTTGGCCCCGTGTTCATCAGTTCCGGTCAGGAAAAAGACGTCATCGCCTTTTTGCCGGTGAAATCTCGCCAAAACATCAGCCGCTACCGTGGTATAAGCATGGCCAATGTGCGGCTGGTCATTAACGTAGTATATTGGTGTTGTGATGTAAAACTTTTTATTCATATTTAAATCATGGTAAATTGGTGTTGTAATGCTTGCCCCGCATTTGGCGCGAAGCGACATAGTGCGGGGTAGAACTTTTTGTTCATAACTTTTCAGTAATATTGTTATCTTTACCCCTCCCCGAAACCACAACCACGAATTCCCCTCGCACTTTATCCGGATGTTCTTGAAAATATTTCCAGCAGGCCTCAATCGTTTCGCCAATACGCTCTTCATGTATTTTTGTCGCTTCACGGATTATTACCGTTTGGCGGTCAGGCTTTAAAATTTCTTTGAGCTGATCAAGGGTCTTCAATATTCGATGCGGCGATTCGTAAAATATTACGGTCATTTCGCTTTCAGAGATCCGCTTAATCAGAGACATTCGCCCCTTTTTGTGGGGTAAAAAGCCTAAAAACAAAAAATTGTCAGTCGGCAGCCCGGAAAGACTGGCCGCGGCAGCTAAAGCTGACGGCCCTGGTACTGCCACAATGGCTATTCCCGGGAGACGCTCGACGACATAACGTATCAAAACATTGCCGGGATCAGATATGCCCGGGGTGCCGGCGTCGGATACTAATGCGAGAGAATCCCCGGCCCGCAGCCTTTCGACAATCGCGTCTAAGCGATCCAGCCGGCTATGGTGGTGATAGCTGATCAAAGGCCGATGGATCTCAAAATGGCTTAAAAGCTTTTGGGATACGCGGGTGTCCTCGCAGATAATCGCCGCCGCCTCTTTTAATACCCGTATCGCCCTAGGCGAAACATCCTCCAGATTACCGATTGGCGTAGCCACGACAAAAAGCTTGCCCATATCATTTTTAGCCCGAGTCAGTAGTTTCGAGCTGGTCATCACGATTGCGTTTCTGCCCGAAGAAGTCGCTGGAAAATACCTGGATCACCGCCGCGATCGGAATCGCCAGCACCATTCCGATAATACCGCCCAATTTGGCTCCGATCAGCATGGCGATAATAACCACGATTGGATTTAAACCCACTGAACGCTGCATGACTTTCGGTACAATCAGATTATTTTCAAGCTGCTGAATCACGATATAGAGAATCAATACCAGAAGCGCCTTTAACGGCGACTGGGCGAAACTCAGGAAAATAGCCGGCACCGCGCCGACAATCGGTCCGATGATCGGAACAAATTCTGTCAGACCGGCTATCAAAGCCAGCACCAAAGCGTATTTAACTCCCAGGATCGTCAAACCGATATATGACATCACAAAAATAATCACGCACAGGAGCAGCTGGCCTCTCAGCCAAGCACCCAGTTTCACGGTAATCCGATTGCCCAAATGAGTGAGATACGGCTGGTATTGCGATGGCGCCAGGGCATGCACCGTTTTTTTCCAGCCATTGCGTTCCAGGGTCAGATAAAAGGCAATGACCATAATGCTTAGGAAAGAGGCAAAGCCGCCAAAAACCGCCACCAAGCTTGAGAAAATACCGCTAGCCGCCTTGGTCAGACTTTGATTGATCGCGCCGAGTGACTGCTGGACGCTCGAAACCAGCGCGGTATCGCCCGATGACGCCTTTAAGGCTTCGAAGCCCTTCACGATCTTATCGTAGTATGAAGGGAAAACCGAGATAATCTGACCGATTTGTTCAGACAAAACCGGGATTATTAAAATGACTACCAGGCTGAAAATGCCCAAAAGTATGACGTAGAGAATGGCTGTGCCCAGCACGCGCGGAATCTTTTTATTTTCGAGCCAATCCACCCAGGGCGTCATGCCGGCGGTAATAATTAGGGAAATGAACAGAATGCCTAGGACATTTTTAATCAGGTACAAAACCCAAATTGCCAGGATAATCAAAATTACCTTCAGAATCGAGGTTGTGGAAATCGTTATATTTTGAGTGTTTTTGTCCGCCATATTTTATATTTAACTATATCCAGTATAACGAAAATCGGCCAATGGCGCAAAGTGTCTATAACCGCCCTCTGACGGCTCCTCGAATCTTGCTAATATCACCGATCGGGCCAATCAGGGCAATATTCAGCTTCGATTGCCGGAATATCTGTTTCGCAATTTTATTTATTTCGCTTCTGGTAACTTTCTTTATCCTGTTATAACGTTCCTCGGGTGTGATAATCTTGCCTTCAAGCGCCTCTTGCCGGCCATACCAGACAGCCAGATTGCTCGAATCCTCCAGCTCTAGAACAGTTTTTCCGCGAATGAATTCCTTAGCCTTTCGCAGCTCTGCCTGAGTAACCGGCTCTTTAACCACCTCTTCTAATTCTTTGAGGATCGCTTCGATCGCCTGAACCAATCGTGATTTATCCAAACCGGCCTGGATTAAAAATGTTCCATTATCTTCATAAAAATTGGCGTCGGCTCTAATGTAATAAGCTAAACCCTGACGCTCCCGGATCGAAATAAACAGGCGTGAGCTCATGTTGCCGCCGAGAATTATCGTTAGCAGGCCGAGGGCGTAACGCCGAGGATCAGAACTCGCCAGAGTGGGAAATCCCAGACACAATTGAATCTGCTCGGTTTTCTTTTTAATTAAATTTATCCTAAGAGTCGGCTGTTTTGTCTTTTGGGACAGTAATTTCTTTTCAATGTTTCCCGGCTTGAGTTTGGAAAAATACCGGTTAACTTTTTTTGTAATCTCGGCTTTGACTGGCCCGGCCACCACGATGACAGCCCGCTTCGCCAGGTAATGACGGGCGTAATAATCGATTATCTGAGACCGGGATAGTTTTTTCACGCTGGCGCGGCTTCCGATAATCAGGCGGCCGAGCGGGTGGTCTTTGCCAAACACGGTTTGTTCGAAAACATCCTCGACGTACATTAGCGGATTGTCTTCGTACATGTTTATTTCCTCGGCAATCACGCCCTTTTCACGCTCGATCTCCCGAGGATCAAAAAGCGAATTTTGGAGCATGTCCGAAAGCATGTCCAGGGCGAGGTCCAGCCGCTCGTAATTTATTTTTATGTAATAGCCCGTGTGATCCTTGGTGGTAAAAGCGTTATATTCCGCGCCAACCTCGTCCAGGGCTTTTGATATGTCCAGCGTTGACGGACGACGCTTGGTGCCTTTGAACATCAGATGTTCGAGAAAATGCGAAACCCCGCCCCAGCCTCTATTTTCCTGGCGCGAGCCGACCTTAAATATTATCAAAACCGTCACGGCCTTGGTCTCCTTAACCGGTACGGTAATTACCCGCAGGCCGTTCGCCAGTACTTTTTTATAATATCTCATTAAGCTTGTGGTTTAAATACTTTGACAGCTCAGCCATGGGGACGCGCTCTTGCTCCATCGTGTCTCGGTCGCGAACCGTAACCTTTTTATCGTTGAGCGATTCAAAATCAACCGTGACGCAGTAAGGCGTGCCAATTTCATCCTGCCGGCGGTAGCGTCGGCCGATTGAAGCCACATCGTCATAGGCTGAGATAAAATTCTTTCTGATCGCCTCGTATAGATCGTTCGCCACCTTGGCCAGGTCGGTTTTCTTTGACAGCGGCAGAACCGCGACTTTTATCGGCGCTAAACTTTTATGCAGATGAAGCACTACTTCCTTTTCTTTATTGCTCTCCGTTGTCGTGGTTCGGCCGCCCTTAACTTCATCATAGGCATCCAACAGAAACGCCAGGGCTGACCGCTCCACCCCGAATGACGGTTCGATCACATAAGGCACAAATTCACCGCTCTCATCCTTATACTTAAGTCCGTGCGCCTTCAGATCAAAATCGGTCCGGTTCGCCACGCCCATAAGCTCGGCCCAGCCTTTATCCCCGGCTCCGGTCGAAAACGGCCAATTATATTCAACGTCAACCGTGGCCTTGGCATAATGGGCTAGCTCATCTTTGGCCTGTTCGTGCTCGCGCAAATTCTCTTTTTTAATTCCCAAATCCAAAAACCATTTTATCGTTTCCTTCACCCAATAACTGAACCACCGGTCGTCTTCTTTCGGATTGACGAAATATTCCAGCTCCATCTGCTCGAATTCCCGAGTCCGGAAAACAAAATTGCCCGGGGTGATTTCATTGCGGAAGGCTTTGCCGATCTGGGCAATGCCGAATGGAACCTTTAAACGCGAAGTTTGGGCAATTGTTTCAAAATTCACATAAATATTTTGAGCGGTTTCCGGCCGCAAATACGCGACTGAAGTTGAGGCTTCGACCGGTCCGACAAACGTCTTAAACATGAGATTAAAATCCCTGGCTGGCTCAAAAACGCTTTTACCGCAATCCGGGCACTGGTTACTTTCTTTGATGTCTTCCTGCTTAAAACGATGGTGGCAATATTTGCATTCAACCAGCTTGTCTGCGAAACCGCCGATGTGCCCACTCTTTTTCCAAACCTCGGGATTCGTGACGATCGCGCTGTCCAAGCCAACGACATCGCGCCGCTCCTGGACAAACCGTTTCCACCACTCGCGCTTAATATTGTTTTTCAATTCAACTCCCAGCGGACCCCAGTCCCAGAAACCGCCCAGGCCGCCGTATTTTTCCGCTGTCGGAAATATAAAACCTCGGCGCTTAGCTAGCGAGACAATCTTTTCCATTAAATCGTTTTCTCTTGACATTTAAAGCGTTATTGTTAATATATCAACATCGCACATCCTGGCTGTCTTCACAATCTTCCCGGGCGCATCAGCCGGAACTACCCAGACCTCTTATCGGGGCTTCGATCCACCTCTGGCCAGGTGGCCCTCCTACCTCGATAATGTCTGGGTGTTTTTTTTATTACCTAAATATTATAACTAAATTTGGCAAAAAAAGCAAAAAACCAGCGTGCGCAATCTAAGTAGCGAGGGTCTTTAGACCCGATAGCCATTTCAATAATTCTATTTAGCTGGAACTGCAAAAAAATACCCTTAAAGTAATCATACTCTAAGGGTTTGATCTCTACTTGAGGTCAATGAGCGCGGCAGTACCGCCGAAGCCGCAAGCTCTGCACAACACCCTGACTTGGTCATTACCCAGCTTTCTCCAGCGAGCTGGACTGAAACAACTCGGACAGGTTATTGAACCGGACTGTTTCTGTCCGCTAGCCAGATGGCGTTCGATGCCGAGTGCCTGTTGTTTCAGTAAACCTCTCAGGGGTTCGGCTAACTGAAGCTATTTACTGGCCATGTTATCCCTCCTGAGGTTCAAGTTCAGCCAGGTTTCCCGTCATCAGGGCTGAGGCGCGTTTCAATTCCTCGCGGAAATATCCGGGATCACCGACTGTCCCCTTTCCCCAACAATCAAGCGCTGCTTCGGTAATAACCAATACCTCAGACCTGATTTGCCGGCTAAAGCCTGACTCGTCAATTGACCTGACAATCTGGGTAGCCGCGTAAAGGTCTCGCTTGATGGCTTCATAGGCAATGCGTTTCCATCCTCCCAAAATGGATATAAGCAGCCGGTAGATCACACGTTCAACTAGAATCTGGGCTTGCTTGATCCGGGCTGACATCAAGGCGCGGGTGATCAAAGAGCGGAACTCACGCCACTCCCCAGAAGCCAAACAGGCAGCTGCGCTTCGAAGCTCCCTGGCGCAGTAGCGGGCATTGACCACATAGGGATAGTAATCAATCCCATCCAAGCGCTGGGCCATTTCCCAGAGATGGCCTTGGAGGCGACGAACATCAATTCGGCTCATCCCTCGCAAGGCTCTCGGCCTCAACGACTTGTCGCAGAGATCAATCAGATCTCCGAAAATCCACTCAGCCCACTGAATCAGATTGATGAAGACCTGGCGTCGCATGACCACAATCGGCTCAACCCGCATAATCGCCTCGAGCAGCCGTTCATCAGTGAGTTCAACGGTCCTTAGTGCTTCGACTATGAGGGCACCGGGATTTGCTCGACCGAGCGAATCCTCCGCCCGCTCAAGTTTCGCAAGAATCCGCTGAATTTCCCGCTTAGGTAGAGATCTGGGTTTGGTCATACCAGGTTGTTCCAGGATCTCCCGAATCAGTGGCTGGAGACTGGCCCGCACTTCTTCAACATTATGCTGTCTCAAACCAACCACCGCTGAATTGATGCGCTGGCCTAAGGTCCGGGCCTCCAAGACCACGCTTTTTTCACCCTGCTTCAGTGTCAGACCGTACTGATGACACACGATCACCTGCTGACGAAGAGCCTTGTACGCGCCACCAACAACCTGGCACCTCAAGTCAGTCGGTTCCCAGCGATAACGCTGGCGACGACCAACTGGCAATTGGCTCAAAACATCTTCCCAGCGCGGCACCAGAAGGCAACCAGCCAAGTCAATTGGTTCGGTTGCCACTCCGATATCCGTGCCGAAGAGATTAACCCGAGCTTGGACCACACCTGGACGGTCGTCTGCGCCATAAACCCTCACTTCTTCAATCCGTCTGCTGCCAATCGGCTTCATCTAACTCCCCTCCTCTTTATAGATTGTAAGGTGCAATTCAGAAGTCAATCTTAATTAATATGTTGCCAAAAGTCAATAAAAAAGACCAGCATTGTTACTACTGGTCGCTGAAAGTGCTTTGGCTGTTCTCAGCCATTAGAACCGGCCCCGCTCACCCAAGGTTCGTATTTCTAATGACGAGGAAGTAATCTCGGGCAGTGGTTCGGGTCCCTGAATGGCAAACCCGCCTACTACCTTTACCAGAAAACTTCCGCTATCAACAAGAAATCCGTCGTTCTGGATTCTCCTCTCGCTGATGTGGGTGATTCGTCCGCTTGGCAATTGCACAGCCAGTTCGTTAGTCAATCCCGCCTCATCTGTTGTTTGGTACTTGGCCAAGACCAGGACCGTCTCGCCCAGTCGAGCTTCAAACCGATAGCGATTGATAGCCAGACAAATACCGGTGGCCGACGCGCTGACTGTCAAAACCAGCTCAAGAATTACAAACCAGAACTGTTTCTGATCCGGCTCAAACCAGGTGTTGATACAGATGAAAGCAACTGTGGTGATCAAGCCCCAGATTACTATCTTCCAGTTCATCTTTCTGCCCTCCAGTTTTATTCCCAAAGAACAAACGCAACCCCCAGTATTATCCAAAAAGAATAATTGTCAAGCGCTTAAAATTAAAACAACCATAAGTTGTTTTAATTTATAGATTAATAATCTATAATCTCTCTGCCTTCTCTACCCGAATGACACCGCCCGGTTCAAGCACTGCCACGTCGCGCCTGGTAAGCTTGCCCTGGAGCAAATGATTAGCCAAGGCGTTATCAACCTTGTTCTGAATCACTCGGCGGAGCGGCCTGGCGCCAAAAGCCGGGTCATACCCTTCCTGGACCAATTCAGCAATCGCTTCAGGCGTGGCTTTGAGCGAAATCCCCTTTTCTTCCAGTCGGCCGGCTACTTTGCCTAGCAACAATTCAGCCACTTGATATAGCTCTTCTTGGGCTAACGGCCGAAAGACCATTATTCCGTCAAAACGGTTTAGAAATTCCGGTCGAAAATACTTGCTCAATTCAGTATTGATAAGTTCGTCGCGTATCTCCATAATCGGTTTATTCTCTCTGACCCGTTGCTGGATCAACGGCGTGCCGGCATTTGAAGTCGCAATCAGAATTATATTTGTGAAGTCTATAGTCCGGCCAAGCGAATCAGTCAGCCGGCCGTCATCCATTACCTGAAGAAAGACGTTTAAAATATCAGGGTGGGCTTTTTCGATTTCATCCAGCAGCAGCAGGGAAAAAGGCTGTCGTCGGACCGCTTCGGTGAGATAGCCACCCTCTTCGCCCTTAGTCAGGCCCGGCGGCGCGCCGATTAAGCGGTCAATGCTTTTGCTTTCCTGATACTCAGACATATCAACCCGGATCATCGCTTCTTCAGAACCGAAATATACTTCAGCCACGGTTTTGGCCAATTCGGTTTTACCTACGCCAGTCGGCCCCAGAAAAAGCAAATTGACAATCGGCCGTTTCAAATCTCTCAGTTCAGCGCGCGCCCGGCGCAATGATTCAGCCACCATTTTGACTGCCTCGTCTTGGCCGACCAACCGCCCGTGAATCCGTTCTTCGAGATGAAGCAGTTTCTGGCTCTCCTTTTCCGTCACCTTGGTCACCGGCACGCCGACTTTGGCTGAAACCACCTGGGCGACATCTTCGCTAGTGACTATCTTGCGCTTGCCTCGTGTACGCCGAACATAGGCGCCCACTTCTTCCATGAACTGAGTCGCCTTTTCCGGCAAATATCGTTCGTGGATAAAACGCTGGCTGAACTTTACTATGGCCGCGATCGCGTCATAAGAAAAATAAACTTGCTGCTGGTATTCCACTACGCCGGCCTTTGCCTCCAGTACCAGGATCGTCTGGTTTTCGTCCATTTCCTCCACTGGAATTCGGCGCAGGCACGCGCCCAGCGCGCCAGTCTCAACATAGCGGCGATATTCGATTGGGTTTGACGTGGCGATGACAATGAAAGATTTTTTATTGACATACTCTGTAAAAACCTCGGACAAATCAAGACCCTCGCCCCGCTCGGTCGTCACGCCAACCATATTATGAATATCCTGGACGACCAAGATAATATTCCCCGAACGAATTACGTCAGCTAAAATTCCCAGCAAGCGTTGCTCCAATTCCCCGGGCGCGCTGGCCCCGGCGATTAATGAACTTAAACTAAGGCTGACCAATCTCTTGTCGCGGAAAAGCTCCGGAACGTCTTCAGTGACCATGCGTTCAGCCAGGCCGGCGATAATTGTGCGACGGCCTACCCCGGGATTGCCGATCAAAACGACTCCATTTGATTCTGATTCAACCGCCCGGTAGATTGACTCGATTTCTTGTTCCCGGTTAACGCAGTATGGCAGATATCCGGCCTTAGCCAGCTGGGTCAAATCAGTGCTGAAACGGTCGAGAAAAGGCGTGGCTACGGCTGTCATTGCCCGGTTCATATTGCCCTTTGGTTTAAATCTGGCTTGGCTGCGATAATGGCTCATATTTCGCCGTAAAGCCGACTGAATGTTAATCCAGATCACAACGTTTCTGAGTTCTTCCAGCTCGATATCTAAATCGTATAGCACTGCTTGAGCCTCGCGTCCGGTTTTCATCATCGCGGTCAGTAAATCCGGTATCTCAACGGCTTTTGACCGGCGACGATAGGCTTCCTCGTAGGCGCCGAAGAGAAGCTGGTAAAATCCTTGGGACAAAGGAGGGCTGCCCCCGCTTGCGCCGTTCTTGGCCTTTAGGGTACGATTGACTTTGTCCGACAAAACCTTCATCGTCACGCCCAGTCTGGCAAAAACCAGCTGGACATCCTTGTGCCGGCAAATGACCGACAGCAAATGCAGCGGTTCGACGGCCGGATGTTTTAACGCGTGCCCCAGATTAACCGCCCGCTCTATGGCTTTCAATGACTCGCGCGTAAAAAAGTGCGAGACGTCAATCCATTGCCGCTGGGGTATCCCGGCAATTACCGAGAAATCCACCCGGGCCAGCTGACTCGGCGCCGGCGGGGCTCGCCTGATTATTTTCTGCTTCTGTGATTCCCAGGACAAGCGGAAAAATACATATTCAAAAACCAACACCGCCACCCAGAACAGGAAAAATTCCGGCGCCCGCGTCTCCCAAATCGTTTCCAGAGAAACATCGCCGGACCAAACCTGGGAGAGCTTCCAAAAACCCAGGAGCAGGCCAAAAGCTCCAAAGATTATCAAAATCGAGAGATATACTTTTTGGCTGAATTCTTTTAATCTGGTCAGCCAAAGGCTAAATTCGTTAATGGGCCTCTTCCAATAAATCACCTGTCCGTTGAACCAGCCCAAAAGACTGCCTGCTTGTTCGGCCTTTTTATTCCCTCGGTTGCCGGCTGGGCCAGACCAGGGAAAATATTGGATTGGAGGAATTGTGATATTTGGTCCTGGCATATTTACAAGCCCTGGCTATTAAGAAAAACTATATAGATAGTGGCTGGCAATAGAACCAGCCAACCGACCAATAACAAAAGATTGGCTAAAGTAACTAGAGCCAACACTGCCAACATCACTAAGAGGTGGACAAACCTGACAACCAAACTTATTGCCCGGCCGCTCTTCGTGTAGTCGGCGTACATCGGTTTGAAGAAATACCTGAAAAGAATACCGATGGCGAGCGCTTTTTCCGCGTTCGAAATATTTCTGAAAATCAAACCAGCCGCCTGTTTGGTGCCGCGGGTATACCACCAAATCGGGAAGTAAATAATGCTTCCCAAGATATCCACTACCACAAATTTGACTGCGGAGAGTATAAAAACCATGGATTTTTTCTTTGGCTGTTTTAATTATATCATTTTTTTAGAATTTTGGCAAGGAGATTGAAACAAAAAAAGAAGGAGCGGATTCTCTCGGATTACAGCGCTGAACAGGTGTTCATGCGCCTCATCGCTTGAGAGTTTCCGCCCCAGGGCTTGGCTTGGCATTTTGGCATTGGCAAGGATCAGTGAACTTGGTTACTGGCCAGCAACTGCTGACTCAGTATGCTCAGGCTTCTTGTCCCACCACTCGGTCGGCTCCTCGTCGCCCCGCCGGATCCGGCAGTACAGGTCATACGCGCTGGCGAAGTTCGTGCCAGACACATTGATCCGCCAGACCGGGTAACTGTCCGTGGCTGGATTGCCATCAATGAACGAGTCGACCATTGCCGTCGATTGCCCTCGCTCATAGCGACCACGCCACGGCTTGATCGCCTGGTCATCCAGATAGGCGTGCTCCTCGATCTCCACTCGGATCGGCGTGATTCCGTAGAGATCCAGCCAACCCTGGACTTGTGCGGCTTCTGGGTTGTCGAAGTCATACCTCCAGACATCCGGTTCGCCGACGCATGAGCTGAAACTTCCAGCTCTCGTTTTCCAGCTGGCTGCTGCATTGGTTCCATCGTGGAATGGTTCCTTGGTACTCACCCGAGCAGCCACCAGACCGTCCGCACCGAAATACAAACGAACGAACATGGCTTTCTTCCTCCTCTCATCTCTCTCCAGTTTCGCTCCAGTGCCAGAATTCCTGTCTGCCAATTTGCCGCCAAGCCAAAAACAACAACCAGGTATACTATCAGAATATTATTATTTTGTCAATAGTCTATAAAAAAGGCTCACTTACGCAGTGAGCTTGCCCTACACAGTATGTGCTAGGCTTATATCATCAGACGGATTGTCCACTTCACAGCAAAGCTTGAGCAGATAGCCGATGAGGGCTCCAAAAACAATGAACGCAATCAGGGCCACCCACCATTTGCCCAGCCAGAAGTTGATCGCTGAATGGCCGGTAAGGTTCGGAATCGATGCGATGAGTGTCACGGGAAGTCCGACTATCCAAACAACCAGCACGACAAAAGACAGGACCAACAAACCCAGGTAGCCACGTTCGATGACGACCATATTCCCCTCCTCGTGGAAAGAGCTAGACTCGATTATTCAACGCTGGTAAATTATCAAAGTAATAATAAGATGTCAAATAAAAAGCCGCCCTGGTTAGAGTCGGCAAGTGGATTGATTAGTTTATAACCTTCCAAGTTTAACTTGGCAACGTATGGTTTTCATTAAGTATAAATAAAAAGTCAGGTTATGAATAGTCGCTAATCGAAGCGCCAGCGGTTCATTGGCCATAAACAAATGCCGCAGGTAGGCGCGGGAATAGTTTTGACAGGTCGAACATTGGCAATATTTATCTAAGGGTTTAAAATCATTTTTGTATTTTGCCTGTTTAATCCTTACCTCGCTGTAAAAACTATTTCCAGCAAATCGTAAATTTTTACTTTTAGGATTCTTCCGCCAAACATACAGAAGTCCATGCCGGGCGTTTCGGGTCGGGATGACGCAGTCAAACATATCAAGGCCGTATTTCACGGCCTGAACCAACTGGTGTGGCTTGCCTAAGCCCATGAGATATCGGGGTTTGTTATCCGGCAATTTCGGTCCGAACTCTTTCACGATCGGCCACATTTTACTTTCAGGTTCGCCTACAGCCAATCCGCCCAGGGCAAATCCGTCAAAAGGTAAGGCTGTTATCTCATCTAAACTTTTTTGCCTTAAATCTCTGAAAGTGCTGCCTTGGATAATGCCGAAGGTTAGCTGTTTCGAAATCTTTAGAAATTTCGAAATACCTTTTGCCCACAAAGTCGTCCGATTGACCGCCTTTTCCGCTATGGCCTTGGTCACTGGATAACCGCAGCATTCGTCCAGCGCCATCCGAATATCAGAACCCAAGATTTTTTGAATTTCCATAGCCCGAGCCGGAGTCAATTTGTGCCTTTGGCCGGAATTCTCATCAGTGAATTCAACCCCGCTGTCAGTAATTTTCCGGGCATGCGCCAAACTGAAAACCTGATAGCCGCCTGAGTCAGTCAGAATCGGCCCCGGCCAATTCATAAACCGGTGCAAATCTCCAGCCCGTTTAATTATCTCCAGACCCGGCCGCAAGTATAAATGGTAGGTATTGGCCAAAACGATTCGCGCTCCCAGGGCTTTCAATTCTTCGGGAGTGACTGCCTTAACTGACCCGCGCGTGGCAATCGGCATAAAAAACGGCGTTTCTATGACACCGTGAGTGGTTTTTAGTAAACCAAGGCGGGCTTGGCTTTTGGTTGATTTTTTAAGAATTTTGAAACTCATCAGTCAATTAACCTTTTAGTTAAAAGGTTTATAATCTTAAAACCAACTACTCATCCAATAAATCAATCAACTAATTAACTAATAATCTAATCAACTAATTAATTACTCCCTAATCCCCCCGCCCAATCACCTTGCCTTTTCCCCGGCCAGTTTCATCATCGCTCAGAGACGTGCTCTTGGCGTCAACCGTGGCTTCGATTATGTCATTGACAAAACTGTCCGTGGCAGATAAAACTGTTATGTCGATCAACAAAACATAATCATTGAGCTGCTCGCGGGTCGGCACTAGGCTGACGCTGAATTCCGCGGTCAGGGCGGCAATCGACTCTCCCACCCTGGCCGGAACTTTGTTAATCTTCCATTCAATCGCGCGGGTAGCCTGATCAAACGCCAGGGGTTCGCCGGCCGATACCACGCCCTGGCCGATCCAGCTGACTGTTTCCGGCAAAGTGGTTTTAATGCTGGCCTTGGTCAATTCATTCGAAGAATTTTTTAGAGTCCAGAATATTTTAAAAACCGTGGCCTCACCTTCCACCGGCGGCAGCGGTCCGACCCCGATAGCCTTGCCTGATCGATCATAATAGCGCGCTTCAACCGTTAAAGTCGGCTGGCTCAAAATTCTGGCAGCGACCGCCTGGCTGGTAGCCGAAAATGGTACTGGCTCAGTCCCGCCCGAATTCACCCGCTGCCCGCGATATTCGATACTAGGCCGTATCTCAAAATTTTCCTTGCCTACGAGTTCGGCCGGCGGCGCTTCGAGCAACTCTATTTCCAGGGTTATTTCAGCCTTATCCCCGGGCTTCAGCTCTTTCAAGGCTTCGACTCCTTTCGCGTCCCAGGTAAGAATCTGGCCTTCTCGGGTAGCGTTTTGGGGATTGATCAAATTCTCCCAATCTAACGCGTTGACCGCGACTTTTTCATTGTTGCTATATAACTCAAAAGTGGCAATTATTTTTCCTTCATCAAGCTTCACGTCTCCGGCGTTATTTACGTTGATCGCGTAAGCCAAAGTATCGCCCCATTTAACGGCCTGGGTATCGGTTTCTTCATTTAGGTTGGCCGTAACCTGAAGTTGTGGTTCGATCATCAGGATCATGAAATTTTCCTCCAATTGTTTCTTGACTGAGCCGTCTGATTGAGCCAGGCCAAGACTGCACACTATTTCCTGACTGGCACCGGGCTCGCTTTCAAATTGTCCGTTTATCTTAATACTGCCCGATTCGCCAGCGGGCAGACGATCGATTAACCATTCATCGGATTCATGGCTGGGCTCTGGGTCGGCTGAATTCAGCTTAAACCCGCTGGGCCAAGTAACCGTCAGCTTGATTTGTTCTAAATCTCGCTTCGACACGTTATCATAGGATATTTCATAATCTACCGGCTGGTTGGGAATGGCCTCGCGGGGACCCTTGAGCTCAAGATTCAGGGTAGATTCTGAAATTACCACTTCCCAATCAATGCTTTTTTGGAATTCAGAATGGAAATTGAGCGGCGTGTAGGAGAGCGTGGCGGAAAACTTTTTGCTGGAACCAACTTCGCCAATCATCTGCCCGGTAATTTCCAGGGTGTCGTCCGCGTTCGATAATACGTTATTCAGACGCCACTGGTTGTTGTATTGATTGGCCGGTCCGTAATTGGCCTTGGCGTAGGTAAAACCCTCGGGGTATTGCACTTCAATAATCAGGTCGCTTAGAGCTGATGATTCTCGGTTTTTTATATTTATGTTGAGGGTAAATTCTTCGCCTGAAACCGCTTGAGTGCCGCCCAGATAGGAAAAATCCACCCCTGACTCTTCAAATGGCTTAGTCCGATTAAACAAAAAGAAGCCGGCAATCGCGGCTCCCACGGCTAAAATTAAAAAAACAATTAAACTGACCAGGGCAATCTTCCTCCAATTTCTGGTCTTCCTTTCCATACGGGTCATATCAAGGGTTTGACCTTTCTCATCGCGGAATATCGCCTTCATTAAACCGTGCGCGCTATCTTCGCCCTTTTCAACCCTCTTGGCTTCTTTATTTTTCCCTTTGGCCATCATAGTTTATAACTATAACATTTTTTGTCTTTTTGGACAATAATAAAAAAGGCGGTCCGCTCGAGCGAACCGCGTGAGACGCGAAACGGCTAGAGAAAGAGCGCGGCGCAGAGACTCAGAACGAGGGCCAGCCCCCCAGCGATGGCGAAGAAGCGAACGCACCTCTGCTCACCGCTGAGATTCGGTGTATCACGCAGCTTTCTCTTTATCTTGCGAGGAGTGCGAATTTCACCTACATGGTAACTGGGAAAGTTCATAGTGTCCCCTCCTTGGCAGACCGCGTCCGCTAGCCTAAACAACTTCCTGCCTTAACTAAGACAGTATACACGAACTTCGATTAATGTCAAGGTTGCGCTGACAGGAGATGCGATTTTTTTTCAAAATATCGTAAAAACTTGACTGATTTCAGTTCTTTTTCCAGGTGAAATGTCACGTACTGATCAATGAATTTTCTCACCTCTCGCATCGGCTCGCGCGAAACCTTCAGTCGGCGGATATTACCATATGGCTGTTTGAGAGCATAGCGTAAAATTCTGATAGTCAAACCTGTCACCGGCATAACGTTGCGGCTATTTTTTGTACCGCCTTGGCAGGCTGGACAAATTAAGCTGCCGTGTGAAAAATTATAGGCGTTGCCATTCTGCAAAACGCGTCGCCGACAGATGCCGCAATGAAAAAGCTCCGGCTGATAACCGACTCGGCTGAATATTTTCAGCACAAATCCGGTAATAACAAGCGATCCTTTAATATAGTCATCGCCTCTTGATAAACGTATTAAATCCAGATTCTTCCAGGTGGCGCCGACCATTCGAAACATTGTCGGATCGGCGTGCGGCACCGGCAGCAAGCAATCAACGATTTCCGCGATATAATCCGCCCAGGTTTTTTTTACGATATTCTGGCTCAGAGTTTGAAATCTCTTTATCAGCACTGCCGAAACCACCGTGTCAGTTTGTTTGCCTGACGCCACTAAAAGCTGGACATACGAAAACGGCTCAAGATGAGCCGCCAGCTTGCTTTTTATCTTAGAGGCGCCTCGGCCCAAAAGCTCGAGCTTTCCCCGATCAGGCGTCAAAACCACGAACCAGCGGTCGGTTTCCCGGAATGGTCGGCGCCGCAAAACCAGTCCGGTTGTTTTATAAGTACCGGGCATGTGAATTAATCAAGTTTCTTTAAGCCCAGGGCAATTACCGTCTTTCCCTCTTTGAATTCTTTCTGAACCAGGCTCGTCTCCGGAATCTTGCCGTAAGAAACGCTTCGGCTGATAGTCTCCTGTTTGACCCAGGCAAGATGCTGCTCCATGGCCAGCTGGTATTTCGCTTCGGCACTATAAAAATAAAACTCGATCGAATCCTTAATCGTTAAACCCGCTTCCTTTCTTAAGCTGTTTACCTGGCGAATAACTTCCCTGATAAAGCCTTGGTAGTAAAGTTCATCGGTTATCGTGGTATCCAGGGAAACCGCCACGCCAGCCGCCTCTTTCACCTCCCACTCGGCGCTCTTGAGCAGTTCATTTCTAAAAAATATGTCATGGACATTTACTTCAGCTTTTAGAATATCAACAAGTTCAGTCCGGAATGCTTTTGTCCTGACGACCAGCTGGGACAAGGGTTGGCGTACTTTAATACCCCGGCTAGCCCGGGCGGCGTGAACCAGCTCGGCAATGCGCCTGGTCATATCCATTTCCGCCAACAGTTCCTTCTCTTCCGGCAGATCTTTCAGGTCGGGCCACGGCTCGAGATGAACGCTATCTTTCGCTCCGCCAACCTCCTGATAAACCGCGTCAGCCAAGAATGGCGTGAACGGAGCCAAATATTCCGTCAAAGTCATTAAAACGTAACCCAGAGTATTTCTTGCCTCAGCCTGTTCAGATTTTTCGCCGAGCTTAAATCTTTCCCGGCTCCGTCTCACATACCAGGTTGAAAGTTCGGCGATAAAGTCTGCCAGCGTCCGGCCGGCTTCAGCTATTTGGTATTTGTTCAAACAATCAGTGACTGATTCGCCGGTCTGCCTCAATCTGGCTAAGACCCACCGGTCAAGCACATTCTTGGCTTTGGGCAAGGCTGGTACCGATGGTTCTGTTTGATATAGCTTATAAAAACTTAGGACGTTCCAAAGGACCAGAAAATTCTTTTTCACGGTTTCCCGCAAGGCCATCGGGTCAAAGCGCTTGTATTCTCCGGGCTGGTTTACGGTGAAGAAATACCATCTCACCGCGTCAATCCCAAATTCGTTGATGGCGTCATTGGGCTTTACCACATTGCCCAGGTGTTTGCTCATTTTCCGGCCATCAGCATCCAGAATGTGGCCGAGGCAAACTACGTTTTTATAAGGCGGAAAATTATTGCCCAGGGCGGTTGAAATGGCCAGCAGAGTGTAAAACCAGCCGCGCGTCTGGTCAATCGCCTCAGCAATGTAATCAGCCGGGAAACTCACGCCTTTATCAACGCGCTCCTTGTTTTCAAACGGATAATGCCACTGGGCAAACGGCATCGCGCCGGAATCAAACCAGGTATCAGCCACTTCTGATATGCGTTTCATCTCACCGCCACACTTACAAGGTATTATTATATCGTCAATAAACGGGCGGTGCGGATCAAACGACTCATCCAGTACTTCCTTTTTACCGCTTCTCTTATTTAATTCCTGATAACTCCCGATGCATTCCCGTTCTCCGCACTTTTTACACTCCCAAATCGGAATCGGCGTACCCCAGTACCTTTCCCTCGAAATCGCCCAATCCTTTATCTCGTTTAGCCATTCACCAAACCGGCCTTGTTTGATATATTCCGGCACCCAATTAATTTGCTCATTGTTCTTAATCAGCTGCTCACGCAAAGCCGACATCTTGATAAACCACGAATCCTTGGCATAGTACAAAAGCGGGCTGTGGCAGCGCCAGCATTTCGGATAATCATGTTCGTACAATTCTTCCATATAGAGCAGGCCACGTTGTTTAAGCGAATCAATAATCGCTTGCTCGGTTTTTTTATCCTTTACGTATTGGCCAGCGAACTCTTTAACATCTTTGGTAAAATGCCCATCCGGAGTTACGGTGTGATGTTTTGGCAAACTGACTTTTGCGCCGAGTTGATAATCATCTTCGCCGTACATAACCGCGGTATGAACCACACCAGTACCTTCGTCGGTGGTTACAAAATCAGCAGCGTAAACCTTAAAGGCGTTTTCAAAGCCTTTCACGCTTTCTGGAATCGCACCTGGAAAAAGCGGTTCGTATTCAATGCCAACCAAGTCTTGGCCTTTTACCCTGTTAATAATATTTATACCAGACTCCATGGGTCTACCACTTTCTATTTTCTTCGATAACGGAAGATTAATAAGCTTCCGTGTTTCATCAGCTAGAACAAATCTCTCCTCTCCTATTTCAATCTCGATATACTCGGTATCTTTGCTAACCGCCAACCCCACGTTTCCCGGCAATGTCCAAGGGGTAGTTGTCCACGACAGAATATAATCTCCTTTTTTGATTTGTCCCTTGTCACTTGTAACTTTAAACTTAACATAAACCGAATTCTCCGTTACTTTCTCATACCCCTGTGCCACTTCGTGCGATGACAAGGCGGTCTCGCAGCGCGGACATTGCGGTACGACTTTATAATCCTTAACTAGCAGTTTCTTATCCCAAAGCTGTTTGAAAATCCACCACAGCGTTTCGATGTAAGGTTTTTCGTAAGTAATGAAGGGGCGCTCCAGATCCAGCCAATAGCCGATACGTTCGGTCATTTTTTCCCACTCGGCTTTGTACTTCCAAACGCTGGCCCGGCAGGCTTGGTTGAATTTCTCAATGCCGTACTTTTCAATGTCTTTCTTCCCGGAAACCCCAATCTGCTTCTCCACCTCTAGTTCAACCGGCAAACCCTGCGTGTCCCAGCCGCCTTTTCGCTCTACGAAATACCCCCGCATGGTCTTGAACCGGCAGATGATGTCCTTAAACGCCCGGGCTAGCACGTGTCCGATATGCGGCGAGCCGTTGGCTGTCGGCGGCCCTTCGAAAAAAACAAAACGTTTGCCCTGTTTAGTCTGGGCCAGGGATTTTTTGAAAATATCTTGTTTTTTCCATTTGGCTAGGATGTCCTCCTCTAGCTTCGGAAAGCTCGGTAGCATTGTCTTCTTGTCATTTAAAAAAACTGATGGCGCTTTTTATTATAAAATAAAATTCCCACCAAGGCAAGCGCTTGACCTTGGGAAGCTGTGTTTATTATCTAATAATATGCCGCTCAATTTCCTGGATGATTTTTGCCAAACTGACACTGGTCTTTATCAGATAGTTCGCGGCACCCAATTTCATTCCCTCGTCCTGACTCTCTTTGTCGTCAACATTGCTGACCAATATGACGGGAATATCCTTGGTGCAAGATTTGGATTTCAGCGATTTTAACACCTTAAGCCCGTTTAATCCCGGCAAAATAATATCTAAAATTACCAAATCTGGTTTTGTTTCGACCACCTTCCGCAGGCCGCGCACGCCCTCGATCTCTGATTCAACCCGATAGCCCGAACGAGTTAATTTATCAGTTAAAGATCTGGCTAGAGTTTGCTCGTCTTCGATAATTAAAATAAATTTCTTTTTCTGTCCAGGCATGTCTAATCAATATTTATCACTCCCTTATAAATACCCGAGAACGCGATTTACGATTTCGTCGCCGTTGGTATCGGTTTTCACCAAATAGTCAGCTGCTCCCAGATTTTTCGCCTTGGTCACGTTCAAATCACCGGACAAATTCGACAGGACAATAATCGGTATGGCCTTCAATTCGGAATCACTTTTCGCCTTTTCTAAAAATTCAAAGCCGTGCATTCGCGGCAAAATCAAATCAAGCAAGACCAGGCTAGGCCGTCGGATCTTAAGCTGTTCCAAACCGATTGCTCCATCAGGCGCGTTAATCAATTCAATCCCGCGTTTTTGGAAAAGATCCCCCAGCGCCCGGGCAGTTGGCTCCTCGTCCTCAACGAAAAGAATTATTTTTGATTCAGCCATAATCATCTAAAATTAGCCTAGTTTCATTTTAGCACAATACCACGGGTGGAGCAATAATTCTAAGAGTACTTAATCCTACCTAAAGTATATATTTTTGCTCAGGGAAAAACTTAAAAAAGGATACGATTTTTAGACTTGACACGATTTCTTTGTTATGCTAATATTTTCAGTTCGTGATACTGCGTGGTTAGTCGTCTATACTAGATAAGGAGGACCCGGACATGTTCATTGACGCAAAAGAAGCCGATGCAACGATCGAGTATGTCAGACACTTGCTGAATCTGATCACCAAGCTTCCAGAGAACGACAAGCCTGGGCGTCGCGGAGTTTATCTCTGCGTCAGGGAACAACAAACCGGCCTGGTCGTTCTTCTGATGCCGTTCGGACAATTCGAGGACAATCGGTTCGCGGATGGCTGTTTCGACTTCGCTCAGGAGAAGACAATGCGTCTCCTAGGCCATCCTGATCATATCAGCTCCTGGCAGTCTCGGAGTCCCGATCTGCGGCTCTGGGGCGGCGGCATCGTTTGTCCGAACGTCAGACTGATCGTGGCTCTGTCCGGTCTGACCGAGGCCGGTGACGAGGCTCTGGCAGTCACCCTGGCCTACAAGATGAATTGGCTATCCAATACTCAGGCAGGCGCCATCACCACGATCAGTGGAAACCGAGTGACCCCGGCGCTTCTCACCGCCCTCCACAATTCTCCTCTCACACGCTAGTAAGCAGGCCCTCCGCGTCTAACCACAAAGCGCTGCACGTTACCAAAACGCCCGTTGCGAATTTCTCGCGGCGGGCGCTCTTATTTTTTCCTGGCTTTAGTTTTGACCTTGGCTTTCTTATTTTTTTCTTGTGGCTGTTCTTTGTTTTTCCGTTGCTGCGCTATCTTCGTGAATTCTTCGGCGTAGACTTTGAGCGTTTCTTCGGCGCACTTACGCCAGCTGAATTTCTTAGCTTGAATTAAACCGGCGGAAGACATTCGCTGGCGAAGCGAATCGGAACTTAAAACCTTTCTCATCGCCTCGGTCAATTCCCTCTCGTTTCGCGGATTGATCAGAAACGCGGCCTGGCCAGCCACTTCAGGGATCGATGCGACATTAGAAGTGATTACCGGCGTTCCCAGGCACATGGCTTCGAGCACCGGCAAGCCGAAACCTTCATAAAGCGTGGGAAAGACAAAAGCCGTGGCGTTCTTGATCAAAGCCAGTTTATCCAGATGCGGAATGTAGTTTAAGTAAGCCACTTGGTTGGTCAGCCCAAGCTCCTTTATCTTTTTGAATATCAGATCGCTCTGCCAGCCGCGGTGTCCGGCCAAAACCAGCTTGTATTTGGCCAGATGTTTCTGCCGAGCTATTAGATTATGGTAGGCCGACACCAACCTGACCAAATTCTTTCGCGGCTCCAGCGTACCGACATAAAGCAAATACTGGCCAGGCAAACCGTATTTTTTACCCAAGCCTTTTGCGTCGCCTGGGCATTTCTCCAATTTCATGCCCTCGTGGATAACCTTAATTTTTCCTTCGGGGATCTTGAAAATCTTTACAATGTCATTTTTCGTCGCCTGCGACACTCCGATAATCCGCCTGGCTCGCTGCAAACTATGCGGCACTAAAATCGAAACGCTGAATTTCTGGCCGCGCGGAAACCATTCAGGGTGACGATAGATTGCCAGATCGTGGACTGTCACGATGCTGGGACGGCTGTAGGTGTAGGGGATGACATTGGCCGGCGAATGGAAGATATCCAATTTCTCACGATTAAGAAACGCCGTAATCAGCATATGCGAATAGCTGAAGGGAAGAAATTTCTTATACTGGGAAAACGGGAAATATCTGATTTTCACGTTCCGCTGCTGAAACTCTCGCGGATCTTTAAAACGGTAATCGAAAAACAAAACGTATTCGTTTTTTTTATCCAGGGCCAGCAGATTTTTTACCAGGTAATAGGAATAATGCCCAACGCCGGCCCTTTCGCCGGTCTTGGGATTTAAAATTGTTCGGCAATCAATTCCAATTCGCATAAACCCTCCCTTAAATATTGGCTTGCGCTTACATTGAATTTGGCACGGACACTCCCATGAGCTTTAAGCAATTTCGCAAAACCACCCGAGTGGCTTTTATTAGAACGACGCGGTTTTGATTTACCTCGCCCTGGTTAATTACCCGGCACTGGGTGTAAAAATTGTGAAATAATTCAGCCACCTTGATCGTGTAAAACGGCAAACGCTGCACTTCATATGTTTCGCAAACATCCTTCAAAAGGTCGGGCAGGCGGAGCAGCTCCTTCAGCAGGTCAATTTCGGCCTGGTGGTCAAATTCCTCGATCCTGCTCGGCTGTTTGGAAATTTTCCGCAGCTCTGACTGCTTCAGTATACTACAAATCCTGGCGTGCGCATACTGAACATAGTATACCGGATTCTTCTCGGACTTTTCTTTGGCTAAGTCTAAATCAAAATCCATGTGGGTATCGCTTGAACGCATCAGGAAAAAGAACCGCGCCACGTCCAGCCCGACGTCATCGACCAATTCTTCCAGCGTGACAAAGGTCCCGCTCCGCTTCGACATCTTCACTTCCTTATTTTGTGAAATCAGCCGGACCAGCTGGACAATTATGATATCCAAGCGGCCGGGCCAGCCCAGGGCCTTTTTCACCGCTTGCATCCTGATAACATGGCCCTGGTGGTCCGCCCCCCAAATGTCCACCACGCGGTTAAATCCCCGTTCGACAAATTTGTTCCAGTGATAGGCGACATCGGATAGAAAATAGGTATTTTCCCGGTTAGCCTTGATCGCGACACGATCCTTGTCATCTCCAAAAGCGCTGGTCTTTATCCAGGTCGCGCCCTCCTGTTTGTAAATCAAGTCTTTGGCTTTCAGTTGTTCAAGGATGTTTTTCACCGCGCCCTGGCGATAAAGTTCGCTTTCGTAATACCATTTATTGAATCTGATCTTCAGTTTTTCCTGAACCATTCGTTGAATATCGTCAATCATGATTTTCAATATTTTTTCCTTAATCCTTTTTTTCAGGCGGTTCAAATCTTTCAGCTTAACATTGCCTAAAGTCAATTTTTTTGCCAAATCCTTGATATATTCACCCTGGTAACAGCGTTCGGGGAAATCAACCTTTAGGCCGTGCTTTTGCAGATACCGGCGGATAACCGACTCAGCTAAAATCTCGAGTTGATTGCCGATATCGTTAATGTAATATTCGCGTCTGGCTTCATAACCCTGGCTCGAAAAAATTCTGGCCAAGGTATCTCCCAAAAAGGCTCCCCGGCCATTGCCTAAGTGAATCGGTCCGGTGGGGTTCGCGGAAATGAACTCTACCTGCACTTTTTCATTTTGACCACTGTCTCCCTTGCCATAGTTGCGGTCAGCTTCGATTATCCTGGTCACTTGCTGGCTCAGCCAAAGCTTGCCCAAAGTAAAATTTATGAATCCGGGCATGACCGCTTCAATCCGCGTAAATTTATTTTGAAAATTCCGGCTCAGGCTGCCGATTATTTTCTCGGCTAGGTCCAGGGGATTTCGCGACAACCGGCGGGACAGCTGCAGCGCGATTGATGAAGAGATGTCGCCGAATGAAGCGTCTTTCGTATACTCAACCGTTTGAAAGAAAAAATCCTGACCTACTTCAGTCTTTAGCTCCGGCCAGAGTTCATGGCAAACTCGTTTTAATTGGAGTGATATCTCTTTCTTGAGCATGCTGATATTATACTAGAAAATTCATTGACAAACAATAGAAAAACCCGCTTTTGAGCAAAAACGGTTTTGTCTGAATCAAACCTTTTCCTGTCGTTATTTTCAAAAGACTCTAGCTAACTCGCTACAAGGCTCATTTTTACTAATTTTACATAACAAGATAATATTAGGACTTACGCGTTTGAGCCAAGTTCGAGGAAAAATGCGAGGATTTTGCGAGGCGTAGTCAAACTACGACGAGCAAAAACGTAGCATTTTGACAAAGAAATTGGCCAAAGCCGCTGATGGAACCGGCTTCGCCGGGCCGAAAGCGGCAAGCGCGTAAGTCCTAAAAATGATAAAATACAATCAATATGCCAACCTTAGCTACAAATAAACACGCCCGCTTTCATTACGATATCCTGGACGAATTTGAAGCCGGGATCGCCTTAACCGGCGCTGAAGTAAAAGCCGCCCGGCTCGGGCAGGTCAATCTCAAGGGAAGCTATGTTTCAATCCACGAAAATATTCCCCTGCTTTTTAATTGCCATATCAGCCCCTATGCCCCGGCCAAGGGCAACCAGCGCCATTACTTGCCGACTCGGCCGCGCCTTTTGCTTTTGCGTGAGGCTGAGATAAAAAATCTGATCGGTAAAAGCTCGGTTCAGGGCTTGACATTAATCCCCTTATCTCTTTATACTAAGGGTAGCTTGATCAAGGTCAGCCTGGGACTCGGCCGCGGAAAAAAGCAGCACGATAAAAGAGCAACCGTCAAAAAACGCGAAACCGAGCGCAACATCAGACGGGCCTTGAAACGCTCAAGATAAAACCTGGGGATGTCCAACATCGACGGGTAGCCCATTCAAAAACCGGCCAATCAGAGCTCCAGAACTCTGTCAAAATCTGGAAAAACGACAAATGCCAAGTCGACTTTCGCTAAACTGAAGAATGCTTTCGCATCATTCAGTTTTGCGCCCGCTGTTGCCTAATAATCAACAGCCATCCGTTCTCTTGACTCCTGATAGGGAGATAACGGGTGTCAAATTATCAGGACGGACGATTTATCCGTTTCAGTAAGTCGTTATCGGGCTATGAAGCTAGAATGAAGAGGGCTTTTGTCTGTCTTGACCCTTTTCATTCGAATCAATCGAGATAGACTATGTTGGTAGAAGGTTTTTGGAAAACTATCCAGACAGGGGTGAAAGGCCCCTCATCTCCACCATGTACCACTCACAGAGTTTACCCCGATGTCTATCGGGGCTCGGGTACATGGCGGCTAGTGGAATAAATTGCTCAAATCACTAACCATTAACTTCATAAGAAATTACCACCTACAAAGTTAGAGTCAATCATTTCATCCGCGTACCACAGGTCAGATTGATTGACGAAAACCAAGTTCAACTTGGAGTGGTTAACACCCACGAAGCCCTCCGGATTGCCCAAGAACGGGGACTTGATCTGGTTGAAGTTTCGCCGCTCGCAAATCCGCCAGTCTGCAAAATAATTGATTTTGGAGCCTATAAGTACCGCCAAGAAAAGGCCGAGCGTAAATCAAAAGCCAAACAAAAGAAAATCGAGCTAAAGGGCATCCGCCTGACTTTCAAAATCGGAACTCACGATTTTGAACACCGCGTCGGCCTCGCCATAAAATTTCTCGAATGTGGCGACAAAGTCAGGCTGGAAATGATTCTGCGGGGCCGTGAAATGCAGCTTCAAACCCGGGCTCGCGAAAAAATCAAAGAATTTATTTCCCGCCTTGGCCCGGTGAAAGTAGAGCAGCCCTTAAGCCGCTTGGGCAACCGTTTAATTATGATAATCGGAAAATAATGCCAAAAATCAAGACTCATAAAGGCACTAAAAAGAGATTTAGAATAACCTCATCTAAGAAAATCATGGCGCGTCAATCGGGTCAGGACCATTTTAATTCCCGGGAGCGCGGTCGAACGACCCGCAATAAGCGCCGCGATGAGCAAGTCAATGATAGCAATAGATCATCCCTAAGAAAATTAATTCCCTATACCTAGAGTATGCGAATCAAACGTGGAACCACCCATCTCAAAAGACGCCGCAGCCTTTTAAATAAAACCAAAGGGTATCTTTGGGGCAGGAAGAGTAAAATCAAGCAAGCCAGAATCGCGGTTACCAAGGCCGGCGCCCATGCCTTTCGAGATCGCCGTTCAAAAAAACGGGCCTTTCGAAAGCTCTGGCAGCTTCGGATCAACTCCGCCGCCCGCCAACATGGCCTCCCCTACTCAAAATTCATGGACGGAATAAATAAATCAAAAATTGGTTTAGATCGGAAAGTTCTGGCTGACCTGGCGATGAACCATCCAAAAATATTCGAAGCGATTGTCAAAGAGGTTCAAAAATAGAAAATATAAACAGCCGATACTATCCTCGGCTGTTTTTTGTTACTCAATATATTGTCTACTCAAAACGATATTACCGATTAAATATCGCGTCCAGTATTTTTACCCGGGTAATGAGAAAGGCCGGTATTAACCCCGAACCCAGCGCCACCCAGATTATCAGCTCCGCCCGGAATATCAAATCGACCGTGCTAACCGCCAGGGTAGCGTCCCCAATCGGCAATTCAAACGGATGGGCGTTAAAATACGGGACCAGGGCGCCGAACAGAATGGCTAGGCCCAGCAAAACGCCAAAAACCGAATAGACGGCCGTTTGAATCACATAGGTTGAACGAATTAGGTAGGATTTTATTCCAATCGCCCGCAATACGCCGATCTGCTGACGCTTCGAAGAAATATCGATGTAGATGACTATAAATATCGTCACCGCGGCAATGAGAATTGCTACTGAAGTCATCAGGGCATTGATAAAGAGAAAGCTGTCTGTCACTGTGGCCATCAAACCAGCAACTTCTTTCCAGGTGTAAAACGAAAGATTTAATCCCCTAGCTCGCAATTGGTCAATTACTTCCTGTTCGTCGCCTTTCTCATCAAGCCGAACTACGATATTGGTCGCTATGCCTTGATAGTTCGGGGTAATAGAATCTAAAGCCGCTTGGGTAATAAAAGCCCTTTGGTCAGTATCAATGAATTTAGTATAAAAAATTCCCTTGATAGTAAAGTTCTTGGTTAAGCCATCAAGCGTCAGTTTTACCTGGTCTCCGATTTTCGCGCCTTTGAATGAAAACGCGTCCATTTCAACACCCTCGCCGCCGGCAATTTGCCGGCCGATGATTATCTGGTCGGTATCAGTCACGTCGAGATAGCTCCCTGACGTCATTTTATTCGCGACATTGGTTACCCGCCGCTCTGCCTCGGGATCAATCGCCACCACCGGCCAACTGCCGCTTCGGTTATTAAAAGAGATGTTGGCTGGTAAAAATATCTGCGCGCTGGCTGCCTTAACCCGGTCAGTTGATTCGATCTTGTTAATTGCCTCGGCCACATTTGGAATCACCTTTTCGCCCTCAGCCGGCGACATGGCCAGATGGCCGGTGTAGGTATCGATAATTTGATTATTGGCGCTTTCGATAATGCCGGCAAAAAGCGAGGTGATAAACACCAGATTGATAAACGCGATCGCCATTAAAAAAACTATCAGGAGAAAAGTCCATTTGTTGCTCCGTTTCAAATACCGCCAGACCAGAAAAAATGGGATTTTGGTTTCTTGAGTCATACGATTTTACCGTCTGAAAGTTTAATCAGCCGATTGGCGCAAGCCGTCTCTTCCTGCTCGTGCGTGACCATGACAATCGTATGGCCGTCATCACGGTTAAGGGACTGGAAAATCGTTAGGACGTCTTTGGCCGCCAGCGTATCGAGATTGGCCGTTGGCTCATCAGCGATAATTATCTTTGGGTCATTAATCAGGGCCCGGGCAATCGCCACCTTTTGCTGTTCACCGCCTGATAAGCGCTTGATCAGATGATTCAGGCGGTGCTCCAGTCCCACGCGTTTGAGCAGGCGCCTGGCTCTTTCCCGAACCACGGCCGGCTTGGCCAGCATCATGGCTGGCAGCATGACATTTTCCAAGGCTGTAAGTTCGGCAATTAAAGCGTAATTTTGAAAAATATAGCCGATTTTATTAAGCCGCAATTCCCGCCGATGTTTATCTGACAGTTTCACAACCTCCTGCCCCTCCAGAAATATCTCCCCGCTGTCAGGCCAATCCAGCAAGCCCAGCTGATAAAGCAGGGTCGATTTGCCCGAACCATTGCGGCCAGTGACAACCATAAAATCTCCCGGCTGTATCGCCAGAGTCACATTCTGCAGGGCTTTTACCTGGACTTCACCCAAGCGGTAGGTCTTTGAAATATCTTTTACGGCGATCAGATCTTTACTAGTACCCATATTACTATAAATAATTGGCTATTCGCTTTTATATATGAAATTTACCACGCTATCAATATTTTTTCAAATTATCAAAGCACTCGTTTGACGTTAAGCCAATTCACCCCTATGATATTTATATATGAACGAAATGGCTACTTCGACAGGCATAATTATCATCGCCACCCTGGCCGTCAGTTTTGTGGGATTGATGGGCGGTGTTTTATTGATTATTAAAGAGCAATTCACCCGCCGCTGGTCAGCCTATTTTGTGAGTTTCGCCGCTGGCAGCATTCTCGGTGCCACGTTTCTAAATCTTTTGCCCGAAGCCTTTGACAAGGGAGCGGACAAGACCCGTGACATTATTATGGCTATTTTTATTGGTATCCTGGTTTTTTTCATACTCGAAAAATTGCTGGTCTGGCACCACACCCCCATGAGGACGAAACTCACGTCCACACCCGGATCTACAGCCATAATCTGGCGACTGCCAGGCCATTGATTATTGTCGGCGACGCCCTGCATAATCTTCTGGACGGAGCGATAATAGCCATCGCCTTTATGACTGACACGACACTGGGCCTGATAACCTCAGCCGCCGTGATTGCCCATGAAATTCCGCAGGAGATTGGCGACTTCAGTATATTAATCAGCAGCGGCATGGCTAAAGCTCGAGTCCTGATTTGGAACATTGCTGGTGCCTTGATTGCGGTTTTGGGTGCGCTCATCGTTATCATCGCCCGGGAAACATTTGAAAATGTTGAAGTTCCAATTCTCGGATTCGTGATCGGCAACTTTATCTACATTGCCTTAGCCGACCTTTTACCCACGATTCAGCACGAAAGGAAGCTGACCAATACTCTCAACCAGATCTTTTTGATATTCGCCGGCATAGGCGTGATCTGGCTTCTTGGCACAATTCTGCCTCACGAATAAATAGGCTACCACAAAACTCCGTGTTATCCACGGAGTTTTGATATTTTCTATTCTCAAGTTTCTAATTTGCCGCGGTCGTGACCTGAACCCCGCCGCGGAATGTCTCGGCATAGGCCATAAACCAGTCTGAAGTCTCTAAGACGCCATTTGTCAGATTCAGCATTCTGACATTTGGGCCGCCGCCAGAAAGGGGCGAGATAACTATTTCAGACATTTGGTCCGCGTCAATATCAGCCAGTAAAACGTCTAATTTGGACCTAATAGCTTCACCATAGACCAGCGACCAATCAATTAGTCCGAGGTTCGAGGTTGTGGCGCTGTATTCATAAATCCGGAGGTTGGTTCCAGTCGCGCTATTTGGTGTTACAATTAAATCTTCGTAATTATCGCCATCAAGATAGCCGGCTGTCACATTGACTCCGCCGCGGAAAGTCTCGGCATAGGCCATAAACCAGTCAACCAGACTAAATCCCGCGGTGGCCATGTCGTAGGCATACGTTCTGACGTTTGGGCCGCCGGAAACTGGGACAGTAACAATTTCATCAAGACCGTCGGCATTGATATCGGCCAGGGTTACCTTGACCCCATCACGGTACGTTTCCTGGTAAGCCATAAACCAATCAGCCAAACTGAATTCCTGAGTAGTCGAACTGTATTGATAGACGCGGACATTGGGACCGCCTTGGCCAACCGGAGATAACACAACCTCCAGCTTGGAATCGCCCATGACATTGCCAATTGCCAAGTTCACTCCGCCATTGAATTTCTCGCCATAAGCCATAAACCAATCAACCAGGGTCAAACCTTCAGCCGCGCTCTGGTATTTGTAGACCCGGACATTTGAACCGCCCTTTTCAGCCGGGACAGTAATAATCTCATCTCGTCCATCTCGATCAATATCAGCAGTTTCCACATTCAATTGTCCACGAAAACCTTCGTTGTAAGCCATTATCCAGTCAAGCAAATGCAATTCCCTTGAACCGGTTAGGTAATTATAGACCCGGAGATTCGAACCACCGCCGCTTTTTGGCAAGACCACCAATTCATCACTGCCATCGGCATTTACATCAGCTGCCTCAACCGTGATTCCATTCTTAAACGCTTCCTGATAGGCAAAGACCTGAGAGATGAATTCACCACTTAGATTGAACACCCGGATATGAGGGCTGAATTCCTTGTCTGGATAAGCGATAATTTCATCAGCGCCGTCGCCATTTAAATCAGCGGTTAAAACGTCAAATTTGCCGCGGAGATTTTCATTGAAGGCGAAGAACGAAGCAGACACTTCCCCATTCGTGCCAAAGACACGAACTTGAGGACTGCCGTTTTCCGGTACAGTCACAATCTTTTCGCTGGCCTTGGTCGGTCGGAAAGCTACGGTTCGTGAAATGTCTGTTGAATCACTGTCTGTCTCAGCTGTAACTACCAAGGTATTATATCCCTTTTTCAAGCCAACAATCATAGCCGAGAAGCTTCCGGTCGAACCAACTGTTAAACTGGTATCAACACCATTCAATTGCGCTGTTACTTCAGCGGTGGCATCAGAAACGGTCCCGCTGACTGACACTGAATCAGTCGAGGCAACACTATTGTCCGTCGGGCTGGAAAGTGTTAGTTCGAGACCTTCCTCTTCCTGTTCAAGATCAGCGTTTTGCTTGTTTGTGACTAGGGCAAAATTGGTGAAATGATCTACCAAGAACGAGACAGTGTCATTATCTTTATCAACCGTGACATTATTCACCGTTTTCCAGGTTCCAGAGGTCTCGTCATAATACCTCGGCGCGATATCATCTTCAGTTATGCCCAGGGCGTCTAACTGCGCGTGAGTGTAGGGAATAGTAATTGTAACATTTGCCTGAAACGAGGTGATCAATTGATTTTGTGAATCTTTTGCTGTTAAGTCATATGCTAAGGCAATTGGTTTTGACGTAGCCGTAGAAGGCACGCCTTGGCCTTTTGGCGTGGCTGTCACTGTCACATCGCCGCTGGTATCTAGACTGTAGGCTGGCATATCGATTGTAGTTCCGTCCAATAATTGCATAGTTTTCGATTCAGTCGAATCAAACGTGGCTGTTTGAGCCGGTGGAATCGTAATGTCCGATTCGATCAAGGCCAAGTCTTGAGCAGCTGTGCCGCTATCAGGAACGGCAACATTAATTTCGTCACTTCGATAAAATTTAGTCACAGTTTCATAAGTGGCGCTGACATGCCAGGCCTGGTTTTTAATAATGTTCAGGCTGTAAGTACCATCAGAGCTTGCCGTGGTTTCCGAAAAAGCTCCATCCTCTGACCAGGCATTGATATAAGAATTGGCCATTGGTTGATCGTCCAGACTAACTGTGCCGGTAATCGTGCCATCGGCCTGCCTGAATTGCATTGTCACTTCAGCTGGACTTGAAGGACTTGTCGCCACCGCTTGTGCTTGGGGATAAATATACCCCTGATCTGTTGGCATTGAGGCTGAAACAAAATAATTTCCCTCTGGCACAGTAACCGAGAAATGACCATTGACATCAGAAATATTCCCCTGATTAAACATCGGACCAAAGAATGAATCTGTCGTCGAGCTTCGACCGCCAAGTTCAGTATCAACTGAAACCCAGGCGTTGGACAGAGGCTGGCCGTTTGGATCCAGAATCGTACCACTAACAACTGAATCAGCCTTCAGCATGGTTATATTGTGCGTTACCGTGCCATTGGCAATGGCTGTTATGGTGTTATCTTCTCCAAACGAGCTTATATATCCAGAAGCTGGATCTACCCAATAGCCGATATTCCAATCACCCGCGGCTACAGTTAAGGTGTATGTTCCATTTATAAATTGCGTCCATTGCTGACCGCCTGTACCATTATTGGCAAATACTTCTCCCCAGACACTGTTTATCGGATTGCCGTCGCGGTCGAGCAACGAGCCGGAAATTGTGGCGTTGTTTGGCAGAAGCGTTATCACTGTTCCTTCATGGGTTTCACCCGTGCCAACGGTAACCGTGGCTTCGGCTGAAGGCGTGTAATTAGAGCTCGGGGGCATAAAGAGTCCGATTTGGTAGGTGCCGGCTGGCACTTTCAGACTGAAAGCTCCGTTCTCCACCATACCGCCAAGGTCACAGTATCCCATCATATCTCCTTCGGCGCTGACCGAGCGATTTACATCCCTGGCATAGGCATAGCTACTCAGAGTGTCGAGAGTACTGCCTTCATTGTCCTGGACAGTTCCACTGATAGTAGCGTCTGCAATGGTGAACGTAAAGTCCATAGATTCCGTCTCATTGTCGCCAACTACTACCCTTTGGGGCGCCTGGGTTTTCACATAGGTTGTTTGGCCGCTATTCGAAGGGAAAGAGTCGACAAACCAGGTACCCGCCACTAAGCTTAGGGAATAATTGCCTAAACTGTCTGTTTGAGTATTTCCATAGCCAGAACCGAACATTTGCCAGGCATTTACAAATTCATTAGCCAATGGATTGCCAACGCTATCAGTAACCTGGCCGGTTATATGGGCGGTTTTTTCTAATAAATATATTGTGCCAATATTCTTCGTCTCCTGGTTGCCTATTGGTATTGATGGCACTTCCGGCCCGCCATAATCGTTGCTATTTACCTGGATATTTATCATAAAGGTGCCGTTTGAGGGAACGCCAAGACTGAAATACCCTTGGGCATCAGCCTGAGTGCTGCCTCCGCCGCCAAAACCGCCCGCGCTCCAGGCATTGATGTTTACTGAATTCGGTGTTGGAATACTGCCGTCTGGATTAAGCACGCGTCCGGTAATCGTTGAATCGAATACCGTTACCACAAAATCAGCTGTCGCGGTTTCTGCCACGCTGTTGGCTTGGGTAAATGACACGCTGGTTGGCATGTCGAAATAGCCCCAGTCAGGCGCCCCGCCCTGTCCCCACGATGGCGATAGCATCACTTGAAAATTTCCCCGTCCGATTAACATACTATATCGGCCATTTTGATCTGTTTGGTCTTGAGCAAAACCAGATGTCCCATCCATGGAAAAAGCGTTTACCATGGCATCGGTAACTAAGCTCCCGTCCGGTTTTGTGATTGTTCCCTGGATTGTTTTCATAGCCGCTTCTAGCTGGATCGGCGTAGTGAGATAGTCTGTGTTGGTTGAGCCAGCGGTCACAGTGACCGCCAGACCGATCGTAGATAGAATTCCATAATCGCTGAAAGACGGATTAATATCTAGATAGTATGTTCCAGATGCCAAATCGGATCCGATTCGAAAATTTCCTGACGTATCAGTATTAGCATTTTCAAAATACGTATAAGTGGCATCGCGCAACTGGATACTAGCCGACTGGGCTGGTAAGCTATTCGGATTCAATACGGTTCCCTTGACCCCTGGCACCACCAAAGCAAGGTTAAGCGTTACCGGCGTACCCGAGTAAGTAAAGCTTGACGCCGGTGGACTTACCTCATCAGGATCGTTTACCCAAACCGTAGCGTAATATGTGCCGGACTGGGTCAGGGTCGTTTGAATCTGTCCATTCGAATCAGTATATCCATAGTAATAAAATGTGTAGTTGCTTGAATTAATTGCTACGCCGGCGCCGGATACGGGTGTGACTTCGTCTGATTTTGTAATCGTTACGGTTAGATTTTCTCCTTCGGCTCTCGCGTATTGCAGGCCGTTTAGGGAATAAGGTCCTATTAAAACAAGGACTGTCAAAAAAACCATCAGTGTTTTCGCAATTTTTCGATTTGATTTCATTTTTTTATTGTTATTTTTTTATATATAAAAAACCGTTTACTTTAAAACGGCTATTTCAAACCACTGAATATAATTGAAGAAAGTCCTTTTTTAACCCCTCCATTTTGATTTTGTCTTTGCTTTTTATATTCTTACATCTTTATTATACTCCCAAAACAGCGTTTTGTCAATAGTTTAGTCATAATTATTCAAACATTAGTTCTGGTTAATATTCACTTATTATTCATTTTCCTGTATAATACTTTTAGGCGTAATCATTAACCAAATTCAAAACGCATGAAATCAAAAACAGCCTTAATGGCAATCCTGGTCACTTCTTTGGCCGGCGTCATCTATTCAGGCTACCTCACCTATAATAACTACTGGGGTGGCGGATGCGAGAAAGCGATTGTAAGTTGCAGCGGCGGCGGACAGCCAGTAGAGATTTTTGGACTGCCAACGTGTGTTTACGGTTTCTTTATGTTTCTAATTGTAGCCATTCTCTCGATCATTGGCCTGGGCCAGGATAAAAAAACCTATCTCAAATCAATTTTCGTTATTTCACTTATCGGCACCCTCTTTGCCCTTGGCGTAACAATATACGAAATGTGGATAATGGAAAATCCAGCGACAACCCTGCCAGCTTGCGCTTATGGATTTTTCATATATCTAATCGCCTTAATCTTCGCTTCACTTGGTTTCCGTGGAATGAAGACGACTCCTCCGGCAGTCATCACTCCGCCGCAAGTATAAACTTGGCAGATATAATCAAAAGAGGACATCGAATGTCCTCTTTTGTTGTTATAAAACTTTTTTGAACCTTTCCGAAAAAATCACAACTGGCTCGGAGACAAAGGTTCCAATGGGATCGGCGTGCCTTCGGGTGCGTATTCGATCTTCGTGCCAGCCGGCCAGATAAACTGCACGTCCTCCGGCATTGAGAGATCGAGGTAGATATCCGCGCCACTGACCTTCATATTTGTCAGATTCGATGCGTCGCTGAAATTCGCCGTGTGCGTGCCAGTAACTGACTTTATATAATTAATCGAACCCTGGTTCGCGCCGTAGTTAAGCGTGTCGCTGCCGCAAACCCAGTTCCCCGGCTCGCCTGTGACAGTCTCATGAACAGTACCGCTTGGTTTGGCTGGTCCTTTGCTGGGCAGATCATTCGGTCCAACTTCGAGATCAGTGAGATTGAGATCAATCCAGCCATCAATATAAACAACCTGGTCTTTAGTTGTGTTACAGCCGCTACCGATTAAAATTTGGGATGAGCTTTGGACCTGGCTGAAATAAATCTTCCAAGGCACGAAATACGCGTTGTTCTTTATTGTTTCAGCTTCAGGCACTGGCCGGCCGACAATGTATGTAGTTGTGGCTACACCGCCCGAGACAACTGGCGGAGTCGACCCTCGATAAAAGATTACGTAGTCGGTTCGATCAGTTATACCCGCTCCCTGATTCTGACTTCCGCTGTTAGCTGATTTATTGTCATTTGACGTATCCGTTTTTTTAGCACAGCCAGTCAAAATCAAAAAAAACACCAAACAAATGGCTACTAAGGTGGTTCTTTTTAGCATAGCTTAAATATTTAATACTAATAAATAATCTTCATCCGCCAGTTAAATACGGAGTTACTCGCTCACCGTGATTGGCACTGATTGAGCTTCAACTCCGTTCAAGTAAATTTTCATGCTGTACTCGCCCGGAGTCGAGGGCAAACTGAAACAGCAGGAACCGTTGGTGCTGTTTCCAGCCTGGAGTTGGCTTTCTGGTCCTACGGCCTCAACCACGTTACCGGCGCTGTCGACAATAGCGCGGGAATATTTATCGTTGGCTGTAAAATTTCCAATAACACCTATGCCATACAGGTCGCCGACCTCGAATGTGTTTGTCACTTCCATATTGACGTTCGGTGAAAACGTGGTGCCAGCTGGCAGACGCTGGAGCTCTACTCTTGTAATTCCGGTAGTGGACGCGTTAGTGTTGGTATTTGCGCTAGCCGGATTTAAATTGACAACGTTTACGGTGATGCTGCCGCACTCGCGATCCTTACATGTCAGCTGATAGGTTCCACCTGGATCAGTGTTGTTGATTGATGTGCTGAACGTACCGCTAGTGGATACCGCGCCAGTGCCTTTAAATTCAAAGTCGACTGGCTGGTCATCGCTGGCCAACGTTACCCGAACGATATCTCCGGCATAAAAAGTCATAGTGGTGTAATTAAACCTGTCGTTTACCAGCTTAAGCGTAAAGACTTTTGTATTGCCAGACATAGTAAAAGGCGCCTCTCCACCAATTGCGTTTGTATTACTATTTGTGTTCGCGTTGTTTGTATTTACATTGTCAGTGCTTTTTTTCTTTTGCCCACAGCCGGACAATATTAAAACCAACATCAAGAAAAGGGCAATGAATGTGGCTTTCTTTCGCATTTTATTAAAGTTATTTATTAAACTCCAGCTACATTATATCACAATTTTTCAATTCAATAAAACCGTGTCGCCAGAACAAAATACAGAAATCCGCAATTATTTGAAGTGATATAATTAACCTAACAATATTACCGGGGAATATTATTAACCTTTTAGTTAAAAGGTTTACTTGATTATTGTATCAGAAAATCACCAGGCTAGCGATTTTATTATTAAAAAAGATACGAGATTGCTCTCGTATCGAAATGAACATTAGAGACTAGGCCGGGTGTCTCGGAGATATTCCATGAAGTACTGGGCATCTCGAGTACAACCCTTGGGCAGTCGTGGAACATCGCGGCACAGCACTGGCCGACCCGAGCATTCGCCCACTGCCTGCCAGAGCTTGATGCTCTGATCCAGCACAAACCTGGAAAAATCAATCACGCAGTCAGTCGGAATCGAAGCGCCGCTGATCGGATCGCCGAACGGCAGGCAATACGGCAAAGCCACTTCTGGCTCGCACGGAATCACCTGGCTATCAACCCGACGACCTGCGGTCCTCCCGGATAAAGGAACGCCGACATAAAAGTCCCGCTCGCAGACCCAATCAACTACAGCTGGGTACTCGCGCACACCGACCAGCTCCACCCATGGATGCTTGGCCAGAAGCTGGTTTTCCGGCCGGCCAATGATTATCCCGACGATGACTTGACTGACCACATAGCCATTTTCCCGCATTAGTTCGGTTATCCGAAGCAGGGTGCCGCCTGAATAGCAACCGTCGTCAACCAGTGAAATCGGACGACCCTTGGGTAAAGATCTGATTTGGTCAACTAATGACTCGAAGCCGGCACGACGCGATTCGCCTAGAATCTGGGTCGTGCTGATATCAGCCACGCGGTTGCACTCCAGATGATAGGGCGTCTGGTTGTAGATCTGGTCGATCGAGACAACGATCGTTCCGGCGGCTCGGGCAGCAATCGCGGCTTGCAGTTTTCCGCTCAAATCAGCCAGTTCGATAAGTTCAAGCGGCCGAAAGATCGTTCGCAGATAGCCAAGCAGCTCCTGCTGGAGGGTCCGGAAAAAGTCCGAACTCGGACAGCTGAAGCCAACACGCTCGGCCCATCTGCGCATGAGGAATTCCAGATCCTCGGTTACGAGGTAGGGTGGCTTCATGCTCTCCTCCTTTTCCCTAAGGGTTTCGTGGAAATCCGCTGTAGGATTTCCAGAGCTCCAGCTGTGATCGGCTCCGTAGCCACAAAGTCAGCGACCGCCTGTAATTCAGCGGCAGCATTGCTGACAGCGCAAAGTAGGTCTACATGTCCTAAGAGCCTGGCGTCGCTCCTGCCATCGCCAATGGCGATCACCCTGTATCCACGATACTTCCGCCGTAGCACGGGAACGGCAAGCTCTTTGTCTAACCCGGCACTTGATAGAATCAGCACACCACATTCAGCATTGGCATCGATGTCCACCAACTCGGTTATTCCCAGTCTATCGAGAACCACTTTCACGGTCCCGACCACGCTGGGATAAGCTCCATAATCAGGAGTCAGCTGGTTTGTCCAGACATGCAGGCCAAAGCCACAGAGACGGAATGGATTGATGACAATCATCGTGCCTGACCGCGCATCTAGCCCGCGTTGGTTCGACAGGAGATCAAGGTAGTATTCCTCAGTCAGGGCGAAGTCTGGAAAAGCGCTCCGGAGTGAAGATATAATCAGCTGCTTGACCGAATGCCAGCCGATTACCTGCTGTCGAGTAAGTAGGTGACTGCCGGACAGCGTCGAGACAATGGCTCCTTTTTCACTGACGATCGGACCGGTAAAACCGAATATCCCCATCCAGCGCCGAAGCGGCTCATACGGAGTATCCGAGTTTAGCCCGAAAAGATCGCCCGCCTCCATCATCTGTCGAACCAATAGTTTGAACGCGTCTAGCTGGATTGTCGGCTGATAATCCCGACCGATAAGACTCATGTCGAGATCGCAGAGAATCAGTCTGGGTCTCATATGGCCACCTCAGCCAGCGAAGAGATTAGGCGACCGGCCTGTTCCTGCATGGCTTCGATCAGCCAGACCCGTTCAGGATCTAGACAATAGTCACAACGGCAGGCGGCATAGGCACTGTAGTAGACCGCGCAGCACAATTCATAGAGCTGAGGCGTAAATATCCCCGCCTCAATCATCAGTTGCCGTGCCCTTTTGATTCTGCGCAAGGCGCCAAGATGGAATACAGATCCCACAGTCTTTCTGATCTCCAATTCCTTGCGTCTGAGCGAGGCTTCGAGAGCGGCTAGGTCAACTGCGATGTTTCCGTCCGCCAAGCGCTCTTTGGACCAAGGCAACGCCATCTTCGGGTCAATGAATCTGACCCGTGGCTGGTCAAGCGATTCGCTAACCAGCACATTGATAGCGACATTATCTTTCAGCGCCATCGAAGAAGACCAGCGTTCGAAAAACCAGGGAAAACGCTTTTGCAGCCGATCCAGCGCTGGGTTCAATCCGGTCATTTTCGCCCTTTCCAGATTTACCCGAAACGCGCTCAGGCATTCCTGGAAAAACGTCTCTTGATCGTCTTGATTGCCGCGACTGGTCAAACTGTAGATCATTCTCAGCTTGTCAATCACCTGGCCGACGATGTTGCCGATCTGAGATTGGCGTCGCTGGATGATTGGATGGTGACACGGCAGTGTTTCAAGCCATTCGCACAGGTCCAGGCAAATCGCCTCAAGCGTCCGTTCCCCCGCCACTTCCAGAAACAGCACTCCTTGATCATCCGTTTGGTTGACGAGTCGAAAATCAGGCAGAAACTCACCATATCGATCACCCAGCCGTGCCTGAAGAGTCCGATAAGCAGCCACATCGCCATTCAAGATGTCCAGCCGGCCGGCCTTCACCACGCCCCGGACCAGAAATGTGTCAGCGCCAGAAGCACCCTCTTGCCTGTCAAATGTCATCAAGCTGACTGCCGCTGATGCCGAACCAATCAAACCCTGCTTTGCTAAACCCAAGAATTCCATGGTCTCCCCTCCTCGTTTGTTGGTCAGTTTTCAAAGAGCCATTATAGTCAATGAGTGACTAGCAAATTTATTCGAGCCGTTTCCTTTAGTCTTTCATCAAATCAATGCTTCAGGTATTCAAGGGAATTTAGTATATATAATCCAGTTTGTCAATGCTTAAGAAACCAAAGCATTTTTCTGCAATATTATGGCTTGTTTTAACACCTCGAAACTGGCTGGCCTCAGTTCCCAAATCACGCACAATTTACCATCGCTATTGGCGCTGATCATCTCCAGAACCGTCTTGGCTGATTTGAAAACAAATCCGACTGGAATGTGGTCGTCAATTACCACATCCCTGACGATTTGCCGCTTGTACCAAAAATCCGCTTTGGCTTTTTTGAGCTGATCCGGGCTGGCTTCTTTCGTAAATTCTTTGGTTGTCAGAGAATCAGACAGGTGCACTGCTTTTATCCTTTTTAATATTTCGGGATTATCAGCAAGTTCCTTTTTAATTCTCTGGTCAATCGAATCCGGTCTATCACCTGCTTCTTGCCCTAACACCGCAACACTGTGTGCTGTATCAAAAGTAACACCTACTTCATTTAAGTCACGGTTTATAAATATTTCCCTAAAATCCGCCAGCCGCCGCACGCCCCTATCAATCGCACTGCCGTTTTCAAGCGTTAATAGTTTGGCAAAACCAGAATCGCGCTTTATCAAGTCTTCGGTAAATTGCCGAACTGCGCTGATCACTGCCTGATCAGAATATTTCCGATCGCCAAATAAAATATCATCATAATCAATCTGATTCGCGTGCCAAGTAGCAACCCTGGCATCCAGCTCGCCAGCGATATCTAACTCTCTAGTTAAACGTTCAATCATTACTTCTGGTTTATCGCCGCTGAAATATTTTCGGACATTGGCTGGAGTATAAAAAGTACGCAGCAATCTCGCCTGATCTTGCTTGTAAAAAGGTATCCAGCTGGCCCAGTCTGATAAGTGGACAGTTAAATTTCCCTGAAATCTGATTTTCTTCAGCGGATTTGGATCAAAATTCTCGGTAAAACCGATAAAATCCTGGATCCGAATTTCCATTCCGTCAAAGCCCTGTTCCAGGCACCAGTTTTCAATTCTCGACAAATCCCTGTTAAACTCCTTGATAATCAGTGAGTTGACTGACAACAGCTGAAATCTGGCCGACTTTTCTTTCTTCCAAAGCAAATCAAAGTCTGCTGGCGGTTTGAGCGCCTTGAACTTTTCCTCGATTAATTTGTCTTTGCTGGTTAATTCCATACAGGTTATTTGCTTAAAAGTTCAACCGCCCGTAAAGCAACCTTGATAGCTTTATCCACGCCTTGATCTGCCTCGGCTGAAGTCTCCAATTTATAAATTAAACCGGGGTCTTTCGCAATCTCGTCCAGCGGTTCAGTGGTATTGACCGATAAAACCGTGCCGGCTTTTAAACCTCGCAGCTGGGCTAGCGTAAACACAGCCGAGCATTCCATTTCCGAACTCACTAGCTCGCCTTTTTTATATTCAGGCAAATCCATCAGTTTTAAGAAATTATCAGTTGGCTCGTAAAATGAATCGTGCGTGCGGTTTGTGCCGATGAAATATTTAATATTTAATTCTTCAGCTGCTTGCTTCAAAGCCCGAAACACCTCAGGGTCGGGTTTGGCTTCGAATTCCTCGCCGACATATTCTTTGGTGGTGCCTTCCTGTCGGATCGCCTTATCTGGAATAATTAAGTTCCCTGGAACAATGGTTTTCTTCAGGGCGCCGCAAGTGCCAATACGGATGAATATCTTGGCGCCTACCTTAGCCAGCTCCTCAACGGCAATGGCCGCCGAGGGAGAACCAATGCCCGTCGAAGTGGCGGAAATTGGAATGCCTTTATATTTACCCGTGTAGGTCAAAAATTCCCTGTTAAAAACAACCTCACGGGATTCGTCCCAATATTCGGCGATTCTCCTAACTCGAGCTGGATCGCCTGGAATCAAAACAATTTCGGCGATATCGCCTGGTTTAATTCTCAGATGTGGTTGTAAATTTTCCATTGGTTTGCTTTATTTATTAAAAAACTCTCATTCCTCGACAAGTTATTAAAAATAATAACTAGCTAAGGAACGAGAGTTTACTCCCGCGGTCCCATCCTTATTTCCGGTCTTTACCTTAAATCAGGCAACAACCAGACACTTATTTCAAGCTTCACGATGCGTGACCACCGTTCCCGGTTTTGACCGGGACTGCTTAAGAGGTGTGTTCAATGGTTTTCTGGGCCTGGCTTCCACTGTCCCAAGCTCTCTATTCAGCCAGAAATGGCCATTTACTATGCCTCTTTGTTAGCGCATTTGAATTAAATTATCAAGGTAAATATAAGATTACACCATTGGCCTATTTCTAGTCAAATATCGGTTGTGGATAAAAAAAGCCGTTGAGCAAGTTACTCAACGGCTTCAAGAAGTGAACGAATGTGCGAAATCAATTGGTCGCGCGGAACCGAGTGCTGTTTGCCTGCTGCGCCGAATGTGGTCCGGAGGTTCTTCACGGAAGCTTCGCCTCGGCTGAGCTCATCAGGACCGACCACGATCGCGATCGGTATCCGCTGAACATCGGCGTATTTGAACTGACGGCCGATGCGCGTTTCCTCACCCATGTAGAGCTCAGTATTCAGGCCCTCTCGTCTAAGCTCCGTGGCCAGCTGCTGGTAGACACCCAACTGGTTTTGATCAAAGACGGTGACCAGAACCTGGGTTTTGCTAGGCGCTGTTCCAACCAAGCCGAGCTGTTCCAGGGCGGCGAAGAGCCGATCTACGCCGATCGAAGCACCGGTAGCAGGAATGCTGGTTTCGCTGAACCGGCCGATAAGTCCATCAAACCGTCCGCCGGAAAACACGCTGCCCCAGGTCGGCAAATCCAGAAGCCTCGTCTCAAACACCGGACCGGTGTAGTAAGCCAGACCTCTGGCAATTGACAGGTCGATGATGAAACGCTCGGGCGGGATGCCTTGGGCTTTGAGTCCGGACAGAATCTGTTCCAGCTCGACGATCCCTTCGTCAACGGCCGAGCAGCCATTGAAGAAGCGCCTGAGCTGTTCGATCGTCTCAACCGGACTTCCTCCTGAAATGCCGACGAATTCCATAATCCGATCAGCAATTTCCGGAGCCAAACCGATGCAGCGAGCACCGGCAGGTACTTCTCTCTGATCCACGCCTTCAGGCCCTTGCTTGGTCAGGGTGGCTTTGACTTCTTCGAGGCCGACTCTCTCGATCTTGTCTAGGGTCCGGAAGATGTCCGTGGCCCAGAAAGGATCGAGGCCCAAGAAAACCATCAAAGCGTTCAGGATCTTGCGGTTGCTGAAACGGATCAGGAAACGGGTAAGCCCCAGCTCAACCAAAGTGTCGTGGATGATGGCGATGATTTCAGTGTCAGCGGCCATTGAGCTGGTGCCGACAGTGTCAATGTCGAATTGCACGAATTCGCGGAAGCGTCCAGGTGCCGGTTCATCGCCGCGCCAGACCGGTCCGACCACGTACCGTTTGAACGGTCGGGGCAGATCCGGGTACAGGGCGACAAACCGAGCCAGAGGTATGGTGTGATCGAAACGCAGTCCGGCTGGACGTCCTTCAGGATCATCAAATCGGAAGATCTTAAGTTCGCTTGCATCAGTCTCTTCGCCGAGGAGAATCCTACGGTCTTCAATCGCCGGCGTCTCAATCGGTACAAAGCCATAGCGTTCATAAACGCGACGGATCTTCTCGATTAACGCTTGCCTGGCAATCATTTGAGCCGGCAGGTAATCTCGAAGTCCGCGCAGAAGTCGTGGTTCAATCATCTTCTGATCACCTGCCTTTCTTGATACGCCAGAAAAGATGGGGGGCCGGACGGGAATCGAACCCGCGACCTCTTGATCCACAGTCAAGCGCTCTGACCAACTGAGCTACCGACCCCCAACACCACGAAGAGCCAAAAGACTGGGGCGAGACGGGAATCGAACCCGCGACCTCTTGATCCACAGTCAAGCGCTCTGACCAACTGAGCTACTCGCCCGTTTTCCCGGCCTGAGTTTGTAACAGACCGGGAACTTGTGCACCTAGAGCGCCGCCGCAACCGCTTGCCGCAAAGCGCCGCTCTGGATCAGCTTCAACATCTTCTGATGGTCAGCCATGAGGAATCGATCATCATTCATCTCCTCGATGGCCGACCGGATCACCTGAAGGGCGACACTGGTACCGCGACCGAGCTTCGGATCATTGAGCGACTTCTGAGTCAGAGTAATGCCCTGGGCCGCTCCGATGAGCTCCCACGCGATCACCGCGAAAGCCAGCTCGATCACCCGACGCATGTGCCGAGCCGAGATTGAAGCCATGCTGACATGATCTTCCTGGCCAGCTGAGGTCGGGATCGAAATCGCCTTGGCTGGATAGCACATTACTGCGCATTCAGCGACTAGGGCAGCCACCGCGTATTGGGCAATCATTAGCCCGGTATTGAGGTCTGACTCACCAGCCAAATCAGCTGGCAAGCCATAGCTCGATTCCGGGTTCAGCAGAGCGTACAAACGAGAGTTCGAGATGTTAGCCAGGCACTGGGCGGCCAGTTTCATCTGCTCACTGGCATGCCCGAGCGGTTCTCCGTGGAAATTGCCACAAGACACTGCGACAAACTGCTCGCCAACTTGGAAGATCAGCGGATTGTCAGTCGCCGAGTTTGCCTCGATTGACAGAGCTTCCTTTGCCCGATCAATGATTTCTCTGACCGGGCCGGCCACTTGCGGATAGCACCGGTAAGAATAGGCGTCCTGAACGCGCGGCACCTTCAGATCATTCGGCTGAGACTTCACATGCTCAGCTGGCAAATCGACCAGTCGACAAGCATGGGTCATCCGCTCTGAACCAGCAGTCAGCTGACGAATCTCTGCTGCCACCTGGATCTGACCCGGATAGGGTCTGGCCAGGTGAACCCGTTCGTCAAACGCAGCTGTCTCACCGCGGATCGCTTCGAGCGAGAGCGCAGCTGCCAAATTCGAGTACCAAAGCAGAGACTCAAGGTCAGCCTGTCCCAGAATTGCCTGGGCCAGAATGAAAGTCGAACCATTGGTCAGAGCCATGGCTTCCTTGCCTTTGAGAACGATCGGCTGCAGATCAGCGGCAATCAGCGCATACTTGGCCGTCATGAATTCACCCTGATACCAGGCACGCTGTTCTTCCGATCCCATGAGCGTTGCCGAGACATGCGCCAGTGGACAGAGATCGCCACTGGCACCGACTGAGCCGATCTGCGGAACATAGGGAATCACGCCGGCATTGTAGAGATTGACCAGACTCGCGCAGAGTTCAGGCCGTACGCCGGAATGCCCCTTGGCAAAGGAATTGGCCCGCAATACCAGTGCCAGTCTGACTACCTCGTCTGGGAACGGTTCGCCAAAACCAACGCAGTGAGCCGGAATGTAGTGCCTCTGATACGCGGTGATTTCTTCACCGGGAATCATGACGCACTTGCGACTGCCGCAGCCAGTGTTGAAACCATAGACCGCGTGATCTTGGCCGTAAGCGACCAGACCATCACGAAACTGACCAATCTCCTGCATTCTTTCCCCGGTGATTTCAACCCGGGGAAAAAGGTGAACGCCGGTAGCATCATCCTCACCCCGGGCTGCCAGAAGACAATCGGGCAAACCGAGATTTTCGCCATCGAGCCTGATATCGCGCATGACCGTTTCTCCTTTTGTGAGAAGCCCGCGAGCGACTGGTTTCGTTCTAGCAGTACGAGATTCCGTTCTCGGCCATAGACTGACCTCCTCGTGTTTGGATGGTTTGTTTGCGTAGTGGGTAATTACAAGATAATCCTGCCCGCTTAACAAGCAAGATTATTGTCAATGTACTAGCTTTTCCAAGAATAACTCATCTTATCACGGGCCCAGAATCACTGTCAATTAGCCCTTATGCACATAGCTTACTACATAATATTCTCAATAAAAAAGGCCGGGGGTTCATACACCCTGACAAAGTACTGGGTACGATATTAAACTGATTTAATAACCTGCACTCTCCCCACTTCCCCGGTTTCCAGGCGTACCTTGATCCCGTGCGGATGATTTGGCGAACTCGTCAAAATGTCTTTGACTACGCCTTCAGTTAGTCGTCCAGTGCGTTGATCCTGCTTTTGCACGATCTCCACGCGCAAGCCAGGATAGATGTTATCGCGGATTTGATTGTCCATCGTATAAATTTATTGTTAAATCAAGAAAAACGGCACTTAGTTTATTTTTTCGCCATCTGGATTAAAACATCAGCCGCCTTTAAAACGTTCGCCTGGAACTTTTCGTCCGCCAGCTTCGGATCTTCGGGAAAATCTATCACCCGGCTGACATTGATTGAGAATTGGGAAACGATTAAGCCGAGCTGCCGTAACACCGGCAAAAGATTTTCAACCACCCGAGTACCGCCGAAAATTCCCTTTGACACTCCACAGACTACCACCAGCTTGCCAGTATAATTGTCATAATCCTGGTCAAGCAACATTTTCAGTTCACCAGGATAACCATGGTTATACTCCGGCGTAACAATTAAAAAGGCGCTGGCTCGTTTAACAATCTCCTGCCACGGTTTTGTGAGTTTGTTATTTTCCGAAGGCGGTATCGTTCGACCGTGAATATATTCTTTCACGTCAATCAGTTCGATTTCGATATCTTCGCGCGATTTAAGAATGTGAAGCACTGCCTGGGCGACCTTTTCAGATTGCCTACCCTCTCTGGCAGTGCCGAGCACAATTGGAATATATGGTTTTTCCATAAGTTAATATTTACTGGTATTTCTCGCGTTTATAAGTATATCAAATAAATACGTATCAGGCATCTTTCTGTACAGCTATTTGACTGAATAAAACCAATATACTAATATGCCCGTGCGGTTGTTTTTTCCTTTTTGTACCTTCATCCCTGGGAGGGAAAAATGGGTGAACCACGTGTTCCTTCTGGACTCGAAGATCTAGCCAGAGGCGCTTCTTACTCGCCGGCGATTGATCTGCCGCCTGGATCTGAGCTCGTACCCTTTTCCGGCATTGTCGATACACTTCAAGAAGGTGAAGAATCAATCCCTTCTGATCTAGCCTCCCAGACCAAACGCGTCCTTGCGAAGATGGTTTCGCAGGTTCAAGCTATGGGCTTGACCGCGAGCAACATTGTCAAGGTTACCGTGCTTCTCGTCTGTCCCAAGTCTGAGTTCCCAGTGTTCAACAAGGCCTGGACAGAATTCTGGGGTACGGCTTTCCCGCCTTGCCGCCGGGCCCATGGCGTAACCTGGGTACCAGGCACTGGCACGCTGATCGAAGTTGATCCGATCGTGGTCCGTTTCCCAGAAGAGCCGACTGCCTAATCAAGCGGCCAGCTCGAACCCCCTCTCTGAATGGTCAGAGAGGTTTTTATTATGAACAAGCAAATTATTATTAAAAAAACCGCTAAAGATTTAAGCGGCAATATTATATTTCTTAATTAGGAAAAACTTAACTCACCCGGATATACCCAAATTTCCTTGAAGTTTTTTAGAGGTATTAGATCGGATTTCACAACCTCATGATCCTGGTTTTTAATTTGCTCAAACTGCTTGGGCGATAGAATTCGGTCAATATAACCGTCTCCCCTCTTTTCTAACACGCCAAAACCGGTCCAGAATTTCGCTACTGAATTTGAGGTTGTGCCGATTGGAATGGAATTATACTTGGGTAGCGGCGTGGCGGATAAATCAACCTTGCCTAATCCGCGTATCGCTTCATGAACCCGGGATAACCGGCAATAACCGTCATGGGCAATCGGGCCCATTTTTATTTTCTCCTGCTTCTCGTTCTCGTTCAGCCGCTTCCAATCTTCAGCGCCTTGCCACTGCAGATTAAGATTGGACGTTGCCTCTCTTTTTTTCTTGCGTTCTTCAGGCCAATCTTTATATTCTTGCTTTACTTTATCTATAAAAGGCTCAAGTTCGTCGAGATATTCTTTTTCATTAGGATAAAGCTCGGCAAACGATCTTAATTCCAGCTTGATATTTCCCGGCAAATGCTCCAGAAATTCACCAAGTAATTTATTAAACGATTGGCGGTAGATTAAACAGTCTTTTTCCGGTATATTGCTCTGTCGTTTCATAATTGAGGGATGAGCTGCCCAGTAGGTCATGATTACTCCAGGCTCATAAGCCTGCACAATGAGAGTAATGTATTTCAACATATAGCAAATATTAAAAAATTCCGCCCAATCAACCTCCGGGGAGGTCTCAAAACTCCAGAGTTTATACCCGCCGAAAAAATAGGTAGTATTAATCGGCAGATGTTTAGTCACCGCATAGTGGATAGATTCTTTCAGCTCTTTAACGTAATCTTCACCGACCTTCCATTTGCGGAATTTTTTTGACATGAGACAGCGATAAATAAATGCTTCTGGTCCGTTTTTATCCAAAAATTCCCGGTCCGCTGTTTGCGGTTCGGTTTTGGAAGAATTTACTTTTTGACTTTTTAAATAATCCTCGACGGTCATTTTCAAAAAAAGTCCTTTCAATATAGCGAGCTTAGCTCCGGGGCCTGGACTCGAACCAGGATACCCGCCTCCAAAGGGCGGTGTCCTACCATTAGACGACCCCGGAGCAAAACTCATTATAAGTTTTTTATTTCTATCGCCTCGAAACGATAGCGCTGACATCCGACCTAATCAAAAAAGGGCGCATCAACCCTATCCTATCAAACATTCGCAAATATTTCAAATCCTTAATTGAATATAACGTAGATACTTGCCAGGGCTACTAAAATCATAAAGATAGTGACGATCCAGCCGAGAAAATTAATCCCTGGTTTATTCACGTATTCACCCATCCGCTTCTTATCGTTGCTGACCAAGAGTATGAAAACCATGATTATCGGGGCAATCAGGCCGTTGATAATCGCCGCGTAGATCAGGGCTTTGATCGGATCAAACCCGGCGAAATTGAGAATTAAACCGATAATGATTGAAGCGATAATGACCCCATAAAAAGCATAGGCATTTTTCAATTTCCGATACAGCCCCTCGCGCCAGCGGAAACTTTCAGACAGTACATAAGCCGCCGATCCAGCCAGTACCGGGATGGCTAGCAGCCCAACGCCAACCACTCCGAGAGTAAAAAGCAGCGAGGCGTATTTTCCAGCTAAGGGGCTAAGGGCTTCGGCCGCCTGAGCCGCTGTCTGGATATCGGTAATTCCAGCTGGGTGTAAAACCGCTCCCGCTGTCAGGATTATGAAAAACATCACCAGATTAGAAAAAAACATGCCGATCCAGACGTCCCGGCGCATGTTTTTTATCTCAGGCCAGTTATTTTCCTGCGATCGGGCTTTGATCGTGGTTTTGCCATCGAGTATTTCCTCCTCCACCTCCTGTGAAGTTTGCCAGAAAAAAAGGTAAGGCGAAATGGTCGTGCCGAGTATACCGCAGACGAGGAGAATCTGATCGCGCGTTAATTTTAATGAAGGCGAAACAGCGTGTCTGGCGATATCGCCCCAATCAACACCCTTTAACGTCAAAGCGGTAATCACGTAGGCCAACAAGACCAGGGCTAAGACTTTTAGAATTTTCGAATACTGGCGATAAGACGTGAATATTTCCAGGATCAGGATAACCGCGGTAAAGCCAATCAGCAGAAGGGCGTATTTTAATTGCGGGGCTAATAACTCCGTCGCTTTTGCCATCGCTCCCAAATCGGCCCCAATGTTAAAAGTATTGGCGACAAAAAGAAGCGCCGCGCAGACATACAGCATCCAGCGCGGAAAATGAAGACGAATATTAGAGGCTAGACCGCGGCCAGTGACTAAGCCAATCCGGGCGCACATCTCCTGGATAATGGCCATAAAAGGAAAGGTAAAAACAGCCAGCCACAGCATTTGAAAACCATAACGGCTCCCGGTTTGGGAGTAGGTGGCAATGCCCGAGGGATCGTCATCAGCCGCTCCGGTCGTCAAACCCGGCCCGAGCCCATGCCAGAATTTGCCGAGACGCTTCAAACGAAATCCGAGATGGTGTGAAGATTTTTTTCGCGCGAATGTTTTTTCTTGTGTTTTTGTCATGCTCAAGATAATGAAACGGCCTGGTGTTTAATTTTACACCCGTAAATGCCGCCCAATCGCGATCATCGATGAGATTACGGCCAAAAGCAAGGCGATAATTATCTGCAAGGCGAAAATTTCCAAAAACCGATCGGAGAAATAAGTTACTAAATCAAGATTGTATCCTTCAAAAAAGTTGGTAACTTGAGGTGAAATTATTTTTAGCAGCGGGTAAAGAATCCCCAGCGACAAACCGGTGCTGATGACGGCGTAAAGAACGCTTTCGAGAATAAAGGGCCCGCGGATAAACCAATTGGTAGCGCCGACTAAGCGCATTATTCCAATCTCCTCGCGGTGGGTATAAATGGTGATTCTGATGGTATTGAAAATCACCAAGATAGCGACAACCACGAAGACCAGGCTGAGCACCAAGGCGATTTCGTAAATCCGGTCAGTTATGTTGTTTAACCGGTTGATAATCGTCTGATAATCCTCGATGTCTTTCTCATATATCTGCTCCGTGTAATTTGGATCGTTTAAAACGTTTAAGATGTCGTTATACTGTTCGAGGTTTTTTGACTGAATAATCAAGGTCCCGCCCAGGGGATTGTCTTTTAAAATTTCCAGGGTTTCCTGAATAACCGGGTCGTTTACGTGCTTGGCTTTGAATTCTTCCAACGCCTGATCTTTGGGAATGTAGCGTACGTCTTTTACGCTTGAGAGGGTTTCCAGCCGCGACTCGATGGCTTTTATTTCAGTCTCTGACACCTCAGGATAAAAATAGACGCTTAGATCAACCTTTTCCTTCACTGATTTGATTGCCTGATCGCCGATGATGTTGATCGTTCCGACCAAACTGATCGAAAGCAGGGTTAAAACCATGATTAAAATAGTGGCCGCGGAAAGCCAGATATTCCGATAAAAGCTCTGAAAGGCGAATTTGAGTGCGCGGAAAAAAGAAATCATGTTTCTATAATCTTAGGCTAAAGCAAATATTTCCCTTCCTCTTGATCAGAGATTATCTGTCCCTGATCAAGGGTGATGACCCGTTTGCGCAAGGCATTTACGATGTCATGATTGTGCGTGACCAAAACTACCGTCGTGCCAAATTTATTTATCTTGAGAAGTAAATCGATAATTTCCTGGACATTGATTGAGTCAAGATTGCCGGTCGGCTCATCGGCGATAATGATCTTCGGCCGATGAACCAAGGCTCGGGCAATGACGACGCGTTGCTGTTGGCCTCCGGAAAGCTCATTGGGGAAACGATCAAGTTTATCCTCGAGATTTACGATTTTCAGAGCCTGCGGAACAATATTACGAATCTTTACCGGCTCGGCTCCAGCCACTTCGAGAGCAAAGGCCACGTTTTCGTAAACGGTTTTCTTTTTCAAAAGCTTAAAATCTTGGAAGACCACGCCGATTTGCCGTCTCAAGGTCGGTATTTCAGCCTGTTTAATATTGGTAATATCCCAGCCGCCGACGATAATGCTGCCTTTAGACACGTTTTCCTCGGCAATAATCAAGCGGGCCAGGGTGGTTTTGCCTGTGCCGGATTGACCGACAATCGAAACAAACTCGCCCGGCTTAATACGCAAATTCACGTTTTTTAGCGCGGCGGTGTTTGGTTTATAGATCTTGCTGACGTTTTTAAAGCGGATCATGGAATTTTAAATGATTTTTTCAACCCTCACCCGAATCACCCCGGCTCGGCAATTACCAATATCGTTAAAAGCTTTTTTTGCCAGATCAATCACCCGACCACGAACAAACGGCCCTCGGGAAACTACTGTCACGATAACCGTTTTGCTATTTTCCAGATTGGTAACCCGCAAACGGGTGTCGAGGTTAAAATCGTTGCTAGCAGCGCCATAAGGTTTGCTACTACCATACCAGCTGGCCATCCCCTCTAGTGCTTGGACCTCTTCGCTTTCGAAAACCCCGACCATGGCGTATGGTAAATGGATAAAACCTTGTACTTGCTTCTGATCATAAAAGGTCTGGCCAGGCAGCTCGATCCAGCCAACCTTAACCGAATCCCAATAGCGGATAGTCTTTTTTCTCAAATTCGGCGACTGGTAAGCCAGCCAGAGTGAAATCGGCCGTTTAAGCAACGAGTTATCCTCGGTCTTTAGTTGAAAGCGGAAAAGCGGTGAAACCAGCCGAAGATCATCCGGCACTGCCGCTGGCAAGCCGGGCGAATCCTCGAGAGTAATAATTGTCCGGCTGACTACCGCGTCCGGAGTCAGTTCTAATTGAAAAGACGCATCAGTAAAAGCAACCTTTGCGCCCTTAGCCGCGTCAGCAGCTAAATAATCAAATTTGGCCGGAGCGTGAACCGGATTCGGCTCTTCAAACACCGCGATCAGAGAGTACGGCAAATAGCTTATTGCCTGAACATAATTTTGATCCCAGGCTACCCGGCTCGGCAAAGCCCGCCACTCACCGCTCAGTCTATTCCAAAAATAGATTTGCTTGTCTCTATAGTTATCAGACTCATAGGCCAGGGTCAGGGCTAAAGGCCGTGAAAATTCTAAAGGCGTTACGCCATTGGTAATGTCGTATTCAAAAATTTCGCTGACCAACGTTTTATCCTGAGGCAAGGTCACCTCCTCGGTTTCGAACTTCTTTAGTGTAACAACAACTTCTTGATCTAAGGCTCCTGGCATGATTCCCAGCCGGAATATTCCATCACTGGTTGAGGTTGTATAGCCGCGCTCGACGGTTATATTGTCCAGAGTGATCTCGTTTACCGTCTCCTGAGCTTGAACCGGATTCCCTATTAAAAAAAACAAAAATACCGCAAAAGCAATATATAAACATTGACGAACACTAAATTTTTCGGCTATAATAGTCATTGTTACTACTCTCATTAAAGCGCCAAATTCGTTTCTTGTCAATTTAAGCGGGAATAGTTCAGTTGGTAGAACGTCTCCTTCCCAAGGAGAAGGTCGCGGGTTCGAGTCCCGTTTCCCGCTCCACCTGATACTGCGGAGAAAGTCGCCTCGCCACTCGCGAGCGGCGGGGTTACCCGCTCCTATCCTAGAGATATCCCTGAATCTTTTGAACGAGCGCCGCGGGTGAAAATTCAGCCTTGAGTAGATAATCCGTCACTCCCAATTCTTCAGAAGTAGTTCGATCCTCATGAGTGTCAATATTGCTGAAAACGACTACCGGCAATTCCCTAGTTTCAGGCAAATGCCTAAGTTCGCGCAACAAGTCAAAACCGACCCGACGATCATAAGCTACCATTTCGCCCTCTCGTTCAGGGATTATCAAATCCAGAAGAATTATTTGAGGACGCTTCTCCATGGCTAATCGCCAGCCCTCTTCCTTGGTCCGAGCGGTTAAGAGATTAAAGGGCGAGTGGCGCTGAAAGGCTTTCCGATAGATCTCAACTATCTGCGGCTCGTCTTCAATGAGAAGAATTGTTTGAGTCATGGCTCTTGGTTAGAATAAAGGTTAAGATCTTTTTAAAAATCATTTCCTTGTCAAGGCCCTGGTCGTAACTGTGTCTCGAATTATCAGCCCAAACAAGTTCCTTTTCACCCGAGCCGATTGTCTGGTGAATAAACCGCGCGCTCGTCGGCTTAACGACTGCATCGAGACGTGATTGAATAATCATGATCGGCTGTCGGACCAGCTTGATGCTCTGGCGGGTTTTCACGACTAAGCGGTACATCCGTTGAAGCGCCCGCAGAGGTATTACGGTATATTTGCCGCGTCTCTCGTAATCAGCGCGCTTCTCTGGCTTGACCCAAGGCTTCTTGATACTTTTAAACATTAGGCTGGCCATCGGATTGATGAAACGATGGAAATATTCCTGAGGAAAAAACATCGGGGTGTTGACGGTGACTATTCCTTGCGGCTTGACTAGGTTTAAACTTGAGGCTTCAAGAGCTAAATTTCCTCCGAATGAAAATCCGACAATGAAATTTGATTGACACCATTTTTCCAAGTGATTCATGCCCTGAACGACGCTGTTCAGCCAGTCTTCCGCTGTCATCCGATTCAGATCATCCGGGCTGGTAACGTGCCCGGGCAGCCGCCAGCCGGCCACGGTAAAGCCATGCCCAGCCAAATATTCACCCAATTCTCTCATATCGGCTGGACTTCCGCTGAAACCATGGAGCAAAAGCACGCCGACTTCTGACTTCTGACCTTGAAAAAAGAATGCCCGAGATAAATTTTTATCGGTCATCTGGCTTTTTTCCATCTTCTCCAAACAGTAAAATCATCCAATCTGGCCATTTTTTGCCGGCCGACCTAGCTCAATTGGTAGAGCAACGGTATCGTAAACCGTAGGTTGTGGGTTCGATTCCCACGGTCGGCTCCAAAAGACAACCAGATATAAACTTCGTCCGCTAAAAACACCCCAGCGTACTACCGGGGTGTTTTTATTATCTAGATGATGAAATTAAATACTCTGACTATATCCAATTTATTATCCAACCAAGAATCGAGATCTACCCGGACTAAGATGTGTCGAACGTGAATAACTTCTTCTCCATTGCTGCTGGTGTCCTCTGAATCAACACCCTTAATTTTTTCATCAACCTTAATGATATGATAACCGTAACGGGTATGGACAATCTCGCTGACTTTCCCTTCCTCCAGACTAAAGGCGGCGTCAGCGAACACCTGATCCAGGTCAGTCCGGCTGACAAAGCCGAGGTCTCCGCCTTCGCCCGTTGCTTGATCTTCATTGTATTGGTCAGCTACCTCTTCAAAAGTCTTATTCTCTTTGGTTATCTTAGCATAGGCTTCTTCGATTTTCTGTTTGGCCGCTTGATTGTAGTTTAGGCTATCGTCGAACGACAGTTTTTCCTGCATCTTCTCACGAAATATGTAGGTTTTCAAAATACTGCTAGTGAAATCACTGATTGTCCAGTTATACAATTCTTGCAACGACTGCTCCAATAATTCGCGGCTGCCCGTACTGACGATAACCTTGTCCAGCTCTTGCTGAAGTTCTTCGTCCGTCACGGATATTTTCATCGCCTTGGCTTGCTGTTTCAAGACTGATTCTTTAATCAGCTTGTTTATTATCATCGATCTCAGATCATCTTCTCCTGGAATATCGACAACTTCCGGATTCATCTCATTTTGTTTTTGATAATAATTTTTCAGGGCGGCCAGATCTTTGTTGAAACTTTCATAAGAAACCGCTTGATAATTGACAATCGCCGCCGGAAACGGCAAGGCTTTGACTATCTTTTGGGTAATCTTGTCGTGCCATTTCAATTGGTACAGACCGAAGCTGAACACGCCTACGGCCAAGATAAAAATAATGATCACCGCCAATACGACCAGCCCGATTTTTTGGCCCACCTTGGTTCCGCCGGTTGATTTAGCCTTAGTTTTCGACTTGGGTTTGGGTTTATCAGAGACAGACGAGACTGGTTTGCCCTGCTCGCTGTCTTCTTTAATAATATTAAGGATTTCCCGACGCGCCTCGGCCGTTTCCTTTTCTTCCGAGGGTTGGTCTTGGGCCAGGGCTGGCTTTGGAACGATTTTCGACTCGTCTTTAGCCTCTGTTTTTATCTCGCCTTTTTTAACTGTTTTCTGACCATTCGTCTTTTTCGGAATGGACTTAGAACTTGCTTTGGGCATAATTTATCTATTTAATTTATCGTTTTGCGAAAAAATATTTCCACCATTTGGAGGGCAACCGGGTATCTTGAGCTGAAGCATCGTCAGCATCATCAGTCCCGGTCTCATTTTGATTGGTCTGGACCTGTGGAATGTTAAGCGCCGACTCCCCCTCCCTTTGAAGCCCCAGCTTCAACCGAGCCTCTCGTTCTTTGAAGTAATCCGACTGAAAGTAGGCGATCAAACCGGACAATTCGGCCTTGCGCGCTTTTAGCGTTTCAACCTCGGATCCCAGTTTATCAATTTCCCGCTTGACTTCCCAGCGCCGGATAATTTCTTTCGTCAGGGCCACGGAAAATAAGACAATCACCGCCACTTCAAACAAAAGCAGCCAGCGGGAGGAAAATATTCTTCTCCAAATACCTGTTTGTTTCTTCACACTCATGGGAGAATTATAACAAAGAAGGAAATACTTGACAAGCCGCGGCCACTATTTTGATTTCTTTCTTGTTTGGCCAGATGACCGCTCCATCAGCTCTTTAAATTTTTCTTCTCCCAGACCTTCTTTTATTCTAGTCACTAAATCGACTAAATCTTTGGCGGTCAGGTCTTGAGGCTGTTTAACTATTTCTGTCTGCAGGCGGATAATCACGTCCTGAATCTTTTTTGGATTAGCGATGCTTTTAATCTCGAGATTGGCTTGCGTCCCGGCTGTTTGAATCTCGAGATCGCCATAATTAAACAAGGTCGGCATAAAACCATTAATCTTGAAACTGACGTCCTGTATCTTATCGTAAGTCGTTTCAGAAACAACGCGGTTAAAAAGGCCCTTTTGGTCGAAATCGATGAGTCTTTGTTTGGTAATGACCAGGGCGTTCAAAAAATAAATCACTGACTGCCTAAAGAAATAAAGCAGTCCGAAAAAGATTAGCATGATGAAAATAAATACCCCCCACCGGCCCAGGCGAAATAGCGGATAGAGAAAAAAGAACGCGCTGAATACTATCACCAGAGATAAAATCAGATGGGGCGCGAAAGTCAGATTATAGCGTCGGACGATCAAGATCGCCTCTTCCCCTTCTTTCAAATGTTTGCTAAAATAATTCTCGAACATAACTTAATCTATATGTTGGTCAAAAAACATCGTCGTAACATCAGAATTATCTGGTTGGTGATAACGATCCTTGGCGTATTTGCCATGGTGTTTTTCACGATAATGCCCGCGTTTCGCTAGCCTGATTAGAACTATTTTCGCCTCAAAAGGGACAGAAAGGCGCCTGGTGGAATATCGACTCGGCCCGTTTCTTTCATGCGTTTCTTGCCCTTTTTTTGTTTATCCAGAAGCTTTCTTTTTCGCGTTACGTCCCCGCCATAGAGCTTGGCTGTGACATCCTTGCGCAACGGAGCCAGGCGGCTCGCGGCGATTATCTTGCCGGATATCGCTGCCTGGATCTTCACTTCAAAGAGTTGTTTGGGTAAAACCTTCTTTAGATTTTCGACTGCCAAACGGCCCTGGGCGTAGGCTTCAGACTCGCGTACAATCGTAGTCAGCGGTTCGACAACCTCGCCAGCCACTAGAATGTCCAGTTTTATCAGATCAGCCGGCCGGTAGTCGAAAAATTCGTAGTTCATTGAGGCATAGCCCCGCGTGGCACTTTTCAGTCTATCATAAAAATCCAATATAACGCTAGCCAACGGCACTTGGCTGTGAACTACCACCCGCTCTGGATCAAGGTATTCCATCACCTTGTATTCACCGTGGCTTGATTGTATCAGCTTCAATATCGGACCAATATAAGCTGACGGGCTGACAATGTCCAGCTTAAGCCAAGGCTCCTCGATCGACTCGATTTCCGCCGGCTCAGGCAATTCCTGCGGGCTGCGGACCGAAATCATCTCAGCCAGATATCTCTTTTTCACCCGATAGGCAACGGTCGGGGCCATGACCACCAAATCAATCCCGTATTCCCGCTGAAGCCGTTCCTGGACAATTTCCAAATGCAACAAACCCAAGAAGCCTGCCCGGAAACCAAAACCCAGGGCTGGAAAATTTTCCGGTTCAAAAACAAAAGCGGCGTCATTCAGCTTTAGCTTTTCAACTGCCTCGCGCAGCTTGGAGTATTCAGCTCCGTCCTTTGAATACAAACCGGCGAACACCATCGGCTTAACCTTTTTATATCCAGGCAAGGGCTCTGGGTACGGCAGGGCCGCTCGTACAATGGTGTCGCCCACGTGGCACTGAGACACTTCTTTTAAGCTGGTTACGATATAGCCGATCTGACCAGCGTTTAAAAAGTCCCGTTTCTCAAGCGTAGGTTTAAATATACCCACCTCAAGCACTTCAGCTTCTCGGCCAGTCTGGAGAAATCTGATTTTATCGCCAGCTTTTATTTCTCCCGCGAACAATCGGATGTAGGCCACCACCCCGCGATACTCGTCATAGATTGAATCAAAGATGAGGGAGCAAGGGCTGTCACTCTTGGCTTGACGCGGCGCTGGAATAGTTTTTATCACCCGTTCAAGAATTAGATCGACGTTTTTGCCTGTCTTGGCTGAAACCGGAATTATATCATTTGGTTCAACTCCCAAAAGCTTTACCAAATCAGCTGACACCTTGGCCACGTCAGCATTGGGCAAATCTATTTTATTGATGACTGGAATAATCTCCAAATCCTGCTCTAGCGCCAAATACAGATGCGAAAGGGTTTGGGCCTCAATACCCTGGCTGGCGTCCACCAGGAGAATCGCGCCCTCGACCGCGGCGAGAGTGCGGGATACCTCATAGGAAAAATCTACGTGGCCCGGCGTATCAATCAAATTCAAAAAATATTCACGGGAATCCTTGGCCCGGTAGCGCATATGCACGGGCTGTAGTTTAATCGTTATGCCACGCTCCCGCTCGAGATCCATCTGGTCCAGGAGCTGGTTTTTCATCTCTCGTTTCGATACCGTACCCGTCAGTTCAAGAAAACGATCGGCCAGGGTTGATTTCCCGTGGTCAATATGAGCAATGACGCAAAAATTTCTTATCGCCTCAAGAGGAATTTTCATTTTTCTTTTGACCTAAGCTGCCAAATAGCTGGATCCTGGCCTTGATTAACCAATGCCTGATAATTTCGATTTCCTCGCACTGTAAAATAATGGCGACCACTAAATATACAAAAGCGCCGATTCCGACGGCCGCGAGTGTCTGCGTCAAAACGCCATAGAAAGTCTGCATATCCACTAATGGGGCGATAAAATATTTCATCCGCTGGATGACAAAGCCCATCGCCGTTGAACAAACCAATATCTTGAAAGTCGAGCGAATTATCAGGCTGTCGTCCAGATCGCCGACCGCCACCCGGAGCGTGACCAGCAGCAAGAGCATATTGACGATACTGCTGATCGAAAAGGCGAAGGCGAGACCGGAAATCCCCCAGGAGCGGCTCAATAAAATCCCCAGGACAATATTGAGGACCATGGCGATCATACTGATGATTACCGGGGTTTTGGTATTCTGAAAAGCGTAAAAAGACCGGGCCAGCACCGGAATCAAGCTTTGGGCGAATAGCGACAAGGAAAAAATTCCCAGGGTCTGAGCCGTGAAAATCGTATCCGTCCAGTTAAATTCACCCGCCCCTAAAATTAAACGGACGATCTGAGCTCGCAGGATTAATATCACCACTGAAACTGGAATTATCAAAAACAGGACGCGGCGAAAAGTCTGGGAAAAATGATAGACAAATCCTGGCCGGTCCTGCTCGGCAAAAGCTTTGCTAAAAACCGGAAAAGACGAAATCGCCAAAGACACCCCGAAAACGCTGATCGGAAAGCTCTGCAGATTATTGGCAAGATTGAAAATGGCCACGCTCCCCGATCTCAGGGTTGAAGCAATCACATTAATCACCACCTGGTTCAATTGGACCACGCCCAAGCCCAAAGCCCGCGGCACCATCAGTTTGCCGATTTTTCTCACGCCGGCATGAGCTGTATCGAAAATCCACTGATAGCGATAACCAGTGCGCCTAACCGCCGGCAGCTGGACAAGCAGATGAAGCAATGACCCAAAAACCACGCCCAGCGCCAAACCCCGTACTCCCCAGGCTGGGACAAGAACGTAAATACCAAAAATAATTCCCAGGTTGTACATAATCGGGGCCAGCGAATAGGCAAAAAACCTGCGGAAGGAATTCAAAACTCCGCTCATTACATTGCTGATACCGAAAAACACTATGCTGATCAGCATCAGCCGGGTCAGGTTAACGGTATCAGCCTGCTTAGCCGCCGAAAAACCCGGAGCGATTATTCTCATTAAAAACGGCGCCAAGATAAACATTATCGCCCCTAATATAACTAAACCTACCACGATCAGGTTCAGGACCGAGTTGGTAATCCTCCAGGCCACGCATTCAGCTTCTGGTTTTTCCTTCTCCCGGTACCAATATTCCAAAAAAATCGGGATGAACGAGGAGGAAAGGGCGCCTAAAACCAGGATATTAAAAATAAAATCAGGCAGGCGAAATGCCGCGTAATAAACATCCAGGGTGTCGCCGGCTCCGAAGCTCGACGCCAAAAGCCGATCCCGCAATAAGCCTACGAGCCGGCTTAAAACCGAGGCCGCGCCTACGACAATCGCGCCGCCGACAATGGTTGTTTCAAGCTTCTGGAATAACTTTTTTAGCATATAATCAGTCCAATTCTACCACCTTTTACCCTATCTATCAATAAAAACACTAGTCCCGTTGAAATTAGGTGACTAGCTTATTTCTGCCGAATTGAGAGGAGAATGTTTTTTACAAACTGCCAATCTTGAAATCCTGAGAAGAGAGTTTGTGCCGCCAAAAATGGAGGCAAGGATTCCACAATAACAATTTGTGACAATGCTTCCCTCGGATTCGGCAGGAATTAACCAATCACGGATGTGTATAACTTTCGGGTTTCAATTATGTATTATACTCCTCGTTAAATATTTGTGAAGAACAAAACGTAGGTGAACAAGCGCTTGTTCACCTACGTTGGGAAACAAAAAAGGGGGCGAATCCGCAAGATACGCAGACACGCCCCTTGAACCATTCCCTACCACTGCCCGAGGAAATAGGCTAAGTCCTCTGGCTTGAAGATAAGGACGTACAGCACGAACGCCGCTGCAGCGATCAGCAGACCGAGGCCGATCTTATCACTCCGTGACATCTGAACCACCCCCTTCCGTGGGTAGTGAAGACCTATCTATTTCCAAAGACCAATCTGAAGACTTGAGCTCGTTGTAAAGAACAATTTGTTACCCAAGTCTTCAGATTGATCCTCTTACTTTCTAACCGACTTCAGTCGGGTTTTTGGACCTTACGCCACTAAAGTGGCTTTGAAGAGAAAAGTCCCACCTGAGCATTTTATCACACAAAGGCGATAAAAAGCTCGGGTAGGAGGAGCAGCTTATTCCAAGGGCGAATAAGCTGCTCCGAGTAGGTCATCGATCAGCCACGATTGGCAGGGCCCGCCATGACCAGAACCATGTTCCTAAGGTAGCGAACCCTATTGGCCGCCAAAGCGATCCTGGCCGCGTTCCGCCGAGCATCCTCGTCCTGACCATCGAGGCGCGGAAGAACTTCCCTCCTCAGGACATCCCCCAGCACATCGAGTGTCCTGGCACCGGTCAGCTTGTGCAGGGCGGTCTTGCAGGAGTTGCAGAGGACGAGGATCACCCCATCCTCGCGATAGGCGACGTGCATGACCCCTGGATCACCTTCGGTGCCGCATTCTTCGCCGCAGCAGCCCCACTTGGTCATGGCGCGGATCTCGTCAGCGGTGAGCGACACCGTACGCATGCCCGCGATGAGAAACCTCTGCGTCGCACGCTCGAAAGTGACCTCAGCCGGATTCACACTGACACTCGGACTTGACATGATTCACCTCCATGCTTCAAACGACCAGACGACCAAACATCAAGTTGGGCATTTCTGCTCAACCTCAATGCCTTTTCAAGGAACGCATTTGGAGGCGGTAGCTTTGCTTATCCCAGACTAGCTGGGAACAAAGCTGGATAAGCTGACAGGACAGTTCCAGTTTTTCAACCGGAACAAGGATTGTCCAATCAAGCCTCACCCTCCCCTCCAAATGTCTTTTGAGAAATATTTAAATTTTCAATTCTGTAGCCGATGCTTCAGCTTCGGCTTTAGCCGCCAAAAAATGGGTGCGAGAATAGCTTCTTTTTCTCGTCTTCTGTGGTCTTATTGAAGAGAGAACTCTATTAAGAAGCCTAAAGCACCCATTTTTTGACAGCCAAGAGAATACAAAATTTACGCTCTTCTCTCTTCTCAGTTTGATTTTGAAAAAACCTGGCCACTAATTAACGTGTCACTATATACCCATATTTCATTTTTGTCAAGAGTAGAGCAAACAAAAAAGGCTTAGATTAGCCTAAAAATATGGTTTATGGAAAATTTATTTCTCGAAAACCACGCCGAAATATATATCGTTCTTTAAGACATCCTCAAGAATAATTCCTTCAGCGTCACTCTTAAGTTTTGAGCTTTCCGGCCATTGCCAAGTAATCTGATAATCGTCGGGATAACGAATTCGCGAGTGAAAAACACTGTCAAAGCTGCCAGACTGTTTCTGGACTAAAAGACTGTAGGGCGCTGAATTGTTCATCACGTTATCAAGCCTGACGGTAAACGGCAGACGATAAACCAGTTTGACGGTCACGCTTGAGCCTGGTTCCACTTGAACCCAATTTCCGAAAACCGTCTTGCCGAATTCATCATTTATCCGCGTGCCAGTTCGTTCGTCAATAATCACCTGTCCCTCGATTTTTGTCAGATCAGGATCATTCTCATAACCGTCGGCCGGCCATTGAAACAGCTTGGCGTCCGGCTGGGTAAATCCTTCAGCCTCGAGCAGGGTCGAGCCGCGCGGCACATAGAGTCTTAGAAAATCAATATTTTTTACGCCAGTCCAAGGATCATCCTTGAGGCCATTATGCACCCGGGTGATTTCAACCGAGGCGATTGTTTCTCCGCCCGGCTTAATTTCAATCTCATGACTCACGGTTTGATCAATAACCGCGTCAGTTTTACCCCCGCTGATATTGCTGTTGACCACCATCAGATAGTCGCCCGACGTCTGTTTCACTTCACCGGCCCAATCAAGCTCGTTTATTTTTTTCTGGGCCGCTTCGTCCCCGAGGTAAAAAAGCAGGTCGCGATTCGACAAGGCGTCGCTGAAAGCTTCTAAAATGGTGAAAAATTGCTTTTGGTCGCCGGCAAAGACCTTTTGCAGCAAGACCGGCACTAAATCAGCGATAAACTGCTTCGGCTGGTTGGTGGCGCGATCGTATTCATTTTCAACTTCGTTTAAAGTTACGTCAATGAAATTCTCGCTGGTGACGGTTACTCCGTATTTTTCCTGCATATCTATTGAACCGGTAATTTTCAAGAGGTCGATAATCACGTCTGGCGTCAAGCTGATGATACCGTCAACAGTCGGACCCCCGCTTTTTTCATAAAACCACATTATCTTCTTGGCCGAGGCCGGAAAATCCGGGAACCAATTGGCGTCCTGGATATACCAGTGGGGATTGACCAAATGCAAAGGACCGGGTGAAATCACGTGCTCCTTTAACTGGCCCTGGAGATCATAGGATCCGCCGCCCGGCACCTCGAGCTTAACCAATTGACCCTGGTCAATATCAACCAAGGCCAGGCTGCCGATAAAACCGCCGGTCGCGCGCAGCTCACGGTTATTTTGAAAAATCAATAGATAGCGTTTCGGCGCTTCGCCTCCCAGCAATGAATAGAAAACTTCGCTGAACGTCAGAAATTTATCAAAGTCCTGTTGCAGCAATGGTAAAGACTCCTGCACCCTTCTCATTTCAGATTGGTAATTCTCGGGAAGAGCTGAAACCTCGACTTCTTGTAAATGCTTGTTGGCCTCGCTAATGCGGTCACGGGCTGGCTGGAGCAAAGATCGGCTGTCTTTGAGTAGTTTGGTTAAATCATTTTTGGCTAATAAATTTTGCCCCGCGGCCACCTCCGGATTTATTAGCTCGATCACCCGAGTCACGTCTTGGCCGGCTAGAGCAATCGCCTGCCCCGCCTCCAAGAGATGTTCGCCTGAAGCAAGAACTTTGCCCTTAAAAGGGATGTATTTCAATAAAGTGAACAATGTGCCGCCCATGCGGTTGAGCTCCTTTTCGGCCAAAAGAAAGGTATCAGAGGCGTCCGAAAAACGCTCCTGCGCCAGGTTATAATCGCTCTCAGTGGCCGCCTCGCCGGCCAAAACCAGTTGATCAAAGGCCTTAATTGAGATATTGACAATCCGGCCGCGGAGCTCGACCAAATGCTGATAGCCCCAAAAGCCGAAGATGGGCAAAACTAAGGCTAGGCAGACAACAACGAAAATCGCGAGAGGCTTTAAGCGCGCCGGCTCAAGTCTCAACCGCGGTTTAGGAAATTCAAACTTTACAGACTTTTTAGCCTTGGCTGATCTTTGTTTGTCTGGCCCAAAAGCCGCCGGCTCGACCATCTCAATCTTGGCCAAAGGCTCGCTGGCTTTTTCGGGCCCAGGTTTTGAATTTAAATTCTTTGCCCAATCCTTGAGTCGGCCAATGCCGGAACCGCTTTTCTTTTTCTGCAGTTCGGTCTTAAGCTTTTCAATTTCCTTCTGCAGCATCAGTTCGCGCAGGTTGATGACGTTGGTATCAGGAACCCGGCCGCTCTGGATGGTTTGAGCGGATTGATTTAGCCAGATCTTTTTGGCTACTGGTTTCTTTTTTTTCTTCGGACTGTTCATTTTTGCTGTTCGTAAAGCGCCAGGGTTTGTTCGGCCATTTTTGGCCAGCGATACGTCTTAACTTGCCGATAGCCCAGCTGGCGCAAATTATCTCTGGCTGGTGAGTCGTTTATCAAATCTGAAAGCACTTTTACTATAGCATGTTTGCTTTTTGGATCAAAGTAGGCGGCGCCTCTGCCTAACACCTCGGGCAGACAGGAAGCCGAGGACGCGACCACCGGCAACCCATACTGCATCGCCTCAAGCGGCGGCAAGCCAAAGCCCTCGGCCAGCGAAGGAAAAACATAGAGCATCGCTTTTTGATATAATCCGGGCAAATCCTCGTCTGGAATATAGCCTGGGAACACCACTCGGCTGGCAAAACCCATTAATTCGCTTTTATTTTTCAGCCGGCCATAGAAATAATCCAAGCGTCCGACCAAAACCAGTTTCAATTCGGGAAATCTTTCCTTAAGCTCCGCGAAGGCTTCGAGCAAAAGCTCTAAATTTTTATGCGGGTAAGCATTGCCTACGTATAAAATGTAGGGTTCATTGATTTTATATTTTGCCAAGACGTCTTGAGCCGGGGTTGGCGTGGCGCTAAAAGGCTCGGCGGCTTCATAAGTCACCGCCACCTTATCCGGGTTTAAGCGGAAATAGCTGACCAATTCCCTTTTGGTGTATTCCGAAACCGTGATCACTTTCCGGCTCCGTTTTACGGCCGAGGAGATCACCCACTGATAGCCTAAACGTTTAAGAAGATATCTGGCTGGCCCGAGGGTGGTGGCTCGGGTTGTCGGAAAATGCGTAATGATTAAATCGTGAATCGTGACTATAAAAGGCTGGTAATAAAATAGGGGTACGTTAAAATGGGGGAAATGCATGAGATCCAGCTTTTGGGCTTTGATTAGCCTAGGAAAGGACACTTGCTCTTTCAAAGAGTACCAGCGAAAAGGCGCTTTGATTTTTCGGAAGCGGGGGTTTTTAGGTTGGTAATAATCCCAATTCTCTTCACGCAAAAAAATCGTGTATTGATTTAACGAGTCGATAATTTCCAGATTTTTTACGAGCTTTTCGGTGTAACGGCCGAGGCCCTTGCCCTCTGGACCGAAAAATCTCGCGTCAATTCCGATGTGCATATATATTGGCAGTAGTTTCTAATAAATTCAAAGTTCGCTCGGCTGTCTTGGCCCAGGAATATTTTTCAGCCAATTCTTGCCGGTGATTCATTAAACGCTGTTTTAGGCCGGGGCTGTTTAACACCTGACGCATGGCTTCAGTCAATTCCGCTACATTGTACGGCTGGATCATTATCCCGGCTTCGCCTACAACTTCTGGCAAAGAGGCTGAGGCGGAAATTATAACTGGAGTGCCGGCCATCAGACTCTCCAGCGGCGGAAAGCCAAAGCCCTCGTAAACCGACGGGTAGACAAAGACTTGGGCCAGCTTCATTAAGCAGACTTTTTCCGACTCAGAAACATAGCCGATAAAACGAACATCTTCTCTGTTCTTCAGGCTCAATCTCAAACGCTCCAATTGGGAATGTTGCCACGAAGATTGTCCCGCCAAAATCAACTGGAGCGGCCTAGGGTATTTTTCCTTGAATAAATCAAAAGCCTGGAGAGTCGCCATCAAATTCTTTCTCGGCTCAAGAAAACTCAGTGAGAAAATAAACGACTGGTTAAGCCGATATTTTTCTCGAACCGAAGCAAGGTCTCGACCAGTAACTGAATTGAATTTCCGAGCGTCCACTCCAGGATAAATCACCTTGATCTTATCCGCGGAGACTCGGTAAAGTTCGACCAAATCCCGCTTGGTGCTTTCGGAAACGGCAATAATCCCGTCAGCGCGTTCGACCAGGCGTCTCGGAGAGATAAACCGGTGCCACAGCCGGCGTTTCCAAGAGAGAAACTTCGGGTATAATTCAAAGGATAGATCGTGAATGGTCAGAACCAAGGGGCAGTCCGGCGACAGGCTCAAAAAATTGAGATTGGGCGCGAAAAAAACATCGCATCGTCCAATCAGTGAATCTAACGCCGGTCTTTTTAAAAAAACCAGGCTGGAGTTGAATAGCTTATTCGGCCAGCGGGTTGTTTTATAATTAACATTTGGATAATCAAAATCCACGCGCTCAGTCTGAGCCCAGGCATTTAGAAACAAAGTGTATTCATTTTTCTTATCTAACTCAAAGAGGCGTCTTAAAAGCTGCTCGGCGTATCTCGTGACGCCGCCGGGCTTAGGTTCGGCTAGTGAGCGAATGTCAATGCCTATTCGCATCAGACCGGATCGCTTTTAAAATATCGCACCAGGTAGATTAAACCAAGGCTTAAGAATAAACCAAGCATCAGGCCAACAATCGTGTTCAAAACGACCGCCGGATTGGCCTCGACTATCACCGGCTGACTGCCAACCACCTCGAATAGGGCTTTTTGATCGGCTGTCCGATTAAGATCAGCGCCTCGTTTCTGAACCACCTCAATAATTGACTGGGAAATCTTTTCAGCCGTGGCGCGATCCCGCTCCCGGAATGTTAACACAATGTTCTGGGAAGAATATTTCTTGGTTTTAAACCGGTTGGTAAAACGCTCGAGTGAGTCAATCTGTGGGTCAACCTTGGCCTGATCATAAATTTCCAAAAGGACCGACGGGGTGTAAAACCAGCTGACCACGGTCTGCGAAAAAAGGTCGCTGGCCTGAATCGCGTAGTAGCCGTCAAACTGGTATTCGGCTGTCTCCTGCTTGTTTACCCGGTTGACCGCGAAAGAGATAGAGGTTTTGTAATACGTCGGTGAATACTGGCTGAAGACGTAAGCGGCCGCCCCCACAATTAAAGTCAGCGCCAAGATAATAACTAGATTCTTTTTTAAAATGGCTTTATGCTCGGAAAATGTCATGGGTTAGATATTTATGGATAAATTATTATTTGATTCGCTGGCTAATGAAATCTTTTATTTTCTGTTTGAAACGGGGCAAGCTGAATTCTTCGGCGTGGCGCCGGATTGTTTCCGGGTCAAAAGTTTCAGGTTTGAAACGCAAAACGGTGTCGGCCAGAGCGGCCCAATTCTGATCCTGGAAGAGAACGCCGGTTTTACCATCTACCACCGTCTCCAGAGCGCCACCCTTGGCATAGGCAATTACCGGCCGGCCTGAAGCCATCGCTTCAATCGCCGTAATGCCGAAATCCTCTTCCTGGGGGTAGAGGAAGGCTTTGGCGTGGCGCATGAGCTCAGCCTTTTGCTCTTCGGTGACCGAACCAAGAAATTCGATATTCGACTTAGCCATCTTTTTCAGCCTCTCCTCCTCGAGGCCGCTGCCAAAAACCTTTAGCGGCAGACCGAGCTGATTGAAGGCTTGAATGGCCAGATCGAATCTTTTGTAGGGCACTAAGCGTCCGCCGATTAAATAATAGTTGCCGACATCCTTGGCGATAGAAAATTTTTCAATATCAACCGGCGGATGGATCACCGTGCTGGGTCGGCGGTAATATTTTTCAATGCGCTTTTGCACCGCGACTGAATTCGCGATAAATTCATCAACTCTCTGAGCCGCCATTTGATCCCAGATTCTGATCCGGGGCAGGAAAAACGGAATCAGCCGCTTGATGAAACGGGGGTAATGAAGTTCTTTAATATAACTATGGGTATCGCTCCAGAGATAGCGGGTCGGCGAGTGGCAATAACATATGTGCAAGGCATCCGGCTGGGTTATCACGCCCTTGGCAAAAGCCGAGGCCGAAGAAAGAACCACGTCGAATTCCGTCAAATCATACTTCTCGACCGCCGTGGGCATCCAGGGTAAAAACCACTGGTAGTGCCGGATGCCGAGGGGCAATTTTTGTAGAAATGAGGTTTTAATTTTTTTATCGCGAAAAACGGGGTTGGCATGATTGCGATCGTAAACCAAAACATAGATCGGAGCGTCTGGATAGATTTCCTGAAAGGCCTGTAAAACCCTTTCAGCGCCCCCGTCCTGTGCCAGATGTTCATGGATCAACGCGATTTTCATAAATTTAACTTGCTGATTTGGTGCTTAAGACCACCAGGGGCGTCCGTAAAATAATTTTAATATCCAAAAGCGGCGACCAATGCTCAATATAATATATATCCAAACGCGCCTCATCGTCAAAGCTTAAATCCGACCGGCCGGAGATTTGCGCGAATCCGGTAATGCCAGGTTTAATAGCCAGCAGTTTTCGGTAGTCGTGACGATAACGACTGACCTCTTCTGGCTCATGGGGTCGCGGCCCGACCAGGCTCATCTGACCCTTCAAAACGTTAATGAGCTGGGGCAACTCGTCAATGCTCGTCCGCCTAATAAACCTGCCGAAGCGGGTAATCCGCGGGTCGTTTTTCATCTTAAAAAGCGGGCCGTCACGACGTTCATTGTACTTCATTAATTCCTTTTTCATGGCGTGGGCGTCTTTTACCATGGAACGGAATTTAAAAAGCCTAAAGGGTTTACTTCCCTCGCCTACCCGATCAAGCTCCACGAATACCTGCCCAGGTGAATCAAGCTTGATTAAAATGGCTATTACCAGAAAAAATGGGCTCAAGATTATTAAGGCAACCAGGGAAATAATCGTATCGGCGACCCGTTTCGAAATCCGGCCCCAGCCATCCAAGGCTGTGCGCTTGATCTCGATCAGCGGGCGACCGGCCACGGTTTCAATCCGGATATTGGAAATCTTGGCGTCAAGCAGGTCAGCCGCGTATTTGAAACCGACGTGGGAATCATTGCAGACGTCTAAAAGTCTCATCCGTTCTTCTCGCCCAACTCCCGGATCAGCTAGTATCACTTCATCGACACTCTTGGTTCGAAACATCTCACGAAGTTGATTTAACGACTGGTCATCAACTTGTTTTATCTTTTCGACAACAGAGTAGCCTAAATTCAAATTATATCGAAAAAGCTCGCTGATATGGTCGGCCGTCTCGCCGATTCCGATCAAAACCACGTTTCTCAAACCATAGCCTCGACGGAACAGCGAATGCTGGATATTTCTGACAACTAGCCGGCCAAGGCTTACAAAAACCATGGCCAAGACCCAGCCACCTAAGATAATAAACCGTGAGGAGAATAATTCGCGCTGAAAGAAAATCAATAATATAATCAGCAAGACGCCGGTGGAACAGCCCAAAATTATTTTCACAAACTCATCGAGAAATCGGCGCGTGCTCTGGATCGCGTAGAGCCCGCTAAAAATGAAAACTACCACCCAGACTACTCCGACAATTAATAGAATCGAAAAATACTCCCGTAAAGGAAGCTCATAGACAACCGGCCTCAAAGTCGCGATTTCAGAAAAACGCAAACGGTAAGCTACCAAACCAGACACCAGAATCATCAGATAATCAACCGGCACTAAAATTGCGCTGAAAACTAATTCAGATCGCTTCATTGCCAAAAATTAAAGCGTCTTAAGAAAACCTGTAAGCCGAATTCTGTCCCTGAACCACTCACTTCGCTTCGCGAAGCTCGGGTTCAGGGCTCTGCCCATTAAATATAGTGGGCAAGGCCCTGAATCCCGAGCGACGCACCGCGGAGCGAGTGGTTCAGAGGATGACCATCTATCTAGTCCTGACGTTGCCGTCAGGCTCAAGCAACCTACCCGCCCCGTACCGATCCTAATGGGTCTGGTACAGGGCCTATTCGGTCTTGCACCTGGCAGGGTTTTTCACGCCAGGCCATTGCTGGCTCAGCCTGTGGGCTTTTACTTTTGCCCAACACCCTTTCGGATATTGAGTTTATTCCACACAAAGGTGGACCCACTCTTTTCACCCTTGCTTTTTGCCTGTTAAGTCATTAACAGGCCAATTAGCGGTTTTGTCTCTGTGACACTGTCCCTGGGCTTCTGAGAATCCAAAAAGTCTATAGCACTTTTTAAATCCTCCTTACTCCCGCCTTCATTTCGAAGGTGCCATTGTCCCGCCCACCTTTCCAGCCATGGTCAACGATAGACATTGGTCAAAGGCGAAGCCGCCTAGCGGCTAACGCATCAGTGAATAACAGCCATTGATAGAAAGGTGGGCGGGGGTGTTCGGACTTTCCTCCCTGAACCACTCACTTCGCTTCGCGAAGCTCGGGTTCAGGGCTCTACCCATATAAAGTTATGAGCAAAGCTCTGAATCCCGAACGACGCACCGCGGAGCGAGTGGTTCAGAGCGGCCATCCGGTCTTCTTAAGACGCCTAAACCATAACGTAAAATCAATATTTTGTCAACCTCAATAAAATGGGGCGGAGTAAACCCCTTATTTTTTGCGTAGGTGATTTTTCTACCGCTACCCCTTACGCCTGGCCGATAGATTTAGGTGAGGAAAATATCTATTTAAGTTTTTTATCCAGCGCCTCGTTGACTAATCGGTCAGCCACTTTGTTCTGCTCACGGGAAATGTGTTTAAATTCCACCTTCTTAAACTGCTGGACCAGATTCCAAACTTTTACAAAATACGGCCCCAGCTGGTGGTTTTTGACTTTGTATTTCAAAGTCAGTTGTTTGACCACCAGTTCGCTGTCCAAATAGCAGATCGCGGTCTGGGCGCCCAATTCCCTTGCCTTGGCCAGGCCCAAACCAACTGCCCGATATTCAGCTTGGTTATTGGTCAGCTCGCCCAAATATTCGGAAATCGTCTCAATTGCCTTTTTATCTTCGCTGGCGTATATCACAACGCCCGCGGCGGCTGGACCGGGATTGCCCCGGGCTCCGCCGTCTGAATAGATTATCACGCTTTTATCCATGGGATGGTTTTATATCAATCATTTTAAGCTGAAGCTCGCGCGTGCCATTCCACTCGTTGAAGCCGATTTCATAAGCCACGTCAACCTTATCCTGTCTAGTTAATTTATCGCCCCACTCGCCAAAGCCGAAGCCAATCAGCCGCCGCGCCACCTGCGATTTGTCGCGCACAACTAGACGCAGGTGTTTCTGGTCAGCCCCGACTTGCTCCCAGTCTATCACTTCGGCTGAGCGCGTCACGAATCTCGGTATCGGATTCCCCTCGCCGAATGGCGCGAAGGTTTCAAGAGCCTCTGTCAGCGTCCAATCAATTTGCCCAAACGTTAATTCAGCTTCGAGCTCCAGCTTGGGTTTTAAGTCTACCTGCTTCAATTGACTGGCCGCCAGTTCTTGGAGTCCTTTTTTGAATTCGGAAACAGTCGCCCCTTCCTTCAGAGTAAATCCGCAAGCTTGCCGATGGCCGCCGTAGTGGCTCAATAAATGCTCCAGCTTTTTCAAAGCCTCGGTGATGTGAAATTCCGGCAAACTCCGGCCTGATCCGATTATCTGGTTCTGGCGCTTGCCGATTATCACCGTGGGCCGATGATATTCGTCAGTCAGCCTGGAGGCTACCAAGCCGACCAAACCAGCCGGCCAATCCCGCCCCTGGGCCACCAGCAAATATTGTTCTGGCGTTACTTCGCCAAGCTGAGTTTTAGCCTCCTGGGTTATTTTTTCCGTGAGGCGCTGGCGCTCCTGATTCATCTTGTGAAGATTTAGAGCCAGCCGGTCAGCTTCTTCCTTCAGCCCGGTGATGATCAATTCATAGGCACTGTTGGCGTGATCAACTCTGCCAGCCGCGTTGAGCCTGGGTACGATTTGAAAAGCTACCGCCCGTGAATCGATTGCTTCGGACTTCAGGCTCATTACCGCATAGAGCGATTGCAAACCCACCCGACGGGTTTTCTGCAAAACGATCATCCCGTATTTCGCCAGGGTTCGATTTTCTCCCACCAGCGAAACGTAATCTCCGATCGTCCCAAGCGCCACCAAATCCAAAAGCCATTTTTCCATAGATTCTTTCATCTGCCGCTTTTTGAATAAGGCCTGCGCCAGTTTAAAGGCGACGCCGGCGCCGCTGAGCTTTTGAAAGGGGTAATTATCTCCCACGCACCAGGGATTGATAATGCTAAAAGCCCGCGGCAATTCCGGATGAGGCATGTGGTGATCAGTAATAATTACTTCCAGGCCGAGCTGGTTGGCCAAAGCCACTTCCTCAATATTACTGGTGCCGCAGTCAACCGTGATGATCAATTTGGTGCCGTTTTTTGCCAACTCTTTGACTGTCTGAATATTTAAGCCATAGCCCTCGATTTGGCGGTCTGGCAGATAAACTTCGACCTGGCAATCAGGCTCAATTATCTTCAAGGCGCTGACCATGATCGCCGCCCCGCACACTCCGTCAGCGTCATAATCGCCATGGACCACGATCGGCTCTTTCTCTTTCAAAGCCTTAAAAATGCGTTCAACGGTTTTTTCCATGTCACGGAATAAAAATGGGTCGTGGATATCCTGGCCGTAATCTGGATTGGTAAATTCGTCAATGGCTTCCTGGGTACTCAAGCCGCGGTTGTAGAGCAATTGCAAAATAACCGGATGAATTTCCGGGAAAGAATCTTTATACGATTGCGGCATTGGCTTGGCGATCAGCCAACTTGATTCCTTCATTTGCGTATGGGTCTTAGACTATTTTTTTGAACATACTTTTCTGCCTGCCGGAGCAGATATTTATAATTGCGATGCTTAAAAAACCGACTAGCCTCTTTAAACGTGCACCATTTGTACGCGGAATGTTCTCGCGACAGACGTATTCGTTCCCGCGTAAAGCCGAGAAAATAGGTTACCGTGCGCAAAAATAAACACCCCTGGGCCCGAAAACGATAGTGAATTATTTCCCGAAAACCCTTTTCGATCTCGATATTTTTTATCCCAATCTCCTCCCCTGCCTCTCGCCGGGCGGCCCTCATCTCTGATTCACCCCTTTCAATCTTGCCTTTCGAGTATTCCCAAATGCCATATTGCCTTTTAAAAAGAATCAACACCTTGCCAGTGTTTTTATGAACAACAATAATGCCGGCGGCCAAACTGCGTTTTTTCTTCATGAACTTTTCTTAATGAATTTGGCGGCGGCGCGGGCTATGATATATTCTTCGCTCGTTGGTATAACCAGGACTTTTGTTTCCTTCGGCTTCCTCAACCCCTGGAGGATTAATCGCCTAACCGTGGAATTGCGTTCGCCGATGCCGGCCGTGAAAACTATTGCGTCAGTCCGCGGCAGTAATGATAAATACGAACCCAAATATTTTTGGACGCTGTAAACGAATACCTCAAGCGCCTGTTTTGCCCGCTGCCGTTCTATTTTATTGAACTTCCTTCTGGCCCGAAATCCAGGAACGAGCCAACCGGCCGCTATTAAAACCTCCCGTAAATCAGAGCTTAAACCGCTTAGACCTTGCCAGCCAGATTCTTTATTGAGAAGCTTTTTAAGCTCGGGAAGAGACAGACCTAATTCGTCAAGCAAATAAAATACCGCTCCCGGATCAATATCGCCAGAGCGCGTAGCCATAGTCAAGCCGGCCAAAGGCGTGAAACCCATGGTCGTATCAATTGAGCGGCCGTTCTGAATTGCCGTTAAACTGCAACCGCTGCCCAAATGGCAGGTAATGAGATTTAGCTTGGCTAAGGGCCGGCCCAACCTTTTAGCCGCCTCTTCAGCCACGTACTGATGGGAAAGGCCGTGAAAACCGTATTTGCGAATCTGGTGTTTAGAGTAATATTTAAGCGGCAGGGAGTACAAAAAGGCTTTCGGCTTCAGCGTCGAGTGGAAGGCCGTGTCAAAATGCGCAATGTTCTTTATCCGAGGCAACAGTCTTAAACAGGCTCTGACCCCATCCGCGTTGGCCGGATTGTGCAAGGGTGCCAGCGACGAGTAACGCTCGATGGTTTTTAAAATTCTGGGGCTAATAAGGACGGGCCGAGTTAATTTTTCTCCGCCGTGGACAATCCGATGTCCAACAATGTCAATGCCAAAGTTAAAGCTTTTTATTTTACCCAAGACCAGACGTAAAGCTTCGGTATGATTTCTAATCCCAGGCGCGAAATTCACATGGACTAGGCGTTGACCAGCCGCTTGGTATTCGAAAAATGAATTTTTCAAGCCGATACGCTCAACTATCCCCTTCAAGCGCTCACGCAAACCAGCTAATTCGAAAAGTGTGAATTTCAGGGTGGCGCTGCCAGAATTTATTACTAAAATATTTTTTGGCCTATTTTTCATAACTGATTGAGTATTGATTTTAAACGTTCAGCTTCTTCGACCACCACCGGCGAGTCGTATTCCCCGGCGTGAGCACGAACTCCTTCGTAAACCGGTTTTTTCGCGTCGAGGTGAAGATTCGCGGACAAACCGTTTGGGCTAAAATCCTGGATATAAAGGTGTAGCCGTGGAAAGGGCGTCCGGCGCAGCTGACGAATATAGCTAACTTCGCCTGTCCGCCGATTGAAAATTTCAAAATAGCCGCAGCGCCTCATTAACATTCGCTCGTTTTCACGAAACGCCTTAGCCAGAACAATTTTCATTTTTCCCCGCCTTTCAAAAGCACCACGCCGTAGGCCCGGCCCTTAACACCCGCGGCGTTAGCTTCGTCAGTATCAATTTGAAAAGAAAGCCGATCAATGCCCGGGTGGCTGCGCACCACCACTCGGTGAAAAGTCAGCGACCGCTGACCTTCGATTTTAACGCTGACCAGTTGGCGGTGCTTCAAACCATATTTTTTGGCTAGTTTAGGCTCAAGATGGAGGTGTCTTTGGGCAATAATTACGCCACTGGTCATTTTTATCGACCCGCGCGGTCCAATCACTTTCACCCCGCCGCTTGTGCCGGTCAAATCCCCTGACCTCCGCATTAAGGGATTTAGTTCGAGAAAATAGGCGTCGGTCCTAGAAATTTCTAGCTGGGTTTTTAGACGGCCCGGCCCCACAACCCTGACTTTGGGAAAAACTCCGCCGGGGCCTGCTACTTTGACCGTTTCCTTGGCGGCATACTGGCCGGGCTGGGAAATTTTTCTAAGTAAAGTCAATTTGTAATTTTTGCCAAATAGCCTGAAAAGATCTTTTTGGAACAAATGGATGTGACGCGCTGAAACTTCGATTAGAGTACGAAAGTTTTTTTTCATATTACCAATCTTTTTTATAAATTTTTCTGGCCCGTTCGAGAATTGACGATCTAGACAATAAGCCAGGTTGAGCGCCGATTACCGAAACAACTGAACTGCTGTTGACCATGGCTAGGCGCAGAGCGCGCCGGATGTTGTTTTTAAAAAGGATAATCCCGGCTACAAAAGTCGAACTGAAGGCATCGCCGGCGCCGGTCGTATCAACGACTTTTACCTTGACGGCTTTTTCATGATAGCGGTTCTGTCCGTCAAAAACATAGGCCCCGCGCTCGGCGTCTGTTATCGCGACAATTTTTGGTCCCCAGCTTTGAATAGCCTTGAGCAATGGCCAGGGTTGATGGATCTGGCCGATTGAGCCGTGGCTTGAACGCACCAATTCGATCGCTTCGCTTTTATTCAGAAACAATACTTGGGCAAGGCGGAAAAGTGAAGCCAAGCCGTGTCGTCCCCGCTTGAGCTGTGTTTCGCCTGGATTCCAGGCCAGCCGGGTCTTTTTGTGTGATTTAAGATAATCAACCAGATTACGGGCCGTGACCTGCCAATGTCTGTCACTGAGCGAGGAGACATAAAACCACTTGGCTCTGGCCCGCTCAAGCTCAGTCTGGGTCATTTTCATGTTGTCATTGGCCCCACGGTATAAAAAGGCCACGTGTTCTTTCGTCTTTTCGTCAATCACAAAAAAGGAAAAACCGGTCGAAAGTTTCTGATCGTATTCGATATACTTGGTGGTGATGTTTTCATCGGCCAATTCGGTTTCAATGATTTTTCCGTCTTTGTCAGATCCGACTCGGACAAAAGCCGCGGTCTTTAATCCCAACCGGGCAAAACCGACGGCCGTATTGCATCCCCCGCCGCCAAACACAAAATGCGTCGAACTGGGCATGATCTTCGCGCCGTATTCAAAGCCGATTAAATTCTGAGGCGAAACTTCCTGGCCACCCGGAATCAATGAGCCGGCAGTGGTGTAAAACATTATATCGCGGGTCGCTCCGCCAATTGTTACGACCGAGTAGGTCTTTCGAAACATAGTTTATTCTTTAGTGATAAAACCATCGGGGAAATGACAGAGTGGTTTACCCGTCATTTCGGCAGGCTGCTTAATTTTATATAAATTTAATATTGTCGGCGCGATGTCTCCGCTTACGCCGTTTTTCTTTAAGCGTAAATTTCGGTATTGCTCGGATATAATATAAAACGGGACCGGATTACTGGTATGATTGGTGTTTACTTCTCCCGTCTTGAGATTAAATTTTTCCTCAGCATTTCCATGGTCACTGGTAATAAAAACTGTCCCGCGCTTAGCCAAGGCCGCTTTAACTATCCGACCAACGCACTCATCAACCACCTCAATAGCCTTAATCGTTGCCCCGAGATTGCCGGTATGGCCAACCATATCGGGATTGGCGAAATTGACGCCGTAAAAATCATACACATAATTTTCAATATTATTAACCACGACCTGCGTAATCTGGTAGGCGCTCATTTCCGGCTTTTCATCGTAGGATCTGACATCGGGCGACGGAACCAAAACACGATGTTCGCTGGCGACTGGATCGGCGTAGCCGCCATTCATGAAATAAGTCACGTGAGCGTATTTTTCCGATTCGGCGATATAAAGCTGATGAAAATCCTTTAAAGCCATGGGCAGAGTTCCTTTCAAATCAGCGCTGGGAAAAGCCGTCAGAATTCCCGGCAAATCTGGACCGAAATCAGTCATGGCCACGAACCGCAATCCCCTGATGATTCTTTTGCGCTTGAAGCCGGCAAAATCGGGCTGAACGAAAGACTTGGCTAATTGCCGTGTCCGATCCGACCGTAAATTGTAATAAATAATTGAATCGTTGTCATTCATTACGCCGATTGGCTTGCCTTTGTCCGTAATAACCGTGGGGTGGATGAATTCATCGCTTTCCCCCCGGTTATAGGCCGTGACAATGGCTTTTTCGGGATCGGTATTTTTAATGCCCTGGCCGAGGGCCAGCGCGTTGTAAGCAAGCTCAGTACGGCTCCAAACCTTTTTCCGGTCCATGGCGTAGAAACGCCCCTGGAGCGAGGCAACCCTCACTTCCGGAAACTTCTTTAGCACTACCAGCAAATCTCTGAGATAACCGACTGAGGCGTACTGGGGCGAATCGCGCCCGTCAGTGAAAAGGTGCAAAAAGACCTTTTTCACCCCCTCGCCGTGAGCCATGGTGATTAAGGCCAATAAATGGTCGGGGTCGCTGTGGGCGCTTTGCTCGGCTGTCAGTAATCCCATAATGTGCAGGTTGGAGTGGTTGCGCTGGGTATGGCCAATCGCCTCACGGAACGCCGGATTTTTGAAAAAGGTTCCGTCGCTGATTGCCTTCGAGATTATCACCGAATCCTGGTCGACAATCCGGCCAGCCCCGATGTTCATATGTCCGGCTTCTGAATTTCCATCCTGGCCCACCGGCAAGCCAACTTCGCGGCTGGATGAATTTAGCTGGGTATGGGGATAAGCTTCGAACTTGTCGAAATTCGGTTTCTTGGCCAATAAAATGGCATTGCCGCGACTAGGCGGAGCAATACCCCAACCGTCCATCACGATCAGGACAACCGGCTTATTTTTAACTTTTTTGGCTATCAACTGGCTTCTTCCTTTTAATTATTCTCGATATGGTCCTCAATCTCCATCAAACGATTGTATTTCACGACCCGCTCGCCTCGGGAAACTGAACCGGCCTTCAAGTAATCGGCTTTTAGGCCAACCGCCAAATCGACGATTGTGGTATCAGTAGTTTCCCCTGACCGGTGAGACACGACCACTTGGAAATTGTTTTTCTTGGCGAATTCAACCGTGTCAATCGTCTCGGTAATCGTGCCGATCTGATTTGGCTTGATCAATATGCCATTGCTGGCTTTCCGCTTGATGCCCTCTTTTAAGAGCTTGGGATTCGTGCAATAGAGATCGTCGCCGATGAGAGTGACTTTTCCGCCTAGTTTTTTGGTCATTTTCTGCCAGCCCTCCCAGTCGTCTTCCCGCAATCCGTCTTCCAAAAGTTTAAGCGGATATTCATTGCTCCAGCGGTCGTAGAGATCGATTAGCTTGTCGGTATCGAAGGCCGAGTCTTCAACTTCGACGAAATAGGTATTGCGTTCGCGATCATAAAAAGTGTTGGCTCCGGCATCAATGCCCAAGTAAATATCCTTGCCCGGCTTATATTTGCAGTTTTTAATAGCTTGCATAATCCATTCGATCGCGTCAATGCTGGAATTGATATCCGGCGCGTAGCCGCCTTCATTGCCAACATCCGTATCTAACCCCTCGCGCCGTAAAATGTCTTTTAAAGCGTGAAAGATTTCCACGCCCAGGCGGATGCGTTCTCTCGCTGTATCAGGCGAACTGGGAATAATCCAGAATTCCTGAAAATCGAGATTTGTGTCAGCGTGCTTGCCGCCGTTAAAAAGGTTCATGACAGGCGTCGGCAGCGGGAAATCCTTGGAGTTCGGATTGCTGGAAAGTTTGCGCAGATACTGGTAAAGAGGCAATTTCAGCGATTTGGTGGCGGCGCGTAAAACTCCCATCGAGACCGCCAAAATAGCGTTAGCGCCCAGCTTTGATTTATTCTCGGTTCCATCCAGGTCAATAAGTTTTTTATCAATCTCGCGCTGGTTTAAAGCGTCCAGACCTTTTATTTCCTTGCTGATCAAATTGTTTATGTTGGCGCAGGCTTTTTGGACGCCCAGGCCGTTAAAACGCTTTGGGTCATTGTCGCGAAGCTCAACCGCCTCTTTCTTGCCTTTTGAAGCGCCGGCCGGAACCGAGGCGCGACCCCTGACTCCGTTTTCCAGATAGACTCTCACCTCGACTGTCGGATCACCGCGGGAATCTAGAATTTCTCGGGCAATCACTGATTCAATTTTGGACGACATTTATTTCTTCCTTGTCTTAATATTATTTTTTTGATAAATATTTCAAACCTGGTAATTTTTCTCCGGCTAAATAATCGAGCATCGCGCCGCCGCCGGTTGAGACAAAATCTATCTGGTTCAGAACACCCGCTTCCTCAACCGCTGAAATGGTGTCTCCGCCTCCGATAATCGTCTCACCCCGCGTTTTCGCCACTGCTTGAGCGATATCTTTGGTCCCGCGGCTGAATTGCGGCAATTCGAAATAACCCATCGGGCCGCTCCAGAGAACGGTTTTCGCCCGAGCGATGATTGACTGATAAAGCCTGGCCGTGTCTGGTCCGATGTCGAGAATACGATCGTCTTGGCTGACCCGGCCGACTGGCTTGAGCTGGGTTCTGGCCCGAGGCAACAGGCTCTTGGCCGTGACAACGTCGACGGGGATTTTCAGCTTGAGGTCGGTAATTTTCAGCTGGCGGATGGCTTTGACCATTTTTGGCTCCACTTTGGATTTTCCCACCTGGATGCCCTTTACCTGCAAAATGGTATTGGCTGACACGCCACCCAGCAGAACATAATCCGCCTGGCGCAATAAAATCTTCAGCAGCATCAGCTTATCTTCAATCTTCGCTCCGCCGATAATCGCCACAAACGGCCGACGGGGAGATTTCATCATTCTCTGGAGAGTCGTGATTTCATTTTCAACCAGGAAGCCGGACACAGCCGGCAGGAAGCGTGGCGGCCCGACGATTGAAGCCACGTCGCGGTGGGCCTGAGCAAAAGCGTCAAAAACCCAGATTTCACCCAGACTGCTCAAAGCCTTGATGAAGCGCTTATCTTTCGTCTCCTCCTCGGGATGAAAACGAACATTCTCAAGCATGACAATATCCTTTGGCTTCATCACTCTCACGGCTTTTTGGACCTTAGGTCCGACACAATCATCGAGTTTCTTAACTGGGTGTCTCAGGAGCTGCCCCAGTCTTTTGGCCACCGGATCAAGCCGGTATTTGGCCACCCTTTTCCCGTCTGGCCGGCCGCACCAGGTTAAAATTACTATTCGGCAATTCTGTTTTAAAAGGTACTGTAGGGTTGGCAGGGTGGCCTGTATCCTGGTATCGTCGTGGACAATAAACTTACCTCCCTGCCTGCGCAATGGGACATCATAAGCCGGCCGGTATAATACCAGCTTGTTTTTCAGGCGAAAAGTCCGCAGGTTTTTTATCTTCACGAGATATATTATACCATAAATTACCGGGAAATGAAAAATGCCCGCTGGGAGGCATTTTTACCGTGCCTTTGAAAAACCTTTTATAAATGCTTTTTCAGAAAGGCCGCTATCCTATCTTTAAACTCCTGCCGGTAGCTCAAGAAAAGCGTATCATGGGTGCCTGGCACAATCCATAGCTCGGCTCCTTCGCTAATCGCGTTGGCGTAAATCTCCCTGGCGCCATCAGCCACGCCCCCCGGATCGTCTTCCCCGGCCATAAGCAAAACTGGCGCGGTGGTCAATTTGATGCTCTCAGCCGGCGCCACATCGGCTGGATTCGTCTGGATCAGAAAGCGTGCCCAGAGGCCGGTCAGCCAGGCGAGAGGCTTTTGAAAAATCCAATACCGGGAATAAAGGTTTTCTACCTCGCGAGACAAATGGGCATAGGGGCTATCGGCAATAATCACCTTTATGTCGGCGGTAATCGCCGCGGCCATGATTCCGGCGCTCGCGCCCATTGAGAAACCATAAACAGCCACCCTGGTAATGTCAACGTCCGGCCGCCTCTTCAAATATTCGATCGCGCCCAGAACATCTTTGGTTTCTTTGTTGCCAAAGGTCGTGTTTTTGCCGCTGCTCGCGCCGTGCGCTCTGAAATCGAACAAAAATAAATTATAGTCATTGGCTAAAAAATAGCTCCAATCGAGCGATTGTGACTTCGACAGACCGAGACCATGGAGAACGATGACTGTCGGCGAAGGCTTTTCCGGTACCTTATTTTTTGCCGGAATAAACCAGCCCTTGAGCGCTATGTTGTCAGTACTGGTAAAACTAACGTTTTCGTACTCCAATGTCGTATGAGATGGATTACGATCATCAATCACCGTTGTCGGGTGGATATTCGTGTAATATACGTAGAAAGTAATCGCCAACGAACAAACCACCACGATTATAACCAAATCACGGACAAGCTTTCGAATCAATACTGTTAGAGTAAAAATCATTGTACTATTATTATAGCACTATTCGGCAGAATAAAAAAAGGGGTAATCTATCACCCATACTACTTGATAAAAACTGCCCGTACTAAATACATTGCTATCTTATTTAACGGCTTTTCTTTTTCCTACCCTTTTCCGCTTCTTCTCGGAGTGTCGACTCTATTTCGCTCCAATCATTGCATGTTCGACGGCGACGATGACGAGATCGTAGTTTAAAACCATTCCACATCGGGTCATAGGAAATCCATCGTTGTGAAACAGGCTGGCGAATCTCGAGCCAGGCGTGCGTTCGCCAACGCCCTTGGTGAAATATCCTACCATCAACCATCCGCACTTCAATACCCATCCGTCGAAGACAGGCCACGGCGACAGCTACAATACTTCCGCATGTCCTAAGCCGCCGCCGGATTATCTCCGAAACCGGCAGACAGCGCGAGAGATAGGTGTTTGTAGTCGTTGCGACATACTGTCTTCCAGGACTGAACTCTTTATGGATATTCAAGAAAAGTGCTGGAATTTGCTCCTTCGCTGAAAGTTTGTTCAAGCCCCGCGTTACCCGAGAATAGAAGCGATTTGGGAGCGAAGTACTATATAGTTTATTAAATTTTTTTATTCGGCTCACAAACGTATTATATAACAAAAATACAGCTAATATGGATATCGAATCCGGTGGATCTTTTATAAGCTACCATTTGGAATCGAATCAATAAATACTGAACGCGTTCCTTGTCCATATTTTGTCATTATTTTAAAAGCATCATATGGCCGACCAAGGTATTCGGCAGAATATCCATTGCTTGCGGCGAGGCCGGGAGTTACATAATAAGCTTCACCATTGGCATGTGGACGTAGCAATATCCGTCCTTGGATATAAGGATATAACCTTGAATCAACTACGCGATATACCTGCCAGATATCATTTACCTGTTTCAAGCCGGTATGGAAACTATCTTCTGATATTCCTAATGACAATCGCCTCATTATCTCAAAAGCCTGCGCCGGTCTGCCTAGATAGTACTTGTGTCCCTGGTAAATATAATACGCTTCTCCATTGCGCTCTACGTCGAGAAGGATATTCCCTTCATAATCGGCAATGCTTGCTTGCGCGGGTTTGAAACCTAATCCTGCAAATATGCCTAAGATGATAACTAAAATGATAATTACTTGTTTCATGGTTTTAATGGATAATATAGTAAACTTCCTACCCATCAGGTAGATCCAACAGAGTCGGGTTCAATAGAATTTAATCGATTGTAACGTTTGATCAATTAAATTAACAGCGTTCTGAAACTCGATTGAATCAGGTTTATCATTTTCAATAAAGGCTCGCGCCTCCCAAGAGTTATCGCCTTCAAGGATATAGTATGTGATCGAGGAGGTTTTATAAGCATTTTTATCATTTACAATCCATAACCTTCTCCCGCTCCAATTATTTTTTTCTACAAGCGTATTCGATCGGATTATTTCATCTTCCGTATTTGCATTAATCCACTCATCAAGGGATAAATTATTAGGATATTTGGTGTTTTTATATATGCTCACTTTGATCAACGGTTCATTTAGTTGTTGTCCAGAAATTTCATCAATTCTACTAGTACGTTCCTGGGATGTGAACTCAAGGGCAGTTAATAACGGACCGACGGAATAGTAAGGAATCCAGGAGCTCGGATATTCCATTTGTATTCCATATTCCGCAGCGTTAAATGTTTTCCATATTAGGGTGCTACTATTTGTGTTCGCTGGATTATTTTTTGTGTCTGATGGCCAGAACAATATAACACCGCAAATAACAATAATTACGGCGCCGATGGTAATTACTAATAATTTATTTCGTGTAATCATAATTGTCAAAAAACCGAAATCAGTCTTTTAACTTAACACTATTAACTATATCATCAAATTTTGCATCGCAATTCTGAAAATCAGCACTGTCAATATTTTCGACTTTAATGAGGGAATAAAAATAGTAAATTGAATCGCCTTTTTCAAAATAGTAACTGGCAATAAAGTCCTTAAATTCATTTCCTTTGTTTTGTATTAACTGCCGGATTGCCGATTGTCCAGCTACGAAGGAATCTTTTCGTGCAATTTCATTCTGCGTATTTGAATGCCCGACAATCCAATCACGAAGTGACAGTTTTTCTGGATTTGGTTGAACTGATAAAATTACCTCACAAGCCAGGGTTTCTACATTATTCGTTATTACTTTTTCAAAGCTCTCTAGGTCTACATAATCGCCTGTTTCACTCGGCCATATTGACCAATTAGAAGGGTACTCAAAGGTAAAATAATCGCCCTTTGTAAAAGCGGTATATCCGCTATTTGTTTGACTGTTTTTGTTAATGGGTATTGATTTGTCTGAATCATTTTTATTCTGTTGCAATGAGCAGCCGAAAGTGACAAAAGGGACTAGAATAACCAATAGTAATATTTTTTTCATTGTGGCACGGGGTTAATTAATTAGATGTATATTCGATAGATATAGAATAGCATTTTTGTGAAATAGTGGGGAGAGTAAAAAACTTTACTCTCCCCCGAACGTTGTTAGGGGCACGTTGTCCGACCCTTGGGACAAGGAACATAGGAATTGCCCGAGCAATAGCGGCCATTGTGCACGATAGTGGCTCCTCCGGAAATGCCATCCAGTCGAACGCTCACGTTGTTCCTCCAGATCGAGAAGTGGATGTGTGGAGGTGACGTGGGACCAGAGCTCCCCGCTAACCCGATTAGCGTACCCTGTAACAAATTGTCGCCAGGGGAGATAAATGCGTTCGGGTCGCAGGCCAAATGGGCTACGATCGACTTGTAACCGTTGCGATGATCCATCACTACGCACCAACCATATCCTGTCATCTGGCCAGCGAAGAGCACTATTCCTCTAGCCGGTGCAAGCACATAACTACCGGTAGTTACCCCACCATCATCCCTGACCAGGTCGACGGAATAGTAACCGGCTCTAGGGTAATTCCAATTCTGATGCTTACCACACCCATAGGTGCAGATGGCCTTCCAGATCTCACCGTGCCAGTAGTCATTATAAATCCCGGCAAAGGGAAACTTGAAGTCGCTGATCGACTGAGGCCAGGTTGAGGGCGTACCCAATGTGATAGGATCGCCCGGGTTACCCACCTCCCCAATTCCATCATCCTGATTCACGACAACCGGATTCTCCCCCTCCCCACTACAGCCCGCGAGGACGATCAGGCCGAGCGTGAGAATCGCCAGGATTGGCGGGGCGATAGACCAGAAATACTTCATCTTCTTCACCTTCCTTTCATTGAGAAACACCAAAGACTCCTAGATTCTCCAGGAACAGAAAAACAGGGACTTGTGGATCACCTCCTTCCATTGTTGATGTGTCAAAGAACAAAAAACGAGCTACAATGCCCGTCTCATTGTTTTTTTGTCTTTATTTACAATAACCTGAAGGACGTCAGCATAGTGTTGTATGTTTTAGAAAAGTCAGCTGCCGCACTGCTGGTTTTTTGCACGTTATACGTAAACTCCATTATTTTATTATTCGCTAATGAAGTATAAGCGCCACATTGATTAGCTGGTTGGGTCTTTGAACAAACAAGAAGCCAGTTGAAGTCACCGATTGTTTTCGTCTCTTTGGTGATTTCAGTAGGGTAAAAATCACGCAGGGTGCTCTCAAAATACTGTTCAACGGAAACACTGGGATTTTCAAGTGTTTCAATTGTCAAATCAAAGTAAGGTGAAGTATCCGGCCCGGTAAATGGGTAATTTTCTAAAGTAAACTGAAATGGTCCGCTGGTTGGCACGACATCGTCTTGAAACTTTTCACCGGTGTTAAGATAAATTGCTTCAGCAGGCAAAGTGAACCTGAAATCGTTGCTGGTATCTTTGTATACAATTTTTCCGGTTGATTTTCTGTATTCAAAAAGAATTACAGATGTGGCTATTATTACCAAAATAATGACTAAATAGATTATCCATGTTTTTTTATTCATATAATGATTTTAGCTTATTATTATAAATTTGTTAATTAGTAATAGATGGGGAGAGAAGATGGCGCCTCTCTCCCCGATTGGCCTAATAGCACTGGATCTCCGGACCATTCTGATCCATCAGTGTTGGACTTGCCCAGGGATTGTAAGCCTTGAAGCCATAGTTGGCGAGTTGCTCCCAGGTATAGAGGTGCCTGGAAATAGCGAAATTCCCGTTGCCACTTACCCAATTGGCGTCGACTACGTCAAGCCCGTAGGAATAGACGACTACCACGATGGCGGTATGAGGCATTGCGCTTTGTAGTATCCAACCCGGCTGAGCCTGGTGGACATCTTCCAGGGCGTATCCTGTGCCAGAACGCGGCAGCACCAGATGTTTCCCGTTCCCCCAGCCATAGGATGAGCGGTAGAGAACCAGATTGGCAAAGAAACGACAGTAACCCCCACGATGACAATCTTTCCAGTTGCCATCCCAGTCCTTGAGACGAGCGATGCCACCAGCCCCACCACGGGCGGTACAGCTTCCGATCCACCACGCCACCCGCCTGTCAGCACCCCGATCCGACTCGACGTAGTTCCAGTCAGACATGGCACTGCCATGGTAGGATACCGTGGAACCACCACTGCGTGACTGATTGAGCGCATAAAATGCTTCACTCACGATTCTGTCACCCCAGTACTGAGCTAGGGGAATGCCGTGAGTATCCTCGATGTCGTCGTAAGCCGAAGAATCAGGCTGAAGTGTCTCCTGATCACTACAGCCCGCGAGGACGATCAGGCCGAGTGTGAGAACTGCCAGGATTGGCGGAGCGATTGACCAGAAATACTTCATTTCGTTTACCCCTCTTTCTCTGAAAAACGCCAAAGACTCTTAGATTCGCCAGGAACAGAAAAACATAGATTTGTGGATCACCTCCTTCCTATTTGGGTTGTAATGAACAAAAAAAGAGTCCAGGAAAGCCCGTCTCTTTCTATGTTTAGAATAACCCCTTGAAAATAGGCGTCAAGGGAGGGTTATCCACAATGTTCCTTTTGACATATTGTATACTATAGCTAAATAAATAACTGAAAATTATGCCCCGATTCCAAAAAGTAACTCAAACAACACTCATTGCGGGTTTCGGTGTTATCATGCTGCTTGTCCTCGGCTACATTGTATATCAAGACCAATTTGCCCGATTCGATGTACAGCATCTTAAAGCTGATCCAAATTTTACATATACTGACACATTATCGTGTCGTGTCGAATATTCTACATTTAAGAAGATAGGCGAAGCGTTGATGGACATTTACGCCGAAAGGGATTTTACACTGTCAAACCTGAATACTGATCAGCCAAAGTTGCGAATAAGTAACTTTGAGCTTGCGTTGAAAAAAATACGTGAGAGTAATAATGCCATAACACTTCAAACAGAGCCCCTCGCACCTGACGATACTTCAATACAAACGATACAAGTACTCAAAGACAGGGGTACATTCGTAAGGGCATATATGGGTACTAGCCAGTACTTTGGCGCTCGTGAAAAATATTTCCCTGATTTATTCCAAAATATTATCGCCCAAAAAGGCCGATGCAAATAATAGAGACGTAAAGAACCGCATCCTATGTCCGCCCTTTGCGAAGTCTGCGTTAGGAAAAATAGGTGAAGAGGAGCGGTGCCCCGACTGAAGGGCGGGGCAGGCGATCCCGTTGTTTGAATCCCGCCCTGTACCAAAAATAACTTTTCAGGGCGGGATAAGTTCGGGTCGCCAGCGACGATGAGACCATTTTTCCCGCTGACGGAGCACTGGGCGGCGCTTCTTTTCTGCGACTTTTCTTGGCGCCAAGAAAAGTCGCGAAAGCATCTACTTCATAGGCAGTGTGAATATAAAAGTGCTACCTTTCCCCAATCCTTCACTTTCCACCCATATTTGCCCGCCATGGGCATCCACGATGCGCTTGGCAATGTATAAACCTAATCCAGAGCCGTCGGGCTGGACCTGGGCAATCCCCTCGCCCCGGACAAATTTTGTAAAAAGGCGCTTGGCTTCTTCTTTCGGGATGCCGCGGCCAGTGTCTTTTACTGACACAGTAACCTCGTTGTCAGTCTTTTCAATCGCCACGGTGATTTTCCCTTTCTCCGTGTATTTGATCGCGTTATCAACGAGGTTCAAGACCACATCCTTAAGCTTGTCCGCGTCAATTGTGATCAGAGGCAATTTTTTGGCCGGTTTCCGATATTCCACTTTAAGTTTTTTCTCCTCGGCCAGTTTGATTACTTCGTTGATTTCAGCCGCTATCAAATCTTCGAGCTGGGCCGGCTTCAGATCGAGAATAAATTTACCCGCTTCGATCTTCGTGATATTGAGAAAGAGATTGACCATTCTCACCATCCGCCTCGAGGCGTCGAGCACTTGCTTCAAAATATTCAATTTCTCCTCATCCACCTTGCCGAAATCGCCGTCCACGATCATCGAAAGCCAGCCCATGATGCCGGTCAGAGGCGTCCGCAGCTGGTGCGAGGCGATCGAGATAAAATCGTTCTTCGCTTCGTCAAGCTGTTTCAAGTGCTCATTGGCTTTGCCTAGCTCGACATTAGCCTGACGCAGTTCCTCGACCAATTTCAAATTCCGGCTGACTATGCCCATTTGGTCAGCCAGAGCCTCCATCATCTGGATCTCATCCTCAGACACTGCTTTCTTGGCTTTTTGCAGGACGAAGACGATGCAGCCGATTATCTCCTTCTCGGAGAAAATCGGCGTGGCCACTATGGTCTTGGCTCCGACCAGCTTTTGCATGGCGAAGCAAACCGGCTTCGGGATTGGCGGGCTTAGAAAATCGGAGAGATTTTCGCTGATCTGGATATTGCCCGAACGCATGGCTTCAGTGGCCAGATCCTTGTCCTTCATTGTCCCGCTGAATTCCTCCAGTTTCTTCGGCAAAAGTTTTATCGCGGCCTGGGTTATCCTAGTCGAGGTGATCGCGGCTGGATGGGTTGTATTGCCATCGCCTTTTAAAATAATCACTCCGCCGATATAGCCCAGCTCGCCTGAAATGCCGTCAGCTATCGCCTGCGTGACTTTCTTGAAATCCAGGGACCGGGTGATGATATTGCCGATATTCTGAAGGGCGGAAAGATAGATATTGCGGTTTTTCAGCTCGACATTGGCGAGTTGGAGATTGGCTGTGGCTTTTTCCACCTCCACTTTCATTTTCTCGCTGAACAATTTAACCTCATCATAGAGCCGCGACTTCTCGATTGCCGATCCCATCAAGGGGCTCAAAACTTCCAGCAGTTTTAAATCGTTCCCACTGTACACGTCACCGGAGCGTTTCTGGCCAAGCACATAGAGACCAGTAACTTCGCCCTCAAGCATGATCGGAGCAATGACAGACGCGCCTGTGGCTTTTACTTCAACCAGGGATTTCTCCAGCTGTTTACGCTCGCGCTCATTGGCCGTGTCAGAGACCTTCCGCTCTAATTCCTCGAGCACTACCACTTTCTTGGTTTTCTGGATGAACTTGGCGACCGAGCCGTTCGCGTCGACGCGCGCATTAATATTGTTAGTATTTCTATCGCGCCGTTTGCTATATGATTGTTTGTTCTTAGTCAGCAGAAGGATATCCGCGCTCTTTATTTTCAGTATCTCGGCAAGCTTCCACTCTACGGATGTAAGCAAATCATCGATTTCTATCTTCACGCTAACCATCTCGGTCATTTTCTGGGTGGCTTCAGTGTAATCCACCTCACCTTTGAAGAATACGGCATCGGTAATCTTACCAAGGAGCCGCTTTAATGGATCAAAGCCAAAAACGATTATGAGCGATACAAGGATGGTCGCTAAATATCCTGATCCGCCGAGCTGTTGAATGAATAGACCTGTAAGGAAAGTAGCAGAGGTGAATGCTAGGGTAGTGAAAAGGATAAGAATAAAATAGATGATGGAACGGGAGATAACGAGACGTATGTCAAGGAGGCGATGACGTATAATCGCATAAGCTGTAAAACCTAAAAATATTATAATTGATTGAATTCCATAAATGCTAAATTCCTGCTTTCCAAAAATGGGTAATATAATATTTGTAATCACCGCGATCCCAGCAGAAATAGTTAATCCAAAAAATAAATATTTTACTTGTTGTTTAACTATACCGCTACTTTTTCGATAGGTTCGAATTATATTGTTTAGCGCAATTATTATAAAAGTAGCAAAATAAAATATCCACGGAAGATAAGATGGACCATATACAAATTCTGTACCCCACGGATGGATGCGTACCCCCTTTACCAATAAATTGACCGGAAGAGTGCTTAGCAATATCAGTATTGGTAAGCCAATAAATAGTTTTTTCTTTTTTGAAAGATCAACTTTATTTGGAAAGATATAACTAAAATATAATAATAGCGCTGGTATAAATATCGGCCCAATAAATACTAATTTACTTATTTGAGCTGCAATATTTTCATCACTCGTATGATCGACAAGATATGTAAATAATATCCAAATATCAATTACGATCACTAAATACCCAAATGATATACGAACCTTACTACCCTTTGATTTAATTATTATAAACACACCAATTAAGCCACATAAAAACAACACAAAAAAGGTAATTATTGTGGAAATATTGAGAGGAATATTAAACATTTTGTTCAATAATATTCATTACATCAATATGTAAATATTTTGGAGAAATAATATTTTTTTTATTTTGAATTATTCTGATCATTAAGGTAACGATAACGGCCGCATTCATGTATGATGCGATACCTAATTGTGGTGAAAAGCCACGTTTATCAAGCGCCATAAATATTTGTTTCAATTTAGGCACAAGGTATCTTGGTGGTTTAAAGTGTAGAGAATTTAATAAGTGTCTATAAAGATCCTCATTTGAACCCAGTTTTTTTGATCCAACAAGTATATCTTTCATAGTGGAAGAGTTTTTATTAAAAAGAATGATAACGTTTCCAAAACCTACATTAAATGGAACAATTACTGATTTACCTTTTTTGATTGCTCTATCTGTCAATTCAACAAATACCCTCCCATAGTCAAGTGTGTTTATTATTATATCAGAACATGCAATGAGTGTGTCTATGTCTTTTGTGTTTATCCTTTTTGCGATTACTTTTATTTTGCTTTTTTCATTAATATATTTTATTTTTTTGCTTAAGGATATCGCTTTATTCTTTCCAAGGTCACTTTTAATAAATGTCTGTCTATTTAGATTACTAACCGCCACTTTATCACCATCTACCAAGATGAAATTATTGAATCCAGTCCTGGCCGCAAGTATTGATATGTTACTTCCAACTCCACATCCTGCAAAAGCAAGCCTCACTTTTTTTATTTTATCTTGTATATTAAACGGAATATAAACCATGTTTCTGCTTACAATATCTCTATATTTCATTTTATGTATGAATGATAATAATTTAATGTATTGAATAATTTCGCTCTAATCCATTATATATCAATATTCCATTTACTATATATTTGTATAAAGCTGGATTGTGTATTTTTAAATTTTCTTCCATCTCTGCAATATCCATTATGTAAGGCGAAGTTAAGCCTTGATATACTGATTGCGGACCGATTTTTTTAAAAGGGAAACCAATTTTTTTTAATACAGGGAATAATTTATCATCTAAAACACTATATACTTGTGTAATATCATTATGTTTTGAATATGCATATAGACCTTTAATCTGTGCTAAAAGTAGAAACTTTCGACGATATTTATTTGCTACTATTAAGCGCGAGATCTCCGCAAGACGGTCTCTATTACTTACCGGCACCTGTAATCCAATATTAAAATGTTTTTCTATTGGTAATCCTATTTCTGAATTCAGAATGAATCTTACTGTGGCAGCTATTTCATTATCACTTTTATGGCGCAAAATAAAATGGATTGACTTGCTATCATATTCGTCTTTTTCTAACTCATTCGGATAATCTTCTTTATTTAAATAATTATATTCTAAGCAATATACTTGGTATCTTATTTTGTAAATTTCTTTGAGTTCTTCTGGCGAATCTGTAGTATAGAAATTGAAGTTTCTGTGAAACATTTTCTGAAAATACCAAAACTCAATTGACCTTTGCAATTTACTTAAAAAATACATATCCGTTTATTTAATATAGTCGTGTTATTTGTATATCTATGATAAAGTATTATGCAGTCATTTCTTCAACGCAACTCCCGCAATCATAACTGCCACAACACCAGCGAATATTGGAGAGTACGCCATATTAAACGATAAATTAATAAGAGGCAAGATTCGATCAATAACCAGCCCTATTATACCACTTATTCCAATTATTATTGTTACAAAGGCAACTTGCTTTTTCTGCTGTGGAGTAACGATTTTTATCTTTTTTAATAATAAATACAACGACAAGAAAAAATATATCGATGAGACTGTAAATAACGCCCAGAACGCATTGCCCGGTTCTATTCCAACAAATCCGCCATGTACAACAACGGCATCAATAAAACTAGGATGGGATATAATAATTGGCAAGACAATAAAAATTGATCCAAATATTAACAAACGGCGCACAAGTTGGGACATAAGAGTCGGCAATGGATAATAGATAGCCAGCTCTAGCAGACTAACGAAGCTTGCTGTTCCTGAAAAAAACGCGGCTCTGGCAAAAATCATCTTTGATGCTTCGGTAATCGGAGTCATGAGCAGTCCGACAAAGAAAGACATTAACGAAAAACCGAGCAACATGCCGCACAGCGCGTATATCGACTGCGATTTCTGATATCGAAAATAAATGTAAAACATGACCATCAACTCAATGATAGACAGTAGCCATAGAATTATTGTGTTTGTTTCCGTAATATTATTCATCGGTTTTATACCACCTTCTTCTTAAACGCCACATAGGCCGTAAACCCAAGCCATACAACCGACAATTCCGCTCCGGTAAACTCCATCCACGCCGGCCGTCCAGAGCCGGCCATCGGAATAATCATGTCCGTAATCATGTTGGCAACGAATGGAATCAATATGCTAATTATTACATATTTCAATTGCCATCTGTGCATGCCATTTGACCGTCGGTATTTTTTGATTAACGAGAAAAGCGTCCATAAGAAGAATAAAGCGAAAAAAGCCACATAAAGAGGAAATAATTTACCATATTCCAAGATTGTTAAATCACTAGTTCTCTGTACTCCGATAATTATACTATCAGTCAAAAAAAATAGCGGAGCGAATGCCACTGCCGGCACTAGCACTATCACCTTTCGCCACAATCCGGTCTGAAAAAGGCGGTACGGAAAAACCCACGAGAAATAAAGGACACTTGAAGCAATTAGTACGCCAGCGAAATACGCCATCCGATACCAGAGAGCGGATTCAGTGTCTGTATTAATTGCAATAAAACTATTGGCTAAAATCCAGATTGTTACTCCAGTGGCTGTAAAAAGAAAAGAAATATTGACGGCATTTTTTGGGTCGCGGTTATAGATATAAAAACCGAGCGCCAGGACTATCAATGCGATAACCAGCAATATTATTCCGTGAATAATCATCTCACCTCTTTCTTAAAATAGTATTAGACTTAAATACCTAAAAATTATATTCTAAAACATTGTTCCTCTCAAATTGCGTATATAATTAACACCTGTATTATACAAAATTTCCACGAAAAGTCAAATGCTTGAAAATATCATAAATAACCCAACATCATGAGAAAAAACGCCGGATGAGGGTAGTATTTATATAGAGGTATGGGTATACTTCACCCTCCTTTGCCAGCTTGTGTTTAATCGGGTTGTATTTCAAATATTCTATATACCTAACAAAATCATCCTCATCTCGAATAATGCGGTCATGGAAAGAAGATTGCCAATAGAATCTCCTACCGGGGGGCAAAGGATGATCATCCTTTGCCCCAGACAACAAGATATTTGCGCTCCTTGATGTGTTGCGCTTAATATTATGCATGATTTCAGAAATAGTATATTTGCCTTGCGGTTTAATCATGATGTGGAGATGGTCGGGTATGAATACATAACCAAACAATAAAAACCTCATCCATTCCTGAGCCAGGTGGATTTTGCACATGCCTAACCGCGCCAGGCCGACATTTTGAAAATAAGGATACTTATCCTTTGTTTTTGTTGTCACAAAATAGACTGCGTCTTCCAAATAAATCCTTTTTGCAAGATGTTTGTGTAACATAAAACAGGGTTTCCATCTCCCTGCTGTCTTTTGTCGCGCTTATACTTTCACGCCGATTCGTTCCAATGCTTCCTTGTACAATATGGCATTTTCCAGAGCATAGGTTGCTTCGCGGGCCAGGTTTTGGAGAAAATCAACATCTTCCTTTGTAAATGGCTCTTTTGACACTTTCCCGCCAAGCAGGACAATCGCGGACAAGCCCTGGTTCGAGGCTAGTGGTAGAGCTGCTTCAAATTTAACTCTGGCCAATTCATTCTCGCATGTTTCCAGCCGGCGCTGATCAGCCCCAAAAGCTTCTTGTATTAAATATGGAATTTCTTCACGGATTAGCATTTTCGGATGCTCTTTTAAAAAACTTGGCAGGGCGCCTTCAGACTGGAAGGAAATTTGGCCATCCAGTGAATCATAGCTCCCCTGTCTTTTGTTCACAATCAGGCAATTAATACCTTCAACCTTTACCAGTTTCAAAGTTTCCTCAGAAAGTTCAGCGCAGAATTTTCCAAGGTCAACCGAACCAGCCACGCGCTGTCGTACGTTTTCGATCAGCTGTTTCATGTTCGGCTCTGTCCGAAAGAAGAGATGGTTGATATTCCGTATAAGCCATTTACGCAATGGGATGAACGTTGTAGCAATGACAAATACTGACGCAAAATTTACAAACGCCCTGCTAAAATCGTATTTCTGGACAAGATAATCATTCGCGAGCAGGACAAGATAGCCGTAGATAACTAGCAAGACGACTAACACTAATGTGTGTACCAATCCTTTACGCAATACGAAGCGGATGCCCATAAAACGGTGACGTAGCATAGCGTAGGCAACGGTAATTGAGAAAAAAGTAAAACCGACTACTCCAAGTGAATATAATTTATTGTCTCCCAGAGATGGCAAGATTAAATTAAAAGTTAAAGTGAATGCAGCCCCAACTGTAGTGGCAATTGCTATGTATTTTATTTGAATACGTCCGATCCTTGAGTGATTAGTTTTGTAAGTAATATATAAACGCCGCAAACCTAAAGAAATAAATACTACTATATAAAATATATAGCCAAAATAAAGTTCTCCCGCTTCACTCCGGTATCCATAATTCTCAATATAATGAATATCTTTTAGATTATATTCGGTTGGAACAAACGCTGCAATTATCAGAGAGGGCAAGAACAATAATACAATTTTCCACCATTTATATTGTATATCCTTTCTTAAGAAGGTGTATGAAAATAATAGAAATAGTGTAGGTATAAATGCGGGCCCGATAAAAGTTGATCTTGCCCAGGCAAGGGCTGCAGTGTAACCAGCAACAAGATCTGACATAAAGTTAGTCACAGCCCAAATAAAAAGTGAAAGCGAGAGAAGACCAAAATATATATATGGGGCACGTCTTTTACCTTTAGAAAATAACAAAAAAGTTATCACACCCATCACTACAGCGCAAATCAAAGTCAACCCCTGAGAGGTTTGAATCTGCCAACTATGATACATTCCTGGATTGATTTCCATCGCGTTTGTCTTAATTGCTATACAAAATCATACCAAAATCAGCGGAAAAGTCAAATTCCCACACTAATATATCCCTCTATTGCTTTTTGGTGTGGGTTTATATCAGAATTATCTATTTAAAAACTATATTTGATGATACTGCGTTTAAGTAGTTGGCTATCTCTTCGGTAAATTTTTTTATCTCGGTATCTGTAGAATCATACATCTTTTTGGTAAAAGCCTTAAATTCATTTTTTTTGATTGATACTTTTTCTGGAATTAGAGCGATAAGAATAATATTATTCATTCCTGAATCATGATTCGTAAAAAAATACACTCTCGCTACTGTCCCAATCTCTCCGTCGCTATCCGAATAATCAGGAATGAATTGGTGAAAAGCGACGGCTTCATTAACACTGGTTGATGGTACGTCGATATCGATACAATCTGAATATATGTCTTCATTATTCAGAGTACCGCAGATATTACTTTTACCAATTAGATATTCCTGCAATCGTGAAAGAGTAGGTAAATTAGTGTCACTAATACAATTCGGATCTAAATCATTGCGATAACTTATCCAAAACATGTTGCCATTTTTAGTTTGGTGATGGACAAAACCACAATAATATTCAGATTCGTATTCCCGGCTATTTAACTGTTCGAGTTCTGAATCGCTAATGCTAAAAAATGAGTCTGGTATTTTTATCAACGCGTTTATATATGGAAGATTTAATAGTTGTTCATCGTTGGAATTTTCTATAGTTACCTTGCTTAAATTTAGCGACTGTGACTGAGCATCAAAATAAGCTTCGATTATCTCATCAGCTTCCTGGCATTTAGTAAATACCTGGTAGGAATTTGAATTCTCTGGCGGTATCGCGCCAGTACTGCAGACCCCTTTCCACAAAAGCTTGTCTGTATAAGCTCGAAACGGATAGATTGCGCCAGCCACACAAATCGATTGATCATCCTCGTTATACGCGAGAAACTGCTCATTGGTCAATTGATTGTAGTTTGGAGTGATTACCAGCTCAAGAGCGTTATTCAACCGAAGAATCTTTTTACTTCCAGCATTTATCTGTTCATAAAACTCGGTGAATGCCTGACTGCCGCAATCCCCAGTTCCACCGACAACAACACTGGGATCTTCTTGATAAAGCGACCAATTTTCAATTTGACTTTCCAGGCTGCTATTTTTTTCCACGACACGGCTATTTAAAGTAATTTGCTCTGATGGTTTATTTTGGCTGAATATGAATATTAATACCGCGGCAATTAAGCTCACTGCCAATAACACAACAGCTAGAGTTAAATAAGATTTTTTTGGTAACATATTAACGAATTAGTAATCAGTAAATTGAAAAGTTCCTAAAATATCATCATATATTGCAGTGTACGAGTTATATTGTTCTGGTTCAGCTATATAACCAACAATTGTGATTAATGTGTTGTCATTGGGGATAAAAGTGGCTATTTGGTATCCTAGCGCGTTCTCGGTTATTTGCGACGCTTTATGGCCACTGACAGATATTTCTTTTTGATTAATTATATACGGCCTCGATTCTGTTATCTTTCCCTGAATATATCTATCCGCTTCTTCGTAATTTTTTACTGTATAACTTAATACCTCAATTTTCATCCCGCTGGTTAGCTCATTGTCTTTAGCGCTCAAATCTTTGGCCCGACTGTCTAGAAATGAAAGAGTTTTCGGATCTGGGTATGGGGCAAGTGACCAATCCCGTGGAACTTTTATTTTATAGCCTTCCTGTTTATTCGTATAAACATTATTATCGCCACTTATTCCAATACAAATAATTGAATCATCTACTCTATTTACACAAGGTTCAGCTGGATGATGATATTTTATTCCAATAACAATAATCAGAATAAATATTAATACTGCCAATGTAGTGTATAACGTCTTGTTAGTTTTCATATAATTACTTGTTATGATTTAAGTATAACTTAAATAATTGATGGAATAAATAGGGGGAGTAATTATCAACTACTCCCCCATTAGACGACTTCTACTGCCAGCAGTAAAAGTACGTACCGCAAGTGTACCAATCTGAATCGCAGAGTATCGGAATGACCGGGTCGCCACCACTGAAATGATCAATATTCTCGTAGGCAGCAAGGTGGAGATGGGGGCCAGTCGAGTATCCGGTATTCCCGACCTTTCCAATACGCGTCCTGAAGGTTACGCTCTGGTTGTAGGAAACGGCAACCTCTGATAAGTGTGAGAACCGAAGGGCAACGCGCCGATTGTGGTCATATACCACCACGGTGCCACCATAGCCATGGTTCCATTCACCCGGTGAGATCGCCTGAACTACCCTGCCGTTAATTCCGGCATAAACGTTCTTTCCAGAACAACCAGCTTTGGTGAGATCCCGCGCCATGTAATCTGCGCCAGAGTGTGTCCAGCTCCGTGTACCACCGCAAAAGCTACCTGGAGCACCTTTCGTTCTGGGTTCCTGCCAACCAGTCCAGTGGTTCGGATTCTCCTGGCCAAGCGGCCAGGCCACTGAAAGCCATGCGCCGGCAGCCTGAGGTTGGGGAGAGAAAACGCTATCTACCTGTACCTCGGGTTCGAAAGTCGTTTCTAATCCTTCCTCCCCACTACAGCCCGCGAGGACGATCAGGCCGAGTGTGAGAAGCGCCAGGATCGGCGGTCCAACAGACCAGAAATGCCTCATTTCCTTTGCCTCTCTTTCTTTAAGAAACACCAAAGACTCCTAGATCCACCAGGAACAGAAAAACAGAAACTGTTAGACCACCTCCTTTCATTCGGTGAAATACGCATTTGGGATCTAAGGATCACCCATGCCCCGAACCAAACGTGGTTCGGGGTCCTTTCATCGCTGATGTGTCAAAGAACAAAAAACGACGGAAAACTTGCCCAGCACCCTATGTGGTGCTGGGTTACCCAATACTCTGTGAAGTACTAGGAACGTCCCGTCGTCGTTGATTTACTGATATAAATAAAACGAGCTGTGTTTACCCTGCACCCATCGTGGTGCGGGGGAAAGCCCGTCTCTTTCTATCTACAGAATAACTCCTTGAAAATAGGTGTCAAGGGAGGGTTATCCACTGACAAAAAATTGGCGGTTAAGCGCAGGCCCCAAAATGTTGTTTTAATTTTAATAAATAAAAAAGGGGCGCGAACTTGTGTCCGTGCCCGCTTGTGGTTAATGGACGATGATGAGTCTCTTCTCTGCCGGGTAGTTATCCGCCCGGATTTTCACGAAATAGATGCCGCTTGGCACCACTGAGCCGTCAGAGTTTCTGCCATTCCAGATGATGGCGTGCGGACCCTGGGCCAGCGGTTCATCAAGCAAACTCTTCACTTTTCGGCCGGTGATATCAAATACGTCAACTCGAACCGGCGACTCTTTCTCCAGGGTAAATGAGACTGTGACGGGAGCGCTTGAATTCGCCGGATTGGGCGAAAGCATAAGTCCCGTGCCGACAATCGAAGCAGCCAGAGACTGCCTTCCCAGCCACGCGTTTTTCGCCCAGACCGAGTTTGGCGACTTACCGGCAAAGATATAGAGAGTGTCAGCCTCATTGGGCGTTGTCACGGTGAAAAGCTCGCCAATCTGATGGTCAATCAGCCGGCCAAGATTGAAGTCCTTCCACAGATGGAACTTCCCTGTCCGCCTGTTGCCGACAGCCACGGTTACCCGACAGGGCGTATCAGCTGAGAGGACGATGTTCAGTTTATACGCTTCACTCCGAGTTAGGGTAAAGCCGCCTTGTTTCAGCTCATAGTCGTACCAATTCGTTCCGCCGTTGACTAAGAGCCAGCCGTTATTGTTCTCCATCCGGAAATCCGCCCAGCGAAGTTGTGGATACCTCGCCAGCCAGCAAGCTCCGGGTGTCGAGAAATCGCCGTTTCCGAGGAAGCTTCCTTCATCGCGTTCGCAAGCGATCGGCACGGGCAGTGTCTGTTTCCACCGGACGCTCACATCCTTGAGCCAGACCGAACGGTCAACCCAGCCCAGGTAGAAAGTAAGCCGGCCATTGGGATCAGTGACATTGGACCTGAACGGCAGAGTAAGGCGTCGTTCAGTCGAAGTGAGTGGTACTTCTTCCCAGAGCACGTGGTTGCCGCGCGAATCCTCGAGCGAAACCACTACAGTTCCCGGATCGTTGGTTACTCCCGTGAAAACCACCTCGAGATCGCTGTTGGCGGTCAGGTAGACCCAGTCCTGTGAGAGTTTGACCTCGTACCATTCATGCGGTCCATTGATGTGGCCTTCAAACAGGCCGTTGAAGTTGGTGACAACATAGGGCAGGTTGGGATGTTCCACAGTCCAGCAACTCTGGCCGTCGAACTGACCGTTGCCGATGAAACTGCCTGAATCGTCGCCTGAGCAAACTGGTTGCGGAGGCGGGGTTTCGGCATAACGTACAACAACATCCTTGAGCCAGACCGAACGGTCAACCCAGCCCAGGTAGAAAGTAAGCCGGCCATTGGGATCAGTGACATTGGACCTGAACGGCAGAGTAAGGCGTCGTTCAGTCGAAGTGAGTGGTACTTCTTCCCAGAGCACGTGGTTGCCGCGCGAATCCTCGAGCGAAACCACTACAGTTCCCGGATCGTTGGTTACTCCCGTGAAAACCACCTCGAGATCGCTGTTGGCGGTCAGGTAGACCCAGTCCTGTGAGAGTTTGACCTCGTACCATTCATGCGGTCCATTGATGTGGCCTTCAAACAGGCCGTTGAAGTTGGTGACAACATAGGGCAGGTTGGGATGTTCCACAGTCCAGCAACTCTGGCCGTCGAACTGACCGTTGCCGATGAAACTGTTGGGGTCGTCTGAGGAACACTCTTCGGGACCACCATAGCCGCCGCCCTCACCTTCTTCACCACAGGGGGGAAGTTCCTGTATCTCGTCGACTCGGTTGTTGCGCCAGATAAAACGGTATGTCACATCACGTCCGCGGTGATAGAAATCGATCGCCCCCAGCCCATCAATTACATACTCGTCTCGTGTCGGGCAACCAAATTCAGCAGGTCCACCGTGACTTAGGTAGTAATCAAGGAAGCCGGTCCTGACGCAGTAGGCCTCATTGGTAGCGCAGGCATTGCCGTCGCCATTGTTCGGATCGTACATGACCATAACCAGCCCAAAAGCGGCGTGGTCGAAAAACTGGACATCGTAGCCATTCCACTGGTGAACGTGCGCCGGATGCCAGTCGTATTGGATGGCATGGCCAAGCCACTGTGAACCGCCGTTGCGGTTGAAGCAATCGACAAAGCGGTAACTGATGTTATTGTCGTTGCGCCATCCGTCGGCAAACCAACCTGGAGCGCAAGACCCAGGAGGATACGGCCTAAGGTATGGATTGTATCCATCCCAGAGACGTTCTCCTCGCACGTACTCCTGCACAGATGAGACGTTAGCGATGCCGTAGGTATTCTGGTAGTAACCCCGTCGTTCCGGAGGCACATAACGCTCATCATTGATTGGCATGCCTTCGGGCGAAGTTGGACCGCCACGTTGGGCCCAGCCCTTCTGATTGTAGTCAGATCGGCTGTTTTCCCAGAAGTCATTCCGGACAGTGTACGCGTGAGTTGCTCCGCCGTAGACATCCAGCAAGATACCGCAGTTGCCAAATTCTCCTCCGCCGAAGTTCTTGCACAGACAGTTGGTCGGCACATGATTGTCGCCGTAGACCGGCCGCTCGCCTTCGGGGTGATAGAAATGGATGTCCCACTGGAGACGGCCGTACTTGCGGTCGCCGCCGTTTGAGTTGTACTCATCATTGAAGAGCGAGGCATAGTCGCCTGGTCGATAGGCCGGGTTGCGAAGCCAGCCTTGGACCGCATAGCTACCCCGTGAACTCATAGTCAGCTTGCCGTCCTGGCCGCGCTGAAGCGTATGCGTAAACCTTCCTGTCACGCTCCAGTTTTGCTCGACATTGCCGACTTCGTAGAGTCCGCTATCATCAATCTTGTTCACCCAGTCCACTAGCGCCACATGACCGTGTCCACCGCCAGAGTAGCAAAGGATGTCGCCGTGCTTGGGCAATTCCTGGGTTCCACTATTCTCATAGGCCACCAAGCCTTTGGTTCTGGCCGAACCGTAGTATTCATCGCCATCGCCGCTCCAATCCGAATGCTTGTGCACCCGATTTACCAGTTCAACACAGTGGTATTGACTTCCGTAATCTGTCATATTTCCGCACCCCAGACATCCATGTGTACACCCGTGATAGTACCCATTGTAACACACGTTTTCGTTGTCGAATGTCGTCAATACGTCACCGCACTCAAGAGCCGAGGATTGCGCTTGGCAAAAAATGCCAAGGCACAACATAGCGAACAGAATCCTGAATGACATGTTACACCTCCGTTTGTCCTTTTTCGGTTACCGGTCTTGATCTAGCCTCTATGTGTAAGTAGGTCTCGTTTACCTACATTTTTCAATGAACGTTCTGATCTATCTATATGATCATTACTGATCAATCAGAAAATTGAATGGTTTCTAGTATTTTGTCAAAGTATCTTGTTACTATATCAGAATCATATGGAATACCACTAACACCAAATATTATGTCGTCCTTCGGTATACAGACATAAGTGGTATTGTCGTTTTGATGTTCGGGGTAGTTGAATTTTATATATGCACTCTTTATTCCATCAATGGTAATTATCTTCTCTAGTAAGTAGTTTTTTGGTGAATCCCAATTACGCCCATATTTCGCTTTTTCTTTACACCAGGTTAAGATATCACCACCTTGGTTCTCATCAACAGAACCAATCAGAATTTCTGGTTGTATAGAAGAGCCTGTTATTTCTTCTGTTAAATACACTCCTAGTCTGTCTTCTGTCATTATTAATTCCGAAGGGTATTTGAATTGAAAGGCTGGTTTGAATTCTTTAAAAATATATAGTGTTGATTTAGAAGAATCATATGTCGGCCATTTTGAAGTGTCTATGTTTGTGTTAATAACTGAGTTTGTATTTGTATTAGATTTATTGTTTCTATTAACTTTTTGACTGCTTATCCACCACACCACTCCTCCAGCCAGCAAAATGACAACAACAATAAAGATAATGGCAACTGTTGAAATTCCTTTTTGATTAAGTGTTTTCATTGGTTATTCTCCCTGCTTAATAAATAAACGACGGCAACTCCCTTGGGTCCCGTCTTACCCTTTTTGGCTAAGGTTATTGGATTGTCTGGATTTTTTCGATGCATATAAAATGATATCTCGTTTTATCAGGGCTGTCAAATAATTATAGAGTTTAAACTAACCGCTGGCAATCGTACAAATGACAGTCCATCAATATTTTTTATGCCGATTTTTGTGCTGTGGATAATCTATATTGACTGCCAACTGCCATCTTGTTATAACAGGGCTATTATCTTTTGGTTCTTTCGCAACCGTAGCTCAGCCAGGGAGAGCACCCAACAACAACAAAAGGGATGTCCCGGGTTCAAACCCCGGCGGTTGCAAATGCGGTCAAACGCGCTTACGGATGGATTTCCGCCAAAGGCGGACCCTGAACTCTATGTAGTTCAGGGCAAATCCCGCCGGCGTCAAGAGATCCTTCTAGACTCTTCGTTCAACGAAACGTAGAGTCTTTTTTTACTTTCGAGGTAGGCCCATTTTTTAAAAAACAAGGGTGAAAATTATATATATCACCTTATCGCGATAAGTTTTTCCTGTTTATTATTGACTCTGTGTCTATTCCGTCCGCGATACTGAAATTCACCTCAGCGCCAACGCGTTTGCCAACTATCAGACCAGAACGGAACAATAATTGCATATGACGTGATACGGCAGACTGACAGATTCCTAGTTCTTTGACTATTTCCATGCCGGTGCGTTTACTTAATGACAATAACTCAAGTATTTTAAGACGCCGTTCGTTTCCCAACGCTCGGTAAATCAAGGCGGTTTTTCGTAAATAAGGATGGGTATACATAAAAACGGGCATAATATCCCGTCAAATTGATCATATTACTTTTACAATCAATGGTCAAGTTATGTCTTGTTGTCTATCACCTTATCGCGATAAGCTAAATACTACGTTCCGCCTATTCCACCACCGCCTTTATCCGCCTCACGCCGGCTGAAGAAGCTTCTTCTTTGAGAATTTTGAATTTACCCACCAGCTTAGTGTTTGACACGTGCGGCCCGCCGCAGATTTCTTTTGAAAAATCGCCGATCAAATATATCGAAACCTTGTCTCCGTATTTTTCACCGAATAAGCCAATGGCTCCGATTTTTCGCGCTTCCTCGATCGGCAAGATTCTCTTTTCCACGGGTATGCCAGCCGCGATTTTTTCATTTACAATTTCTTCGATTCGGCGCAATTCGTCACTCATAACTTTCTTCGGGTAGGTGAAATCGAAACGCAATCGTTCGTCAGTAATATTGCTCCCTTTTTGCCCAACGCCATCGCCCAGAACTTCCCTAAGCGCCTGATGGAGCAAATGCGTGGCCGTGTGCATCTTTATCACCCGCTCGCTGTGATCAGCTAGGCCACCGGCGAATTTCTTTTCCGCGCCTTGCCGGGAAAGCTCCCGGTGGGCTATTTCCGCTTCGCGCCATTCCTCGTCGTTCAGAGTCACGCTGTGGCGCTGAAGCTCCTCTTCAATCAACTCCTTGGGGAATCCGTAAGTCTGATACAAGTCAAAAGCGACCTTGCCCGGAAAAGCCCCGCGCTCTTTCAGGCTAAGTTCCTTCTGCATTATTCTCAAGCCCTGATTCAGCGTCTGGGCGAATTTTTCTTTCTCATTTTTCAGGTTTTCGAAAATGAAATCCCTTTTTTCAACCAAATGGGGGTAGGTCTGGCCGTAAATCTGGATTACCTTTTCGGCCAAGGGCGCAAAAATATCATCGGTAATGCCCAATTGCAGACTGTAGCGGTAAGCCCGGCGGATCAGCCGGCGTACGATATAGCCGCGTTCCACGTTTGATGGCTGAATCCCATCGGCAATAATGAAAACCGCGGCTTTAACGTGATCAGCCACGACGCGTTCGGCCATTGTGTCTTTAATTTGCGACAGGTTATTAATTATAGTAATAAGCGGCTCGAAAAGCTCGGTCTGATATACCGAGTCCAAACCGTTAATCACCTGAAGCGTCCGCTCAATGCCCATTCCCGTATCAACATTTCTCTGGTCAAGCGGCAAAAACTTGCCCTCGGCTGTTTTGTTGTATTCCATAAAAACATCGTTCCAGATTTCGACGAACCGGCCGCAGCCGCAGTTGGGCTCGCACTCGTCGCCACGGCCCAGCGAACACCCTTTGCCCGTATCATAAAACATTTCGGTATCGGGACCGCACGGTCCGGTTTGTCCGGCCGGCCCCCACCAATTATCCTTCTTGCCGTAGAAATATATCCGCTCTTTCGGGACGCCAACCGATTCCCAAATGCCGGCTGATTCTTCATCCCGCGCCGCGTCTTCGTCGCCACCAAAAACCGACACGCTCATCCGCTCCGGATCCAAGCCCAGCCATTTTTTGTCAGTCAAGAACTCCCAGCTCCATTCAATCGCCTCGGTTTTAAAATAATCGCCGAGCGACCAATTTCCCAGCATCTCAAAAAACGTCAGATGGTGGTCGTCGCCGACTAAATCAATATCGCTGGTCCGCAGGCAGCGCTGATAATCTACCAGACGGGTGCCGGCCGGATGGTCCTCGCCCATCAAAAACGGCACCAGCGGATGCATGCCGGCCGTGGTAAATAAAACCGTCGGATCGTTTTCCGGTACCAGTGAAGCCGAGGGAATGAAAGCGTGTTCCCGGCCACGGAAAAATTCTATGTATTTTTGCCTTAATTCTTCAGCTGTCATAAATGTAGTATAGCGGTATTTCAAGCCTGAATCAATTCTCAATTAAACATTTAACTAAATACTTAATCATCAGATTATTATTCCTCCGCCAATCAACCTTTTGCCCTGATAGAAAACCGCTGATTGTCCGGGTGTCACTGCTCGTTGAGCTTGCGCTAAAACAACAATTAAAGCCTGGTGGCGCATTTTTAAAGTTGCCGGGGTGGCTTTTTGCCGATACCGAACCTGAACTTGGCATTTTAAAGGCAGTCTGGGAATTTTACCAGAAATAAAATTCGCTTTCTTAACTCTAAAACACGCAACTCGTAACTTTCTATTATCTTCTTTTCCGACAATCAGCTGGTTTGTTTTTAAGTCTTTTCTAACAACATAAAACGGCCCGCGGCCGCCGATGCCCAGACCAGACCGCTGACCAATAGTATAAAGTGCCAAGCCCCGATGTTGGCCCAATATTTCTCCCTTGGTTGAGACAATCAACCCGGGTCTGGGCTTCAAATATTTCTTTAGAAATTCTGAATAGCGCCCAGCTGGAATAAAACAGATGTCATTGCTTTCAGCTCGGTCAGCGGTTGGCAGTTTTAGATTCCGAGCGATTTGGCGGACCCGCGGCTTAGTTAAATCGCCCAGCGGGAAAAGTGACTGCTTCAGTTTGGCTTGAGTCAAAGTATATAGAAAATAGCTTTGGTCTTTGGCCAAGTCGCGGCCGCGGCCCAGCTCCATTTTGCCCTTGGTGCGCCTTAATTTTACATAGTGGCCAGTCGCTAAAAAATCAGCGCCTAGCGATTTAGCTTTTTTCAAAAGAAAGTCGAATTTGATAAGCTGGTTGCAGATAACGCAGGGATTCGGTGTTCGGCCAGCCCTCAACTCTCTCAAAAAATAATCAACCACCGTTTTTCTAAATGACTGGCGGCAATCAACAAGTGTTAATGGAATATTCAAATGAGCGGCCGCTTGCCTGGCTGAATCCGCCGCTGTATTAATTTGGGGTTTACTGTATCTTTTTTTCTTAAGTGTTTGGTCGCTCCACAGACGCATGAACAAACCGCTGACCTGATAGCCTTTCTTTTTTAAAAGCGCGGCCGCGACTGACGAATCGACTCCGCCAGACATGGCTACGACGATATGCGATTTTTTCATAGAGTCTCAATTTCCTTCAGAAGCCGAGGGAGGATTTCCGCCTCTGGCACCGTAGCAATGATTTTGCCTTTCTTAAAAATAATCCCCTGGCCAATCGTCCCAGCCACGCCGATGTCAGCCTCCCTGGCCTCGCCCGGACCGTTGACCGGACAGCCCATGACAGCGATGGTAATCGGCTTGGTGATCCGGGCCGTAGCCGCGTCAATCTTTTTGGCCAGACCGATCAAATCTATTTGCGTCCGGCCGCAGGTCGGGCAGCTGATAATCGTCCGACCATGCTCTCGCAGCCTCAAAGATTTCAAAATCTCCCAGGCTACCCTCACTTCTTCGACCGGGTCCCCGGTGAGCGAAACCCTGATCGTATCGCCTATTCCCTCGTTCAACAAAATCGCCAGGCCAGCCGTTGATTTTATCGTCCCAGTCCACGGCAAACCAGCCTCAGTCACGCCCAGGTGCTGGGGATAGTCAACCTTTCGCGAGAGCAAGCGATGGGCTTGAGTCATGGTCAGAACGTCAGTGGCCTTGAGAGAAATCACGATATCGTGAAAATCAAGCTCCTCGAGAATTTTTATTTCGCGTAGCGCAGCCTCAACCATGCCAGCTGGCGTCGGACCGTTGTTCTTTTTCAAGATATCGGCTGGGATTGAACCGCTGTTGACGCCGATTCGGATCGGGACGTGCTTGGCTCGAGCTGCTTTGACAACCGCCTCAACCCGGTCCCGGGCTCCAATATTGCCAGGATTGATCCTTATTTTATCGACGCCCTGCTTAATTGCCTCAAGGGCCAGCCGGAAATCAAAATGGATATCCGCCACGAGCGGAAGCGATATTGCCTGCTTGATTCTGCCCAATACCCGGGCCGCGGCCATGTCTAAAACCGCCACCCGGATTATTTCGCAGCCAGCCCGCTCCAAATTTTTTATTTGATTAATCGTCGCGTCAACATCATGGGTATCGGTCTTGCACATTGACTGGATAGCGATCGGGTTTGACCCGCCGATTTTCACGCGTCCAATTTTCACCACCTTGGTATGCCGACGCTTGATTTGAGATAAATGAGTCATGTCTTCTTTATATACGATTATTCACGAAAAATCAAATATCTGCTATTCTCTAAGTACTAAAATTTTACCGTATCAAATAACCTATATGATAAAGATTATCCGCGCCAAGACTATGGGCTTTTGCTTCGGCGTCAAACGAGCCGTGGAAATGGCCGAGTCGCATCCTGGCCGCCTCAATACCCTTGGTCCCTTAATCCACAATCCCCAGGAGGTAAATCGCCTGGCCCAGCTCGGTAAAACCCCGATTGATGATTTGAGCCAAGCCAGCGAAAAAATCATCCTCATCCGCGCCCACGGCTTGCCCGATTTTATAATCAAACGGGCAATCAAGCTGGGTTTGAAAGTGGTAGACGCGACCTGCCCTTTTGTCAAAAAGGCTCAGGCTCTAAGCCAGCGCCTGGAAAAAGACGGCTATCAAGTTGTAATCATCGGGGAGAAGATCCACCCGGAAATTATCGGCCTGGTCGGCAACCTGAAAAACCCGATCGTAGTCGAAACTCTCGAGGAAGCCAAAAGCTTGGGTCAGTTCAAAAAACTGGGCGTCATCGCCCAAACCACTTCGAATACCCGGCTGGTGGAAGAAATATCCGTGGAGCTGAAAAAACACGCTCCCGAAGTAAAGATCGCGGAGACGATCTGCCAAGCGACTGAAGAGCATCAGCAGGCCGCGCGCGAACTGGCTCCGCGGGTAGACGTCATGATCGTGGTTGGCGGAAAATCAAGCGGCAACACCCGCCGGCTCTATCAAATTTGCATAGAATACGTACCCGCTTATCATATTGAAACCGCTCGTGAGCTTAAGCCGGAGTGGTTTAAAAACATAAAATCCGCCGGAATTACGGCTGGCGCTTCAACGCCTGACTGGGTGATTTCCGAGGTGGAGAAAACAATCTCTGGCATATAATAGGCGGCGCGACCGGCTCAGCCCCACGAAAGACGTATTTAAATGGTCTCGAATTATTCGAGCCCCCCTTCTTTTACGTATTCAGACAGCATGTATTCAAGTTTCTCGTGGGCTTGTTTGGAATCAAAGTCATCGGGCAACAATCCTTCACTTTGCTTCTCTTCCAATACCTCATCGATTAATGATTCCCAGGTATCGCGTTGGAATGATCCCTGTGTCTCCATCCGCGAAATAATTTCTTTTAAAGCTTCGTCAAGTGTAAAGTCGAGGTTTTCCATAGTAATTTTGATTTGATTTCGTTAGTTAGAGGTACAATCAAAATATATCAACCAAAAGGTTATTGGTCAATACCTAAAATAAAAAGGCCTCGGACTATTTCTAGCTCAAGGCCTTGTTTCAGACAGAACTATTCAACTGTGACGCTCTTCGCCAGATTGCGGGGTTGATCGATCGGACAGCCGCGCATCTCAGCGATATGGTAAGCCAGAAGCTGGAGATGAATGCTGGCCAGAACTGGAGTAAGCATGGCCAGGGTTTTAGGAATCCAAAGGATTCGCTCAACCTTGCCTCCGCAGCGAAGCTCTTCTGGATTTGAGTCACCCTCGCTGGCGATAAGAATCACGCGACCCTTACGCGCAGCCACTTCTTCGATGTTGGAAATGACCCGCGCATATGTTTCTTCGTCCTCACCTTTTTCTGGAACAATCACTACCACCGGCATTCGCTTGTCAATAAGCGCGATCGATCCATGCTTCATCTCGCCCGCCGCATAACCATCGGCATGCACATAGCTGATCTCTTTGAGCTTCAGCGCCCCCTCCAAAGCCGCATGGAAATTGTATCCCCGGCCGAGATAGAGAGCGTTTGAGGCGCCAATCAGTCTCATGAGCCAACTGACGGAGCGCGGAGTGCGCGACTGAGCCAGATACTTGAAACAACGGCAAAGCCAACGTGACCGACACGCGAACTGAAACGCGATGTCCCGCGCATGCTTTGCGTCAGCCACTACCCGCTCCATCTGCGCGGGCAAGGCTAGAAGTGCATTAGCGATCTCCTGGCGACGGGTGTCGGTTACCCACGCGGGATTACGCAGTTCCACGAGCTTTAGGGTAAAAAGCGCCAGCGCGACAATCTGGGCCGTAAAAGCCTTGGTCGATGCCACCCCGATCTCCGGACCGACGTGGAGATAAACTCCTGAATCGGCCACGCGCGAGAGCGTTGAACCCACGACATTACTGATGTTCCAGACTATGGCCCCCTGTCTCTTGGCCTTTCTGGCGGCCTCAATCGTGTCCTTGGTCTCGCCTGACTGAGAGATGGTGATCACCAGAGTACGGTTGTTAATCGGCGTGAAGCCCGTTATGAATTCCGAGGCGTAGACCACCTTAACCGGCAAACCAAGCAGTGCCTCAAGCATGCGCTCGCCGATCAAACCAGCGTGCCAGGAAGTACCGCAGGCAGTGATGACAACCCGTTCGAGGTGATTCTGCAGGAAGTCGCCGATCGTCATTGACCGGCCGCCGATCTCGATCTTGGTCCTCAAACCACCTAGATGAACGCGCGGCTCAGGACCATCAATAACCCGTCCGGTCAAGGTGTTCGTAATCACTGTCGGCTGTTCGAGAATTTCCTTCAGCATGAAGTGCTTTTGGCCGCCCTTGGCTATCGCATCCAGGCTGATCCTCAGTTCAACCAACTCACGCTCAACCTGCTGGTTGGCCAGCGTCCGGTGATCGTAGGAATCGGCTGTCAAAATCACCATCTCATCATCTTCGAGAAATAGCGTCTTCTTCGCTGTACCGACAAAGGCTAGGCGGTCAGAAGCGACAAAGGTACAACCCTCGCCCACGCCGACTACCAACGGACTGCCGTGACAAGCGGCAACCAGCTGGCCAGTGCCTCTCTTCAAAAGGACAACGATAGCATAGGCTCCTTTGACCAGGGCGTGCGTCCTCTGTATCGCGGTAACCAGATCATCTCCGTGCTCCAGAAACTTTCCGATGAGCACGGCCAAGACTTCAGTGTCTGTCTCAGAGACAAACTCCCGGCCTTCTTGCCTCAATCTCTCCCGCAGAACACTCGCGTTATCGATGATTCCGTTGTGGACGAGAGCAATCTGCGCCATCCTATTCGGTTGATCCGTGTGCGGGTGGGCGTTAATGTCAGAAGGCGGGCCATGAGTAGCCCAGCGGGTGTGTGCTATACCGACGCATCCCTTAACCGGAATGCCATTCAATGCTCTGTCCAGGTCCGCAACCTTGCCTTGTGTCTTGACAACACGAATACAGCCATCTTCTTCAAGCCAAGCCATGCCTGCCGAATCATAGCCTCGGTACTCCATCCTTTCGAGCCCGCCGATCAGAATGCGCCTCAGCTGGTCAGATCCAGGGTTGCCGACAAAACCTATAATGCCACACATCTTTTCTGCCTCCTTATAGCGTAATAACGCCGTTTTTTGTGATTTTCAAGGTTCAAAGCGAATAGATAAAGGTTAATCCTGGCTAATTCATTTGTCAAATTATTTTGTCATACAATATACTAATATCAACTATTTGTGCTATTTTAAGGCTTTTCATCGTTATTATTTGTCAATATATTTTCTACAATAATAAAATAATGGTTCATTCGAAAACCATTATTATTGACTTATTATTTTGCCCTATCTACTGTTTGCTTTAAATAAGCCTCTATAAAACCATCAATTTTGCCATCAAGCACGCCCTGGGTGTCACTGGTCTCGTGTTTTGTCCGATGGTCTTTAACCATCTGGTAGGGCTGGAGTACGTAGGAGCGGATCTGATTACCCCATTCAGCCGAAGCATACTCCCCTCTCAATTTCTGTTTCTCAACCTGTTGCTCCTTTTCAGCCAGGGCGTGAAGCTTGCTTTTCAGTATCTTCAGGGCCGTGGCTTTATTTTGGGTTTGGGACCGCTCGTTCTGGCAAGTAACCATGATCTTGGTCGGCAGATGAACAATCCGGATAGCCGAATAAGTGGTATTTACGCTCTGGCCGCCATGGCCGGACGAAAGAAAGGTGTCAATGCGTAAATCTTTCGGGTCAATTTCAACCTCTTCGACTTCTTCCAAGACCGGCAGAACCTCAACCAGGGCAAACGAGGTGTGTCTCTGATGGTCAGCGTCAAAAGGCGAGAGCCTGACTAGGCGGTGAACTCCGGCTTCGGCTTTTAAATAACCGTAGGCGTAGCGGCCGAGCACTTCGAAGGTTACGCTCTTTATGCCGGCTTCCTCTCCTATCGATTTATCCAAGATCCGGACTACCCAGCCTCGGCGCTCGCAAAAACGCAAATACATTCGCAAGAGCATGGCAGCCCAGTCCTGCGCCTCAACTCCGCCAGTGCCTGAATGTATGGCTACAATCGTGTCCCGCTGATCGTATTTGCCGCCGAGCAACAGAAAAAACTCCAGCTGGGAAAATTTCTTTTCCAGCTTTTTAGTCTGGCTCTCAATTTCCGATTTCAGATCGGATGAACCGTCTTCTTCAACCTCACCGGCTAAATCAATCAACTCGTTAACTTGGCTTTCGATGTTCTCCCAAGTACTGATCTCCTCGGCTAATTCGGTTATCCGCCGGTTGACCTCTCTAGCTCGATCTTGATCACGCCAAAACTCAGGCTCGCTGGCTTCATACTCTAGGGCCTTTAGTCCCGTTTTGCTCCGGTCCAGGTCAAAGTAACCTCCGCGTCTTGGAGATTTTCTCCTTCAGGCTGGTTAACCGTTGAGTTAGTTCTTTCATTGGGAATTTATTGAGCGCTGGCTGTATATTTTTCAAGCTGAATGGTTATTTCTTTAGTCTGACCGTCATGCAACACCTTAAGGCTGATCTCATCTCCAACCTTAAACCGTTTCATCATTTTTGACAAGGTGTTATCCTCATCTATCTTCTGACCGTTGATCTCCAGAACTATGTCGTTCTCTTCCAAGCCCGCTTTATCGGCTGGGCTGCCCGGGACAATGGCTAATTCGTTGTTGGCACCTCGAATAATCAAAGCGCCGTAATCAACTGACAAATTATTAGCCTGGGACAGCTCGGAGTTAATAATTTGATAGCGAATGCCCAAATAGGGGCGCACCACCTTGCCTGTTTGCTCAACGCTTTCGAGAACCGGCTTAACCACGTTCATCGGAATAGCGAAACCGATTAATTGGCCTTCTTGGCTGACCGCCGTATTAATGCCGACTACCTGGCCGGATAAATTTATCAGTGGGCCGCCTGAATTGCCGGGGTTTATGGCGGCGTCAGTCTGAATTACTTCCTCAATTGTTTCAGTCTGGCTCCCTCCGGTACCAGCTGTGATCGTCCGACCGATACCGCTGACTATGCCTTTCGTAACGGTATTGGGATACTCACTTAGGGTATTACCGATAGCAATAACCGTCTGACCGATCTTCAGGCTGTCGGAATCTCCCAAATCAACATAGGGCAAGTCCTTAGCTTCGATCCGCATAAAAGCAATGTCGTTAAAAGGGTCAACATCAACCAGGGTGGCGTCATACTGTTTACCCTCGTTGGTGATAAAGGTATATTCAGCCTGGCTGACATTGATGACATGCTTATTGGTCAGGATCAACCCATCGCTTGATACGATAAAGCCGGTCCCAGCCGCCACCTGCTGCACGCCCTGAGCTTGGTCAGTCTGTTGACCAAAAAATATATCGAAGGGCGAGGGGTTGGACAGACTGTAAAGCTTGCTCAAATCCTGCTTCACGATAATGCTCCCGACTGCCGGAGTTACTTTAGTTACCGTGTCAATCGTTTCCGACTCTTCTTCAACTGTGACGGTTGATTTTAGCGAATCCGAATTGTTGTTGGCATTGCTTGGCGCCTCTGAATTGCTCTGGTTTAGGAAGGTCTTCTTTAACCAGGGTCCGAGTGAGTCCGAAACGGTCGCGCCGGTAATCGCCCCAACCAAGCCGCCTGTGATTCCGCCGACCAGAAAGCTGATAAGCAAAACCGAGCTGACGATTTTTTGAGGCTGCTTCTTAACTTCTTCCATATTTTTCTCCCTGTTATTTATTAGGTCCAAAGTTCATTATAAAAAAGGTCGCCGTTCATATCAAGGGGGGCCTTATTTTACGCCAGCTAATTTTACGGCGCCCTGGTTTTAATCACTTGGCAATTCGGCGTCAATTCAACAAAGGCATGGGCTGTTCCGTTCCGATAAGCCAAGCATTGATTCTGTGCTTCATCATCCACGGTCAGCCGCGGATCATGGGCAATATCACAAACCCAGTCGTCTATTATCTCTTCCGATAAGCAGGGCCCATTGACTAAATCACGGCCCTGATCCTTGGCTTGCTGACAAAGCTTTTGGCAGGCCGAAACGGCCTGTTCGGTAATTTTAGTTGTAGCTGATTTCGGCCCGCAACCCAAAACTACAATTAATCCACAAATCAACACCAAAAATATTTTGATTTTGACCAACACTATAATATCCAATAATAGATCTTGATAGGTCCGACGCCTACATCATCTTCTTCCTGATGAAGGCGGGTATTTCAAGCTCTTCCTCTTCTTTAGTTTTTTTCACCGGCTCAATCTCTTCCTTGGACAATTGCTCGCGTCGAGGCTCGGTCGTTACTGACGCTGGCCGGGGAAACGCGCTGGCCGGCGTTTTAAAACGTTCTTCCTTGGCAAAAGGAAAGGCTGTCTCCGCCTTAATCTTTTTCGCCCGCTTCTCACCGAAGCCTGTGGCGATAACCGTTATCCTGACCTCATCCTTTAGATTGTCGTCAATCACCGAGCCGAAGATAATCTTAGCGTTTGGATCGGCTGAGCTGGTGATAATCTTGGCTGCTTCATTAAGTTCATACATGCTCAAATTCGAACCGCCTGTAACGGTAAAGAGTATGCCTTTGGCGCCCTCAATCGACATCTCCAAGAGCGGGCTTTCAATTGCCGCCTTAGCCGCTTCAACCGCCCGACTCTCGCCCGTGCCCCGGCCAATGCCCATCAGGGCTGAGCCGGCGTTTTGCATTATCGCTTTGACATCGGCAAAATCCACATTGACCAAGCCCGGCACCGTAATCAAATCGGAAATTCCCTGAACGCCCTGCCTCAAAATATCGTCAACAATCCCAAAGGCTTCAATCAGAGAGGTTTTTTTATCAATAATCTGAAGCAAGCGATCATTGGGAATGGTGATTATCGTATCAACCTTTTCAACCAGCTGAGCCAAGCCGTTTTCGGCAATCCGGCGGCGCTCATCGCCTTCAAAAGCAAACGGCTTAGTCACCACCGCTACGGTCAAAGCTCCGACATCCTTGGCAATATCCGCCACTACGGGCGCTGAACCTGTGCCGGTGCCGCCACCCAAGCCGCAGGTCAGAAAAACCATGTCGGAGCCTTTCAGATTATCATAGATTTCATCCTGATTTTCCTCGGCGGCTTTCTGGCCCAGCTCCATGTCCATCCCGGCGCCTAAGCCTCGGGTGGTCGTCTTGCCGATTTGAATTTTGGTATGGGCCTGGTTGTGATGAAGGGCCTGCGCGTCAGTATTGATGACGACAAACTCAACGCCTCGGATTTTCGAAGAAATCATCCGGTTGACGGCTGAACCGCCGCTTCCGCCCAAACCAATAACTTTGATTTTGGCGAAAGTTTCTATTGCTGGTTTAACTTCCATGAATTTATTTCCTCGTGTGAGACTCGGCCCCTCGGAGTCCCGTTTTAGCTTATTTTTCATAAAACGCTTTTTTCATCAGAGTTAATCAACTTTACCACGCCTGCCGCCCCACGGTCAACTTCAGGGCATGAGCGATTTAAACCATTTTTTCATCCGGTCCCTAACCTGGTTGACAGTCGAAAATCCCGGGCCGGCAAAACGATGGCTGCCTCGCCCCAGGGCTTGGGCACCCCAGACCAAAAGGCCAATCGCCGTGGTATAGGCCGGGTCAGAAATTTTATCAATTGAGGTGACGATTTCCCTGGGGAATCCGATTGAGCTCGGTAGCTTGCAAATGCGCTTGGCTATTTCAGCTACGCCGGGCATCTTGGCGCCACCGCCGGTTATGACTATCCCGGCCGGCAGCAAACCGCTGCGATCGATTTTTTTGAGCTCCTTGTCAACTAGATCAAAAATTTCCTCGACCCGAGCCTCGGTGATTTCCACGATATGTTTGCGCGGGACTACCGTTGATTCATTTGAAGATATGTCTGAAAGGTCTATTTCATCGCGCTTGTTAACTTCCTCGACCAAACAAGAGCCGTATTCAACTTTCACCTGTTCGGCCACTTCGATCGAGGTCCGCAACCCTATGGCAATGTCATTCGTAATGTGGCCGCTGCCGACGGGTAAAACCGCCGTATGGACTACATCGCCCTCTTCAAAAACCGCCAAGCTGGTAGTCGAGCCGCCGATGTTCACCAGAGCAACGCCCAGTTCTTTCTGGCGCCTGGTCAAAACCGCTTCAGCTCCAGCCAAGACTCCCAAAATTAAATCATCGATGTCCAGTCCGGTTCGATATATGCACTTGGTGATATTTTTTATCTGGCTCGAAAGGCCCTGAATAATCTGAGCGTCAACTTCGAGGCGAATCCCGGTCATGCCCACCGGGTCTTTAACGCCCGTTTGGTTATCCACCGAGAAGCTGCGGGGAATTACGTGAAGGGTTTCGTAGTTTGGCGGTGTCGCTACGGCCTGGGCGGCTTCAATCACCCGCTCAACGTCGTCTTCCTTAATTTCACCGTCCGCCTTTGAAACCGCTACCACCCCATGGCTTTGTAAAGAGTGTATGTGCGAGCCGCTAATGCCAACGTAGGCGTGCTCGACCGGCAAACCAGTCATCCGCTCGGCCTTTTCCAAGGCGCCGGAGATGCTTGATACGGTATCTTCAATACTGCTGATCACGCCTTTGGTTATACCCTCGGATGGATTCTCGGCTACTCCAAGAATTTGGATTCTTTCATCGCCTTCGATTTTCTGACCAACTACGATTCGGATCAGGTTCGAACCGAGATCCAACCCGGTTATAATTTCTTCACGCGCCATAGGTTTCTTGCTTATTAGTTCCTTAGAGAATTATACTAAATTTTTGCCAAATTGACAAATAGTCAGGGAAAGACGTGCGGCCAAAAGATGATCAGGCCAATCACCAGGGCGGCGAATGAAACTACCAGGACCGCGGCAGCCATTAAATCCTTAACAATTTGGACGTAAAAATGAATTCGCGGCTTCAAAACATCAATGATTTTTTCCACGGCTGTATTTATTATTTCCAGAACCAGCACCAAGGCAACTACTAAAATTACTATCACTGTTTCCCAGGTCTCTAAGGGGAAGATCAGCAATAAGGCGACTACGGCGGCCGCGGCTAGAATATGAATCTGGAACGTGCGTTCCCGCCTCACCACGTACCACACTCCCCTGCCGGCATATCCGAAACTTCGAAATATATTGTACAACTTATTTAACGGCATTTTCTTTTTTTAAAATTTTTTGGCTGACTGTTTCCATTTTTTCCCTCTCGCTCTTCCGGGAGTGACTGTAATCCAGGAGATGAAGCAAGCTGTGCAAGGCGTGGTATTTCACAGACCAGGAGTAAGCCAGGTTGTTTTTATGAGCGAACTTTCTTATTTCCGGCAAACAGAGAAATATCTCGCCCAAAAAATCCTTTTTCTGGGCCCCGAAAGCTTTTTTTATTGAAAACGGCGATCTGAAACAAAAAGACAAGGTAGTGGTGGGATGATTTTTTTGCCGGTAAGCGCGATTTAGCTTCTGCATTCTGCTGGCCGAGAGCAGAACCACTGAGATTTCGGTCCGGGGTGGAATTTTTAAATAGCGACTGGCTGGCTTCAGCACGGCTTTGATCAAATGCTTTTCTTTGTCTGGCTGGCCGGCGGCTAAGGTGCTAATTTCAACTTTCATGGGACAATTATAGGCTACCTTAGGTTGGGGTCGACGGATTCATTATTCAGTAAAGCTGGCCCGGCTATCGGACTTGAATCACTATTCGCTTCCGAGTTTGTTTGGGTGTTAGTATTGGCATTTAAATTACTATTGGTGTTGCTGTTCGCGTTGGTATTGGAATTTACATTGCTGTCAGTCCCCGGGCCTTTGGGCACATCAGTTAGCGTGAAGTTCTTGACCATCATTTGGAAGGTCGAGAGAAAACTGGCTTCGGTTCGATTACCAATATTGTAGGTGATAATATAGATCACATTTTCCTTGCCGAGATAGTAAGTCATCTGATCAAGGCTGCGGACTCCCACCAAACTGCCAATTACGATCTCATCAATGGCCGTCGGATCAATACTTGGCGAATAGGTTAGATACCACTGCTTCGGCGAGAGCCGCTCGGGGTTATCTTCAACAATAATCTCTATGAATTCACTCGTATCAGCTGAAAAAGTCACGTTCGAACCATCAGCCATGGCGTTGCGTACCAGCCAAGTCGTGGGATAAAGGACTCGATAATTATAAAGTTGACTGTCAAAAATCTTCACCAGACCCGACGCCTCCAGCCGAGCGCCTCCTGCCGCCAAAGGGTTATAGCCGCCAATCAGTTCGGCTCCGTCTAGATAGCTGTCTCCGTCCGTGTCAGGCTTGGCTGGATCAGTTCCGTACATCACTTCTTCGGTATTGGTCAAATCATCACCATCATCGTCGTCGCTGCCGACCGGAGGATTGATATTTATATTGGCATTGGTATTTACATTGACATTCTGGTTGAGATTGGTATTCGAATTAGCGTTCGTATTAATATTTACGTTTTGGTTTTTGTTGGTCGGGGTTGGGCGATCAGTGTTATATTTCTTTATTCTCACCAGGAACTTATCGGCCCAATCTTCAATCTCATTCCACTTTGTCAATACACCCTGTCGAATTTCAATCTTGATTGATCCGTAAACATATTCCCAGTAAAAACCCAATTCGATCAGGGAGACTTCTTTGTTTACGTAAAGATACGAATCATCACCGACCGCGTCGTGGTTATTGAAGTCACCCTCATCTTGCTTAACCAACTGGTTTTTTTCTTCTTTTTTTGCTTCAAAAACCGCTAGGGCGTCACTGGCTGAATTGGTTTCATAGGCTGACACAGTGATAATAATATTATTTTTGTCTGTTTCTTCATAAGTAATGTATTTCCTGGCTAAATCCACGGCCACTTCTGACTCCGTCGTTGAATCTAGGCTGGCGTCTGACTCCTGATATTTTTCATAAGCCTGCCCCAGATCAGCTTTATTCAGAAGAACGTCAGTTAATTCTTCATACTTTTCGACATTGGTATTAGCGTTGGTGTTGGCGTTTTGGTTGACGGTGTTGGTATTCTGGTTCGCGGTATTGGTGTTTTGATTGGCGGTATTGGTATTATCGTTCGTCTTGATAATCCGATTGAATAAGAATATGGCGGCCAATATTAAAAGCGCTACCACCACCAGTATAATAATATATATCAGCCAGTGGTCTTTTTTACCGTCCCGGCCGTGGCGCGTTAAAAATTTATCCGGCATGGTTCGGATTTCTTCGGTTTTTACTTCAGCTTCAATCAGAGGATTTGCCAGAGGTGACTTTTCCGTCGCCTCATCTTTCGTCTTGGTCTTTTTTTTGCCTAGTCCAAACATTCTTAGGAAGTTGTATTAATTGCTTTATTAATATCAAAATCAAATAATTTTCCCTCACCGGCTGGATTATATCCGTTGGTTACTTCATCACCATCACTCCGGCCATCTTTGTCAGTATCGGAATCGAGAGGATTGCTTTTATAGATATTAACCTCTTGATAATCGGAAAGTCCGTCGCCGTCCGTATCGCTTGACTCTTCATCGGTGCCTAACTTTTTTTCCTCATCATTGGTCAGGCCGTCACGATCTAAGTCATTGCTCGGCGGATTAGCCGTGTTAGTATTGGTGGCCGTGGCGTTTCGGTTTGAGTTGGCGTTGCTTGAGGTATTTGTGTTTTGGTTTGTATTCACAGACTGGTTTGAGTTGGCGTTTGTCTGGTTTGTATTTACCGGCGTGGAATTGTTCTGATTATCATTTTTCTGGTTCTGCCACCAGAAATATCCGACGGCCAATAAACCTATTATGACCGCGACTCCAACGATAATTATAAGGTATTTCGGACCGCTTGACAAAGACGATTTCGGCGGCCGAGAGACCGGTGCTTGGTAAGGTGCCCGTTTCGAAACTGACTGGCTGGCCTTGCTTCCCTTAGGAGTCGGCTCAACCTCGGCAAAGATATCTTCAGCTGATTTTTTATCTGAGTTTGCCATATTTTCGACTTTAAGGAGTTATTGTTTCAAGATAATTGAAGCAGTCGCATTGGGAAAATTCCGTATCCGAACAGGGATTGGCGCTGGCGTTAGCCCAATTACCCTGGCCGGTATATTCAAAATTACAATACAGCTCGACTGAACCGGGATCGTTTGGATTCGCGCCTGGAATGAATTTATACATTAAAATATTTGAAGTCGGCCGACACATGAATTTTCCTCCCTCATCGCCGTATTCACCAACCGCTTCCTCCTCATCCCAACAAGTCGATTGATCAAAGCCTGCGGCCGTCGGGCAAAAATCGACATTAAAGGCATTCAGGGGGTCAACCGGCAGGCTCTTGCCCAGCTGATTGCCTAAAGTCGCTTGCCAGGACGGCCAAGCGCTGGTCGAGCGCTCAGGCAAGTAACTGCCGACTTCAAGTTTTGGATATTTTAAATTGGCTCCATAATATTTATTAATGATCTCCCTTAAATCGTGAAGTCTCCCAATCCGGCTCATGTCCTTGGCCAGCAGCTCTTTGTCAGCTAAATCCAGATTGATATTGAAACGCAGATTCTTGACCATTTCCCGATAAATATCCTTCGTTATATCGCCGGCTTTATCGTCATAAGAAATAATGTACATATTCGCGTAGAGACTGCCTCCGGATAAATTGGTAGCGCCGACGTAGGTCGAACGGCCGATCCGGATTGACGGATAACTGTCGGTTTTTTCTTCATTGATATTGTCCGCAGTTTCATTAGGCAAGGTTTTTTTAAACCAAAGTTCGGGTGAATATTTGTCTACGTTGGGCATTATCCGCACACCGATAGCGTCCTCTAGCACGGTGCACGGTTTTTCAGCCGGGCAGATTTCCGGGTTCACGCTGCAATCAGTCGAAGTTCCAGCGCACACTTTAAGGCCGGTAAAGAATACTTCGCCTAAAACACCTGGCACGTCAGCGGCCGGGACAACCGAGGTAAAAGCCGGCAAACCCCCATCCAGGCAATACCAGGTTGAATAATTCAATTCATTGTCCGCGTAAGGCCAATTTTCTATGGGCCAGGGGTTTTCGCAAAGCTTGACTTCAACAGTTGATTTGCCGATTACGGTTTTTTCTTTGCCGGGAGTGGTTACCGTGGCCGTCGCGTCCACATATGTTTCGCCGTTTTTATTATCAACCGTGCCGGTTTCTTGGTTAGTGGTACTCCCTGGTATCCCGATAATCGAAGCGTCCTCTGACTGCCAGCCCCAGGTCCATTCATAAACTGACGGGATCGGATCGATCGGCTGAGTATGGTAATAAGCCTGGGCGAGGTATTCTTGGGCCGTATCTTTTTGAGTAAATAAATGATAATTCGGATCAATTAGCACTTTGGTGATCTCACAGACATTATCGCTATCCGCTGTCGTAAATTGCCACGCCTCATCACCCGCCATACTGATGCCGTCTTGATTGAGCACGCCGCTGGCGCCTCCAGTCACTTTGACGTGATAAGTCGCGTTCCTCAACAGCAGACCGGGGTGGTAGCGAAATGATTTGTTTCCATTGTAATAAGTGAATGTCCCGTCAACGTAATTACCCTGGCACACGTTGTTTTCGCACACGCCGGATTTACAATCCGTATTGTCCGCGCATGCCTCGCCGTCAGCCGCTGCCCCAACAACTATTTCAAACGTGGTGTTGTTGATTGTGCTTTGCCTCATTGCCTGGCTGAAGGTTACATCGATAATCGAATTGCGGCAGATATCCGCACCCGTGGGAATCCGAGTAACAATCGTCGGCCGGTCCACGCATTGGCAAGAATTATCGCAGGCCTGGGCACCGCAAGCAGTCGCGTTTGGATCACAGGTCCATTCATCTAAACTGCAACCAAAGTTAGGCAGTGGTTTGCAATAGCAGTCCCCGGGATCACATTCTTGCGGCGCAGTACAGGCCGCATTGTCAGGCTCGCAGGTAGGAGTTTCCGGGGTACTGTCGCAAGGAGTGGCTTCGGCGCATAAACACGTGTCGTTGTCACAGTAATTGCCTTCGGCGCAAGCCGAGGGATTTGCTTGACATCCAAGAACACCAGGCTCGCCATCACAGGATTCGCCTGGACCGCCGCCTAAACAATCCTCCGGAGTAGAACACTGGTTGGCTCCCGCGCCGGCGACAATAATACAATCAACTCCGTTACATTCCGAATGAGTATTACTGCCTGTGCAATCTCCTGGCACAGAACATTCATCAGCTCCCGATCCTGAAACTGTTATACATTCATCACCCGCGCAAGCGGCGTGTTCGTCATCAGAGTCGCAATCACCCGGAGCAGTGCACTGATTTGAACCTGCACCGGCGACTACAATACAATCACCACCCGAACATTCTGAATGAGTATCACCTGACCCCGTACAGTCGCCTGGACCGGAACATTCATCAGCTCCCGATCCTGAGGCTGTAATACAGTCTCCGCCAGCGCAAGCAGCGTGTTCGTCATCACCGCTGCCATTACAAGGCTTTTCGAACATTAAGCCATTGCTGTAACCATTGTTATACACTTTTACGATAGGGCTTCCGTCACTGACTGCCGGCACCTGGCTGGTAATTGAAGTATCAGACCAAGCTGAAGTAGCGGCCACGGTTGTATCGAAATAAACCCGGCCCGGAGCTGAACCAAAACCGCTACCGTCTAAATCCACCGAATCGCCTTCACTCCCGCAAGTAGGGTCCAAGCCGCACAGGGTCGGGCCAGTCACATTGGATATGGTGAAATATGAATAAATATTTGAGCGTTTAGCCCCGCTGGTTTCTACCTGGACCCAAACATCATCGCCGACATTAAAACCCTCTGGCACGGAAATAATTATCTGATCATCCTTCCACCAATCAACGCAGTTTGTCGGCTGACCCTGGATGTTAGCTCCGCCAGGCTTTCTGAACCACACCGTGCCATTCGTACCGCCGAAATTCTCGCCCGAAATGGTTATCGCCCTGCCTGGCGCGCCCTCAGACGGATCCAAAGAAATAATGCGTGGGGCCCTAACATCTAAATTCTTGGTATTGCTGCCCACACCGCCGACCATTACCTGAACTGGTCCGTCAGCCGCGCCATTAGTCAGACCGCTGGCAGCAGGAATTTGGACTTTTATCTCCGTATTGGTCCACGAACTGAAACATGGCGCGTCCGGTAAAAATTCAGCGCTGAGGCAGTGACTGTCAGCGTTCGTTCCATCAAAGAAATTTACATCTTGAATATTATTGGTAAAGTTGATGCCAGTAATCGTCAGGGTAGTTTCATAATAACCCGAGGAATCCATCGAAGTTATTGTCGGCGGGCAATTGCTATCAGTGCCGGTAGTAAACGACCAAGTGTAGGAATCACCGCCGGTTCCGTCCCGGTTGCCATCCAGCGGATTGCCGCAGGTATCGGCAATCGGATCGGCTGATTGGTCGGAGCTCTTGAGAGTGACGGTATAAGTAGTATTCGGATTAAGCGGCTGATTGGCATAAAACGTTATAGTTCGGTCATTGACTACGTCAAAATTGGTTAACTGTAAATCAGTTGGCTCTAGCGGCGCAATCGCCACATTATCAAGTTTAAGAGTCGAGACGTCCATTGGTTCGCTGAAAATAGCTGAAAGCGGGGTGGTTAAACAAACACCAGTCGCTCCCGGCTCCGGCCAAACACTCCCATCGGGAACAAACGGCGGCACACTGTCTGATTGATCGCTGGTTGTAAATGACCAAAATTCCGGAGTTAATTCATCGCTGTCATAGCTGAGAATCGTACTCGGCATGTCTACCGAGTATGCTGTCAGGGGCTGTAATTCAGCGCTTGGTTTAAATTGGACTACTCTATTACCATGGGCGTCTGGATCGGTAAATTCAAATTCTCCCGGGACCAATCCCCCATTTGTCAAGGTCATATTATTCCTGGCTGATTCTTCGTTGACGGCTTTATTAAACTTAGCCTGGACCATGGCGCAAAGAGGAATGCCTTCGCCAGTTGGCGAGTGCCACTTAACATAAAACTCCGAGCCTCCGGGATCTGGACCGGGTGGATCTTCGTTGGGACCGCCGCCGCCATTATTATTGTTGCCGTTCAGCACTCCCACGACGACAAACTGGACGATCGCCCAAGACAACATGATAATCACTAATCCGATGACCGCGCCTAAAATAACCTTTTTGGCTTTTTTTATCCTCTCCTCGTTGCCCGCCGCTGTCATCCACAAAATACCGCCGTAGATAATAATAATGACAGCCGCCAGGGCCAAAAATCCCAGCGCCCATTTGACAATGGTTACTATCTGCTGGTCCAATGGCTGATCAGAATAGCCTATTTGATTGCCATAATTGGTCGCGATATCAACCGCCTGCGCGACTGGCTGTCCCAGCCCTCCGGTTAATAAACAAAATAAAAAAATCCCTCCGGCTGCAAAAGCCACCAGGCCACCTCGCCAAAAATATTTTCGCGTATTTTTCATAAGCTTTTTGGCTTGCTTGAATCGCCCATGATATCTTTTACCACCTGGCTGACTACTTTGCCCGGAGCGGCCGACCCGATTTTTTTCATGGTTTCGCCCATCACCTGGCCGTAATTTACTCCGGCTGAACCGCCCTTGTCATCAATGACTTTCTGGACTACCGCTCTGATCTCGTCGGCGGTCATTTCCGGCGGCAGAAAACTTTTGATGATCTCTACTTCTTGCTGCTCTTTATCGGCCAATTCATTCCGGCCGCCCCGGCGAAACGCTTCAATCGATTCCTGCCGTTTATTCAGTTCGCGCCTTAATATTTTAACCATCGTGTCATCATCAATGGTTTCACTCCGATGATCAATTTCGTAGTTTTTCAGCGCGGCCAAAACCAACCGCAGCGTGGAAATAACTATCTCCTGCTTCTGCTTTTGCGCTGTTTTTAACTTTTTTTCGATTTCGCTTCGAATTGGCACGATGCTGGCCTTTCTCAAATCATTTTTTTGAGCCGCGATATGTCCGATAACCCTGACGCTCAAGCCATTCGTCGAGCTTGCCGATTTTCTTCAGATATTCTCTTTGCTCTCTGATGCCCTTCCGTCTGATGGCGTCTTCCTTAGCCTGACGCTTGGTTTTCGGCGGCTCATAAAACCGTCGCTTTTTTGCACGTATTAATAGACCGCTTTGTTGTACTTTGCGCGTAAAACGCCGGATTAAACTCTCGCCCGATTCACCATCTTTCCGACGCACTTCAACCACATAATTCACCTCCCCCTTGAGAAACCCTCCTGTCATTATTTGACGAGGGGTTGTTAATAATTGTTGTATTTTAATATACCACGGAATTTGCTTCCGGTCAAATTTTCGAAATGTCGGTATAATTCGACCCAGCCAATATATGAAAGTGCAGGTGTGGGACGAGTTGACCGGCCTTGAGACCGTTGTTGAGAACCAGTTTAAAGCCCTCAGTAATACCCAAATCCTTGGCCAACAGCCTCACCCGGTAAAGCAGCTTGCCCATTAACCCGGCATCGCTTGATTCAAGACTGGCTAGGGTGGCTATGTGCTTTTTCGGTATTATTAAAACGTGAATATCGGCTTTTGGCTTGATGTCGTAAAAGGCGAATAAATCTTCATCTTCAAAGACAATCTTGGCCGGCAGCTGCTTAGCCGCGATCTGGCAAAAGACGCAGTTGTTATTATAGCTTGATTTCTTCATTGCTAATGTCGGTTCGGATTATTTTCACGCCGTTGTTTTGATTGACTTTGGAAAGGCGCTTGCGCAATTCCGGAATGATTTTTTCGTAATTTATCACCTCCTGGGTGCCGCTTTCCATGTCGCGCATGAGGATCGTGCCGTCGATATTTTCCTTTTGTCCCAGGATTAAGGCAATCTTGATATTCAGGCGATTGGCAATTTCGAGCTGCGGTTTGATGCCATCCTTGGCAAAGCTCTCGGCCACGGTAAAACCTTCGCGCCGCAAATTCTCATAGAGTTTCAACGCTTTTTTTCGCGACACGTCTCCCAGCTGGGCCAAATATACCTGGGGCGTCTCCAGTCCCGGGACAAATATTTCTTTCTCCTTCAAAAGGGAGATCGTGCGTTCAATCCCGACCGCGAATCCGCAGGCTGGAGTCGGCCGTCCGCCTAAAAGTTCGCTTAAACCATCATAGCGGCCACCTCCGCCCAAGGCGTTCTGGCGGCCTTCTGATTTACCGCTTGGCCAGATTTCAAAAGTGGTCCGCGAATAATAATCCAGGCCGCGGATTATCCTCGGATTCAGATTGTAGGGTAATTCAAGCTCGTCCAAGTATTCCAGGACTTGGGTAAAATGTTTATTGTCCTCTTCGTCCAGATAATCGATAATTTGCGGGGCATCCAGCGACAGTTCGACGCAATTCGGGTTTTTGCAGTCGAGCACCCTTAAAGGATTTTTTAGCAGGCGCTTCTTGCAATCGTCGCAGAGCTGGTTGCGCTTAGGCTTGTAATATTCGGCTAACTCTTTCTTATACCGCTCACGGCTCTGGCTGTTGCCCAGGCTATTTATCTGAATGTCAATCGCCAGACCGAGCTCTTTAAAGAAATTGTAAGCGAGTAAAATCAACTGGGCGTCGGTAATCGCCTGACTATCGCCGAGGGTTTCGAAGCCAAATTGATGGAACTCGCGCTGGCGGCCGGCCTGGGGCCGTTCCCGCCGGAACATCGAGCCGTAATAAAAAAGTTTTACCGGCTGCGGCTGGTTGATCATCCCGTGCTCGTTGAAAGCCCGAACAATCGAGGCCGTGGCTTCAGGCCGTAGCACCAGAGCCTCACCGCCCTGATCCGTGAAAGTAAACATTTCTTTTTCGACTATATCAGTACCTTCACCGATGGACCGGACAAAAAGATTTTGCTGCTCAACAATCGGCGTTTCGATATATTGGAAGCTGTAATCGCGGGCTAATTCGAAAACTTTTCGGCGGATCAATTCCCAATACCGGGTTTCTTGGGGCAAAATGTCTTTCATGCCCCGGACGATATGATGGAGATCAAATTTGGCTTTTATCTCAACCTTTTTTTGCATAGCAAAGTTTATTATAGAAAATTACAGGCCATAATCGGGATTATGAAAGACCCTCCATTTGTTAAATGGCCAGGCCCTCACCCAAGTTCGGCCAATGATGTATTTCTTGTCAATCGGCCCGATGCGGCGGGAATCAAGGCTTTGTTCCCGATTATCGCCCATGACATAATATTCATTAGGGCTTAAGGTGACCTGGTCGCTGCCCGCGGTTAAAACGTCAGTATCAAGGTAGTCTCTTTCGTCAAGAGCCTGGCCCTTGGGATTACTATCGTTATAAATAATAACCCGCCCATTGCGAATTTCCACTTTTTCGCCGGGCAAGCCAATAACCCGCTTGATAAAAAATTGGGAGGGATTCTGGGGGTAACGGAAAACGATGATATCGCCCCGGGCTGGCTTTTCGAAACGGTAAGTGATTTCATCAATCACCAGATATTCATTATCGTAAAAACTCGGTTCCATTGACGCGCCCTTTACGTAAAAAGGTTGGATCAAAAAATATCTCACCGGAATAATTATCGCCAATGAGATAACAATGACTTTGACAATTTCCAGAATAAAGGTGCCGGTTGATTTTATGAATCCGCTGGCTTTGCCTTCGGGATCATCGGCGGGAAGATAAGTGCCCTGGCGAGGCTTATTGATTTTGTCTAGGAATGTCATGTTTTTTATTCAACTTAATTTAATAAATCTTTTAACTCGATTTTGGCACCATAACCACTGAGCTATACGAGCGTGGCTAGTAGATTATTAATTAACGCCCCCTGCCCCGCATCGAACGACTTCGAGTTTGCCGAGAAGGAGTTCTGGTGCGGGGTAACCCCCGCCCGAGGCGGGTCCGCCTTTGGCGGAAGCTGAGTCCCGGTGTCCCGATCGCTTGCGCGTCGGGAATCGGGATCCCGATTGCGGCGTTAGCCGCACGTCGGGACTAATCGTTATAGAATCTGGTGGACGATGGAGGACTTGAACCTCCGACCTCACGAACCCGCCTGCCAAAGCTGGTGGGCGGCACAAGACTCGAACTTGTGACTTCTATCGTGTGAGGATAGCGCTCTAACCAACTGAGCTAGCCGCCCACCAGCGGCGGGCAGGTGTGAATCGTGCGCTCTAACCAACTGAGCTAATCGTCCATACTTGCAGGTGAGCGCTCCCCGTTCTGGACCAAAAGAATAAACAAATATTTTATCAAAACTTTTCTTTTTTGCTAATATTCGCAAAAAGTGACTCAATTATAACACATCAAAAATAAAAAAGCAAACGCTTTATTTATGCTTTATCCGTCTATTTATGAAATGGTAATAGTCAGAGTGCCGGAATAAGTGCCGCCTAGCCTTAAATTCAGACTGCTGATCGTCAAAGTCGGTTCGGTATAATACTTGCCCATACCGAACGTGGGATTCGCCGGACAACCGCTGCCCGTACAAGCGTCAGCATCAACAATCGTTATACTGCTTTCCGGATCCATAGCCCCACCCGCGCCCGCGCACACACCAGCGCTTGGACAAGAACCGATTTCCGCGCCGTATAAAGCATTTACCGTACCAGTACTCCAGCTGATATCGCCGGCCCGGATTAAATCATTGTTAAAATAACTATAGCCGTCATAGTCGCCAACGCCTGAAGTGACCTGATAGACAGTAAAAAACTGATTGCGGTTAATTCGAGGGGGAGTCTGCGCCTGGATTGTTCCGGCCTCCGCGTCCAGGGGCGTCGTGGCAACACTATCCCAAGCTGAGCCGTCGTATTCATAATAACTTAAAGATTTGTTGCCCATTTCATCGTCGGCAAAAAATACCCAGACGCTGGTATTATCAGTCGTGATTGACGGTTTGTCGTCAGTAATATCGAAGTTAATTGTCGTCGCATCGCTCCATGAGCCGTTGTAACTTCGATACATTAATTGATAAGCGTTGTAGGCAAGATGCAATTTATCCGCTGTATCGCTTGTTGCCGAGTACCGGTCGGTCGGCAGTGATACATCAATCATGGCTCCGCCCGCCCAGGCCGAGCCATTAAAATTATCCCAAGACAACCCCGTATCTTCGTCAATGTAAAATAACGCGACATTGTCGCTATTGCGCAGAACTAATGAAGGATCGTCAGTATCACTTTCTACGCTCCGGGAGATGGAAAAACCGCCTCCGGTATTTCGATAAACAGCCGTTATATTAGCTGGTGATAATAGATTGGTACCTTTTACCGCTACCATAATATCGCCGTCAGATTCGACAACGATTGAACATTCTTCATACCCATAGGTAAAAGTATTACCCACTACTTCGGTGGCTGACCCAATTGTCCATTGGCTGCCTGATTTGGTAAGCAACCGGTAATTAATATCATCTCCCTGTTCATAACACAGGTGAATATTATCGCTTGAATCTATATACATCGAAGGAATGCTGCTTGCCTCACCGACATAGGTTGGAGATCCGGTAATCGCCTCTGACCAGGTTGCCCCCTTATTTGAGCTCTTTAAAAATTCCACGCGCGCTCCATCATTGTAAGCAAAAACGATGACCGTATCCGTTGTTTTTACGGTATTTCGGATATGCGACGCTGGAAAGAGATCCGAGGAAATATTAGTCCATGGCGCGCCAGTGGTTTCTGAGCGCAGATGTTCAATAACGGCGGTCGTTGACCAGCCCACGCCCGTACCCCGATCATCCCAGGTATTCAGCTCTTGATCGTTCGATAAGAGCATCTGTTTGGAATTTGTGCCGGTTCCGCCGAGAGTATAATCACTTAAGGCCAAGGTGGCGGTCGTGGAAATACTCAAAGAATACGAACTTGAGGTGGTCAGCTGCGGGTAGGTAAAGTCGCCCGAGGCATTTATTGCCACGGCCTGGCTATTAACCGTATCATAGGCGCGGAAATAGTAAGTAGTATTGGCCGTCGGATCATAACCCCAAATAGTAAATTCAAACTCTGTTTCCGTACTGGCTGTAAAATCAAATGTCGAGGCGGAGCTGGCTTCATTATACGTGCCGCTCGTATCAGAGTCTGATAACACCCGGCTGGCAATACCACCATCATCAGTGGCGTTGTCGCCGTTGTAATAACACCAAGCGCCTGACACACAGCTCGTCGTGCCGACATCAGTGGCGCCTGAAAAGATGTTACTGGTATCATATTGAATCTTAAAACGGATATTTTGCTCAGCCGCGCCGCCGATTTCCGCAATGGTCAGACGCATTTTGATCGGCTCTTTTTTCCCAATTTTATCAGGCGGAATCGTGTTTTCAGCGGCATACGGATAGACCGGCGTGGCCGTGTCTTCATCGCCGTACAGGCGCCAATTTTGAGAACGCGGGGTGAATATCTTATCAACAGTAAACCGGAAAGTCATGTCTTGGTTATCTAAATACGTCCAGTTGGCGTCGCTAGTACAAGTTGTTGTGCAGGAGCCATTACGAGAACTCGTACCGTTATAGGTAATAGCGTTGTATTCTGCGCTGTTTGTCGAGGTAATTCCATAAGCCCGGTAAGAACAGGCGGTTGTCGCTGCCGAATAGAAATACACTCGATAGGTCTGCCCACCATACAGGTTTATCGGGCTGGATAAGGTTGCGTCCCACCATCTAGCTGTTCCGGTAACAGTCCCAGCGGCTACCAGGGTACCTGAGGCTAATTGAGTATCGCTGCTGTCCCGGATGTCATAAAGCAAATCAGCGCTCGGATTGCCGCAGCTTAAGCCAAGCTTAAACGTATACAGCCCGATTGTGGTAACTGTCCGGCCCACATCATACATGACGAATTTCTCACCATAGTTATAGGTCGTACCCGCATTTGTGTAAATATTATACAAAGTTGCTGTGTCAGACGGATCACCTTCATCAGTCGCGCTGGTATAATCAAGAAAATACACAGGCTGGGCGCCCTGATCCGCCCAGCTCGCGCCATTGTACCACTCGGTATTAGAGGCAGTATCAGCTGTGTCGCGATAGGGAATCCGTTGATTTCTGATGGCGGTACGACGTATGGCAATGAGGTTGCCTACGCCAATTGTCCCTGACTGATATTGAACCACGATATGATAGACTGTTCCGGCGACAAGGGTCGGCCTGCCAGTACTGGCAAGTGTGTACGTGTTCCAGCCAGTGGAAGTAGGCGCGACATCCACATACGATGAGGTGCTCGAACCAGAAAGCCAGGTGCCAGAAGGGTTACCGCTCGAATCTGATTGAATTCCAAAACGGTAGGTCGGCGAAGAGCTTACCGTCTGAAGATATATTCGGAACGCGCTTAACTCGCCGCCTGATTGGTCGGTAAAAGAAAGGCCAGCCCGAAGGGTAGAGCCATTCAAACTACCCATGGTGACTGCACCGCTCGTGACAAATTGGCTGCCCCAGTAGTCATACGCGCTCCAAACTACCTCCAAATAGGGGTCGCTATTCACACCGGTGTAATCGGTTGTGCGCATATTCACATAAGCCCATTGACCACTCCCAACACCGTCACCCCACGTATTCCGCAATTCAAAATCCGTATCTCCAGTTTTGCTTACGTAGCTATCCGGCGTGGGTATGGAAAACGCCTTCCAGCCCGTTGTTTCCGCCCAATCGAGTGTCCCCCGACTTGACCCAACAGCACCCCAATCACCAGAGGTCAGAGAAGCCCCGATTTGATTCACACCTATATAGTACTCAACATCCCAGACACTAATGCTTGCTCTATCGTTGTATGAGTCTGCGTAGGTATTAATGGTTGATGAGGTAATAGTGATTGCATCGTCCAGCCCCGAGGTGTCAAAACTTAAATATGACCGATATTCGTAACCAACTCCGCCAACACAAGCCACCTGTTTGGTAAGACCGATGTCGGAAAGATTCGATGTGGTGTAAACAGAGTAATCATCAACATCCCCATCACAATAGTGTATACTGCCATCAACCGCCGTGGTCGAATAAAAGAAGATTTGCGGGTCGAGAGCCACCTCGCCAGCTGCTGGCAGGCCGGAAATAAGAATATCCCTTTCCTGCCGCTCGACCGTGTAACCGCTCCAGATTAAATCGTCAAAGCTGACTTCGATTTTATTATCAATAATCGCGCTCAGATGGGACAGTTTTCCGTCTGTAGTCTCTTCCTGAAAATCAACGGACAAGCCGGTTTCAATCGTATAGCCTGACTGGGCGATTGACAGGCTATTATTGAATTTATTCGTCCACTTGGTGAAGCGCCTCTGGCTGTCAAAAACAGTCTGGTAATTCACCTGGCTCGCTTGGGTAGCTGACAGGTCGCCAATCCTGACCTTTTGCCCGTTTTGGACGATAAATGGCCTCAAGTCGAATTGCTTTCCCAGGTAGGAAAATCTCAGGCGGCCATCAAGGTATTCTTCGTTCATTATTTCGTTGAAGTCCTTCCACTCGCCCGCCACCTTCTCGAAGCGCTTGCTTCTGGAACAGCGCATGGTTTGCTGGCCATCGGGCGGGCCGGCTATTTCGCAAGTCTCACTGACAATCTCATCGCCCTTGTCATCAAGCGGACTAGTAAATTCTCCCTCGTTATTTGACTCCGGGCTGGCTGGCTGGACTTCTTCATTGGTCTCTAGCTCAACCTCTGGGCCGATGTTCAGATCGTCCTTCTGAACCACTGATCCCGGGTTTTCCGGATTCGCTAAAAAATCGCCCAGTGATGCTTGCGACGTATTCAGGGAAAAAAACAAGCACATTAGGACGACTAAAACCGCTTTCCCAATATTAAATATTTTCCTCCGTATCATTTGCCTTTTCACAAGTTCGCGTATTTTAATTCCAATCCCGAGATGGAGTTTTCGTTTATTGGCCGTTGCTGTTTTGGTTGGCCGCCGCCGGTTCTTTGTTTTCGCCCGACCGCAGGCGGTAGAAAACGAAATCATCGACTCTCACGCCCTCGGGATCGCTGCGATTTTCCAATACGCTGGTCAATTCATACATCTTGCCCTCGGCGTCTGATATATATCCATAGTAGTAATCAGGATGCTTCGGGTCGACTAAAACAGTCGTGAGATGGCCTTTGTCCACCAGTTCGGTTTGAAATATGTTTTTTTCGTCAATCGTCCGGCTACGCTCGGGGGAAATTGGATAATGACCCTCAGTCTGGTAATACCTTTCCACCGCCGCTTGGATAGCTTTCAAGTCTTCTTTGCGCTTGTCGTCTACCCTGGTTCGCTCGCTTAAGACTATATTAAGCCTTTCATCGTCGGCCTTTTGTTTCTCTTGGGCGGCTTGAACCCGTTTTTTATCGGCTTCTTTCTTATGCCACTGCCAATAGCCGATAGCTCCGCCAATGACAACAATAACGGCTAGAATAATCAAAATATTTTTTCTACTGCCGAAGAACGATTTCACGAAAGAAAGCCAAAGATTCTCCCGGGGGATGAGCAGCTGCTGGCCGATGGTCACCTGGTAGGGCGCTTTCAAGCGGTTTACCCGGACGAGCAATTTCCATCTGACCCGATAATTCGCGGCGATGCTTTCGATTGTCTCGCCCTCAGCCACTACATGAACCTGCATTTTTGATTTCTCTTTGGCCACTATCAGCTGGAAAAACAGCCGGAACAGAATTATCAGTACGATAATGATCGCCAGCAGGATCAGCAATGGGTAGGGAATTATCCAGAAAGAGATCGTCCGGCTTATCGGCGAACCGCCGGCGTAGGTCACGTCAACCGTCGTGGTGAACCGGCCGATAAAAGGCGGATTTGTCCAATCAACCGGTATCATCGTTTCTTTGCCTGGTATCACCATGCCCATGCCTTTTTGTTCGGTAGTATAAATCGTCCGGCCGAAGATGTTTTTAATTTTCAACTGGCCAATTGGTTCGGCTCGGACATTGCCGGAATTTTTGAAAACAATCGTATAGCGCACAGCCGGCTTCAAGCCGAGGAATGATAAAACTCGATCAAACGGAATTATTTCCGTCTGAAAATTTAAACGACTCACTAGCAAATGGCGGAAGTCCTTGATTTCCAGCTGGCGCTTGATTTCTCCGGGGATGGTAACATACATCCTGACGCCGACCCGAGTGACAATCTCGACTCCGGTACCGCCTCCATAGGCGGGTTTTTCCCTTATTTCCTCCATCACGATCGCGCCAAAATGTTCTCCGACATCAACGCCTTCTTTCGGTACCGTTACCACGAATGGTATGGTCACTTCTTGGCCAGCCGGCACCTCGACTGTATCCTGGCTCATTTTCACCCAACTGCCCACGTCCTTGTGCTGGAAATTCTTAGCCAAGGGCGCGAACGCGCCGTCCGAGGTAGTTTCAGCGTCAACAGCATAGACTTGAAACTTGAGTAGTTCGTCAGAATGATTGCTGATAATTGCCGCGTCTTCCTTTGATTCCCCAGGCTTCAAATCATAAATAAACCAGGACGCGGCCGGCCCGGAGCTGCCCTGGGGATTAGCCGGCGCAATGCCGCGCTGTCCGACCTCCAGGGCCTGGGCTTCTGGTCCATGGCTGAAAATAAAAATGGCGGCTGTAAAAAATATCAACCCTCCAAATATCAGCTTTTTATTCATTTTTTGGCCAGGCATAGAATTGAGATTCCAAAAGGAAAATTAAATTTTTTAAGTAAATACGCTTCTAAATGCAACAAACTGATAAAGAAAGAATTGAGCCACTTGGGTAAAATAACATATGAGGTGGCTGGACGACGGTTTGCTCCGAAGCTCGTGACCAGCCGGTAGAGCACCATCGGCAGCGAAAGAAAGGTGATGCAATAGCTCCGTTTCTTCATTTGAAAGCCGGCGCGTGAGAGTTTCCGATGCATTTCCGACAAAAGGTACCGCCGCTTGTGGTGGAGAGCTTCATCGTGCCCTGACCACAGGAATTGATAAGCCGGAGCCAGGATAAATACCAGGCCGCCTGGTTTCAGTATCCGGTATATCCTGCGGAGGACCGCTTCATCATTACCCAAATGCTCCAAAAGATCAAAGGCCGTCACCAGGTCATAGGTATTGTCGGGCAATTCCAGCTTTTCAACATCGGCCAATTCAACGTTGGCAAACCCCCTTTTTTTACAGAACTCGAGGGCGGCCGGAGAGCTGTCTATCCCCTTCACTATACCAAATTTTTGCAATATTTCAAAGTTTATGCCGGTGCCGCAGCCGAGATCAAGGATTTGGACTGGCTTTGATGATTTTGGGATATGCTTTTTCAGGAGCAATTCGATGATCCGACGCCGTCCCTGATGCCACCAATAGCTCGATTCCAGCTCATACATTCTTTGGTATTCATCTAGCCTCATTCCTGTGAACCTCGTCGGACAATAATGCAAATCATCTCGTCACGATAGACCTCTTGCCAGTTTTCGCTCCGACGCAGAGCTTCGGCGATGGCCAGATTGCATCGGAAAAAGGTCCAATCAATCTTATATTTATCGATTAGCTCCAGATAGCCGGTTTTGAGCTGGCCGATAATCTCCCAGTCTGTGTAAATATTTTTGCCCTGGTACTCCCAGATAGCCATGCGTCCGTCTATGAAAACCTTTTTCTGCGGGTAGTTCCAGACGAGATAGCCGCCGTAATTATATTCGTTAAGCATTTCTCCCTTCAGCGGGTGTTTGAGAAGATACTGGACGGCTTCGTAGGGATATTGCCCTTTGTTTGACATCTTAGCCGGATCAATGCCGAATTCCAGTAAACCGGAAATCTGCTGGCGGATTACCAGGGCTAAGGCAAGCAAAAACAAAAACAAGATGAAGCGGCGGCGCAAAAGCTTCAGTAGGGTATCGCCAGTCAACACTTGGGCGATCAATACCCAAAAGGGCGTAATCGCTATCATCAGAAGCGGCATGTGCCGCCAGCTAGAAAGTCCGATATAGAAAAATACCCCGGTGATAATCAAATGGGTAAAATCAATTTTCTTGAGCGAGAAAAGAAGTAGGATGCCGAAAAGGACAAGGTAGATAGTCAGCTGAAGGCTCATTCGGTGCCCAAATTGCACTGGGTTCCACTCAGCAATACTTTGCCTGACTAGGGCCGAGCCAACCGTATTGATCATGGTGTAATACACTTCGTAATAAATTCTCAGCCCGTACGGATTAACTAAAGTGGCCGCGCCGCTGACTAATCCTATGATCATTATTTTGACTAGGCTGGCTTTTTCTAAAACCTTAAACTGATATTGTCTTTTCCTTATTTTTTCAAAGGCCCATTTCCCTACGCGTCGAAATAGCTCAACGCCGAAAAATAGTGCCAGAGCGAATAGTCCCAAAGAAAAACCGCCGTGGAGATTAACCCAAACCAGGAAAATCAGCGGCAGATAATAAATCCCCCGGCTTTTCTGATTAAGCCTGAAACGATATAGAAAATAAAAAACCAAACCCAGCCCAAGCATGCTGATAACCTGCGGCCTTGGTCCGATGATTGGCAGACTGACCAAAAGAGCCAGCAAGGCGGCTAAGAGCTGGTACTCCTTCCTGGCCGGGAAACTCCGACCGGCAAAGTAAAAAGCTAGAGTTGAAAACACGGCAAATACCGCGGACATAGCAATCGGCCCGGCAACCGCGCCCAAACTATTTAAGCCATATAGCATCAGGTCGCTGAGCCACTCGTGAGCGATCCAGGGATACTCGGGGAAAGAATGGGAAAATGGGTCAGTCGTTGCCACTGCCTTATGCTGCCAGATATACTCCCCGGAGCGCAGGTGCCAGCCTAAATCAGGGTCAAGAGGCACTCTCATCCCGAGGAAAAAAATAATGCCAATAACCGCGATAAGAAAGAGATTTCTTCGATTTAAAAATTTTTTTATTGCCTGGATGTTCATACAAGATATATTATAGCAAAAATATGCCAAATCAAAAAACTGCCCAGGGTTAGCTAGGGCAGCTCTTGGTTGTATGTCTTTTTGACTAGGCGACGGTTAAAGTCATGGTGGCCGAGAAATTACCAGCCGGATCCTCGGCACCTACTATGAAGTTCAAAAGCGTGTTGTCAATCTGATAGGCGCCTTTACCGTTGCTGGCTGTGGCAGTCATTAGGTTTCTGGCGGCGTTCAAATACTGATCGGCAGTTCCAGCAGTTACGCCAGTGGCGGAAGCGCCGTTCAAAGGCGTAATCTGTCCCGGTGTCCATTTCAAGCTGTTGTTAAGAGTAATCTGTATATTAGCATCAGTTACGTCTTTAAAGTTCTCGATCGAGCTGGTAGTGGCTGACCAGCCAGCGCCAGAACCACGGTAATCAGTTACTTTAACATTGTTGAAATTCACTGCTGAATTGACGGCCGTACCAGCATTGACGTTGGCAAAAGAGATATTGGAGTTTTGGGCGGTGATATCGAGCGAGCCGGCCACGATGTTTTGGTAGAGCTCGGAGTTAGCCGTATTGGCCGCGCGGGAAATTTCCATTGAACCAAACATCATCGCCAGCACCGCAAAAATTATCAGAGTGCTGAATATTTTTTGCTTAATTCCTTTTGCCTTGTTTTTGTTTAGATTATCCATCGCTTTGTTACGGTCTTATTATGCCACGGTTAAGGTCAGAGTGGCCGTATAATTGCCGGCCAAATCCGCGGCGTCCAATTCGAAGTTCAAAATCGTGTTGTCAATCTGATAGGCGCCCTTACCATTGCTGGCTGAGGCAGTTATCAGGTTACGCGTAGTATTTAAATAGACATCATCGGTTCCAGCGGATACCCCGGTGGCCGAGGCGCCGTTTAAAGCCGAAATATCACCCGGCGACCACTTTAAGCTGTTATTGAGAGTAATCTGTTTGTTAACATTTCCGACATCCGCGAAATTCTCAATCGAACCAGTGGTGGCTGACCAGCCAGCGCCAGAACCACGGTAATCAGTAACTTTGATATTATTGACGTTCATCCGCGAATTGAAGTTTGTACCGGCATTGACGTTGTTGAATGAGACATTGGAGTTTTGGGCGCTGATGTCGAGCGAGCCGGCCACGATGTTTTGGTAGAGCTCGGAGTTAGCCGTATTGGCCGCGCGGGAAACTTCCATCGAGCCAAAAATCATTCCCAGCACGAAAAAGATGATAAGGGTGCTGAAGATTTTTTGCTGAATGATTTTGATTTTTTTTGATAAGCTCATGAGAGTATAGAAACTTCTTTAGGCTACTGTTAAAGTCATGGTGGCCGCGTAATTACCAGACGGATCAGCCGCCTCGACCTCGAAGTTCAAAAGCGTATTATCAATCTGATAGGCGCCCAATCCATTACTAGCAGTAGCTGTCATCAAATTGCGAGTAGTGTTTAAATAGACACCGTCAGTTCCAGCCGTGACGCCAGTGATAGTAGAACCGTTCAGGTTGGTAATATCACCCGGCGACCACTTCAGGCTGCTATTGAGAGTAATCTGGACATTGGTATCCGTAGAATCAACAAAGTTTTCAATCGATCCGGTGGTGGCGGCCCAGCCGGCGCCGGTGCCGCGGTAATCGGTTACCTTCACGTTGTTAAAGTTCATCAGTGAATTAGCGGCCGTACCAGCATTCGTGTTGTTGAAAGAGATGTTTGAGTTCTGGGCGGCGATATCTAAAGATCCGGTGACGATGTTTTGGTAGAGTTCGGAATTAGCCGTATTGGCCGCCCGCGACACCTCCATTGAGGCATAGATCATGAACAGGGCGAAGAATACTACAATGACACCAAATATCTCCTCTTTAATTAGATGAATTTTGTTTTTCATTTTCGTAACTTTTATTTTTGTTTTTATGGCCCTAGATAAGCAAAAACACTTCCCAAAAGCAAGTGTTTTTCGATCTTCCTGAAATTGGCCTATTTTGATGTTTCTTTAGATACTTTTGTTTTTTGGGGGGTTTTGGTGTTTTTGCCTAGAAAGAGCCATACCTTACATTACTAAGTATATCGCATTTTTTACTATTTGTCAAGATTTGTTTGTAGTATAATCCTTGACTAAGCGCTGTAAATATTTTCTAAACAAGATTAACAGGATTCCGATCGCCAGTGATAGATAGGCGATGACAATCGCTAGCCACCTTATTTTAGTATTATTGAACTCTATTGATAATGTATGAATACCTTCCGGCACCGAGACCTGCATTGTTCCGAGATTATTATCTATTTGGGGAACAATTCCCTGCCCATCAAGTTCAATGGTCCAGCCCGGAAACCAAAGCAGGTTTATTTTTATTTCGGAATCAGCCTGGACATTTAGCTGATAAACATAGCTTTGCGTTTTCGCGCTTGAGACAGAAATCTGGGCTTGGCCTTTAATTACCTCCAGCTTATCAGGAAATTTAATCGAGGCGTTGATATCTTTATTCAAATCTTGGCTATATTGAGCCAAAATCTTTTTCAGCATTTCTTCCAAATCAACTATTCTGGTCTGGGTTGAAAAAAATCCCGGCATCTCGGAAAAGAAAAATATTTGGATTGTCTTCTGGCCTGAAGTAACCGCCTCCTTGATTTCAATCTGACGCTCTCTGAATGGCTGGTAATCTTGATCAACTAAGACCCTCAGATACTTAACCGGATAGCTGTAGGAAAAATTCAGCAATAAAGTTAGAAGAATCAAACCCAAGGATAAAAAAATCGGTGAAAAATATTTGTGAACACTTTTATGATACAAAACAATCACTCCACCGAGAACCGCCGTGACTAAGTTTACGAGCGAAAGCCAGCGCCAGGGAAATTGAAAATAATGCAAAAAATAGATCCGATCCCAGAGGAAGCGACTCAAATAACTCGACATAAATACAGCCGCCACGAAAATTACCAGCCAGAACCAAATCTTTCGACCATAGTTGGAACGTTGGCCTGGTGCTTCAAGCAAGACGTAAAGTGCGAGCGCGATAACCGCCAATCCAGTCAGCCCAATTAAAAAAATATAATTTTTCCATTCGGTTGAAATCAGCTGAATCAGATTAATAAAATTTTCTGTGTAGTTCCAATTGCCTGTGAAGTTCAATTGCAGATTTATATATTTCTTTTCAACTAGAGCGGGTAGCCAAAACCAGGCAGACAAGCCCGCACCAATAATCGCCGTACCGAGTGAAAAGAAAATTACTCTCCAGCGACGCCAAGCGATTATCAAAAGATAGGCGCCGGCTATGGGAATAAAAATTATGCTCAAAACGTTGTGCGAGAGCATTAGAGCCGCCGTAGCAATCGCCAAAGTCAGTAGATGTCTCAAGCGCAGCGTCGCCGCAAAACGGTTTAAGCTAAAAAGAATCAGGGGCCACCAAGCCATAGCCAGAAGCTCGGCAAAAGACCCGCGGAGATAAATGCCGCCCAAATGATACGGCGACCAGGTAAAAAGCGTTGCCGAAAGCAAGGCGGCCCAGTTGTTTTTCCAAAGCGCGCGGCTAAAAAGATACATAAAAATATAACCCAGGACCACCGACAGGATAATTGTGGCTTTGACTGAACTTATCAGACTAAAACCAACCAAATGAAATCCTTCAGCCAGATAATAAAAGCCTGGCTGGATAAAATTGAATACTGGCGAACCATAACCAGCCCAGACATTCGGCGCCCAGCGCGGCAATAAATAGCCGTCTTTTATCCCCTGATCAAATTCAGACAGCCAATTCATGTAGAGATTCCGATCGTGGTTGTCGGGAAAACCCGAGTGGAATAATGCCGCGAGAGAAAAATACAAGACCAGTCCACTGATGATGAAGAGGATGGCTGATTTATAATATTTCCTAATCCGACTCATATACGATATAATAACAACATAATACTCTGGCGGTGTTTTATGAAAATAAGAATATACTTCGGCGTTTTTCTCACCGGCGCCTCGATATTAATGCTCGAGGTCGTCCTGACGCGGATTCTGTCCGTAATCGTATTGTACCACTTCGCCTTCCTGGTTGTCTCGTTGGCCCTTCTGTCTCTCGGCGCGAGCGGGATCGTTCTCCACTTGTTCCCGAGGTTCTTTCCTAGAGAAAAAATTTTTACCCGGCTCTCTCAAAGCGCCCTCATTTATTCTCTTTCAATCACTGTCTTTATCGTTCTGGTCTCTCTCGGCGACCTAGAAAACCCTTATCTCGTGCTCGGTCTTTGCCTTATTCCCTTCTTCTTCGGCGGGCTCGTTTTGTCATTAGCACTCTCCTCTTTTTCTGAACACATCAGCCGATTGTATTTCGCCGATCTTCTCGGCTCGGGCGTGGGCTGTCTTGCCGTTATCGGCCTGATGAATATCCTTCCGGCCCCAAGCGTCGTGTTCATTATCTCCGTACTCTCAGCCGGCGCGGCCTGGTTTTTTCGTTCTTCTGAACCGATCCCTGCTTCTCGGTGCGGCCGTCTGGCGCTCGGTTTGGCGATTGGCTCGCTGGCCTTAGCCCTGCTGAACACGGCCACACCAATAATAACCGTGGACTATGCTCGCGCCTTAATGGAACCCGAGGTGAATCAACACGTGGAATATGAAAAATGGAATGCTTTCTCACGGATCGTGGTGTACAATCGAGAAAATCAGAACCTTAAAAAAATCCTAATTGACTCAGCCGCGACAACCACGATGGTGCGGTTCAGCGGGCGACTCGAGGAAATGGTCATGGTGAAAGACTTGGTTTTTACCTTGCCCTATCATGTGAAAACGTATCCTGATGTGCTGGTTTTAGGGCCGGGCGGTGGATCGGATATTATCGCGGCGCTGGCTTTCGGCAGTACCAATATTACCGGCATCGAGATTAATCCAATCATTGTTAATGATCTTGTGAAAAAGCAGTATCGTGACTTTACCGGCGATCTGTACCGTTATCCCGGCGTTCACGTGAAAATCGGCGAAGCGCGCAGCGTCCTAGAACGAGACGTCCAAAAATATGATCTTATACAAAACACCTTCGTCGACACCTGGGCGGCGACGTCAGCTGGCGCTTATGCCCTCTCGGAGAATAATCTCTATACCGTTGAAGCTTTTAAAACATACTTTAACCATTTAACGCCGCAGGGGGTTTTTTCGATCACCCGCTGGTGGACCGATCAACCCCATGAATCGCTGCGCCTAATCTCTCTGGCACTCGAGGCCTACGACCAGCTGGGAATAGCCAATCCGGCCGACAATATTATTATTGTCGGACAGCGCGATACTGATGGCCCAGGACAGCATAAAGCGACATTCCTTTTTAAAAAATCAAACTTTACGCCGGAAGAAATAGAAAAAGCCGCTAAGTTCGCGAATGACCATCAATACCCGATCCTTTACACTCCCGCCCAGAAAATCGATCCGACCCTCACCGGCTTGATCGAATCACGCGACCGGCGACAATTTCAGCGAACATATGCCGTAGACATCAGTCCGACGACGGATAACCGTCCGTACTTCTTCTACATGATGCGCTTCCGAGATTTCTTCAGAGCGGCCGTCAACGATACGCCTTTCTCCGAAATTTACTCAAGCCCGCGCAATCTCATGAAGGCACTGATTGTGATTGTTGTTTTTCTGCTGGTTATTATCCTCCTGCCCGCCGGATTGATGAGATCGCGCCGAACAGCCTTTCAGGCGAGTGCCTGGACCGTGGGTTATTTCGTTATTCTGGGCATCGCTTTTATGACAGTCGAGATTTATCTAATGCAGAAATTTGTTTTGTTTCTTGGCCATCCAGTCTATGCTCTCGGCGCTGTCCTTTTTATGCTTTTGATATCTAGCGGTTTTGGCAGCGCTTTGACGCAGCACGTCTCGGAACGATCGCAAATAAGACGATTGCGCTGGTGCTTGCTCGGCATCGTGCTCATATTAGGACTGTATGCCGCGGCTCTTCCCTCGCTCTTCGCTTCGCTCATCGCTGCCTCCCAAATTTGGCGTCTAGCCTTTACCCTGGCGGTTATTGCTCCCGTCGGATTATTAATGGGCACCGCTTTCCCGCTGGGCTTGAAGCTTTTCACTAAAAACCAGCCAGGACTTGTGCCGTGGCTGTGGGGCATAAATGTTGCCGCTTCGGTACTTGGATCGGTCGTCGCCTTTCTTGTTTCAATTCATGCTGGTTTTGGACAAACCCTACTGCTCGGTACTGGTTGCTATCTTTTAGCTTTGCTCATGGCAAGGAAACCGAAATTTTCTTTCGTCTGTTAAACACCAGCGCTATTCCAGATCCGACCAATCCGATCAAGGAGACAAGGGAAATAATCTCCGACGCCTCCCGTAATGGCGTATTTTTGAATTCGAGGACTAGCTTGTGAGTACCGTCCGTAATGTCAAATTCCATCAGACCATAATCTAGATCGACATCAATTGCCGCTAATCGCCCGTCAATTTTCGCTTGCCAGCCGGGGAAAAAGAAGGTGTTGATTCGAACACGCGAGGAACCAGACGATGCCACGGAATACTCCTGCCGCGTCGACCGCAGTGTCAGTGAAGAGACAGTTGCCTGACCGTGAATTACTTCGCTTTTTGGGAAAACCGCTGGTTGACCGGTGAGAACCTCGGCGCGGACTCGCGACAGAACGTCAACAACCCGCTTTTGCAGTTTGTCTAAATCGTTATCTCTGGGAAAGATGGCTGTTTTCACGGCGAAGGTAACAAGTTCGTCTGAGGTCAACAATTGATTGACGATCTCACCGGCTGGCGTATATTGCGGGTCACTCAACGCCGGCAGATAGCCTCGCTGCGGACCCAAAAACGGCACCGAAAACCAAAGCAAGAGAAGCATCAGCGCAGCCGTCACCCAACTGAAGGAGTATTTTTTGCCTGGGAGGATACGATGAAATATCCAAGTAAACACGCGTTGCGGTTCCGGCCAAACACAAAGACCGGCTAATAAAGCCGTACCAAAATCAACCAGACTTAAAAATCGGTATGGAAATTGAGTATATTTCAGGAGACCGATATTTTCCCAAATTATCCGTGTCAACGAGGTCGTAAACGCAATGGCTATCAATGAAATGAGAAGAAAATACCCGGCTGGCCGACTGCTGGATATGCGCCGCCAATTTTTCACGACAAGAACGATACCGACAATCAGCAACGCACTGCTCACGAAACTGACTTGCTGGAATATTGGTCCGTTATCCCAGAAGTTGGAAAAGAAAATTTCCTTGAACGTGCTGAAATTTCTGTGAAAATCGTACGGGCCCGTATAGAGATTGTCGAGTTTTATAAGGCTGCGTTCAAAAAACGCCGGAAGCCAGAAGAAGGCGGACAAGAGAAATCCGGCTACCAGCGCCCCAGCCTGACGTAAAACTACCTTTCGGTGCCGATCCGAGAAAAGTATTAAAAATATAAACAGTGGTGGCAAAAAGAGAATAATCGAGATATTGTGCGCTAAAATGAGGGCGGCGAGCGACAGGCTGGCCAGAGCAAAATTCCAATATGAGGCGCCTAACTTAAGCTTCCAAAACCCGTAAAAAACCAGCGGCACGAGAGTCATGGCTAAATATTCTGACAAGGCGCCACGATTATATATTAAACCGAGATGGTACGGTGCTAGGCTAAAAGCCGTCGCTGATAGCAATCCGCCGCGCCGGCCGAAAAATTGTCGAGCGAATAGGTACATAAACCAAAATCCGCCGGCTGTTATCACGATCAAAGCCAATTTGACCGAACTGACCAGGTTCGCTCCCAGGAAGCGAAAGAGTTCAGCGACATAAAAGAAAAGAGGCTGGCTAAAATTGAAAAGTGGACTGCCATAGCCAAGCCAGACATTCGGCGCCCAGCGCGGCAATAGCTGGCCATCTTTTATCCCCCGATCAAATTCAGACAGCCAATTCATGTAGAGATTCTTGTCGTGGTTGTCGGGAAAACCCGGGTGGAACAAAGGCCAAACAACTAAAAGTAGGACTCCAGCACTGACAATCAGAAGAATCGCCTTTTGGTAATGTTTCCGGATAAAACTCATCGGGAGGTTTTAAGTTTTTGGCGCTTGACTATGGTTTTGAGAAACCCAAGAGCGATAAGAAGGATTACTGAAACCAGCGAGATTAGATTTGAAGCTGTTCGGATCGTAGTGTTTTTAAACTCAAGTTTTAAATTGTGGTCCCCGGCCGGAATATTTATCTCCATCAAGCCATAATCCTGATTGACCTGAATTTCGACTGGCTTATTATCGAGCTTGGCTTGCCAGCCCGGGAACCAAAAAGTCTGAATTTGAATCCGGGAATCGCTTTCAGCCGAAATCCGAAATTCGCGTCGGATCGAATTTCCATCAGCGGAATTGACTATGGCCTGCCCTGAAATTACTTCGGCCGCCGGGTAGACGTACTCGCGTCCGGCTCTCAACGATTCATATATCTGGTACATGATATTATTGACGCGAACCTCGAGTTTATCGAGATTATTGTATCGTGGAAAAATGGCAGCCTTAACCGCAAAGGTGTTTAAGGTTACTGAGTTCTTTAATTGATCAACTATTTGTTGGTGCGGTGTGTATTGCGAATCGGGTTTCGCCGGCAGGTATTTGGCTGGCCAAAGATTTTCCGAAAAAAATAACAGTGCTAAAATCACGATAATCGCTGCCACCCAGGTAAAATTGTAATTCTTGCGCGGGAATATTTTGTGAGATATCCAGCTGAATAACTTTTGCATCTCGGGCCAGGCGATCACTCCGGCAATGACCGCCGCTCCAAAATCCACCAGGCTTAAAAACCGCCAGGGAAACTGCAGATATTTCAGAACGCCTATTTTCTCCCAGATAACATGAGAAAACGATTGGGTAAAAATTATGCCGATTAAAGAAATCGAGAGAAAGAATCCGACCAGACCGGCGTTTCGGGGCTTTTTCTTCAAATTTTTCAAAGCTAAAATCAATCCCAGAATCAAAATCAGGCTGGCGATAAGGCTGACTTGAAAGAATGTATCCCTGTTCTCCCAGAAATTGGCAAAGAATAGATTCTTGGCGCTGATAAAATGCCGATGAAAATCGTAGGGACCGGTATAAAGATTATCCAATTTCAGATACTGTCGTTCAACTAAGGCCGGCAGCCAGAACCAGGCTGAGA
>JAQTMH010000004.1 GCA_028714495.1 Patescibacteria group bacterium
CATTGATCGGGGCAGCCACATTGCCTCCTGGAGCCGCGTCCGTGGGATAGTTCCAGGCCGCCCTGGCCACCCTCAGCCCAATCAGGCTAAAGACACATAAAAAAGCCACCAGAAGAGTTAGTTTTGACAACCTGGTGGCTGGCCGGAAAAAGGTTTTGAAGTTCATAAATTTAAAAATATTTAGTATTAAATTTGTTATTTATTATACCAAAAAATTACAGAAAAAACAATTATTTCAAAGAAATTCATTTTCTACTTTTTTAAAAGTCTTCGTACGGTCTGCTCGTCATTCCAAGGAATTTTTTTACCGCCGCGAATAACCATATTTTGTTCAGAACCCTTGCCGGTAATGACGACAATGTCGTTCTCGTAGGCGAGTGCCAGGGCTTTACGAATTGCCTCCTCCCGGTCGAGAATCTTGAAATAGTGTTGACCTTCGATTTTATCGGGATACTTTTTGATACCGGCGATCACTTCGTCAATAATTTTTATCGGGTCGTCGTCGTAAGGATCTTCATTGGTAACGATACAGTAATCAGTGTAGCGGCCGGCTAATTCGCCCAGGAGAGGACGCTTCCTTTTGTCACGGCCGCCGCCCTGGGATCCGAGCACGGCGATTATTCGGTGCGGCTGATAAGATTTTAGAGACTGGTAAACTTGTTCCAGGCCAGCCGGCTCGTGGGCATAGTCGACGATTACTTCGAAAGGCTGACCCTCGTCAATGAACTGCATTCTTCCCGGAACGCCGCGCACCTGTTCCAGAGCTTGAATGATTTTATCCAGCGAAATGTTTTGGGCCAGGCCGACGCAGACAGCGGCCAGGGCATTGTAAGCATTAAATCTTCCGCGCAGAGCTAATTTTACTGGTTGGCCGTTGACTAGCAGTTTGACTCCCTCGGTGTCGTCGGTTATGTTACTGCCCCGGACAATCTTGAGATTGCCGGAGGGTGCAATATTTTCCTTCACCGTAAAACCGTATTTCTGCTGGGCCGGAAAAGAGAGAAAATAGTCGGCGGCCGGATCGTCGAGATTAACGATTGAAATTTTTTTGATTTTTGGCTTGACTCGAGAATTAAGAGCCTGAAAAAGTTTTCCCTTAGCCTGCCGGTACTTCTCGAACGAACCATGCGATTCGATGTGCTCGGGGGTGAGATTGGTGAAGACAGCCACGTCGTAATAAATGCCCCAGTGGCGATATTGCTTGATGCCCTCAGAAGTGGTTTCAACTATGGCATAGTCGCAGTGCTCGCTGACCATTCGGCGCAGAAGAGCCTGGAGGCTGAACCGGCCGCGCATGGTCATTTTTGTGTCATTAAGCCAGGTGCGCTCGCCAACTTTAAAATTCACCGTCGAAGTTAAGCCTACCCGGTGTCCGGCGGCTTCAAGAATTTTAGCCGCCAGATTAACCACGGTTGACTTGCCATTTGTGCCGGTAACGCCGATAACCGTCAGGCGCTTCGAGGGAAAACGGTAAATTACGGCCGCGAGGATGGCGACAAATAGATGGTAGAGAGAAAAAACTTGAACCGGCAGCAATTTTTTGAGTAGACGCTTCATATTATTTGGCGCAAAGGTTAACGCCCCCCTTGAATGATTCAGCATAGGCGAGGTAGTCGTCAATGATTTGAGAACCTTCACGATTAAAAATTCTGACCAGGGGATTGCCAGTACTTCTGACCGCCACGGCGATCTCTTTTTTGCCGTCAGCCTGGAAATCAATGGTGGCTAGGCTGAGGCCGCCGCGGAAGTCCGGCGCAAAAGCCATAAATCCAGGGTGTTCGAGGGCCACCTTTTGGTTTGATTGGCGGCCGAAAATTCTGACTTGGGGGCCACCCGCGCCAGCCACCCCGGTGATAATTTCATCTTGGCCATCGCCGTCCACATCGCCGCCAGTCAGAGTGACGCCGCCGCGGAAAGAATCAGCGTAAGCCATCAAACCCAAAACCACTGGTTTAAAAACCCCGGCGCGATAGCCGAAGATCCTCACCTGCGGTCCGCCCGCGCTTAACGGCGCAGTGATAATTTCAGATATTCCATCGCCTTCCAAATCGGCGGTCGCGATTGAAACCCCACCTCGGAAGTTTTTATCATAAGCCATGAAATTTTCCGTGGTCGGCACATAACTTCCATTTCGATAACCAAAGATTCTGACGTTTGGACCGCCAGAGCCCATTGGCACAGTAATAATTTCAGCCACCTTATCGCCATCGAGATCTCCGACAGCGAGATTGACCCCGCCACGGAAATTTGAAGCGTACGCGAAAAAGTCTTTTTCGAACTTCCCCTCCAGCGAAAATACTCTGATCTGCGGTCCGCCGCTCGGCCACGGAGCCGTGACGATTTCGGTTTGACTGTCACCGTCTACATCGCCCAGAGCGACGTTAATTCCGCCTTTGAAAGTGGTTTGGTAGGCGAAAAAGTTAGCCGAATTTAGGCCAGCCGCGGAAAATACTCTGACTTGTGGCCCGCCACCTTGGCCTGCGCCGGTGACTAGACGCCGAGTATCAACAATATAGCTGGCGTTTTTTGGACTCTCGGCATTTCCGGCCGCGTCAACAGAATAGTATTGGAGAGTGTTAGTGCCTTCAGGCGGCTGGATTGGTTCATGGTACGGAATATATTCACCGTTGTCCCAGTGGTAGTAGGTTGCCGTGATTGTTGATCGGTCGTCGCTGGCGCTCAAAGCTATGTTTGGAGCCCGCAAAAAGTAATTTGGTGAACGGTCAGGGGTTCGGTCAAGAGAGACGCTGGTAGTCGGCGGGGTGACGTCACCCAACAAAAGATCGAGAGCAGCCCAAATATCCAAAAGACCATAGCCATAAATTGTGTCATAGCCGGTTTCACCCAGGTCTTTAGCGGTTGATCCTAAAAGCGTCCTGACGTTTTCGACTGAGGCGCCGTGAGCCAAGAGAAGGGAGGCCGCCGCGCTGACGTGGGCGGTGGCTGAAGATGTACCCTCGACCCAGATATTGGAAAAAAGACTATAATCCATGACGCCGCCAGCCATACCGGTAAAAGATTGCTGGACAATTCCGTCCGGCGAGCCATCATTATTTTGATCTTCTGAGATGTCTCCGCCCGGCGCCACCAAGCTTAAGCCCGTGCCATAGTTGGAATAATCAGCCTTGGTTTCATCATAGCGGATCGCCCCCACGGAGATAACCGATTCGTGGCTGGCCGGAAATTGCAGGGTCCCGCTACCGGCATTTCCAGCGGCAGCCACTAGAACGATTTTTTGCTCTGTGGCTTCGGCCAGGATTTGGGCGTAGGCGTCGTCACCTGTTTCGGTTGAGCCAAAACTCATGTTAATAATCTTCGCGCCGTGATCCATGGCATAACGAATTCCTTGAATAATTGTTTCGCTGGTGCCTTGACCCGTGCTATCCAGGACTTTAACAGGCATCAGAGTGGTTTCAAAAGCCAGGCCAGCCGTGTTCAAAGCGTTATTGGTGGACTCGGCGATAGTGCCAGCCATATGGGTGCCGTGGCCATTGTCGTCATTCGGATGCTCGTCATTATTTACAAAATCATAGCCAGGCGTGAGATGCGTATCAGCCAGATCGGGCGCCTGGACAAAAGGGCCATAAGTTTCATAGGCGATGCCCGTGTCAAGCATGGCCACGATTATGCCGGGGTCGCCGCCGTAAAGCGGAGCGGCTTGGTCCAGCTCCCAGGCTTCAGAGGCATTAATTATTTGGAAATTCCATTGGCGCGGATAGAGAGGATCATCGGGAGTGAATGAAGAGGCTCGGTAGATGAAATTTGGCTGGATACTTTTGACCAGCGGGTTGGCTGACAAACGCGCGATAGCCTGATCGACTGATTCGTTTTTTTTAAGCTGAGATAAATAAAAAGAATCAGCCACGGCTCTGATCTTTTGAACACTAAGCTTATGAGCAATGGAGCTAGGCTGGGCAGCAGACATTTGGTCATTCAATTGAATAAGCACCTCACCTTTGACATAGGCTGGCGGAGCGGCTGAGACTGATTGAGACAGTAAAAAAAGAAGAAAGATACCAGCCAGTGGGACAGATAATATGATTTTCATGCCTATATCTTACCACCCAGTTTGAAAAAGATAAAATATAGTTGACAGAGGACTGGGTAGCTGATAAATTTGACCTAGCCAGGTCAAAAAACGGGCCTTTCAAATAGGAGGGAGCTATGATCCTAAAGTTCGGTCGGGAAGTGACACTTTTTCGAGTGACTGATGCCAGAAAAGGCAAAGTGGAACCGGCAATCCAGTCAGCCGGGCAACACAAGTTCGTTGAAGTCCCGAATCCAACCATCCAAACGGGTCAGCCCTGGCTGGTCCTGGAGTCGGACCAGGCAGTCGGCATGGCCAAGTCAGCCTTGCTGATGAAGGAGGGCGTCAGCGAGGTGAAGGCAGCTGTTTGAGGAGCCTAGCCGGCCAGGTCTGGTCAATTAACCGTTCACCCCAGCCACATGGTGGATATCATGTGGCTTATTTATTTGATTTATTCTTGTTGGGCAATGTCTTTGAGAATAATTACTAAAGGACTATCTTCTACTCATCACTTTTATTGGTTCTATGGCAAAGAAAAAGCCCATAAGAACAAAGGATGTTCCTATGGGCTGACGAAGTTACAGAGCTTGGGGTTTTACCGGACCCTCGCGAACCGGTGGGTTGTGGTTCCCTCGACTGTTGAAACCCGAACCAGATAGATTCCTGCTGGAACCGCGTGGCCATTGTCATCGCGTCCGTCCCAGGACAGATTGTGAACGCCCGCGCCGAGGATTCCGTCGGACAACTTGTAGACCCGGCGACCCGCAGGATCGTAAACGGTTGTTTGGACCAGGCCGCCGCCGCGAGTCTCAAAGTGGATCATGGTCTGATTTGAACTTGGATTCGGCAGCGCCCACAGGATCACAGTGGACCCAGTCTCGCCATTTTGCTTCACGGCCGATGATGGCTCGCACTGCGCTGGCAGAAGCTGGAGACAGGATTCGAGTTCATCCGCGACATAGGCGTAACTGCCCGAAACGGCCACGCTCTGGGAATAGTTGGGCGTGTCCACGCTGCCGATGATCTCGGGGTTCTCTGGGTTCGTGATGTCGATTACCTGGAGACCAGACTCGAAATCCGCGACATAGGCTAGGGTACCAGACGACACGACCACACCAACAGCTTTGCCTGGCGTGTCCACGCTGCCGATGATCTCGGGGCTCTCTGGATCCCGGAGGTCAATCACGTGCAAACCGGAATACTCATCCGCGACATAGGCGTAACTGCCCGAAACGGCCACGCTTTGGGCATAACTCGGTGTGTCCACGCTGCCGATGATCTCGGGGTTCTCTGGGTTCGTGATGTCGATCACCTGGAGACCAGACGACCCGTCCGCGACATAGGCGTAACTGCCCGAAACGGCCACGCTTTGGGCATAACTCGGTGTGTCCACGCTGCCGATGATCTCGGGGTTCTCTGGATTCGTGATGTCAATCACCTGGAGACCAGACTCGAAATCCGCGACATAGGCTAGGGTGCCAGACACGGCCACGTCCGTAGCTTCGCCCGGCGTGTTCACATTACCGATGATCTCGAGGCCCTTGGGATCCTGGATGTCGATCACCTGCAAACCGGAAGATTCGTCTGTGACATAGGCCAGGGTACCGGACATGTCCACGCCCGTAGCCCAGCCCGGCGTGTCCACACTTCCTATGATTTGAAGGCTCCCCGGATCCTGGATGTCGATCACCTGCAGACCAGAAGATCCATCCGCGACGTAGGCCAGGGTGCCAGAGATAGCCACGTCCTGGGCCCAGCCCGGCGTGTTCACACTAGCCACGATCTCAGGACCATGGGGATTTGTGATGTCAATCACCTGGAGACCGAAATCGTAATCCGCGATATAGGCATGTGTGCTTGAGACGACCACACCAGCGGCTTCGCCCGGCATTTCCATGCTAGCCACGACCTTAGGACTTTCTGGTTTCGTGATGTCAATCACCTGGAGACCAGACTCGCGGTACGCGACATAGGCCAGAGTACCAGACACGTCTACATCGTTGGCGATGTCTGGCGTGTCCAGACTACCCACAATCTCGGGGTTCTCTGGATCCTGGATGTCAATCACCTGGAGACCAGAAGATCCGTCCGCGACATAAGCGTAACTGCCAGACACGGCCACGCTCAAAGCCCAACCCGGCGTGTCCACGCTACCAATGATCTCCGGGTTCTCCTGATTCGTGATGTCGATTACCTGGAGACCGGATTCACAGTCCGCGACATAGGCCAGGGCGTCAGAGATAGCTACACCACAGGCATTGCCCGGCGTGTCCACGCTACCCACGATCTGGAGGTTCTCTGGATCCTGGATGTCAATCACCTGGAGACCAGAAGATCCGTCCGCGACATAAGCGTAACTGCCAGACACGGCCACGCTCTGGGCATAGCTGGGTGTGTCCGCATTGCCGATGATCTCGGGGTTCTCTGGATCCTGGATGTCAATCACCTGGAGACCAGAAGATCCGTCCGCGACGTAGGCAAGGGCGCCAGAGATAGCCACATCAGAGGCATAGCCAGGCGTGTCCGCATTGCCGATGATCTCGGGGTTCTCCGGATTCGTGATGTCGATCACCTGGAGGCCGAATTCATAATCGGTGACATAGGCCAGGGTGCCAGACACGGCCACACCATGGGCAGAGCCCGGCGTGTCCACGCTGCCGACCCAATGGAGATAGTCTCCATAGTCAATGCAGTCAGCTCCAGCCGATCCGAAGATGCCCATGACCGCGACCAGAAGAGCCACGATCCCGAAAATCCTAGATGCCTGCATTGTCATACCCTCCCTTTCTGTGAGATTGTCTTTTCAAAAGACAGTGATTGCCCTTGGTTAACTGTTGTATTATCAAGGTGCGAAAACCTTACAAACCGGTTGTCCATAGGTATTTCACTATAGGCAGCCGGTAATAGGGTCGACCCAACAAAAACGACTCGAGAATGTGAGTCGACGGCAGTTTTTGGTGTCGAAGAACCTCCTTTAACAGACCGCGGTTCATTGCCTCACGGATACTTCAATAATTTTGTGTCGTTTTTTATTTTTAGTCCCCCCAGCTTAGCTAAAACAGGCCGTTTTGTCAAGGCCCCCGCCTATTGCTTGCCAATAGATTTTTTGGCTAGAATCTAGTAATTTTTACCAAAGCTCGTTATTACTGAATCGCGATTTATATCAAGTGTCGCTGTTTTATTTCGCGCTTGGTTCAGATTGAGACCTTCGGCGGCCTGCCCCCACACATTTAACTAACAGTGACTAGACTTTTTATACAAAAAGTGTATTATAAAATAGCTGGACATCAAGACTCCGAGCCAATACAGAAACTTAGTCCAGCAGGCACATTCCACAGGAGGTGTTCTATGGCCAAGCAGAAGTGGCGTGTGGACGAAACGAAGCAGGTCGCGAAGAAGAAGGCGCGCAAGGAGCAGATCGCCAAGAAGGTCGGCGAGGGCAGCACCTGGTAGCTCACCGACGCGGAGCTGGCTAGGCTAGGTGAGTGTTAAGCCCGATCCAACTGGAAGTGACGGCGAGACACGCGTTCTCCCTCCTAGACCGATGCCTCTGCTGAAAAGCAGAACCAGACCACCAAAGTGAGAGCACGGGCAGTCAACCATTGACTGCCCATTTTTTCTTTGCCATAGAACCAATAAAAGTGAAGAGTAGTAAATAATCCTTCAGTAATTACATTATCGAAGCCAAGGGCAAAGACCCGCCGCAGGCCCCACAGAACTACCCAGTTCGAGAAAGAAACGTTAGAAACATTAAGTAGGGAATAAGCTGATAACCAGTAACCGGAGGCGGGTCTTAATGTATCCACTAAGTAGATGTTTTAATGAATCAAGAAACTCCAGTATATTTGTACCCCATCGAAGCCCAGGGCAAATAAAAAGGAACCCAGCAAGCTAGAGGGGGTGCGGGATAGCCCTCTGGGCAAGCATGCCTGAAGGAGTTTCCCATCATAGAGTTTTTTGGTGGGTTCTTGTCGGCCAAGAACCCGCTCTTCTGACCAATCCCCGATTAGCGAGCTGGGTTCGCACTTGTGAAAGACCGATATCTGAAGTAAAGAACCAAGTATGATATTATACTAGCTGTTTTAATTGTCAACGGGTTCAACGCAGATATTTATCCACAAGGGTCTGGGTAGCCGCTTCATCCGGCACCCAATAGTAGAGATTTTTATTGAAATCGGGCGTATAAATAGATTCGCCATGGCCGGGAATCACCTCGCGGTAGGTATTGGCCAAGTCTAATTTCCCGCCGCGCCGGATTAATGCGGCCAGCCCGAAAGTAAAAGCGGGAAGTTTTTGATAGCGCAGCCTGGTTTGGTCGTGGGTTTGGAAAAAGGAATAGACCTTTTTTGCCTCGGCCACGGTATTGATTTTCTTGCCCAGTTCAAGGAAGATTTCCCGCTGGTCCTGGGTGCGAGCAAAATCGCCGCCCTCCCGATATCGGTTACGTACCACTTTTAGGGCTTCGGTACCGTTCAAATGGCCAGCTTCAGTATCAACCCCGCCGAATTCATCCACCAGGTCCTTAAAACTTTCAAAAGTGAATTCGACAGTGGCATGGATTTTTATATCAAGGAAATCTTCGACGGTCTCTTTAGTGAGTGTTACATTTCCCAGAGCAGAATCTTTTTCCCGATCACCCAGGGCATAGGCATGGGTGATTTTTTGGCTGCCAAAGCCCGGGACATTGACCCGGGTATCGCGCGGAATTGTTATCAGGCTGATTGGCTGATTGGGGCTTTTGGGTATGGAAAAAACCATCAGAACATCTGAACGAGCTTGTTCAGTTCCGCGCTGATCAGAGCCGATGATTAAAATGTTAAAGCGGCTCGGGGCTGTGAGATAGAGTAAAACAAGCAGCCCCCCGATTATAATTATCAATAAGAGGAGGACGAGAATAATAATTTTTACTGGTTTGGATATAGCCACGCTAGCCGCCGGTTATTGTTACGGTAATTTGCCGGCCAGAACGCGGCCCGTCAAATTCAGCCAGGAAAATTCTTTGCCAACGTCCAAGAACTAATTGCCCATTTTCAATCGGGCAGGTAATTTCCGGCCCGATTAAGCCGGAAAGGAGGTGGGCTGGGGCATTGTCATCAATCTGATTATGTTCGAAGTTGTCCAGTTTTTCCAATCTTTGAAACAGCTTGAGAAAATCGTTTATCAATCCAGACTCGTTTTCATTGCAGATGATTCCGGCAGTGGCGTGAGCCACAAAAACATGACACAAGCCCCCTTCGATTTCAGATTCGATTACCGCGTCCTCAATTTTTTTGGTAATATCAATCAGCTCCAAGCGTTTCTGGGAGAAAACAGAAATAGTTTGGCGGTGGAAAGACATAATTTTATACTTCTTCGTCCTCACCTGGCTCTTCGCCGGGTTTAGTCTCGAAGTCTTTTGAAAATCTCTTTTTGATAATTTCCACCCGGTTTTCGACCTCGGTCAGCTTCTGCTTCAGGTCCTGGGCGAGTTCGAGGCCACGCTTGAATTGCTCCAGACTTTCGTCGAGATTAGTTGTGCCGGCTTCAAGTTTGGCCACGATTGTCTCGAGCTCCTGAAATTGTTTTTCGAAACTTTCTTTGGTCGCAGGTTTTTTGGGCATATTATTGTTTTTTAATAATAGTTGAGTCAAGCTGGCCACGTTTCAATTTAGTCACGATTGTGTCGTTTATCTCAACCTGTCCAGTCGAGGTAACGGCTTTGCCAGCAGAAGTCAGAGTAATGCTATAGCCGCGGGCCAGGACATTTTCCGGGCTGAAGGAACGCAGGAGGTTTTTGAGGTGGGAGAGTTTCTCCCGGGCTTGAATAAAATTGGCGTTTAGGCTGACGCCTAGGCGGCTTGTCCGCTCGCTGATGTCTTTTCGGAAATAAACCAGTCGCTGATCAAAGAGCCAGAAGTGCCGCTGGAATTTTCCCATAAGTTCGTGCCAATATCGGATTTTATCACGGAAGACCGAGTCAATTCGCCTGACCGAATCGTTGATTTCCTGATGGTAAGTTTCGATTTTGCCGGTTACCTCATTTTCCATGTCTCTGACCAAGGTATTGATTTGATAGAGTATTTCCCGGCGGTCAGGTACCACCCGTTCAGCCGCGTTTGAAGGGGTTGAAGCCCGGATATCAGCCACGAGGTCGGCGATGGTGATATCGCGTTCATGGCCAACGCCGCAGACCACAGGGACCTTCGAGCTGAAAATAGCCCGGGCCACCTCTTCGGAATTGAAGGCTTGGAGATCTTCAAGCGAGCCGCCGCCGCGAGTGAGGATGATGACAGATGGCTTAATAATCTCGTTCTGATATTTCAAAGCACCGACAATCTGACTGATCGCCTCGACTCCTTGAACATTAACGGGAGTCAAGATGATTTCCAAGCCGCCCCAGCGATTCTGTAATATTTTATTTACATCATGATAGGCGTCAGCATCGGGTGAAGAGACTATGCCAATTTTTGAAGGAAAACGAGGAATAGATCTTTTTCGCTCTAAGTCGAATAACCCCTCTTTTTCTAATTGCTTTTTTAATAACTCGAAAGCTCGTTGAAGAGCCCCTTCACCAACAGGCTCAATCAATTCAACGGTTAAATTAAACGTGCCCTTTCTAGGAAAAACCGTTGGATAACCCGTTACTTTTACCTCCATTCCGTCCTCAACTGGAATTTGCAGTTTATATTTCATCATAAAACAGTTGACAATAGATGTTTCATCTTTTAAACCAAACCATACAAATTTATCTTGTCTTATTTTGAAACCAAAAACTTCGCCCTGGACTGTCACCCGGCCGATGGCGGTTTGCAGGTGGATTTTTACCAGCGATATAAATTCGCTGACGGTCAATGGTTTAGCCAGGGTTTTTTGCATGGCGCTCGATTAATTCTTTGATCAATCGTTCCTGCTCTACCAAATCATGAATCTCCCGGCGGATCCGGGCTTTTTCGCGGCGGAGATATTTTCTAATGCCTTTACTTAAACGTTTTCTTCTGGACATAGGTGTATTATACCCGATTGATTGGATAAAACAACGATAATCACGCAGGCGAGGATGATCATCCTCGCCCACTGGAAATAAGAGCACGGTTAACCAAACAATGTTACCTTTTTTCTACGGTATAGGTTGAAGTGTTTTTGTTCCAGGTCAGCGTGTAATTGAGGAAGTTGTGCTCAAACTTGGCCGGACCATAGAGCCGAGCTTCGCGCAGAAGCACCTTGGCTTCCCCTGAATCAAGGTGGTCCAGGTAGGCCACGGCTTTATCATCGCCTTCAACGAGATAGCCGTTAATGCGGACTGAATACATAGTAAAAATGTTAATGTTTACATTTATAAAATAGCATAAATATATAGAAAAACCAAAAAGAGCCACTCTCGGCTCTGATTGGTTTATTATTGCAGTAGTGGGTATCTATATTAGAATGCTTCGGTATCACCATTCCTCCAATCTTCTATCTTGTCAGAAGCTGGGCAAGTACCAAAGTTGAGATTACTGTAAGTCCATCGCCAGTCGAGTAGACTTCCGCAGTTTCTATCAGTCGGACTTCCGCAGGGACTCGGACAACTGGTAAATATTTTCGGATAGCCATAGGTGTAGCCCTCTAATACGTCCGCCAATCTAACGGGCAGAGTAGAGAAATCACGATCGCCATTTTTCCATATCGCTGTAATTTTACTGGCATATTGACCATCGTTAAACTGGAGCGGGGGAGCAATCGTAACGTTTTTATAGAAGAGACCGGTCATGGTCGCCTCGATTGTTAATTTATCTTGTATTAGCAAGCCCCAAGACAGACTAGTTAGCCAGTCAGGTATTCGGTGCGCGCCAGCGGAATCAATATAAAACCACTCATTTTTCGTGGTGCTGACGGTTTGGTTCTTGAAATGGGAGGAACCAATATTTTTATACCAGTCAGAAGCAACGCTATTCAGCCATGAAACAAGCCTTTCTCTGGTGGTGTTGTGATCAACGTGAAATTGCAATTCATCGCAGCGGGCGTTTCGGCTCCAACGCTGGCGGTACTCGTAATTTAGATAGTATGTGTTGTCTGGATTTAAGGTATAGACGTGAGTGGCGTCAGCTTCAGAGCGTAGATTAACCATAATACAGCCCCCGGCCATATATGGCTCCGGGAAGTGATATTTGTCTTGCCAGGTTGCGGCGTCAGTTTGCCATGCCAAAGTTAATCCAAAAAATAGGATAAGAGCTGGAATTAATACTTTTTTCATTTGCTGTCTCCTTGTTTAATTGCATATAAATATACCACCCACCCTAAAAAAAACAAATAAGCGCGAGTTTTCTGATTATTTTTTTAACAAGTCCTAATCAATTCCCCAGAAGTGTTTTTCGCCCAGCGGATCCGGACTCAAGATTCGGAAATGAAGAAAGTCGATTAAATCACTTAAGAACAAACCCGCGCCAAAGGCCAGCATCATTTTGCCAACCATCTTTTTTCTGAAAGTCAGGCCGAGAATAATCAGAAGCGCGCCATATATCCAATGGTGCGGTGCCCAGGTCGGATTACCAGCCCAATCATTCAGCCAGACGTGGCTCCACCGACCGATGAGATAGCTGATAAAGGCGACGATAATTAAGGGTAAGGTTTTTTTGAAATTCATGCGGACATCATTTATGGAAAAGTCTATGGAAGCCTGAAGGCTCCCGCTACAGAATTAAATAAGCTGGTGCGCCCGAGAGGGTTCGAATCCTGGATCAACTCACTTCGTTCGTTGTCCGGGACGACGCCTGGATTTTCAGCTCCGTCCCGCCAAAACTGGTGCCCCCATGAGGACTTGAACCTCAATCTCAGGCTCCGGAGGCCCGCGCTCTATCCAGTTGAGCTATGGGGACAGGATTAACTAGTTTGAGTTTTCAGGAATTTTGAAACTTTGTCAATATCCTCAGGCTTGCCAAAATCGTACCAATAATCTTTCAGTTCATAGACTTTCACCAAGCGCTGTTTGGCCAGACGGGTGATGACATCGGTGATTTCATATTCGCCGCGGGGCGAAAGCTCGATTTTTTTAACTTCATCAAAGTATCGCGGCGTAAATTTATAGAGGCCGGAGTTGATCAAATTTGTTATGGGTTTGGGAGATTTTTCTTTTATTTCTTTCAAATAGCCGTCTGAGTCTGAAATTAAAACACCGTATTTTGTCGGATCCTCGTGGTGATAGCCAGCGACATAGTTCAGCTGATCGTCTTGACTGATCGCTTTTATATCCTCAATTGAATAAAGATTGTCGCCGTTCACCGCGATAAAGTTTTCACCGCTAACTTCTGGTTCAGCCGCTTCGACTGGACAGGCTGAGCCATACTTACCATTTACCCGCTCGGTCTGATCGATTATATTTATTTTAAAATCCAGAGTTTCTTGGAAATTATCCCAGCGCTCCTTCTTGTATCCCACCATCAAAAATATTTCAGTTAAGCCGGCCTTAAGAAGATTATTAAGCAGGTAATAAATAAATGGCCAGCCATTGACCGGAATCAAATGTTTGGGTCGGTCGGCGGTTAAATTTCCCATGCGGGTGCCTTTACCGCCGGCTAAGACAACAACCTTGCGTATCATTGGGTGATTGGTTAAGGGGAAGGGAATTAACTAGGTGATTTTTTTAGCTAGGCCGTAAAAAATATACCAAAGAGAATGGTACACAATATCGGCCGTGCCCCAGTAACGGATGATTTTTCCGCCGAAGCCTTTTTTGAAGCGAGTCAGGCCGGCCCAAGGATGCTTTGGATCGTCAGTCGGAGCAATTCCCCAGAAATCATAATGGCTGGCCCCGGCCGCTTTCGCGTCCTTGATGGCCTGCCACTGGAGCAGGTAGGGAGCCATCAGGTTGCGGTCGTCATTGCTGGAAGCGCCGTGGAGATAGGTGACAGTATCGCCGAACCTGAGCATCAAATTCATGGCCAGGGTTTGGCCCTGATACTCGGCGCGGTAGATTTTTATCCGACATTTTTCTTTGGTATCCCACTCACCGCCGAAGGTTTCAACCATTGTCTGATAATATTTTTCCGAATGGGGTTTGAATTTGTCCCGCTGGGAAGTCTCTTGAATGAGTTTGCAGAAATCCGCCACGTCCTTGGCTGACCAGCCAGTCGTGATTTTGAGCCCTTTCTTTTCAGCCAGTCGGATGTTATAGCGGGTTTTCTGATGCATGGTGTTAATCAGCACTTCTTCGCTTTGATTGAGGTCGAGCATCAAGGTGGTGTCTGGCTGGATTGATTTATTCAGATATTCGACTGGAAACCGGCTGGAAAGAATTGACCGCAGATCGGCTTTTTCGGCCTGTGAGATGGCCGGATCAATGCGCAGGAAAAGCACTTTATCATTTCCAGCATATTTTTTCTTTAGCGATTTAACGATAGTCTGCCACATCTCGTTTTGGTCCGGAATAGGAACTTCAAGGTAAACCAGCGGACCGCGCGGACTATAATAATACGAAAAGCCGGCTCGCAGGGGCATCTTGATCAGGAGCAGAGAGGCCAGGATCGCTTCCTGAGTCGGAGCTTCCGGCGGGGCCACGTCTTCATCGACCACGATAAACCAATAAATATTCCGGCCCAGTTTTTTTTGGAATTCGCCCCAGTCGAGAGATTGTAAAAATTGATTTGGGCGTTGGGCCGAGATGAATTGGCTTAGGATTTTTAAGTCTGGGTTTTGGACTAAGATCATATTATTTGCGGCCGAGGATTCTCAAAGCAGCTTTGACCCGAGCTTGGGGGTCTTTAATTTCTTTCCCGATTTGGGTCAGGGCGTGGCGGGCTTCAACTCGCGTATAGCCGAGGTGAACCAGAGCTTCAAGAGCGTCGGCAAAATCTTCATTGCCAGCCTCGCCGACAATTCCCAGTTTTTCGAGCTTCTCCCGCAGTTCAATAATTATCCGTTCCGCGGTTTTCCGGCCGATGCCTGAGACGCGGGTCAGAAGCGAAGAGTCGTTTTGAACAATCGCCAGCTGGATGTCACGCACCGGAGCGGTTGAGAGTATGCCGATGGCTGATTTTGGACCGACCCCTGATATGGCGATCAGATGTTCGAAGAAACCCAACTCTTCGAGCGAGGCAAAGCCGTAAAGTTCTGAAGCGTTTTCAGTTTGGTGCAAATGGGTATGAAGCTCAAGATCTTTGCTAATGACGGCAGCTTCAATCACAGCGGGTAATACATGCACTCGATAACCAACGCCGTTGGCTATGAGCACAATATCCTTTTCCCGTTTCGTTTTAACCACGCCTTTTAAATAGGCAATCATATTTTTACTATACTCAAAAAGCGAAGAAATTACAAGGTTTGTTATGTGATTAAAAGCCTGGTATAGTGGTAGTTATGAAGTTCAAACTAGTTTCAAAATTCCCCGCACCAGAACTCCTTTTCAGTCGCTCGGTGCGGGGCAAGCAAATATAATAATATGCAACGGTTTAAACTAGTTTCAAAATTTAAACCAACCGGCGACCAGCCTCAAGCAATCGAGAAGCTTTTGACTGGGCTGAAAAAGGGACTCCGTGACCAAACGCTTCTGGGAGTGACTGGCTCAGGCAAGACTTTTACCATGGCAAACGTGATTGCTAAAACCCAGAGGCCGACTCTGATTATTTCCCACAACAAGACCTTGGCCGCCCAGCTCGCCTCTGAGTTTCAGGAGTTTTTTCCGGACAATGCCGTGCACTATTTTGTCAGCTATTACGATTACTATCAGCCAGAGGCCTATCTTCCAACAACTGATACCTATATCGAAAAAGAGAGTGATATTAACGAAGAAATTGAACGTTTAAGGCACGCGGCCACAGCTGACCTGATGACCCGGTCAGATGTTATTATCGTGGCGTCAGTTTCCTGCATATACGGCTTGGGCTCGCCGGAAGATTACCGGGCGGTCAGCTTGCCCATAAAAAAGGGCGAGCGCCAAAAACGCGATAAGATTTTAAAACGACTGACGGAATTGGCCTATGAGCGCAATGACCTGGATTTCTACCGCGGAAAATTCCGGGTCAAGGGCGACGTGCTGGATATTTTCCCCAGCTCCTCCAGCGACTTTGCCTATCGGATCGAATTTTACGGCGACGAGATTGAAAAGATTATTGAATTTGATCCACTAACCGGTGAAACCAGGGCGGCCTTAAAGGAAGTGATAATCTTTCCCGCCACTCACTATGTTTCATTGCCTGAAGAACTCGGCGGAGTGATCAAGGAAATAAAAAAAGACCTCAAGATTCGATTAGCCGAGCTAAACAAGATGGACAAGGTGCTGGAAGCTCAGCGTTTGTCTCAGCGGACGCGCTTTGACCTGGAAATGATGGAGCAAACCGGCTATTGCAACGGCATCGAGAATTATTCGCGCTACTTTGACGGACGCCAAGCGGGCCAGCCAGCCTACACCTTGATTGATTATTTCCCGAAGAATTTTCTAATGTTCATCGATGAATCGCATATGACCATACCGCAGATCAACGGGATGTACCATGGCGATCGGTCACGCAAAGCGACTCTGATTGAATACGGATTCAGACTGCCCTCGGCTTTTGACAACCGGCCGCTCAAATTCCGAGAATTTGAAAGAAAGGTAAAACAGAGAATTTTCGTGTCAGCCACGCCGGCTGATTTCGAGCGCAAGGTAAGCCAGCAGACAGCCGAGCAATTGATTAGGCCGACCGGGCTGCTTGACCCTGACATTGAGGTCCGCCCGTCGAAAAATCAGATTGACGATTTAATTGCCGAGATCCAGAAGAGAGTGAAAAAGAAGCAGCGGGTGCTGGTAACAACCCTGACCAAGAGGATTTCCGAGGATTTAGCTGAGTACCTCAAGGAAATTGGCATTAAAGTCCACTATCTTCATTCGGAGATCGACACCTTTGAGCGCCTGGAGATTCTGCGCGACCTGCGGCTGGGCAAGTACGACTGCGTGGTTGGTATAAATCTCTTACGCGAAGGCTTGGATTTGCCCGAAGTTTCGCTGGTGGTAATTCTCGACGCGGACAAAGAAGGCTATCTGCGTTCCACGACCGCTCTAATCCAAACCATGGGCCGGACTGCCCGCCACGAAGAGGGGCGTATAATTATGTACGCTGACCGTGAAACCAAGTCGATGCGCCAGGCAATCAGCGAGGTGCGCCGCCGCCGAAAGATTCAGCAAGCATATAATACCAGGCACGGCATCACGCCAATCGGCATCCATAAGGAAATAAAGGAAACCCGGCTCAGCGGAGCAAAGAAAGCCGAGAGAGTGGTCAGCGAATTGCCGCTTAAGCAGATTGTGGGGAAAAATTTCGATCATCTGATCCACGACCTTGAATCCAAGATGCAGCTGGCTGCCAAGAATCTGGAATTTGAGCAGGCTGCGACATACCGCGATCAGATTGCAGAGCTTCGAAGGCTAAAAAAGTAATTTGCTTATTATATGAAAACAGTTATGGTTTTCGGAACCTTTGACAGCATTCATCCGGGCCATGAATTTTTACTTGCCGAAGCCAGGAAACATGGGGACTGGTTGGTAGTGGTAATCGCGAGAGATCAGACTGTAAAAAGGATAAAAGGCCGATTCCCGGTACATTCCGAAAGCGTGAGAAAACAGAAAATGGAAACTACTGGCCTGGCTGATCAGGTCGTGCTCGGATCGAAATCAAGCCCCTACACGATATTCAACACGATTAAGCCAGAGGTAATTTGTTTGGGGTATGACCAGGAGATGTTTATTGACGAATTGCCTAGAGCACTAGAACAGCGCGGGCTGAAGGCGGAAATAATCCGCCTGAACCCTTATAAGCCCGAGCAGTATAAATCGAGCCTGTTAAATAAATAAAAAAACTCCCTTCCTGAGAAGAGAGTTCGGCCGGACGGGTTAAACCATTCGACGGCCTTTGATTCTGACCGGATACTTGCCCGTGAAACAGGCGTAGCAAAACCGGTCGGGGTCTTGTTGTCTGAGCTGCTCTCGGATTCGGCCCAGATATGTATTGGGCTGAGCGCTAATGATTCGCCTGAGAAAGCCCTGATGTCTTGACAGCTCTTTCCTAATCAGCGGGCCAACGGCTATTTTGAGGCTATCCAGAGAAAGGTGAAACAGCGAGTCTGCTTCTGTTCTTTTGGTCAGCTGGCCGATGGTCAGCTGATTAGCGATCAGTTCCCCACGGGTCGGAGTAGCGATTCCCATGTAGCAGGGCCAGTAGATACGAGGCGAGCCAATGAGGACGTGAACAGCCTTGGCCCCAGCCCGAAGCAGCATCTTGACGATTTTAGAGATGGTGGTACTTCGGACAATGGAGTCGTCAACCAGAATGACAACCATACCTTCTAGATAGAAACGGTCGGGATTCAATTTATACTTCACGCCATCATCGCGTATGATTTGCTGACTCTCAATGAAAGTACGTCGAGAGGTGTGGCTGCGCATGAGAGCCTGACGGTAAGGGAGGCCGGTAACATCGGCTACGCCTCTGGCGATTTCATTTGCTGAATCAGGGACCGGTACCACGATAGCGTTTTTCCATCTTGGAAGACGCCTCTCATACGCTAACTGCCAGCCGATACGGCGTCGTACCAAGCTGATTGGCAGACCGAAAACCAGGCTGTCGGGGCGGGCAAAATAGATGTCCTCGAAAACGCACTGATTGGTGGCAGTATGGCCTGGCTTGTGGACAGTGATCGAACCGTTGTTCACTTCCAGAATTTCTCCGGCCCGGACTTCCTGATAGGTGAGAGGATCGGCTCGGAGTACGTCGAAAGCGATAGTCTCCGAAGCGAAAGCGACACCACCACCCGGCATATTAGCCATGACCAGTGGACGGAATCCTTGATCATCACGAAAGACATACAGTTTTCGTTGGAAGATGGCCACCGCTGAATAGGCGCCTTTGGCCGTCTGAAGCACGGTTTCGATAGCCTTGACCATGTCGTTGGTACGGTCATAAACCGTAGCCAGCAGCCAGGCCAGAAGCTCCCCATCATTCATAGAGCGGAATTTGACGCCTTTTCTCTGAAGTCTGCGGCGCAGTTGCCCGAAGTTAACAAGATCACCGTTTGAAGCCAGATAGACATTACCACCACGACAGGTGGCTCGATGTGGTTGAAGATTGTTGATCGAAGGCTTACCTTGAGTGGCATACCGGTTGTGGCCGATGGCCAAGCTGCCATTTTGGCGTTCCAGCCATCGACCCGGGTAGACGTCGGCCACTAACCCCGGCCCTTTCTTGGTTTGCGTGCGGCTGTTTACTACCGTTATTCCCGAACCATCTTGTCCCCGATGCTGAAGGAGCCGAAGCCCGTCATAGACCGCATGAGCCGCGCCCCCCTTGGTTGGTGGGAGCGAAACAGCCATGATGGCGCACTCTTCTTGCCAAATGTGTTCGCCCATTAGACCACCTCCCGTTTCTAGTAAGGGTGTTTGCTGAAATGAAAAGGACAAAGTCCCCCCGTTTGAGATTTTCAGGGAGAGCCAATCATTCTAACTCGGTTTATTTTAGACGTCAAACCATAAGGTATGAAGGAAAAACTTGCGTATTTTTCATAATGTGATACTATCTAGAAAGAATTTGAGCATTAACTAGCATTCGAAGACATGCCGATAAAAAACGCTTCCAAGAAAAGCCTCCGCCAAAGCTTGAAACGGCGGCAACGCAACCTGGCCACTAAAGACGGGGTCAGGCAAAGCATCAAACTGGCTCGCCGGAGCATTAAAGAGGGAAATAAGGATAAAGCCGCCGAACTTGTAAAAAAGGCGATCTCGACTATCGACAAGGCGGTAACCAACAAGGTTTTGAAAAAAAACACAGGCGCTCGTAAAAAGTCGCGTCTGGTAAAATATTTTAATAGTCTGAAAACCTAGCTGGAAGCCTCGACCGTAAAAAGGTCGAAGAAGATCTGAGGATCATAGCTTGAGGATTTTGTTTTTTCATCCAGCCAGAGGAGGCGGCGGTAGGTCTTTTTTAGTTTGGCAAACGAAAAATTCTTCACCTGATTGACGGCCTTCTGGGCGACGAAGGGGTGGAGTTTCAAGGCTTGGCCAACTTGATAAGGATTGCCCTGGTTTTCGAGGTAGTCTTTGACCTGGAGGAGGATCCGAAATTGACGGATCAGCATGGTCAGAAGATAGGGAATGGGGGTGCCGCTGGAAATTTGTTCATCTAGAAGCCTCAGGGCGGTGGCTTGATCCTGGCTTGACAGGGCGTCGGTCAGCTTAAAGATATCGGTATCGTATTTCGCCCTGACCAAGACTGAAACGTCAGCTTCGGTGATTATGCCGCCGTGTTTATAGCTGGCGAGTTTGTCGATTTCCGTGCTCATCCGCCAGAGATCTTCGCCAACTAAGCTAATAAGCAGGGCTAGAGCTTTTGGCTCAATCTTCGAATCCCGTTCAGCCACTTCGCGCTTGACCCACTGGCTGACCTTCAAACCTTTAAGCTGGGGATAGGCTTCGATCACAACGCCAGCGCTGGGTTTGAGTCCGAAGAGGGGCGTTGATTCTTTGCGGCCCCGGGACTTCTTTGCCCCGCCCTCCCAGAAGACGACGACGTTTTCTTCAGCCGGGAGCCCGCTGAGAGAATCGCGGATGATTTCGAGCAGCGGCTTATTTTTGTTTTCACTCAGGTTTTCAATCACCAGCATCCGCTTTTTCGACAAGAATCCCTGGGTGGCCACGGCTTTATTGAAGTCTTCAAGGGTCAGGGTTTTGCCATCAAGCTGGAGGATATTCAAACCCCGCGGGTCGTATTTCTGCTTAAAACCCTCTTTCAGTTTTTTTAATCTTTGTCGGGAGCGAAAGGTGTCTTCGCCGTGGAGTAGGATAATCATCTGACTTGACAGAAAATATTTAGTATAATATGTTTATTAGCTCTTTTTTGGCAAGAGGAGGTTCATATGAGCAGCCAGCCGACCCAGGTAACTCCATTTGCCCAGACTCTCGGCATTGACACGATCGGATCACTCGATGAGGGCGCCAGAACGTATGTCGTTGAGCATACCCCTTCAGAGAAATCAGCCAACTTCTTTCGTACGGTCCATGGCGGGCTTCTCCAGGGGATTCTCGATGATTCAGCGGGGATGCTTATCTTCCTTCTCCATGGCGTGAATTCGGCCATAACGGTATCGTCTCAGATACGATTCCTCCGGGCTACTCGGCTAGGCCAGCCCCTGAGGTTTATCGTTCGGATCGATGCCGAAGACGAGAAGAAGGTAAGGGTCACCGGAGAGGTGCGTGGCGCCACGTGTCAGATCGCGGAGTATTCAAGCGAATGGATCAGGCGAGCCCGTCGTGGATAACGCGGGCTTTTTTACTCCGAAAACAGGGTAAAAGATCGGCTTGACCTGGATAAAAATCCGTAGTAGGTTTGTCTTGGTACGCGGCTTCTAATGGTGAAAGGAGGGCGAGAGCATGAATGAGGTGCGCGGTCCGGCGGTTCTTTTTCTGAATCCAGGAGCCAAGGTCGTAGATCCGGCGGGTGTAGCCAGGCTCGGCTTCACGGTAGTCCAGCCAGTGGTTACCGCTGATCTTGGTCCCTGCGCTCTGGAGGGCTGCGACGGTCTGATTCGGCAGGTGTCGATTCCAGTGCAGCGTCCCGGGTCAAAGCAACAGAGCTTGCATCATGTCAATGTCTGTACCCAGGGTTGTGGGACAAGAACAGCCAGAAGTAGTGGAGAGGGTCGGACGCAGTTCATTGCTGACCAAGTCGGCTGGTTGAAGAGAGGGGGAATGCTGGACGAGGATATCCGGCGAATTCATCCTGGAGCACTGTGAGCTCAACAAGCCCGATGGTTTTTTCGAAAACCCCGGGCTTATTTTATTGGCTCAAGCTCGCCCCAATTTGGCCCAGCCTCAACCTCCACTTTAATCGGAACCCGCAGTTTGTAAATACCCTCCAGCTTATCCTGAATGAAATGAGCGACTTTTTTAACCTCGGCTTTGGGTACTTCAAAAACCAGTTCATCGTGGACCTGAAGAACCATTTTAGTTTTTGGACTAGTCTTTGGCAGGGCCTGGTGGATTTCTATCATAGCCAGCTTCATCAGATCAGCGGCCGTACCCTGAACCGGCATATTAATAGCCATGCGCTCGGCCGATGCCCTGACCTGCTGCACGCCCGATTTGATTTCCGGCAGATAGCGGCGCCGACCAAAGAGCGTTTCAACATAGCCGATCTTCCTGGCCAGCGCCTTTGTCTGCTCGACGTATTGCTTGATTCCTTCGTGATGGTCGAAATAGGCCTCGATGTAGTCGCTGGCCTCGCTGACATCCAGGCCAGTACCCCGCGCCAGGCCGTATGAACCCATGCCATAGAGAATCCCAAAATTAATCGCCTTGGCTGCCCGGCGCATGGCTTTGGTCACCTCGGTGATGTCGCAGCCGTTGATTTCAGCGGCGGTCCGGCTGTGAATATCCTCATTATGCAAAAAAGATTCGATCATGTTTTTATCATTGGCCAGCGAGGCGGCGATTCGAAGCTCGATCTGGGAGTAGTCAGCTGAAACGATCAGCGAACCGGCCGAAGCGATAAAGGCTTTGCGGACTTCGCGGCCAAGCTCGGTTCGGACGGGAATATTTTGCAGGTTCGGGCTTGAGGAGGACAGCCGGCCGGTCGTAGTAATGGTTTGGTTGAAACTGGTATGGACTCGGCCAGTTTCCGGATTTATCAATTCAGGCAAGGCGTCGAGGTAGGTTGATTTAAGCTTGGAGAGTTCCCGATATTCAATAATTAAAGGCACGATGGGGTGGACGTCTTTCAGCTTTTCCAGTTCAGAGGCGGCCGTAGAATAGCCGGTTTTAGTCACGCCAATGCCCTCGGTATCGAGGTCGAGTTTATCGAAGAAGATTTTTTTTAATTGCAGGGGCGAGCTGATATTGAATTTCTCGCCGGCCAGACGATAGATTTTTTTCTCGAGCACCCCGATTTTCTTTGTTGTTTCGCGGGACATGGCGGCGAGGAATTTAGCGTCAATTAATACGCCCTCTTGCTCCATTTCCACCAGCACTTTGACCAGCGGCATCTCAATCTTTTCGAGCAGGCCGGTCTGATAAGCGGCTTCGAGGCGCTGGCGGAAGGGTTTGATCAGTCTGTTGGTGTAGTCAGCGTCTTCGCAGGAGTACTCGGCTACCTCAGCCACGGGTATGCGGTCGAGGGTTACTTGGTCTTTGCCCTTTTTGCCGATCAGTTGTTCAATCGGAATCATCTCGTGGCCAAGCTCGGTGAAAACGAGCGTATCCAGATTGTGCTGGCGGTTGGCCGGATTCAGGAGATAAGAGGCGATCATCGTGTCAAAGCTCGCGGGTTCGACATCCAGGCCGGCCTTTTTCAAAACCTCAATGTCATATTTCAGATTATGGCCGTATTTTTTTATAGCGGGGTTTTCCAGAATCGACTTTAGAGCAGCCAAGGCCTTATCCTTAAAATCGGCGTTAGTATTAAGATCGAGATAAAAGGCGAGGCCGGCTTTCCAGCTGAAGCTAATGCCTATAATTTCGCCGGTGAACGGATCAAGGCTGGTTGTTTCAGTGTCGATAACCAGCCCGTCTTGAGATTTAGCCTGGGTGAGGAAGTCCTTCAGTTCAGGCTCGGATTGAATCAGATGATAGCCGGGTGTGTGTTTTTTCTGTTTTTCAATAGAGGGGCTTTTCCCAAAGGCCAGGCTGGTCTGGGTTTCAGTTTCAGGGAGTTTGGGCAGGAGGCTTTTGAATTCCAGCTCCCGAAAAAGAGCCACGGCCGTATCCCGGTCGTAATTTTTCACCAAACACTGTTTGAGATCGAATTCCAGAGGAACCGTTTTTACAATCGTGGCCAGCCGCTTGCTCAGCTTAGCCTCTGATTCGTGTTTTTTGAGGAGTTCAGCCACCCGAGGCCGAAATTTTTGAAACCTCCGGTCGTCCTTTTTCAAGGCCTGGTAAATATTCTCCACTGATTCGAATTCCTGGAGCAATTTAATGGCTGTTTGTTCGCCGATGCCCTTGACGCCGGGGATATTGTCAGAAGCGTCGCCAGCCAAACCCTTTAGGTCGATAATTTGTATGGGTTCGAGGCCGTATTTCTCTTTCACCAGCCTTTGGTCATAGGTAATGGTGTCGGAAAAACCCTTGCGCAAGGTGTAAACTTTCGTATTGCCGTCAATGAGTTGGAGAGTGTCGAGGTCGCCGGTGACCACAATTGTTTCAAAGTCGGGTTTATTAATCTCTTTTCTTTCGGTCAAAGTGCCGATCAAATCATCGGCCTCAAAGCCCTCGTTTTCATAAATAGGAATATTCAAGGCCTGGGCGACTTTCTTGGCCAGAGGTATCTGGTCATAGAGCTCCTGGGGTTGTTTGACGCGGGTGGCTTTGTATTCGGCGTATTCAGTGTGACGAAAAGTTTTTTTGCCAACGTCGAAAGTAACAGCCAGATGGGTCGGCTTTAAATCCTTGATCACTTTCAGCAATATTGAGGTAAAACCATAGACGGCATTGACCAGCTGGCCGGATTTGGTGGTGAGCGGCGGCAGGGCGTGAAAGGCGCGGTGAATCAGGGCGTTGCCGTCGATTATAATAAAACGTTGTTTTCTCGAAGCCATAGTAGCTTCATTGTACACCAGGTAAGTGGTAAATGAAAATTAGTTTTTATTAAAAAACGGCGATTACTCGCACGCCGAATTTAAGCTGATGACTAATAAAAATAGCCAGGGGATTATTCCCAGCCGTATCGCCTGATAAACCATTTTTTAACAAGCTGGGCCAAACAGAAATACAAGAACAAGAATCCCAGCATATAGAGCCAATATGTCGGTGGCAACGGTTTAAAGCCAAGCGCCCCGGCCAACGGAGAGAACGGCAGCCAAGCGCCGAAACCGACAACCAAAAACGAGGTTAGGGTTAAAGGCAAGCTGGCCCGGCTCTGAAAGAATGGAATTTTGCGCGTTCTGATGACATGAATGATCAATGTCTGGGTCATTAGCGATTCGACAAACCAACCCGTGTGAAAAAGGGCCGGGTCGCTCCAGGCGTGGAACACATACAGCATCAAGAAATAAGTTGCGTAATCAAAAAGGGAGCTGACCGGGCCAAGCCAGAGGATGAACTTTTTAATAAGGCTAATTTTCCATTGGCGCGGCTGGATTAGATATTCCTCGTCTACCCCGTCAGTCGGAATAGTGACTTGAGACATGTCATACAATAGGTTGTTGGTAATGACCTGAAGAGGCAGCATGGGCAGAAAGGGCAGGAAAATGCTGCCGCCGACGACACTGAACATGTTGCCAAAATTTGAGCTGGCCGTCATTTTAATATATTTTATTATATTGCCAAAAATCTTTCGGCCCTCGCGCACCCCATCTTTCAGCACCATCAGGCTTTTTTCGAGCAGGATGATGTCGGACGATTCTTGGGCGATATCCACGGCGCTGTCAACCGAAATGCCCACGTCAGCGGCTTTCAAAGCCGGCGCGTCATTGATGCCGTCACCCAAATAGCCAACCGCGTGACCGCGACTCTGCAAGGCGTGGATGATTCGTTCTTTTTGCATTGGTTCGAGCTTATCAAATACGGTGGCTTCTTCAGCCGCGATTGCTAATTCCGCGTCATCCATTTTTTCCACTTCCGTGCCGAGCAAGATTCGCTTGATCGGCAAACCGACTTCAGTGCAGATTTTTCGAGTGACCAGCTCATTGTCTCCAGTCAAAACCTTGATGCGCACGCCATGGCGTTCAAGTTCCTTAATCGCGGTCGCCGCGGTTTCCTTCGGCGGATCTAGAAAGGCCAAAAAGCCCACCAGAATTAAATCTTTTTCATCGGCGACATCATAGACTTGTTTTGTTAAAGGCATTTTACGATAGGACAGAGCGATCATCCGGAACCCCTCAGCACTCAATTGATTTACCAGCTCATTTTTACTGACGTGATGATGTTTCTCAAGTTTTTTTATCTGGCCATTAACTTCAACCCAGCGGGAACGAGCCAGGACCTCTTCGACCGCGCCCTTGCAGATGAGCAAGTGCTCCCCGGCGCCGATTTCCACCACCACTGACATGCGCCGGCGAACGAAGTCAAAAGGAATTTCATCAATTTTTTTGTACTCGCGAACCAGGGCGGAGGTTTCCTCCGTGTCATGCCGAAGGATCGCGTCATCCATGAGATTTTTTAAACCAGTTTGGTAATGACTGTTTAAATAGGCGTAATTCAGAATTTTTACGTTTTCTTTGCCTGAAATATCGAGGTGCTTGATTAGGACGACGTGACCTTGAGTAAGCGTGCCGGTTTTATCCGTACAGAGGATGTCCATGGCGCCGAAGTTCTGGATGGCATTCAATCTTTTTACGATGACTTTCTTCCGCGACATGTCCAGCGCGCCTTTTGACAGATTGACCGTCACGATCATGGGTAAAAGTTCGGGTGTTAATCCCACGGCCACGGCCAGGGCAAAAAGAAAAGCCTCCAGCCAATTGCCCTTGCTGAAGCCGTTAATTACGAATACCAGAGGCACCATGATAGCGATGAAGCGGATCATCAGCCAGGTAAATCGGCCAACTCCTCGGTCGAAGCTGGTTGTTTGACGATCGACGGCGATAGTCTTGGCCAGAGAACCAAAACAGGTCTGGCTGCCCGTGGTAACAACTATGGCCGTGGCTGATCCGCTTTCCACGTTTGTTCCCATGAAGCAGAGGTTTTGAAATCCGAATACGCTCCCCGAGGTGTCGGTCAATGGCGGAGCATGTTTTTCCGCCGGCAGCGACTCTCCGGTTAAGGTCGCCTGATTAACAAAGAGATCCTTGGACTCAATCAGGCGTAAGTCGGCCGGTACCATATCGCCGGCCGAAAGTTCGATAATATCACCAGGGACAATTTCATCCAGCGGTAAATCATACCGATGGCCAGCTCGCCTCACGGCCGTTGTGGTATGTACCATCGCCTTAAGCTTCTTAGCCGCTTTGTCGGCTCGCATTTCCTGAACAAAACGCAGAAGCACGCTTAGAATCAACATTGCGCCAATTATTATGGCGGCTTTTATCTCCCCGGTAAAATACGAAATCAATCCCAGCGCCAGAAGCAGCAGACTTAAGGGATCCCTAAAATTGGTCAGAAATTTTTTAAACCAGCTTTTTGATTGTTGCGAGGCAATAGTGTTGGGTCCGTTGCTGGCGAGCCGGCTTGCGGCTTCGTCATTTGTAATACCGTCGGGCGACGACTGCAAACTTTTCAAAGTCTTGATAATTTCTTCGCTGGCGGCAATGCGAAGACGCTCCGATTTTATTTGGTCGGGGCGTGAACTTTTCGGTTGTGGCGGAATAGGTTTTATTTTTGTATTAGATGAGTCGTTCATATTGAGTATTACGCAAGGCAAAAAAGAAAAACAGTAGTTCAATACTGTTTTTCGATTGGCAGATGTATCTCCATAATTAATGGCAATCTTGGTAATCGGCCAAACCGGCTGTTAATTAGCCGGTTTTGAATTTTTAGTTTTGTAGTAAATGAAAGTTTACAGCGACGGCGAGGTATTTGTCGGGTTTGCCGAGTTAGTGTTTGTCTGGGCGTTTACATTCTGGGTGGTTTCTCTCGGTCTTATGACCACAGAAAACGTGACTTCATCATTCTGGTAGATGTAGTAAAAATAGAAAACCCAGGCGAAGACCAGGGCTACCGTGAGAACGATTAAAATGCCCAGGCGCGAATCAAGCTTCCTTTTCCCGTTTTCGGGCTTGGCTGGCACCGGGTTTTGAACTGGCTTTTGCTCGTCCATGATTTTTAAAATGGTTAATAATTTGCTTCCTGCTACAATTATAGCATATTTTTATTACTTTGTACAGGACAACAATATATAATTCAGAATTAAGAAGGAAGAATGTCGGTTGTCCCGTTGCGGGACTTCAATCATATGGCGGGATGGTCGGGTCGGGTTTTTTAAAAGCCACGCGCCACTAAAGTGGCTGGGAAGAGGACTTAGCCTTTTTATTTTTCAGATAATAGATTCCACCCGCAATAATAAGTCCACCCAGCGCTGAAAATAGATAGATTAATGTTTTTCGGCGGCTATTATCTCCTGTCAAAGCGATACTTTTTTCGGGTGTTTCTAATGGTACTGTTTCCGTGCTTTCACCCAATACTTCTGCCTTGGTTAAATCTTCACTTGAACGCGGGAGTATCCGGTAGTCAGTCTTTAATTGGCTGACAATTCCGGTAACTGTAAGCAGATCGCCTTCAGTGTAGTCAGCCAATTTTAGGCCGGTGGCTTTTTTCAGCGAAACGGTTATTTCTGTTCCGCCGGAATCCAAGACGATGGTCTGGGTTTTTTTCGAGAGAACCGCGCCCTCGATTCTGACCAGCCGACCCTCCAAATCTTCAGTTAGCTCTTGGCCGGTAATATCCAGCGGCTCTGGCATTGAGGAATCACCCATTACTTTGATATCGCGCAGGTTGATCTTTCTCTCACTCTGACTTTCACCCAGCGCGCCAATCACTTCGATTTCGTTTCCGAGTTTGAGCTCGGGAAATTCGCCTTTTGACGAGTAAATCTGGATACCGGCCTCAGCCGTGCTGATATAGAAGAGCAGCTTGCCCAGGATGCCGGGCAGGACCGTAACCACTCCGCGGGTTTTGACCAGGTCGCGATTTGCCAACCCTCGGACCTGGCTCAAATCAACCTCGCGAGCTTCCTTGGCAGTCTGATTGGGGTCGGTCTGGTCTTCGTTTTCGACAAGCTCGATGACATTTTCTTGTTCTGGCGTCACATTAGTTGACCAGGCCCAATTATTGCTTTGATCCCGGCGCGACCAAGACAGGCCGGCTTCGGCTTTTTGGTATTTTACGCCGCTGACGATCTTCTTATTCGGGTCAATAAGGAATACTTGGTCAGAGGAGTTGTTCAGGGCGATTTTCGTTTCCGGCCGCAGAAAAACAAGATAGTCGCCGGCTCCAAGAGTAACTGAGTCGCCAAACTTGAAATAGGTTTTAGTATCAGTCAGCTGCCAGCCGCTAAGGTTGATGTCTTTGTCGTCGAAATTAGCCAGCTCGATGAATTCTTCTTCAGCCTCGACTCCTTCAGGATTCGGCAGGAGCTCGGTAATCAGAACGCGCGTCGAAAAATCAAAGGCTGGATTTTGGCCAATCTTCGTTTCCTCGGGCAAAGAGGTTTTTTCTTTCTTTGGATCTTTTTCGCCCTCTTTCGGTTTGTCCGGTTCTTTTATCGTGATGACGTTTTCCTGGCCAGGAGTCAGGGTGGCACTCCAGACCCAGCCGCTTGGGGCGCGGTTATACGATTCTCCCTCGGGCACCGGCGGCTGGTAGCTGATTTCTTCGAGAACTTCATTGTCCGGATGTTTCAGCCTAACCGTTTCCGGAGCGCTATTGTTGAGAGCAATGCCGGTAATATTCCGGTTAAGCAGGAAGTAGCCGCGCGCTTCGATGGTCGTGGTCGGGAAATCCTGCGGGTCGATTTGATATTCCCGGCTTGAATCACCGATTAGCCAGCCTCGTAAATCCACGTCGGTGGCGCCGGTATTTTCCAATTCAATGAATTCGTGTTCAGTATCTGACCCTTCCGGATTTGGCAGAAGTTCGTTTATTCGAACGTCGTGTGAGTAGATGACGGGAGTATTTTCCGGTTCCGGTTCAGTGATCGGCGCTGGTTCGTCTTCGACGGCTACAGTTAAAGTATCGGTACTACTTTTGTTCCCATCGCTGACCAAGAGCGTGACTGTGAATTCGCCGGTTTGAGCATAGGCATGGGTGGGAGTAATGCCGTCAGCTTCAACGTCATCTCCAAAAGCCCAATGGTAGGATAGCGGGTCAGCATCTGGATCAGTGGAGTCAGAGCCGTCAAAGTAGACTGTTTCATTTGTCTTGACTGTTTGATTATCACCAGCTTCAGCGATGGGCGGATAGTTTGGATCGGTATTCGGCCAGCGCGGTGTGCCGAATTCAATTGCGCCCAGATCAAAATTGTAGGAAATTTCCGCAGTGTGCCAGCTGGTTTCCAGAGTACCATCGGCCCAGTCCCAGTTCCGCTCCATTGATTTCCAGGTCGTGCCTGAGGCATACTCGCCAGCCAACGGTTGACCCGAACCATCATCAGCTGTGTCGATCAAGGTCTGATTGGCCGAGTAAAGTTTAATCTGCAGGCTTGTATTTACCAGCGAGATTGCGGTATCGACTAGGTCGGGCGGAATGTTTAGAACCGAGCTGGCTGATTCGTCGGAAAAATTGCTGATTAGAAAGAAACCGTTTGCCTCAAGCGCACTGCCGGCTGGTAGGGTGAGCATAAGAACTTCAGCTCCAGCCGATTTTTTTGTCAGATACCAGTTGGATAGATCAATTGGCTGGTCAGTCAAATTCTTCAGTTCCAGCCACTCGTCCGAACTTGAGGCGGATGAGCCCATCCACATCAGCTCGTTAATGACGACTTGAGGGGGATTTTCCGATTGGACCAGCTTCGGACAAATAAAAAACCCTCTCGTCAAAAAGAGGATAGAAGCGATGATTTGCCCTGCCAGAATTAGCTTTTTCACGATCCGTTTCCTTGCTGGCAAATCCCACCCGCCGGATAATACGAGTGTATCAAACCCTTTATTTTTGTCAAGAAAAAACCCCGGCTGGAGCCGAGGCATGGGGAACAAGATTCTGGTCAGCTGGCGTTACTACGCCGAGATGAGATTGACGCGGTAAACCGACGAGCCGATTGGAAAGAGCGGGAGTCCTACCAGGATGCCGATTTCCTGGCCGCCCTCCCCGGCTTGAATTGGAGCATGGTGGCGCTGGAGCGAGATGACGTGGATAGTCCGGGAATTCGGACTGGATTCATTCCCAGGCGTGACACCCAGGAGTGTATCGCCAAGCTCAATTCGCGCGCCAGGCGTAACTTCAACAGCGTTCACGCTCTTGCGGGGGTAGCGGTGGGTAACCCGGCCAACCAGCTGCAAATCGACTGATAGAGCAGCTGTTGGGGCAGTAGGGGAACCAGTGTCCATTTTTCCTCCCATGGTAGATGGTTCGCTTGACGTCTCTGAGCAGGCCAGTACAGTGGGATTTTAATACTTATATATATTTTGTCAAGAAAAAATACCCCATTGGTTAGAGGGGTTGTATCATTAGAGCAGAAAAACTAGCAAATCTTCGCTGGGAATTTAGAATTTTACAGCGTGGCGATTCCTTGGGGCGTAGCCTCGTGATCGCCAGCCTCGAGATCCTCTACCCCGACCTCAAGGCTGTAATAGACACTGAAAAAGGTCGCTGGCTGAACTCCGATCGGCGTATAGTTATAGTCAACGCCGCCAGGCGTGGGATTTTGGGGCAGGCCGCCTAAATATTCAGGCACCAGATCTTGAAGGGAATTCGGATAACTGCCCTTTTCCCCGTAATAAGATTGGAGAGCGGTAAAGAGGGTCCGAATATCAGCCAGCCGTTTTACGTCACGGGCTTTGGCTACATCATAAAGCGGGCCAGAGGTCGGGATGCTTGGCTGAGCGTTGGTATTGATGTTGGCGTTGGTGTCGGAGTTTTGATTGTCAGTTGTTCCGATGTCGCTATTAATGTTGATGTTTCCTTCGTGTGATTTCATCGGAAACAGGATGAAATAAAGAAGCACTAAAATGCCGCCGATAAGAATGCCGATTAAAATGTAGAGTTTTTTTGGATCGCCTCGCATATTATTTGAGATTAATGTTTGTTGGTATTGGTAAAAATTTTTATTTACACGGTCATTATAGCCCCGATATCCACCTTTGACAAACTTACTTAATTGTGATATTCTGGTATATTTAAGACAAGCCGGGGTGGTGAAATTGGCAGACACGCCAGGTTTAGGACCTGGTTCCCGCAAGGGATTGGAGGTTCAAGTCCTCTCCCCGGCACCAACTAATTGATTAATCACAATAATATGAATGAAAGAGAATCGGGGTCTTTTCAACCGGAAGTAGAACGTCCGACTCGATTGCGGGAGTACCTGGCTGAGCTGGAGAAGCGTAATGATAAAAGGGTGGCCAGTCGCGAAGAACAGCCTGACGGCCGGTTGATCATTGAGACGCGCGAGGGTGAGAAATACACGATCGAGCGCCTAACCGATCCGGAGGATCCTCGCTTGCGAGAAGCCCACGCTCTGATGAGCAGCGAATTCAGTGAAGACGTGATGGATGACTTAGAAACTCTCCAGTCAGCCTTAGCCGGTAAGGTTATTGGTAGCGAGGAAGATTTGGATACCCCGCTACAAATTCATATAATCGAGCGTGAGGGCCGGGTAGTTGGCACATCACAATCTGCGACACTAAAATGTCTTGATAGTGATGGAAGCGAAACTGGTAAAAAAATGGTCATGGTTACAAGTCTGGTAACTGAAAAATCAACGCGTCAGACAGGCGCTGGAACAGAGCTTTGGCGCAAGCTGGTACTTGATGCGTCTCGATCAGAAGAAATATCAGCGGTAGTTGATGAAGCCGCTGGCAAAGCCGAAACGTTTTATGAAACGGTAGGCATGCGTCGATTATTCATCGAGCTTGAGGACGGAACTATGGCTGAGATTCCCTACTACCAGTCAGTTCTGGCTGACAGCTGGAACAAAAAAACTGGTGAGCCGTTGGCCGGAAATAAACCCGAGCCCTTACATTTCTCAGCCGCCTTGCTTGATCGAGAGACTCAGGAAATGACAACTCAGGAACTTATGAGTCAGATCCGCGGAGTAATGAATTATGACAGTTATCAGGTACTGGGGTATTTCAAGGGTAATCGGAAAGCATTTGATCGCCATGAGGAAATTCTCGGCCAGGATTTAGCCCGGCTTGAGCAATTTTTAGCCCAGGCTAAAGATGGTAAGGTCCATCTATTAACGAAAAAAGAAAGAAAAGAATCGGGCAAAACCGTTGTCGATCACAAATCGCTTGATGATTAGTAATAACTATTTTCAGGCCATAATTTATAAATACAGCGTGGGTTGGAAAAACCCGCGTTGTTTTTAATCTTGACAATAATTTAATAACCAGCTATGATGCTAGGTCTTGAATTTGTTGGTTCTGGGGTGTTCATGCGAGAGAAGGAGAGACTACGATGAGTCGTCAGGAAAAGACAAGAATGAAGCAGGCCACGGTTACCACAATTCGGGTTTGGCAGGAAGGTGGTGTAATCCATATCTCCGGTTGCGTCAGATGCAAACCCTTGCAGAGGCTGAAGCCAATAGTACCGATTCCTGAAACAGGCCATGTTGTGTGTGATTGTGGCAGGTCCTACACTGAACGTGAACGCAAGCAATTTTCTCCGGTTTCTTGAATAACACCCGATTGAGGCTCATAAGGAACGCCCTTGCATTGCTCCTTGGTTGTATCAGCCATAAGGGCGGTCTGATCATCCCTTGAGCGCAGAAACAATTCCGCGCTCTTTTCTTTTATAAAAAAACCCACCCGTTTGATTGGATGGGCTAGCTACGGGGTCGACGCGTCCGGGATTGGCTCAGTCGTCTGACAATTTTGTATTGACATACAATCTCAGTATATGATAGTATCGTTGGCTGCAGAGTAAACGACTTTGTAAATAATTGCTCTTTTTAAACCCCCTACTTGAAAGGAAGAAATCATGATTATCCGCACGGCAGTCATTCGCCTCCTTGATGATCATGGTGGTGAATTGGGACTTTCTCGAATGATACTTGCCAATCAAGCCAGGGTGAATCCCGGCCAGCTTAGCAGTTGGCTTAGGCGGGGCTCCCCGCTTTCTCTTGAGAAACAGGGCTTGATAGCGCAAATCATCTTGACAAATGCTCAGACGAAACCAAACCTTCAGGCAATACCAGAAGTAGGAAGGATATTAGCTATCCTGGAGACATTTGTGCCTAGGATCGTGGTGCAAACACGAGATCCGAGCGCAGCTTGGAAAGGTGAACCAATCTTTTACCAGACACCTTTCTACATGCCGAGATATTTAGATGAAGACGCCGGTTCTACAGTACAGGGCAGAGTAGTTCGTATCGCAATTACCGGTGGTCCGAAGACTGGAAAAACAAGCCTGCTCCTCAAGCTCTGGGGCACTGCCCGGTCAAGCTGTTCCCCTGTCTATATTGATTTACGATGGTTCAGAGAATCAAGTAGATCAATATGTTCCTGGCTACAGGAGCAATGTGAAATTCAGATTCGCGGTGGGGCATTGGGATCGAGAATCTTCATCGACCCCCCCGATCTTGATGAATGGCTGACAACGAACATTCTACTTTATGCTCGCAAAAACCGTTGTCTCATCCTCCTGGACCATCCTGAGCTACTTTCTCAAGACGCCCTCGCGACACTGAATGAAATCTTCTGGTATCTAGCTCATTCGGTGAATCGATTCTACTGCGGCCTAGTGTTCGGATGTGATCCCTCTCATCCAAACCCGAAGTGCGTTTCAGGGACTTTCCCAGACGAATTGCGCCATATTCCGACCGTCAATCTGCATGAACGTCAGGTATATGATCTCATCCAGACTCATGGCGTCGATGCAGATCCGCATCAGGTTTTCGAACGGCACCAGGGTCATGTCTTCCTGACCCAGACACATCTGGCCGAACTTCATGGAGCGCCTCTAGGCACAGAAGAGAGTGCGCTTAAGATGGTATTGAAAGAGGAAGAACAGCCGGCTGCCATGCAGGGATGTGGGGCTTGAGAAGATCACACCAGTAGGATTTCCGATTGATCGGAAAACACCGCTGGTTTTTTTTATTGTTTATTAAAAAAGTCCCATCCATTTAATTGGACGGGATCGGTTTGAACTATTTGAGACCGAGCTTCTGACGTAGGCCCACGACTGGTTCAGGAGCGTCTCGGACTGGAGAGTCGCCTTCTTGGCGGAAGCGTAGGAGTGTTTTGTATGCGGCCTCAAAGACTCGAGGAGAAATCTCTCGGGCGATAGCCACGATTTCGGGTTGCGAGGCGCGCTTGTCCGGGTGGTCTGTCACGATGCAGGCTGGCTGGTACGGAATACCGAGCTCGCCGGCCAGAGGACTCTCCGGCAGGGCAGTGGCCATTCCGACAATCATAATCCGGCGCGAACGCTTATCATCCATATCAGCATCGGTTTCGAACTGAGGCCCTGGAATGATATCCAAGAGACCATCGTCATGCACGCTTAATCCTAAGGTAGTACATTCTCGAGCAAAGACAGTTCGCTGAACCCGATCAAATGGATGTCTCCATTCGCGGTAAAACTCTGGTCCAGCTTCATCTGGCATGAGGTCTGAAAAACTCAAGGGACAAAAGATTGGAGTTAGATAGTTGTCGGGCAACACCACATCCTTGATTCGTACTCCAGCGGCAGCTGAACCCACGCAGCTGATTGCCAGGATCCTGTTCACCCCTTGCTGGGCCAGCGCGAGGATGTAGGCACAGCGCGTGCTGTGTTCAATTAGGTGAGCCAGGCGGTAGGCACCCTTATCTAACGGTTGAGTTGCACAGTGGCGGTTGACATGCCAGAAGACCTGATCATTGATCCGGCATCTCTGAATCCAGACAGTTCCAAATCGTGTCTCAACCCGGATATCCTCGTAGTCATTCACCCACCCACCCAGGTCAGTGGCGCCAGTTCCGGTAATAATGGCATATGGCAGGACTGTTTCTTTCACATTCCACCTCCCTTATCTTGTTATTGTGGTTGGCCTTTTATAATGAACAGCCAGTGAGTGTAGCAGAAGAATAGAGTACGCGCAAAGCAGAGGTTGACACCCCCATAGAAACTTGCTATTATGAAGGTACAAAAATAAACAGTTTATCCACAAAACACCGAATATGAGCACAAATAACCTAGTTTTCACACCACCAGGCGGCTAAGCCCATATATTTATTTTATGGCAAAGTACTTCCGCCGCCTGAGGCGGAATTTTTGTGCCCAGAATCAGTTGAAAAGCGCGTTCGTTGACAATTGAAGGTTAATGTAAGGTGATATTAAATAATCCAACATTATCATTAAAGTTGTGGTTGACCCGAGTAAATCGGGACAACAAGGGCACACGGTGGATGCCTAGACACCAAAAGCCGAAGAAGGACGTAGCAGCCTGCGAAAAGCCTCGGGGAGGTGGCAAGCAACCTTTGATCCGGGGATATCCCAATGGGGTAACCCGTTTCGATAGAAGATCGAAACATCATATGCTGAATACATAGGCATGTGAAGACTACCCGGCGAATTGAAACATCTTAGTAGCCGGAGGAACAGAAATAAATTAAGTTAGTTAATTAGTAATTGGTTGATTGGTACATTGGCTTTGCCAATTATCAAATTTGCCAATTAACTAATTAACTAATCAATTCCCCTAGTAGTGGCGAGCGAACGGGGAAAAGCCCAAACTATTTTTGCAGTTTCGCTTATGGCGAGACGAGGGTGCAAGCCCTAACGCAAGAATGGGGTAGTGAGTGATTACGTCTGGAGCTTGTAAAATCCAGGATGGAGCCTATTTAGAAATCTTTCCTAGAAAAATCCGCTGGAAAGCGGAGCCAAAGAAGGTGACAGCCCTGTAATCGAAAGGAGTTTTCGCTCCATGGTAATTTTCTCGAGTAGCACAGGACACGTGAAATCTTGTGCGAATCAGGGACGACTATAAAAGTCTTGTCGCCCGTGAGCGCCGATGAGGCGCTAATGGGTGACGAGATGTCCCAAGGCTAAATACTTTTGGTGATCGATAGTGAACCAGTACCGTGAGGGAAAGGTGAAAAACACCCCGGTGAGGGGAGTGAAATAGTATCTGAAACCATGTGCCTACAAGGAGTCAGAGCCGTGTACCGCTCACTTCGTTCGGGTTACCCGGGCAAGTCCATTGAAAACGTTAAACATAACGTTAGGGGCTTGTCGTGTACCGGAGCGCAGCGATTGGTACACGGTGATGGCGTGCCTATTGAAGAATGAACCAACGAGTTAGTTAGGTGCAGTTTGGTTAAGCCCGTTTCTAGGGCGAAGCCAGAGTGAAAGCGAGCGTGAATAACGCGTTTTGAGGTTTAGTTTTTCGTCGTTCTCTTAATTGAGGCGGCGAAGGACTATTCTTCTATGATTGTACCTACTAGACCCGAAGCCAGGTGAGCTATCCATGGCCAGGTTGAAGGTGGGGTTAAACCCACTGGAGGACCGAACCCACTAGCCGTGCAACACTAGGGGATGAGTTGTGGATAGAGGAGAAATTCCAATCGAACTTGGCAATAGCTGGTTCTCCCCGAAATAGCTTTAGGGCTAGCCTGATACGTTTTGTCTTTTCCGAGGTAGAGCACTGAATGGGTGCGGATGGCTTTTGCCTACTGCATCCAACCAAACTCCGAATGCGGAAAAGAACAGTATTGGAGTCAGACCGTGGGGGCTAAGCTTCACTGGTCTAAAGGGAAACAGCCCAGATCACCGTCTAAGGTCCTTAAATCTCGATTAAGTGTAAAAGGTGGTGAAATGACTTTTACAACTAGGAGGTTGGCTTAGAAGCAGCCATCCTTTAAAGAAAGCGTAACAGCTCACTAGTCAAGTTGTTTTGCGCCGAAAATTATCGGGGCTAAATCGAGTACCGAAGACGTGACCCTGTACCACTCACTTCGCTTCGCGAAGTTCGGGTGCAGGACTTTGCCACTTAGCCAAAGTGGATGCAAGTCCTGGAACCCGAGCGACGTGGAACGGAGCGAGTGGTTCAGGGGGTAGGGGAGCGTTCCATATTCATTGAAGTCGTTTCGTGAGAAACGGTGGAGGATATGGAAGTGAGAATGTTGGTATAAGTAGCAAAAATCCGGGTGAAAACCCCGGACACCGAAAGCTCGAGGTTTCCTGGGCAACGCAAATCGTCCCAGGGTTAGGCGGTCCTAAGCTAAAGCCGAAAGGCGTAGGCGATGGACAGCTGGTTAATATTCCAGCCCTTCCGGTTGATTGTTTTTCTCCGACGCAGTTGGTGAATCCGAGCGGATTCTTGGATATGTCCGTTGTCGGTTCCGCGCAAGCGGGATTGACGAAAGAGAAAGCTTCGGCAGACTCGATTTGGACGATCCATCTGCCAAGAAAAAGAGAAAAACGCGTGTCAACTGGAAACCGTACCGCAAACCAACACAGGTGAGCAGCCTCGCAGAAGAGGTAAGGTGAACGAGAGAACCCTCGTTTAGGAACTCGGCAAAACAGTGGTCGTAACTTCGGGATAAGACCTCCCTGTACCACTCACTTCGCTTTGCTGCGTTCGGGTACAGGACTTCACTCATCACATATGGTGAGCGCAAGCCCTGATACCCGAGCGACGTGGAACGGAGCGAGTGGTTCAGGGCGCAGTGAATGATTCCAAGCGACTGTTTACCAAAAACACAGGTCCCTGCTAAGCCGTAAGGCGACGTATAGGGGCTGATGCCTGGCCAGTGTCAGAACGTTAAGCCAAGGGGTGAGAGCCTCGAAGCTAAGCGCTGATGAACGCCGGCCGTAACTATAACGGTCCTAAGGTAGCGAAATTCCTTGTCGGGTAAGTTCCGACCTGCACGAATGGCATAACGACTTGGAAACTCTCTCAACGAGGGACTCGGCGAAATTGCAAGACCGGTAAAGATGCCGGTTACCCACGAATAGACGAAAAGACCCCGTGAAGCTTTACTACACCTTGATATTGACATATCGCTGAACTTGTTTGAGCATAAGTGGGAGACTTTGATCTCCGGGCGCCAGCCCGGGGGGAGTCGAAATGTGAGATACCACTCTAGCTTAATGATATGTCTAACCCCTTGCCTTTACAGAGGCTGGGGGACAGTGTCTGGCGGGTAGTTTGACTGGGGCGGTCGCCTCCCAAAAAGTAACGGAGGCGTTTACAAAGGTTGGCTAAGTCCCGATGGAAACGGGACGCGTCGTGTAAAGGCACAAGCCAGCTTTACTGCAAGGGCGGCAACCCGCGCAGTTACGAAAGTAGAACTTAGTGATCCGACCGTACGTAATAGGACGGCGGAAGCTCATCGGATAAAAGTTACTCCGGGGATAACAGGCTGATCGCGCCCAAGCGTCCACAGCGACGGCGCGGTTTGGCACCTCGATGTCGGCTCATCGCATCCTGGGGGTGAAGAAGCTCCCAAGGGTTTGGCTGTTCGCCAATTAAAGCGGTACGCGAGCTGGGTTCAGAACGTCGTGAGACAGTTCGGTCTCCTATCTGTCGTGGGCGTTGGATGTTTGACCGGGGACTCTTCTCTAGTACGAGAGGACCGAGAAGAACGAACCTCTAGTGAATGAGCTGTCCGACCACGGGCATAAGCTCAGTAGCTACGTTCGGCCAGGATAAACGCTGAAAGCATCTAAGCGTGAAACCTTCCCCAAGATAAGACATCTTTCAGATCCCAAAGAGATTATTTGGTTGATAGGCTCCAGGTGTACGGCCCGTAAGGGCTTTAGCCGAGGAGTACTAATAGATCGTGTCCCGATTTACTCAGATTAATCACAGCCATGGTTGGATTAATTTATTATCACCTTATTTAGAAGCATGATTAAGAAGTTTAAAGTAACACTGACTCTGGCGCTTTTGGTTGTTTTAGTGTCGGTATTTATCGGCGTGGTATTCTTACTATCGCCTACGCAGATTTCGTTCTAGCACATATTCAGCACATTTATAAATAATTAAGCGAATTCCAGATTACGGTTCCGGGTGTCTCAAGCAGGTTGGCCACACCCGATCCCTTTCCGAACTCGGCCGTTAAGCAACCAAGCGCTGATGATACTTGCCCCTTGTGGGCGTGGGAAAGTAGGCAGGTGCCCGGAACTGTGAACTGGAGTTTAGACACTCTAGCGTGAAAAAGGCTCTCGAGAGGACGGGAGCTTTTTTCTTTGTTACGAATGACAATAGGTGTATAATTCAATAATATGAAAGTAATTTCGAAAGAAGACAAATATATTTTACATTTAACAATTTATTTAGTTGTTCTATTGGTTTTAGGATTTATTTTATCTATTTTAATAAACAAAATATTCACAAGCATTACGAACAGATATCATATTTTATTGGACAATACATTTATTATTCCTTTTTACGCGGCGTTTTTTGGTGCATGTCTAGCATTTATATTTAATGGAATATCAAGATATTCTTATAAGAAATATTATTATCGGTCGTTAAAGGTTGGATTATTATATGAACTTAAAATAGCGAGGGACAGGATGGATGATAAGGGTCTTCCTGGAATATCTTTTGAAGTATTTAAGACTTGTTGCTCCGATCCAATATTTTTACAGAAGATAGAAAAGGATATTCCAGATTTTTTAAGTAAGTCTTGGGAAATAATAACCGAATTAAGATTTGTTAAAATGGTGGGCGGTAGAACTGCTTGGAGTACAGCAGCGGCAGATTTCAAAGAAACCGAGCACTACGAATCATTGTGTAATATATGCGAAATATTAGAAAAATCTATTAAAGAAAAAAAATAACTATCAATATCAAAGGCTCTCGAGAGGACGGGAGCTTTTTTCGTTGCCATAGAACCAACAAAAGTGATGAGCAGAAGATAATCCTTCAGTATTTACATTGCCGAAGCCTAGGGCAAACCCCGCCCCTATCCTAAAGATGTCTGTCGTAATAGTAAAAGCATAGCCGCTAGGCGGCTTCGCCTTACGTCCATGAAATACTTATGACATTACTGGGATAGGAGCGGGGTAAAGTTGAGTTGCCGCCAGAGTGTTTCCCCAACCTGACTGAGGTCAGTTAGAAAGAGGGCGACTTTATTTTGAATGAAAAATATGTTATGCTATGACCACAAATATTAAATAAACCCATATGACAAAAATAGGCCGTAGCCGTCTGACAATCACTCTGAGAAAGGACCTTTTGCCGCAGCTTGACGGCATCATCGACGGGGAGAAAATCCGCAATCGCTCCCACGCGATTGAGTACGTTTTGAGCCAGCACCTGGGTCCGAAAATCCATCACGCCCTGATTTTAGCCGGCGGCCAAGGCGTGAAGATGCGGCCCTTCACCTACGAAATGCCCAAGCCGATGATTCCAGTAAAAGGCCGGCCGATCCTCCAGCACATTATAAAAACGATACGTGACGCCGGAATTTCCGATATTATTATCGTGATTGACAAACAGCTGGGCGAAAACATCCGTAAGTTTTTTGGCGATGGTTCCAACTTCGGCGTAAATATCACCTACATTGTGGAAAAGGAAAGGGCTGGTACGGCCGGAGCGATCCGATTAGCCAAGGATAAATTGAAAGAGCCTTTTCTTCTGTACTACAGCGACGTCCTGGCTGAAATCGATTTGCCCGCCTTCATGGAATTCCATAAAAACAGATCTTCAGTCATGAGCGCCGCGCTTAATGCCACGGATAAATTTTCCGATTATGGGGTGGTAAAACTCCAGGGCAATACGATCGTCAATTTTGTCGAGAAGCCGACTGGTAACAGCACCTTCGGCCTGGTCAACGCCGGAATTTTTCTCGCCGAACCAGAATTATTTGACCTGCTGCCCCAGAAAACTCCAGCCAGTCTGGAACACGACGTTTTGCCCAACTTGGCGAAGCGCGGACAGCTCTCCGGCTATCCCTTCTCCGGAAAATGGTTTGATATTTCCACCCCGGATGTTTACGAGCGGGTTTTGAAGGAATGGCCGGGCTAAACACACTAGCATGGTTATTGAACGGACTCTCCAAAAACTTGGATTCAACGAAAAGGAAATCGCGGTTTTTTTGGCTTTGCTTCGGCGCGGGCCGCAGGCTGTCCGGAAGATAGCGGCTGAAGCCGGAATAAACCGAGGCACCACTTATGATATTTTGAAGTCGCTGCGCGAGCAGGGGCTGGTGGCTTATTACCATCAGGATACGCATCAGTATTTCGTGGCTGAAGATCCAGAAAAGCTAAAGACTCTGCTGGAACAACGTCAGCGGCAGCTTGAGGAGACTAAAAAAGAGTTGGTCGATTTAATTCCCGAGCTCAAATCAGTTTACGATAAAAGCGGAGAAAAACCGGTAGTAAAATATTATGACGGATTCAAGGGCATCAAAACGATTTTGCTGGATGTGTTGAGTACGATGGCCGAGGCGCCGGCGCCAAAGGAATATTACGTTTACTCGTCGGCCGATATCAGAAAATATCTGTACCAAGACTTTCCGAATTTTACTGAAGAGCGGAAAAAAAGAAAAATCCGAGTGAAAATAATTGCCTTGGGCGAGGGCGGCAAGGTTTTGGGCTTGGATGAACGACGCTGGTTAAGTCAAAAGAAAGGCGCGCCAACCTATATTATTACTTATTATAAAAAGACAGCCTATATCTCGGTAGCTAAAGATGGCACGCCACGAGGCATTATTATTGAGGACGCCGGACTTGCCCAAACTCAGAGATTTCTCTTTGAGCATTTGTGGGAGACGCTGAAATAATTCTCTATGCCAGAGATTATTACCGACCTTCATCTTCATTCCAAATATTCCCGGGCCGTATCGCAGGATATGGATTTGGCGCACATTGCCGAATGGGCGGTGAAAAAGGGCATCGCGGTCGTCGGCACGAGCGATTTTACCCACCCGGAGTGGTTTCAGGAGTTGGTAAAAAGGCTCGAGCGGCAGAATAATGGATTATACCGGCTGAAGGGTTCTGATAACCCAACTTTTTTTATACCAGTGACGGAACTTTCCTGCATCTACAGCCAGGGCGGCCGGGGCCATCGGATTCACATAGTCATTATTGCTCCGGGCCTGGAAACAGTGGACAAAATCAGAGGTGGTCTCGGTTGGCAGGGCAATTTAAAATCTGACGGCCGGCCGATTTTGGGCTTAAGCGCGATTGAGCTAACCAAGGTTATTTTTAACGCTTCACCTGAATGTTTAGTTATCCCGGCCCATATCTGGACGCCGTGGTTTTCGCTTTTCGGCTCTGAGTCAGGCTTTGATTCCCTGATGGAGTGTTTCGGCGAATTCGCGGACCGGATCTACGCGATTGAAACCGGCCTGTCGTCTGATCCGCCGATGAATTGGCGATTGTCGCAATTGGATTCAAAACAGATCGTTTCGTTTTCTGACGCCCATTCGGCGGCGAATCTCGGGCGGGAGGCCACAGTGTTCGAGCTGGAAGAGCTTAGCTTTAAGAACATCGCTCAAGCGTTAAAATCGCCGGGCGGAAAAAACCGCATAGCTTACACGATTGAGTTCTATCCCGAGGAAGGCAAATATCACTGGGATGGCCACCGGAATTGCGGAATTCGATTCTCGCCCAGTGAGACGAAACAGCATAACTCGCTTTGTCCGAAGTGCGGCAGGCGTTTGACTGTCGGCGTGATGAGCCGGGTGGAGAAATTAGCTGACCGGCCGGAAGGTTTTAAACCGACAACCCCGTCATCCGACGGGGCAGGCCGTCCACCTTTCAAGAGTTTAGTTCCACTGGCCGAAATAATCGGCGATGCTTTAGGCGTGGGCAAGGGATCAAAATCCGTCATGGCTGAATACGACAGACTTGTTCAAGCTGGGAAGAGTGAATTTAACATTTTGTTAAATGTTGAGCCCAGCAAACTCCAAGCTATGACCCAGCCAAGAATTGTCGAAGCGATTCAAAGAGTCCGCGAGGGAAAACTCCACATCGCGCCTGGTTATGACGGTGAGTTTGGGACGGTGAAGATATTCAATGAACAGGAACAAAAGGCGCCGACTGGACAGAATTCATTGTTTTAAAGACGAAACAAATAATTCAGCCTGAAAAGCTGATTTTATTATTCCGTAGTTGATTTTTTCCCCAAAATACGGTACAATCTCAACGTTTAGTGCAGTCAGGGAGAGGTGGCCGAGTGGTTGAAGGCGCGGCTCTCGAAAAGCCGTAAGGCAGCAATGTCTTCGTGGGTTCAAATCCCACCCTCTCCGCCAGTCGAAAAATAATAATAAATATCTATTAAAAACAAAGTAATTCGTAAACCAATTAATAAATATGTCTATGAATCAAAAAAAATCCGCCAGCTCGCCTGTGGTTTTAATTCTGTCAATAATTCTGCTAACAGTATTTATTACCGGCTGTGGGACTAATACGACAAAAACCAACGCAAACAATTCGGCCACGACAACAAATAATAATGCGACACTCCTAAATGCGTGTAATATATTAACAGCCGCCGATGCTTCAAGCGCCTACGGTTCACCGATGCAGCTCCATGGCCCGGCTGAGGGGATAATAAATGAACACGACGGCACCTACAAGAGTTACGGCTGCACATACCTGACGCCCGATTCTACGGGCGAAATTCAAATCAGTATCTACCGATTCGGTTCTTCGAGCGCCGCCCAAGCCCAATATGATAAATGGAACGGCATTAACAGTGGGATTGCCGTATCTGGCTATGGCGAAGCGGCATACTGGGGTCAGGCGAACGCTGTATTTGGGGCAGTACGCGGCAGCGACTACATTGAAGTCATCGCCTTAGTCGGCCATGACGGAAATCAAGATAAGGCCCAGGCTGCCATGACAACCATTCTTAGAAACCTGAAATAATAATTAAAATTTTGCGTTAGATCAGAACGGAAGGGTACAGAGCGGTTAAATGAAACTGTCTTGAAAACCGTCGAGATCTAAAAAATCCCGCACAGGTTCGAATCCCATCTGGTGCGAGATCCCGCTAACTAGCGGGGTCACCTCCCCACTCAAACCATAATATATTAATATAATCTTTAACTGGAAAACTATGCCAAAAAAAATACTCGCGTGTACCGCGTGTTTGGTTTTAGTGTTTGTCTTAAGCGCCTGCAGTAAAACTACCACCACAAACACTGTTAATAACGCCACTGATAACAACAGGACGAACAATACAAATACGAACACAAACGAGGGTGCCACAAACCAGAATTCATCGGGAAGTGCACCCAGCAATACCGCAGCATCGTGCGCTAATGTAATCACCATTGGCAATATCGTCGTGGAAGAGGACCCTGCAGGAGAGCCAGAAGCGTGGGTACGAGTCGATTACACGTCGACTGCCACCCAAAAGCTTTATTGCGAGTACACACTCACCTTTTATAACGGCCAGGATGCGGCTGTCCGGACGATCCCGATTGTTAAGAGTACCTTTGAGTACCCGAGCGGCCAGATCTACAATGGCTTCCCTGATACCCCTTTCCAGTCGGGCATGACCGCGCGGATCGTCATCAAGTAAACAGAGGGTAACAAATTTATTTTCATAATCCCACCCTCTCCGCCATTGCACCGTACAGTGCGTGGCTCTGCCCTGGTGCGAGATCCCGCGTGTCTTGATAAAAATAGTATAATTAATAAAGAAGTAAAAATTATGAACAACCAAACTACAAAATCAACCGGCTGTTGCGAACCGTTTAATCCTGAACCATGGCAGGGCAAAGAGATTGCATGGAAAGATAAAATATTTGTAAAGGATCATGTTACGAGTTTTTTCCATATCCCGCTGAACATGGGGAAGAAAATTATTAAAAATATGGAATTAATCGAGAAAGCTGGGGCTAAAGCGCCATATCAATTAATGCTCACTGATGAAAAATCACTCTGGGGTGCTGATATTTACATTGATGTTTCAAAAGAAGTTCCGGGCGCGCGGATGACAACACTTTCAGGAATGTTTCTCACCAAAGTGTATGAGGGGCCATATCAAAATGTTGGCAAGTGGGCGCAGGAAATGAAGGAATATGTTGAGAATAAAGGCAAGAAGTTAAAGAAATTATATTTTTCTTACACCACCTGTCCAAAATGCGCCAAAGCATACGGAAAAAATTACGTGGTGTTATTTGCGCAAATAGATTAAAAAATAATTTACCGCCGAATCATTAAATATCTCGATTGAAAAACCTTTGAAATAAATATGAAAAAACTTCCTAGTATTTTGATTAGAATTATTTTACCGGTTCTGATCGTCGTAGCCGGATACGGCATATATCAGTTCGTTATTGTGCCACGACTAACCAAGCTTGACGTTCCAACACTATCATACCCCCGCCAAAGTGTATTCTATCGATATTCGCTCCAAGTAAATAATCTCTCTACTATCTTTGGCGGTAAGAAAATGTCTATCTCACAAATTGACACTGCGGTTGCCAAAGATATGGAAAAAATTAAATCAAGCGGTTTTGATGGAGTTAAACTGGGTTACCATTTTAAGAATAATAATTCTTTGGCTGATCGGATCGCCCGCAAGGCCGCTCAAGCGGGTTTGTATCCGATTGGCGGGTTGCAAGGCGGGGAGGCTAAACCGGAAGATCGAGCCTTTACTCCCTCAGAAATGGCTGATTGGCTGAATTTCGTCCGAGGTGAAGTCAGTGCCAACAAAAATATTATTTATTATTGGGAAATATGGGGCGAGCCCAGTCTTGACGCGGACAGATACGGCACTCCGGCGGAATTTGTCCAGCTGCTAAAGGCGACTTATCCGGTGATCAAGAAAGCTAATCCTAACGCCAAAGTTATTGTAACCCTCGGCGCCGAAGCCAAAGATGGCTCAGGTTTTGATGACCAAATTTTGGCTCTGGGCGGCGGCGAGTATTTTGATGTATTAAGTTTTCACCCGTATGGAGCCAATCCGTATTTGCAAGAAGATCAAGTCAGGGAAGCAATTGCCCACGAGCAATCACTGCTGGCAAAATACGGCAATCATTGGCCGCTGGTCATCAGTGAAATCGGCCAACCTGCCAGCGAAGTCTCCGAAACAGAACAGGCCAGATTGGCCGCGTTTCTTTATGCCGAGGCGGCTAAAAATAATATTCCCGTCACCTGGTTTTATTGGAGCGACACACATTTATTGAAGGATGAAAAGACGGGTGAGCGCTCTAATTGGGGTCTGATTCGGTTCGATGGTACCGAAAGACCCATGCTCGAGGCGATTAAACCGTATTTGGAAATTGGTAAAATTGATCGTTAGTGTGATATGAACCAACCAAGTATCATAGAAACAAAACCAGAACAGCTCCGAAGCGTGAAAGACGCTTTTATTAAAGATGGTCCGGATAAGCTGCACATCCTGGCAGATTTTGACCGGACTTTAACCAAGGCCTATGCGCGAGGTAGGGCAACGCCCTCGTTGATTTCGATTTTGCGGGATGAAAACTATTTGACCCCGGATTATCCGGCCAAAGCCAAAACCCTGTATAAAAAATATCACGCGATTGAAACAGATCCAGGTGTTCCGCTTGAAGAAAAGAAAAAAGCCATGCGGGAATGGTGGTCAAAACACTTTGAGCTTTTAATTGCTTCGGGTTTAACTAAGAAGGACATTGAGCGGGCAACGCTTAAATCCGGCCGGGTGGAATTAAGAGAAGGCGCTGGAGAATTTTTGGACATCTTGAATCAGCAAAATATCCCTTTGATAATTATGTCCTCTAGTGGTTTAGGCGGTGATTCAATTTCTTTGTTTTTACAGAAAGAGAAAAAGTTATATAAAAATATCCACATAATTTCCAATAGTTTTGAATGGGATAACGAGGGTCGAGCAGTCGCTGTTTGCCAGCCGATTATTCACATGCTCAATAAAGACGAGACGGTAGTTAAAGACTTCCCCTGCTATCCACAAATACGCGACCGCAAGAATGTCATTTTACTGGGCGACAGTGAGGGAGATGTGGGCATGATTACGGGTTTTGATTATGATAATCTGATCAAAATCGGTTTTCTTAATGAAGGAACTGGTGAGCGTCTGGAGCAGTTTAAAAGAGTTTATGATGTTATTATCGTGAATGATGGGACCTTTGAATATCCCAACAGATTAAAAAGCGAGGTTATTGCCAGACAGACGTCGGCTGGTTAGATAATATATTTCCTAAATACGAAAAAACCGCCTCTCGACAAGCTCGAGGCGGCCTTTTCTATTTTTTGTTATTTGCTATTTTTTCTCTGGCGATGCTGGCGGTGGAGCAGTCTTTTTCTTACGCGCGATCAGGATGATGACTATAACAAGTATGACGATGGCGCCAGCTCCGGCGATTATTAAGATGGTAGTCGTGCTTAAACCTTCGTCTTTTTCAGACTCGGTTTTGTTGGTGTTGGTCGCAGCGGCAGTGTTGGCATTGGCGTTGGCTGAAGAATTTGTATTGCTATTCGTTACGGCAGTATTGCTATTCCCGTTCACCACGGTTCCATTAACGTTGGCATTGGCGTTTACCACAACTGTGTTCGTGTTAGTGTCGGTCGGGGCGGTTACGGCAATCGAATAATCCACCAGACTTTCGCTGCAACTTAGATCGCACTCGAATTTAAAATAGACATCAGAATTTCTATCAGCCGTGATTGTGCTGGCAATAATCGCCCCAGCGTTATTTGCCACTTGTTGGTCAACCTCTTGTCTTTGGGCGTCATAGACGGTCATGGTCATTCGCGCGTCGGCTGGCGGAGTCACCCTTATCTGGTATGCGCCGCTGACCGCGGGCGTCAGTTTAAGCATATCAATAGTATCGTTTCCGACCTGGTAGCCGGCGCCAAGATGTCCGGCGCTTGTCCCGGTTGGCAGGGTCACAGCGTTTTCGAACGTGTCTGGCGCGTCAGCGGTTGATCCGGCGTCATACTTGTTATCCAGAGTGACAGTCATGGTATAAGCCGAGGTGTCGTCGTCGTCTGAATCGAGCTTGATATAATATCGAGACGAGGCCAAGTTAGAATTTGCCAGCCAGTAGGCGGTCAGTGAAGCGGTGGAATAGTTAGAGTCAAATTCTTCAACAACTTGATTCCGGTCTTGGTTATAGATCAAAATCTTGACCATTGTGCCATAAGCGCTGGTGGTGGTAAACGCTGTTTTGACAGTCAGAAGCTGTCCCTGGCCGAGAGTGACATAAAAGTACTGGCCAGTGTCTCCGACCAGCGGCCCGCCGGTATAACTGCCTGCTTGAATAGCCACAGCCGAATCGAAATCATTGCCGCCGGTGATCGCGGTTACGGCCTGAGACGTACCGGCGATGAAAAATGAGATGCCGATGATAAACAAAAGGCTGAATAAAAGTTTTTTTTGCATGGGTTATTTTTTAATTATAATTATATATTAAAACTCACCCCTATTTTCACTATAGCGATTATACGCATCAATGTCAAATAATAATCAATTTATTCTGAAATAAAAAAAGGAGCGGGAAACGTCCTGTCTGGTTGAGCTCTGACCAGCGCAAAACGTCCTTGGCAGATGCCTTATTTGGGTGTTTACTCCCGTAAGGGACTAGCAACACCCCAGACACGGAAATGGCTGCCGCTCCAGCCTAACCGCACAGAAAGAGGTTATTATATATTTATATTTGTGTCAAGCGCCAATATCCAATTCGGCACGATTTTGAAGTTCTTAGCTGGTAGTGTATTCTGTATTTATGGAATTTATTGATATTGTTAATGACCAAAACCAGGTTATCGGAAAAATAACCAAAGATAAGTTATACGACAGTCCGAACAACCACCGGATCGTTCACGTCTTGATTTTCAATGACCGGGGTGAAATGGCCTTGCAACTGCGCAGTCAGACGGTCGAATTTCTCCCGTCGCACTGGACCACAGTCGTGGGCGGGCATGTTCAGGCTGGCGAAACAGCTGAACAAGCAGCCCAGCGGGAGATGAAAGAGGAAGTCGGGGTGGATTTGCCTTTCGAAAAACTTTTTGAAACAGTCTATGAAACCCCACATCTACCGGGCATGAAAAAATTCCTGACGGTTTTCAAAGCCTTTTTCAACGGGCCATTTTCGCCCAATCCAGATGATGTGGCTAAAGTTGAATTTTTCAGTTTTGACGAGATAAAACAGATGATTGAACAAAGAAAGAATCTGCATCAGGAGATGATCTCCGTGTTTAATGACCTAATAGCAAAACAATAATTATATGGAAAAAAGATTAATCCCGGAACAACATGAGACGAAAGCACGCAGTATGTTGATTGACGGAAAAAGACTAATGTTATAACATCTACATAAGTATAACCTTTGAATTAATAAGGTAAAACAATGAGTCTAGAACGCGATCCAGCCCTAGATAGGATGGAAAGGCACGCCCATAACCGCGAAGAAGTCTTGGGTTTTATCGGGGCGTCACTTGGGGAAGGGGCGAATGATGTGGAAGAAGGCAAACTTGAGTCAATTGTTTTTGATGATGGCCAGGGACATCATGTTGAGCATCCGATTTCCCAAGAGGAGGCAGAATCAATTGAGCGGGCAATGTGGAGCGCTGGTGGAGATATGACTTTTGAAACATTGCGGGAGCGAATATACAGTTCACTTATTGAAGGAGGTTTTAATCTTGAACCGCCCTTTGACATAAATGTAACCCTGAAAAGAACCGAAGCAGGCAAGAGTGATTAGCCAGACGAGTTTTTAGTCAAAGGAGGTGAGCTAGTGTCAGGTACACAAGGGGTAATTCACAATCCAGTGACTGGCCAGGGCGATTGCCGGCCAGGTGAGATTCCGGGCGTGGAAACGACCCGGTCAGCGGTTGAGCTGGAACAAACTCTGCACGGGGTGACCAGGGAATTCAACCGGAAAAAACTGATCGCACTGGCTGAGCTTCTCCGGCTGGTTCACGCAGCTATGCCGCAGGGATTCGATGCGTTCTTGCCGGGCTGGACAACCAGCCAGAGGGCAGCGGAAAACATACTCCCTTGGCTGGAAGCGCTGTCTTCCGACCAGCGCAATCAGATTGCCGGCGCCTGTCTGATCTTTGCCTGCAGACAGCTTGGTCCAGCTGATTTTCGCCGTCAGCTGGAAAGAGTTCAGGATCAAGAGATGAGACGGTCAGGGTCATGAACGCAAGCGCGAGTCAATGTACTTTCTCGGGTCAGTTGGCAGAACTGACCTGTTTTTTTGTATTTACATAAGACTAAAATCAAGCTACAATTAGTGAGGAAATCGCACGTAACCGAGATCAATAATTTAAAAAAATATGAACAGCATCCACTTAGCAGGCTCATGGATTATTAAGGCACCGCGCGACAAGGTATATTCCATCGTATCTGATTTTGAGAATATGCCAAAGAACTTTCCACGTGTTGCTAAACGGCTGACTATAACTAAACGGGAGGGCAATCATCTGTCCATAGACGCGGTGGCTAGAACCTGGGGTCGGAATATCCCAGTGCACATGGAAACAGAGCTTCGTCCGCCATATGGCTACGTCTCCGAAAACAAAAACACCATTGGTACGCAGGGACACGAAGAACTCCTCATGGAAGAAGTACCAGAAGGTACAAAAATAAATTATACCTATGAAGTTGCACTGAATAATCCTCTTTTCAGAATCCTCGGCAAGCCGCTCATTGGCTGGTACGCCATGAGGTTTTGGAAACGGGCAGTCATAGACGTCCTGAAAAAAATGCTGGAGAAAAATAAATAAATATATTATCCATATGAATACTCAACCAAAAAGAAAGTGGCTCCCCCAAACCAAAGAAGGGAAAAAGGCATTAATCTTCGGCACCCTGACGATTGTTTGGGGCCTTTTGTTTATTTCCCTTGCCGGTTTTGTCAGTCGCCTCTTTCGAATGCCAGGGGGATTTTTATCTGTACTAGTGGAAATCATGCTCTTTATTTTCGGCCTTTATTATAGTCTCAAGGCAATTTTCAAAATCAAGGAAAGAGCGATCCTAAACCTCATTATCTTCATTCTTTTCTGTGTGGTCGGCGGCTTCTGGCTGCTATTTGCTATTGGAGAAATATTATTTCCTCATTAAAAAACGAATAATGGGAGATAAAAATAATTTTTTCAATCCAACTTCGCCAAGGCTCCGTTGGACGAGACGCTTCTGGTGGCTTTGGATAATCGCCGTTATCGGAGTATTAATGGTCGGATTTGTTATCTACAACAGTAACAATGACCAAAAACAGCAAGCAACCAACACGGAAGCAGACCCTCTGAAAGAATGCATCGAAGGAGGTGTAGGTTATGAACGGGCAAAAATTATTGACGATGTTACAAAAGACGCTACTGTCGAGGAATATGGTTCAATTCGTAAATGTTATGTGCAGTTCACCGGTTATCCGGTCTTTGGTCCCGCCCCTGTTTTAAGTTTACCCTATGATCCGAATGATATACCGTCTAGGGGTTTGATGCCGATGGGGGAAACCTTAGTCCATTCAGAGCCAGGTAAGGGCGGACATCCGGGTATCGATTTTTTCTGGGATACTGCAGAGGATGTCAGGATTCTTGCCAGCATGGATGCGTGGGTTGTTGGTATCAAAGATAGTGGTGAGGTACCGGGAGTTAAGGATGTACTAACAGCCTGGGACGGTTGGGGAGTTGATTATTGCTCTATTGCCATATTGAATCCTGATCTTCAGGTGGGCGATATGATCAAAAAGGGTGATTATATCGGCCTAGCTAGACATCCCGGCGAATATCTTGATGAGAATAAAAAACCAAATAAGAAATTTATTCATTGGCAGTTCGGGTATGCGTACGCCAACCAGGGGGTGAGAGACCGTCTCTGCCCGATGACATATTTCGATAGCATTTCAACAGCGGAGATTGAGAAAATATGGGCTGAAAACGAGACAACGCCAGAGAATCTAGCCAATGCTCCTGATATCTGTTCAAATTATTATAAAAACAGAGATAAATAGTATGGACACCCACTCAAAAAAATCATACTTAAAAAGATTCTGGTGGATATTCTTAATTTTGTTACTTTTTATTCTTACTATACTATTGATCGCGATTATCTCTCATAAACCCGAGAGTGAAAACGATGAACAAGAAACAATTCAAAATAATATTAATGATAATAATACTGAACAGTCAACAGATAAAAAATACCCGTCAGATGTGATTGATTGTCCGGCTGATCTGGCTGGTATATTAGATTATCCATTTATGCCGCCGGGAGCAATTTTGTTTCTTACGCCTTTAGGAAATATAAACCCTCCCGGCCACGTCATCCCGATCGATCACATTTATTTTGAGTCTCTCATTGAGGACAAAATTCCTCTTTACGCTCCGGCCAACGCCAAAATTGTTAATATAGTTGAAGAGTCCACGAAATCAGATACCGGAGAATATATCCCCACTGGATATTCAATATCTTTTCTTATTTGCAAAGGATTAGTATTGGATCTCGGTTCTTATACCGAGATATCTCAAAGGTTGCAAAATGAGATAAAAACCATTGAAGGTTCCTGCACATACGATATTAATAAAGAAGGTCACGGAAGGACTGAAGGAAGTTGCAATTATGATACAAATATAAAAGTTACTTCCGGGGAGCTGCTGGGATATACGCAAAAAAAAGACAATGGCTTCTTCTTTGAAGTATGGGCGGCAAACTACAACACCCCCGTACGGACGGATATAAATTGGAACTATGCCAAGGATCAACGATATGCCCATGCCATGTGCCTGTTTGATCTATACCGGGGGGATCTAAGGGATCAATATTTTTCAAAATTTGGTATATATCTGTCGCAAAGGGAGGAGACAATAAATGGGAAATCCGTTATTATCCCACAGGATTTTATGGCCAGGACCGCAGAACCTATTTGCGGAGAAATAATTCAAGATATTGTCGGCACTATCCAAGGAGTGTGGTGGGGCGATGACCCTGAAATAGATTATCAAACAAAGGCGCTTGCCGTCGTACACTACAATATGGACCCGTCTATTGGAATATTTTCAATAGATAACTCTTTGACGGGAACATACCCGGTTATTATGTTCTTCCCAAAACATTCAGGAACAATTAATAGAGAACCAAGTGAAATAACTGCCGATGGAAATATATATTGTTTTACGGATGATTATTCTGCGGAAAAAGAGTTAAATAGAGAAAAGATGGAAGGCAAGATATTAGTTCAACTAATTAATGATCATCTGCTAAAAGTAGAGCATCAGGATGGATCGTGTGGTTCTGATGAGTCATTTATAAGTCCGGCTGAATATCAAAGATAAGAAATTAATTATGAACACCCAACCAAAAGAAACTGTCTGGAGAGTTCGGGCTAGCTAGCTTTTATTAAGGGATTGAGGAAATCGGGATGTTGTGAGAAGTGTTGATAATTAGCCGGTTTATTAAATAAACCTGGTTTTTTTATAGATTTACAAAAGATTAAAATCGGGCTATAATTAGAATTTGTATAGGTTTTTCAAAGAAAATATGGTCATAATAGAAGTCAGTGATTTTAAGAAGTATTTCGGCAAAACCAGGGCCGTAGATGGCGTAAGCTTTAGCGTGGAAAAAGGCGAGATTTTCGGTTTTCTCGGTCCGAACGGCGCCGGCAAGACAACGACTATCCGCTGTCTCATGGATTTTCTCCGGCCGACGAGCGGAAGTATTAAATTATTCGGCTTGGATAATCAAGATCACGCCGTAGAGCTGAAGCACCGGATCGGTTATTTGTCCGGCTATGTCAGATTTTACGATAAGTGGACCGGCTGGGATCATATCCGGTTTTTTCGAAAATTCAACGGCCAATCGGATTCTTCCGCTGAGCTCATCCGGCGGCTGGATTTCGACCCAACCAGGAAAACCGGCCAGCTCTCGTCAGGCAATAAACAAAAACTCGGTATCATCCTGGCTCTGCAGCACAATCCAGAGCTGCTCATTCTTGACGAGCCGACCATCGGACTTGATCCGATCCTCCAGAACGAAATATACAAAATAATACACGAGCGGGTCCTGAGCGGCGCGACCGTCTTTTTCTCGTCTCATAATATGCCGGAGGTTGAGAAAATCTGCAATCGGGTAGGTATCATCCGCCAGGGAAAGATGGTAGCGGTCCAGCGGATTGAGGAACTGAAAGAGAAAAAAGTCTATCGGATACACGCCCACACTGATGGCGCTTTTGATCTGTCGCGATTTCAGACATTGAATATTACTGTTCTTCAATCTCTCGAACACGAGCTAAATCTCGAAGCCCGCGGCGACATCAATCCAATAGTCAAGGAATTGAGTCGTTATCAGCTGAAAGAATTGACGATCGAACGCGCGCCGCTCGAGCAGATATTTTTAGAGTATTACGAAAAATAAAGCCATGAAAAGCCTGATCACCAGATTTTTTAAAGACCGCCGCGTATCGCTTTTGGTTTACTGTGTTGCCGGGATCGGCTTTCTCGAGATGTACGTGGCGATCTATCCCAGCATCTCCAGCCAGGCTGCCCGGTTCAATGAGCTATTCGCGAGCTACCCGCAAGAATTTTTGAAGGCCTTTGGTATTGATCGGCTGGACATGTCAACGCTGGAAAACTATATTGCCATGGAACATTTCAGCATGATCTGGCCGCTGATGCTGGTCATATTCATGATTTCCATCGCGGGCGGCGCGCTCGCCGGTGAGATAGACCGAGGGACTATCGAGCTTTTGCTGGCCCGTCCGATTTCCAGGTTGAAGCTGTTTATCGGAAGATATCTCTATGGTTTTATCGCCTTGGTGATTTTTATCCTGGCCACGGTTTTTACGGTCATCCCTTTGGCTGAAATGCACAAAGTAACGTATGATGCCGATCGGTATTTAATCATTTCTATTCTTGGCCTATTTTTCGGCCTGGCTGTGTTTTCATTATCTATGCTGGTTTCAGCCTTGTTTTCGGAGAGAGGTCGGGTATCAATGATCATGGGCGGCTCGCTGGTGCTGATGTACGTTTTGAATGTCGTGGCTTCGCTTAAAGAAAATCTCTCGGATCTGAAATACCTTTCTTTTTTCCACTACTTCGACGCCCAGTCAGCGCTGACCAAGGGTGAGCTGAATTGGACCTCGATTTGGGTATTTGCCGGGATAATTATCGTGAGTACGATTATCGGAGCAATGGTGTGGAAGAGGAGGGATGTGTAGCAGGAATTAGTTAATTGGTGAATTAGTTTAATGGTTAATTAGAAAAATATTATGGACCAGCCGACAAATCAAACGGAACAGCCCATTTCAAAAACATCTAAACCCACGAAATCAAAATCCACCCGAGTTTTTGGATACCTCGTCAACGTCGTAATCCACGCAATCATGCTTTATGTAGCGGTTAACCTGTTGCCTTGGGAAGCCCAATTTGTCCTGCCGACCTGGGCAGATGTTCTCGGTATAGTTAGATTTTCGTTCTGGCTGAATATCGCGGCCTACGCGACATTCATTTTCTACGATGGCCGCGGGTACTATTTCCTTTTGCGGACAGCTATGGACGCGGTCAGCATCTATGTCGCGTATCGGCTGGTGACGGTATTTCCATTTGACTTTGACGGTTTTTACCATCAAGCCTGGCTAAACGACGTCTTCCCATACCTGTTCTGGTTGGGGATCGTCGGATTGGTAATTTCAATCATTGCTCGGACAGTCAGATTGGCGGCGAATAAGAATATCTACTATTAGTCTATAAATTTTTCACTCATTAGATTACCGTAGTGGTGGATTTACCGCACGCCTTTTTTATTTGACAAGCGCTTGGTAATTATGATATGAAGAAAGACTCTGTCGGATTGATTGGTCAAAGAAAATCTTTCGATGAGAGTGTTTGATATAGACGAGAAAAACGATTAGGACGATTGTATCCTTAGGATGTTCTTTCACAGAGAGGGGGTTTCATGATGCGTTTCATCGTTGTGTCCGCGTGTTTCGTAGCGCTGCTTCTGTGCCTGCCGACGGACGGATTGGCAGAAAACACCAATGCTCCTTTCGGGCAATACTGCGTGATGCCAGTGCCGGATTGTGGTTTCTATTGGGGATTCACGACCTCGATGTTCGATCCGATCCGGGCGAATCCCCAGCTCGCTCGTCGTGAACTTCTTCACTCGTTGCGGCTGCAGGATCGGACAAAGGGAATCGCGTGGGCTCGGTCGATGCTCGATCTTGCCGACGCATACCAAGCTCTCGATTCGCTCGAGACGAAAAAGCGCTGTGCTGGACAAGCCCTCATTGAGCTGGATCGGCTCTGGGGGGTTACGCCGACTGCAGAATGCGCCTTCCTTCTAGGAGAGGCGTATGGGAAGTTCAAGAACGAGAAGACAGCGCAACCGTGGTATGAGCGCTCATTGGTCACGGACCCGGACTACTACCCCGCCGTCTTCGCTTTGACGAGAGATGCCGATGATGAAGGGCTTGCTGTCTACGAGGAATGGCTGAAGCGGTCATTTCAGCTGTCTGAGCGCCTGCTTGCGTCTGACCTGCCCGCGCCGGTTCGTGCTGATGTTGCCTTTCAATACGCGGACCTGCTCACCGGCGTTCAGATTACGGGAGCGATTAGGTCGATGTTTGGCTTTCTTGAAAGTACGATAGAGCACCCAGACCCAGATTCGACTGCCTTCGAGCGCCAGCTGCTAGAGCAATTCATATCAACATTTGGCATGATGACGCATCCGAAGTGCATTGAGCTGTACAGAATGGCCGCGCGTCTCAATCCCCGAGTCACCGGCTATCGACTGGCGCAAGCGGCCAGCGAGGTCGGCAGAATGCTCCTTGTCAGCCTCGAAGACGCGAAGAACCGCGAGATGATTGAACAAGAAAGCGCCGGCGTCGATGTTATCGATGCCCTCTATGGGGCACATCAGGAGAAACTGTTGTTGATCCGGGAGCAGTTGGCGGCGATTCCTGCAGCGGAGCTGGAGCGATATCCGTCGGCCTGGTATTTTCGCGGGCTAGTGAGCTTCACGCTCGGGGATTACGCATCGGCGCAACAGGAGCTGAGAACCTATCTGACCTATCAGCCTATGGATCAGAACGCTGCTGGGCTGCTGTGCGGCACGGTCGTAACGATGGCAACAGGGGTTGAATTGGCAACTGATGCGGCTTTCGTCGACTTTTGCGCCCTCGATCGTCGCATGTGCGATCAGCATCCGACTGCAAGCGGATGTTACCGCGTCGGCTATTTCCAGTGGTCTAACGGTGACATCCCCGGCGCGCTTGCTCTATTCCAGAAGGCAACGATGCTTGATCCCGCCAAACACGCTCCGCGCATTGCCACGGCGGTGATCGCCTATCAAAATGGCGATGTCGTAACAGCGCGCTCCATTGTTGAGGTCATCAAGGCGGGGAGCACGTTACCGTCAGGGAGTGACGCGACGTGCTTTCACTTGCTCGAAGCTGTTCTTTCCGCCCAGCGCGGAAATATAGATGAAGCGAAGCGACTTGCGCGACTGGCCAAAGAAGGGGATAGTGAACTGTCCGAACCGCGGCAGCTGCTTGACGAGCTCGAACGTCACAGTACACAACCCAACCTTCAGAGGCGATAGGGGCCTTCCCCATCGCCTTTTTTCTTTATCCATTGATATTGTTGAGCCGCAAACAACCCCTTCGTTCGACAGGGGGGAGAATTATGAGATTCAGGTTGCGTGGGATTTAGATTGTGGGTAATATGGAGATTTTGGTCACGAAACAAATATAAATATCACGTAGGCAAAAATTTTTGTTTTCACTTTTTATTATTTGACAAGCGCTTAGTAATTATGATAAGAAGAAAGGCTCTGTCGGATTGATAGAGTGTTCATTAGAGCAACTAAGTCAAATCAACGGGTGCTCAGGGGTCGATAAAGAAGGAGGAAGCAATGGAGGAAAAGAAGGTTGGCTCGGTGGGCTGGACGATCATGTTCATTCTCGGCGCGCTTTTCGTGGTCGGCTGGGCGGCTTTTAGCCCGTTGTCTTTCAGCTCGGCTACTAAGGCTAGCCCTTTCGGCATGGGCTTTATGAAGTTCTTCATTCTGGGCACGATCGGCGAGATCATCAAGTGCGGCATTGCCAGGAAGCGCTGGGCGGTTGATTGGCCGGTTGGCCGGGCGATTGTCTGGGGTGGGTTTGGCATCTGGATCACTCTCGCCTTTCCGTTGTTCTCGGCTGGCGTTGATTTCCTGATCAAACAGGGACTTTGGTGGAGCTGGTTCCCGGCCTTGTCCAAAAGCCTGTGGATCAATCTGCTCGGCGGCTATGCCTGGTCGATGATGATGACTCATGAGTATTTCAACTTCCTGATCAAGGAACGGCTGAATGCATTCGGGCTTTGTTGGTTCGCTGACCAGATGGACCGGCGGTTTGCCTTTCGCTTCGTCCCGAAGACCATGTTGTTTTTCTGGGTGCCAGCGCATACGGCTACCTTCTCTCTGCCGCCGGAGTGGCGCGTGTTCGCCGCCGCGCTCTTGGCGATCGCTCTTGGCTTCTTCCTGAGCGTGGGCAAGCGTCGGGCCGTAGCCTGATCTACTATCTCACGCAAGAGGTGGATTCATTTCCGCCTCTATTTTTTTTGTGACAGTCCTTTTGATCTGGCAAGAGGAGATACTTTACCAGGCATTGGCCTAGATTCGACATAGGTTGTAGAATAAAGAGGCTAAAAAATGAAATAATTATTTAGAGTTCGTAGTAATATATTTATGGAAGGGCTAGGTTTGGAATTAACCGACGAAGAATTAGCTGAAAGGGCCCAAAAGGGCGACATTGACGCCTTTACTTTGCTGGTTGAACGCTACGAAAAGAAGATACTTCGTTACGTAACGAGCGTATTGGGCCAATTGGCTGACGCCGAGGATGTGGTCCAGGAAGTGTTTCTCAAGGCCTATCGGAATATGCGCAGTTTTGATATTAGGCGGAAATTTTCTTCCTGGCTTTATCGCATAGCTCATAACGAAGCGATGAACGCGATAAAAAAAAGGCGGTATGATCCATTGCTTTTTTTTGATGCAGACACGCTTTTTCCGCACCCCCTGTCGGCCGAGAAAACTGATCAAGCTGTCGAAGAAAAAGAATTGCGCCAGACTCTCGAAAAATCGCTTAATACGCTTCCACCAAAATACCGCGAGCCGATGGTCCTTCATTACCTGCAGGAGCTCGGGTATCAGGAGATCGCTGATATTCTCCATGTTCCGATCGGCACGGTAGGCGTGAGGCTGAAGCGGGCTAAATTAAAATTAAAATTGCTAATCAAAAAAACGGATTATCAACCATGAACAACCAACCTGAAAAATTGCCGGAGAAACTAACCTTGAATGATCAGATCCGGAAGGACATCGAGGACAAAAAAATAACCATGAAGCCAAAATCCTATTTTTGGCTCCGAAAGCTATTAATTGTCCTGGCCTTTTTCGGAATCATTATCATAGGCACATTTTTTGGAAGCTTGATACATTTTAGCTTGCAAAGCAGGGGCTTATGGGGTTTGCCAGAATTCAGCGCGTCTTATTGGCAAAATTTGTTTCAGTCCTTCCCGTGGTTTATTTTCGGGACGGCAATTTTATTTTTGCTGGCCCTATTTGTTATTCTGCGTCGTTATTTTAAGGGCTACCGTTTTCCGCTGATTATCTTCACTGCCTTGATCCTTGTGTCGGTCTGCGTAATCGGCTCCGTGGTCATATATTTTGATTTTCATTCGAAAGCATCGCATTATATTCTCGAAGAGGATATCCCGATAATAAAAAGCATTTACCATTGTCCGGGGATTGAGGAGGAAGATTATATTTTAACCGGCATAATCCAGGAAGTTCATTCGGGCGATCTGACAATCAGGGATTCCTCGGGCCAAACCCGGCAGGTAATTATTTGGCCAGAAACTAGTTTTATCGATAGCGATGGCATAGGTCCGCACCAAGGGGGCGTCGTTGTGATATGGGGAAGACAAATGGGTGATAAAATCGACGCCACTCGAATAAGAGAATTGAATTACCACGATTTGAATAATCTGCCAGAGCGGCTTTGTCCCTAAATTCAGCCTGAAAGCCGATTAATTAATCCACGGGGGTTGAAATAATTGCTCCTTCCTTTTTGTAGTACATATGCCAGCAAAAAATGATAATTATTAAAGCTTATACACCTATGTTTCACTATTTTGGCCGCCTCAAGATGCTTAAGCTTCTCCCCATCCCTCCGCCTTGAGATAACTCTGATTTCAGCCCATTTATTCCCGCGGCTGTTAATCCTGACAGAAGCTCAAAAACAGATGAAGGGCTAATTTCAAAAGAATACGCCATCCCGAGGCGCGAGTTGCCGGGTAAACATGCCCTATAGACTCGAAGCAGAAATTACGCCAATATCTGATATGGGCTCATCCAGGAAATCAAAATAGCAAAGACACGGTGATTTCAATGGTAATGAAGTTATCACCTCCCTTTCCCAGCCCCCTTCCTCGTTAATCACGGGAAGGGAGCTTTGATTATAAAAGGCGGATTTGTTCCGCCTTTGTTTTTTTGACAAAAACAATATGTAGTTATATGATAGTAAATCGGCTCTATTCATTCAATCAAGCAAGGAGGTGACAGCCATGCCGAGATTCCGGATCAATTACTCTTTTCTGCAAGGGGTGGACCATCATCATCCAGATTATATGAAGCCAGATGCGCCCCTTGAAAGGATCTACCGGGATACGACCATTGAGACATCAGACGAAGAAGCGGCCAGAGCTGAATTTGGTAGACAGAAGCCGGCCTGCACAATTGAAAGCATCAAAGAAGCAAAAGAGACCGATTAGCGTATAGCACTTTTCAACCAGCATCATGCTATCAATTTTTTAGAGGCGGATTCGTTCCACCTCTATTTTTTATAAAAAACATTCTTATGTCCAGGAGAATGATAATTTAGACTGGGAAAGGTATTGATTTAGAATCGAGAGATAATAAAAGCTACCAGAAACCCCAGAACAGTCAAAAGTCCGATAGATACCCCACCCTCTTCATAGGCCTCGGGAATCATGCTATCAGCCACCATGGCCAGGATGGCGCCGGCGGCAAAGGCTTCAAGCGTGCCGATGGTATTGGGCCTGAGGTTGTGCAAAAATTGGTAGCTCAGAACGGTTACCAGCAGAGTAACCAAAGCGACAGAAGCCCACATCAGGTAAATGCGCTTTTTGGAGAAACCTTCTTTTTGGAGACCGGTGATCGAGGCGATGCTTTCCGGGAAGTTTGAAAGGAGGATCGCGGCAAGCATCAGTAAGCCCGTCCCAGTGCTATTAAAGAGAGCAATACCCAAAGCGATTGATTCAGGGATCCCATCCAGGACTGTGCCAAGAGTGATGATTTGACCGCCGGATTGGCGTTTCGGCTGATAGGGCTGCTGGCGCCGGTGTTTTCGGCCGCCCCTGACATGGAGTATGTAATCACCCGCGATAAAAACCAAGCCGCCCGCCAAAAAACCCATGATGACCGCGTCAAACCCGCCATGGCGAAACGCCTCCTCCATCAAACCAAAAGTCAAGGCGCAGATTAGCACGCCTGAACCGAAGGCCATGATGGCGGCGACAGTTTTTTGTTTAAGGTGAAAAGTAATGCCCACCCATGCTCCGATGAGCAATGACAGGCCGGTGATTCCACCGTAAATAATTGCTTGGACCATGTTTAGAGCTATGGTTTACCCGATAATTGTATAATTAATATAGATTTTAAGCAATTAAAAAAAGACGTTGATTGTTTCACAACGTCTTAGCGGCCGCGATGGCCAAAGAGCTTTTGCTTGATGGCGTACCAGAGAAGCTGGTACCAGCTGCGCGTCCACCGCTGGGTTGATTGCCGGTCGAATCTGATTCTGCTCATTGACCACGAGAGAATTACATAACCAGCTTGTTCGGCTAATCGACGGCATTTGGTCAGATGGAGGAAGGGTTGTGCGACAACAAAGATGTTGCGAACCACGGGTATTCCGGGAGGATTATCACCGAGCTCTTGGAAAAACACGTCGGCTTGGGCCATTACTTCCTCGCTGTCCAGATAGACGCCAGGACGGCGGTGGTGCGTGACCAGATGGAGTTTGGTCGGTTTGCGTCCGGTGAAATTGAGTAGGCTGCCGATTTCATGTTGAACGACCACAGCGATTCCATCACCCACTTCTTGAACGATACGTTCCACCTCTCGTGCCAAGTCAACATTGCTCAGGCACGGGCCAGCTTTTTCGCCGCGCATACCAAAGGAGAAAGCCACCAAACCGTGCATATGTTCCCCCTGTGGTTTTCGGCCGGATGAGCTTTTTCAATTCAAAGAACAGGACAGATGACTATATCAGATAGCCATTTAGCCGTCAAGACGGGCAAGTGTAATATAAACGATTGTTTATGATATAATGATAGAGCTGAAACCAACAGAGTAATTATATGAAAATCTATTTTGCCGGCGCTATCACCGGCGGACGACATCATCAGCCTTGGTACAAGGACATTATCGAATATCTGCAGGGATATGGTGAAGTGATCACCCAGCGGATTGGCGATAAAGACCTGAAAATTCGGGAAGGGCATTTAACCGACGATGCTATTTTCACTTGGCTGGTTGATCAGCTAGCCAAAGCCGACGCGGTAGTGGCTGACGTAACCGTGCCATCGCTCGGCGTCGGCTATGAAATCGCGCTGGCTGAAAAAATGGGCAAGAATATTCTTTGCCTATTTAATAACGAGACCGACCAGTATCTGTCAGCCATGATCAGCGGCAATCCGAACCTGTCGTTATTTGAGTATAAAGAACTAAATGAGGTATGCCGGGCGATTGATGAATATTTTGAAGAAATTAAAAATTAAGAATTAAGGAATAAGAATTAATAATTAGGGAAATTACTTTAATGAGAGATAAACAAAAAGTTGGTGTTGGGGTCGGCGTTATGATTTTAAGAGGTGGCAAAGTCTTATTAGGCTTGCGTCACGCTGATCCGGCCAAGGCTGATTCCGAGCTCCATGGGGAAAACACCTGGACTATGCCAGGCGGCAAGCTGGAATTCGGTGAAGAACTTGAGAACGCCTGTGTTCGGGAGGTTAGCGAGGAAACCGGGCTGAAAATTCCGCCAAATACGTTGAAATTAGTCAGCGTTACCAATGATCGGGTGGAAGACGCGCATTTTATCACCCTAGGGTTTCTTTGCGCTGATTTTCAAGGCGAACCCGAAGTGAAAGAGCCAGATGAAATCACGCGCTGGGAGTGGTTCCCAATTGAACAACTGCCCAAACCAATGTTCTTCTGCAGTGAAAAAATAATTAAGAATTATATATCCAATAAGATTTATTAAACATGAAACTAGTTAGCGCCTGTTTGTTGGGCGCAAAATGCCGGTATAGCGGCCAAGCCAAGTCCGATAATCGGATGGTTGAATTGGACAAAAAAGAAGAGTTGGTTCCAGTCTGCCCAGAACAATTAGCCGGTTTGCCCACTCCGCGTGAGCCCGTGGAGATTCAGGGTGGCGGTGAAGCCGTGTTAGCCGGTCGAGGCAGGGTGGTAACTAAATCAGGCCGAGATGTCACCCAGGAATTTATTAAAGGCGCCCAGGAGACCCTGAAGGTTGCCAAAATATTTGAGGCCAAGGAAGCGATTCTGAAACAAAAAAGCCCGTCGTGCGGATGTGGCAAGATTTATGATGGGACATTCTCTGGCCAGTTGACTAAAGGCGACGGAGTAACCACGGCTTTATTGAAGCAAAACGGGATTAGGTGCGTTTCAGAGGAGGATATTAATTAAACTAGGACTTCCGCGCTTGCCGCTTTCGGCCCGGCAGAGCCGGTTCCATCAGCGGCTTTGGCCGATTTTCCGCCCAAGGCGGACCCGCCTTTGGCGGGCTTCAACCAAACAATCTCCGGTTTGACCTCGTCGTAGTAATACTACGCCTCGGCCACAATCCTCCCCCGGATTCGGATCCGGGGTCGGCTCAAACGCGTAAGTCCTATAAATATCGAACAATGATCAAGGGAATTATCTACGATTTGGACGATGTGATTATCGATTCTTACGGACTCCATGTGAAAGCCACGGAAATGGTGCTGGCTGGATTTGGCATTAAGCCCGACCAGCTAAAAATATCAGATAAACTTGAGGCCAAGCTGTTGGGCAAAAGAGTAATTGAAGTTATGGAAATACTGGCAAAGCATCACAAGCTAAAGGTTGATCCAAGGATTCTTCATCAGCGGCGGGAAGAAATATTTCTGAAGCTGGCTCAGGCAGAGCTGGAGCTTTTTCCCGGAGTAAAGGAATCGCTTCGTCTTTTTAAAACCGAAGGTTACAAAACCGCAGTTGCTTCATCCGGCACAAAGGGGCTGATAAATTTCGTTTTAGGCAAGTTTGGCTTGTTCCACCTATTTGAAGAAATTGTTTCCGCTGAGGATGTAAAAAAGGGCAAGCCGGATCCAGAGGTTTTCAAAAAAGCCGCGGGAAAAATGGGGCTCAAGCCTGAGGAATGCGTCGTGCTTGATGATTCCACGAACGGGATCATTGCCGCGAAGAAAGCCGGATGCAAATGCATCGCCGTGCCAAGCGCTCAGACCCCGAAACAGGATTTATCAAAAGCCGACCGAATCGTTCAATCGCTTAACGAGATTACCCTCTCGATGATTAAACAATTTAATGAACAATAAAAAGGATAACACTATGAAAAAAGATAATATTATTCGCATTGGCCACCGCGGCGCCTGCGGTTATGAACCGGAGAACACGCTCCGGTCGTTTCGAAAAGCGATTGAGCTAGGCGTTGAGATGACAGAATTTGATGTGTATGTTTGTGCGACAGGCGAACTGGTCGTTATCCACGATGATAAAGTTGACCGTACAACTAACGGAACCGGTTATGTTTTTAAAAAAACATTTTCCGAATTGAGACAGCTTGATGCCGGTCAAGGTGAAAAAATCCCAACGCTTGAAGAAGTGCTCGATGTGATCAATCGGAAAGCAAAAGTGAACATAGAATTAAAAGGTGTTGGGACAGCAAAACCGGTGGCTGAAACAATTATTCGTTATCAAAAGGAAAAAGGCTGGTTGATTGATGATTTTTTAGTTTCGTCGTTTAATCACCACGAATTAAAAGCATTTCATGATTTATTGCCAGAGATTCCAATCGGTGCCCTGATTACTGGGATCCCATTAAACTATGCTGAATTTGCAGAAAAGCTGGGGGCTCAGTTTGTTAATGTGTCAATGGAGTTTGTAACTAGAGAATTTGTTGACGATGCGCACCAGCGAGGCCTGAAGATTGCCGTTTTTACTGTAAATGAACCGGACGATTTTGAACTGATAAAGGCAATGGGCGTTGATGGAGTATTTTCTAACTTTCCGGATAGAATATAGACAAAGCAACAATTTTTGAATTTAAAAAGCTATGTTTTATTTATCCACTTGCTTGTTAATTCCAAGGCCGCTATAATAATATAAGCTCTCTCTCACGCACTGGCCCGCCATATCCTCTTTCCCCATGATGCCTGGTGACTTTAGTCCGCGGCCCTAAAGTCACCTTTTTTATTTGCCTTCACACCAGCAGTTGTAGAGTTACTTAACAATATTTTCAGTACAAACGAAAGCGGAGCCATAGGCAAATAACCCGCCGAAGGCCCCCAATATTACCTAGCTGGTAAAAAGCCAGATAAATAATGAAAATAAGTACTGTTAAATAAATGCTAACCGGAGGCGGGTAATGACCACCTTATTACCAAGGATTTACATTGGAGATGCCGGAACCCCCTGACTAGATCGGGGGCCGGCATGACTGCAGAAGTGGTATTATTAGCCGCTGCAAATAACCCCGCCCCAATCTCAGCCAAGTCCGTAGTTTGTCGTTGACCTAAGGCGAAGCCGCCTAGCGGCTTGCGCTTTTTCTTATTGATGGCGTCCATAAGATTGGGGCGGGGTTAAACAGCTATTTATTTTAAATAATTGTAAAATTGACCCAAGCCCAAAAATATGCAATGATTATAAGGCCGAGAGGTTCTTGGCAACCGCTCATTCGGCCCATAACCACAAGGGGGTTCAATTTGAACTGGCCAGGGCTGCTATTCGACGCAGTCGCGGGGAGTGAGGTCGCGAACAAGGCCAACACGAAGACGGCCGAGCGTGACGACATGTCGTGAGCCAACTCAGGAGGACTCACCCATGAACCGCATACGCGATTCCGACTGAACCGCCAAAGCGGTGCGCGGCAGAGGTTATCCAACCACTGCCGCCTTTTTACTTTAGGGAAATTAACAGAAGGCGGTTGTTATCCACAGCAGCTTTGACACTAGTAGTAAGTGGACTATAATATACCTGTCGTTCGCGTGTGCGGTTGTGCGGCAGGGGGAGTTGGCGAATGACAGCAGGTAAACCGTCGTGGCCGCATTAACTGGGGAAAGGAGAAATCCTATGGCCAACAGACGGTGGAGCTCGGTTCTCTTCTAGCTCTTCCTGGCGAAGAAGAGGGCTCAAAGGCTCCGGATGCCTGAAGGTGGCTGAAAGTATCTTGTCGGGGAGATCCGTGGCGGCTACGACAAGAGCTGGAAGCCACCTCTTTTTATTTGCAGTGGCTAAAACCCTACCCGCCTCCGGTTGCTGCCTGCTTTCGCTTTTTCTATTACATTCATTTTTCATTATTACAACAGTTAGGTAAATAAGGGGGGCCTTCTGCGGGTATTTGCCCTTGGCTTCGACAATGTAATTAGTAATAGATAATCTTCCACCCATCACATTTGTTGGTTCTTTGTCAAATAAAAAACGGGGCGAACCGTCTGAAGGGAGCAAGCCGCAGAGAAGTTTCGGCAGGCGCGGCTTGCCAACCACCGGTTCGCCCCTTCCGGGCAATGGCGATCGGCGCATAGATTTTTGGAGTTGGGCGGGGTCACCCGGCAAGCTTTTCGGTAAACGCCGACCAATGAGCAATTCAGTACCCCCTAGGCTTCTCTTATAGTCCGGGCGGGAAAAAGCTCCGGCCCAGCTATGATTTTAGTATAGTTGTTATTGGATAGGCAGACAAGTGCTGGTAGTTATAGTTGTTTAACCATGTATGTATCTCGAAGTTTGTAGCCGATTTTACGATAGTACTCACGCACCCCGATGCCGGAGATAACGGCGATTTTTTAAAGCCTTTTTTGAGAGCGATTTTTTCAGCTTCACGCATTAATCTTTTGCCCAGGCCAAGATGCTGGACCGCTGATTCCTTCTTTTTTCCCCTTCAGTTCAATCAGCTGGCCGTATATGTGGAGCTCTCTAATCAGCGCGCCGTCCTTTAAAACCGGAAACAGCTGATTGATTTCCGGCGATGGATAAATTGGGAGCCGGACAAAGGCATAAAGCCTCTGGCGGTTTTTATTCTCGTAGAATATGAAATATTCAGTGCCAGCCGAAGCCACCATTTTTTTAATAATAAAAGGAGGCGTTATTCACGCCTCGCGGGTCAGCTGTGCGATCTCGTCTTTGTAGAGATCAAGCCACCCTTCATCAAAGAACCACTTGGGAACGAGTGATCCCTTTAGCCGCCGCTCGCGCTGGAGCGTCCGGTACGTCCAGACGCAGTGACCCTCGCTGCCGCGCACCTTAGGCGCGGTGACCGCCTGACGCACGACATTGTGCGGAAGTGTGTAGGGCGGATTGAATCCGCCGTTGATTTCGATGTAGGTGCGGCGCAGGTTGAGCGCTGCCGTGAGGAATCGCACGAGCAGGCTGAACCCGCGGTTGGTGCAGCATGCGTCGGGATGAACGATGATCAGGAACGACTGTCCCCGTCCGCGCATCGGGTGATTGATGCAATTCCAGGTGTCGCTGCCGTCGATTGCCCGGTCCGTTGTTCGGCACTCAGGCGGAGAGGACAGATACGTGATGGGGTCGCCGGGTTCGTCTCGCAGGAGCACCCGGTCAGTGGCACCGTTCACCATGAAGGCCCCGTGCCAGCCCAGGAGCTCGGGATGATACCGCGGAATCACGTAAAGACTGTCGTTCGGATCGTCCGAGAACGTGCAGCAGCCGCGCCAGAACGTGAAGGGATGCTTCTTCGGCGCGTAGAATGTGACGCGCCAGCGTTCCAGGCAGTCAGTCTCGACTTCCCAGCGCAGGAGAATGCCATAGCGTCTCCGGATGCGCGTGACCAGGCCCTTGAGGGCGCTTTCCAGACTAGGATAGAACATCAGTGTACCCCCTTCCGTGGATTTGGTTGGCTGTTGACAGTATTTGGCCGACAGCCCTTTTTATCATATTCAGTTTGTCTTGTCAAGGGCGTAAAAAGGCCGTCGGCTTGCATTTCTATGGATCGGTGTCGGTTCACTCCTATGAATGGTAACAATGACGATGCTAACCCCACGGCAACCGTGATGAGCATCCTGTACATTTTTAGCACATTGGGCGGTTATACGGCTGAGCCGCGACTCGGTGCTATTGAAACTATATTGCGTTGTCGGATGAATGATAATTAGGACAGAGGTTTGACCATATATGTATCTCGAAGTTTGTAGCCGATTTTACGATAGTACTCACGCACCCCGATGCCGGAGATAACGGCGATTTTTTTATAGCCTTTTTGGCGGGCGAGACGTTCAGCCGTTAGCATCAGACGCTTGCCAAAACCCAAGTGCTGCACGGCTTTTTTATCTGTTTGACCGACAGGGATCATTTGGCCGTAAGTATGGAGCTCACGGATAAGCGCTGTGTTTTTTAATACAGGTAACAACTGTTGCAGGCGAGATTGGCCAATCTCGCCTATGGGTGAATTGTTTGGCAGACGCAGGCGCAGGAAAGCATAAAGCTTCTTTCGAGTTTTATCCTCGAAAGAAATAAAGCACTCATCTCCAGCCGCGGCCCGGTATTTTTCGGCAAAAATCTTGGCTTGACTGGGTTTAACCTGGCTGGCACGAGCTTCGCGGCAACGAATGCATTGGCAGATTACGCCGCGCTCGCTTAGAACCTGGCGCAGGTTTGTCAGACGGCTTCCAGCCACGATATCTGGGCCGGGAATATCGCGCACCAGCCGTTCGATTCTGACCCAGCGGGGAACCAGCGCTTTCAGCTTTGGGATTAATGACATCAGTTGGCGCTCGGAATAGGGTTTATATTTCCCGCGTTTCCACAGATGATAAAGGGGAGAGTTTTTAAGCACCACGGTCGGATAGAGTTTTAGGAAATCGGGTTTGAAACGCGGATCAGTAAAGACTTCCCGGAAGGTTTTGATATCTTTTGCCGGAGTAGCTCCAGGCAAGCCGGGCATGAGATGATAATTGATTTTTAAACCGGCCTCACGCAAAAGTTTCGTGGCTTGGACTATGGTTTTAACATCGTGGCCGCGCTTAACCAGCTTGAGGATTCGATCGTCAGTGGTTTGAACGCCGATCTGAACGCGGGTAACGCCCAATTCACGCAGGCGCCTGATCTCTTCCGGAGTGATGAAGTCGGGCCGGGTCTCGATAGTCAGTCCGATAATCCGGTTTTTGGCGTGTTCATTCAGTTTCTGAGCAGCTGATAGGCCAGAGGCAGTTTTTCCATTAGCCGCGTCAAAGCATCGCTTAATAAACTGGGTCTGATAGGCTGTTGGGTAAGCCGACCAGGTGCCGCCGAGGACGATGAGTTCGATTTTATCAGTGGCGTGGCCATTGGCCTGAAGAGTGGCTATTCGGGTTTTTACTTGTCGATGAGGGTCAAATTTAGCGCGAAAAGCCCGTTGCGCCGCCGGTTCGGAAACCAGATAGCTTTTTGGCATCTGATCTTCGGCCGGACAGTAAACGCATTTGCCCGGGCAGGGGTAGGGCTTAGTTAGCGCGGTTATTACGGCCACGCCCGAAAGGGTGCGGATTTTGCGGCGGCGCAGGGTATTTAATAGAGGAGCGCTAACCGGCAAACGCCCGGCCTTTATCAATTGCCGATATGCCCGTAAAATAGTATTATTAGAGATGATCGGGAGATTAAACTCTTTGGCGGCGCGACGCTTAAATCCAGCCAAGTCTTCCGAGCTAGCGACGCTACTCCCCAATAATTTTTTGACTATGGGATACCAATCCATATGAAAAGCGATTTTGCTCAAACCTTGTTAAGAAAAGTCCGCGCCGACTATCAAATGCTGGCGGATCAGTATTCATCTACCCGGGAAGACATCTGGCCGGAGTATCTCGAGTTTCAAAAATATCTTCAGCCGGGAATGAAGGTTTTAGATATTGGCTGCGGCAATGGTAGATTAACGAAAATCTTCGATAAAGTAAAGGTTGATTATACCGGCGTGGATGTCAGCCCGCGTATGCTGGAGCAAGCCCGGAAGCTTTTCCCGGGTTATAAATTTCAGGTTGGCGATATTATGAATCTGCCGTTTAGCGAAGGAGAATTCGACGCGGTGTTTTGCCTCCAGGTCATCCACCAAATTCCCTCGGGCGAACTGCGCCGCCAAGCGCTTGGGCAAATGTCGCGGGTGCTTAAGCCAGGTGGCCGGATTATTGTAGCGGTTTGGAATTTGTGGCGGCCGATTTACCGCTCGAAGCTTAATCGAAATAACCTGAAGAAATTTTTTGGTCTGACGCCGTACGACAAAAATGACATTTTGATACCCTGGCGCGATTCCGGGGTGGAGCAGTATTATCACGCCTTTACCCAGCCTGAATTGAAAAGGCTTTTGAGTCAGGCCGGTCTGAGGGTTGAACGGGAGTTTTTGGGCAAGGAATACAAAACAGACAGTAAGTACCACTTCAACAACATTGTCATCATCGCACAAAAAGCGGGTTAACTTGTAGTTCAGCGACTTAAACTCTAGAATTAATCATTGGCTTCTGCTAGGATAAGAATATAATAAATAAACCAATAACATGTTCAAAAAGAAACCTCTCGTCATTATTTTGATTGCTGCCAGCGCGGTCTTTTTGCCGCTGGTTGTTTTGGCTGAAATCAACCGCTCGGTCTTAGTCGGCAGTAGTGAGGTCATTAATGATAATTTTGTTAATTTTGGGGAAGTTATAACAGTTGACGGTCAGGTAAATGGTGATGTGATTTTGGGAGGCAGCGACGTGACGATCAACGGCCAGGTGGCAGGCGATGTCTTGATTGCCGCGGCCAACGTGACGATCAGCGGAGAAGTTTTGGGCAATGCCAGGATCGCGGCCAGCACTGTGATAATTCGTGGTACCATCGCGAAAAACGCGACAATCTTGGCGAATGATCTCACCTTCACCGAAAAGGGCTCGATCGGCTGGAGCCTGGGCTACCTGGCCGGTTCAGCGGATTTAAAAGGAAAGGTGGCGGGCAATCTAACCGGCGAATCGCTCTCTCTGACATTGGGCGGTCAGGTTGGCAGCAACGCCCAAGTTACGGTCGCGAGAAATAATTTGGTTCTTGATCCAGGCGTTAAAATCAAAGGCGATTTGAACTACCGAACCCAGGCCGAAACCGCGATCAGGCCAGGGCAGGTAGGCGGGGTTGTTACGCATAACGAGATTGAGGATGTTCAAAATCAAGTCAGAAAGTTTTTTGTCGCGAGCTCATATTATCTGAAGCTAATATCCCTCCTTGGCTTGTTGCTGGTCGGTTTGCTGATTGTGGCGGTTTGTCCGAAAAAGGTCGAACAGATCATTCAAGAAATTACGGTCAAACCTTTAACAAAAATTGCCTGGGGTGTTCTGTTCCTTTTCGGTATTCCTGTCGCGGCTTTTATCCTTTTCATTTCAATTATCGGCGCGCCGTTGGGTTTGATTGCTCTGGGCGCCTATCTCATATTGGTTTATCTCAGCCGGATTTTCTCGGGTTTGATAGTAGGAAAATATGTTTTTGGCCTGATTTTTAAGGATCGGACCATTTCTCCGACCTTGTCTCTAATATTTGGAGTGGTTATCTTAGTTCTGGCCAGCTGGCTGCCTTATGTTGGCTGGCTGATCGGTCTGACGGCCACAGTTTTTGGACTTGCCGGAGCCATTTTGGTCGGTTTCCGAGACATCAGGAAGGAAAATCCGACAACGAGCGCAAAGAAATAACCATTAACCAGGCAGCTGGTTTTTTGCCAGCGTGTTTTTCTATCTATGAACTCGCCATTGAATCTGCCGAAAAAGATATTTCGTTCATACGACATTCGTGGAATTTACCCCACGGATATTAAACAAGAAGTGGCTTTTGTCATTGGTCAGGCGTTTGCCCAGTTAATCCAGGCAAAGAAGGTTGTGGTTGGTCGGGACGCCAGGCTGTCTTCGCCCGAACTCCACCAGGCGTTGATTGAGGGCTTGATAAATCAAGGAGTGGAGGTGCACGATTTGGGCTTAGTCCCATCCGAATTGATTTATTTCGCGGTCGGGAAGTACGGCTATGATGGTGGGGCGATGATTACAGCCTCGCACAATTCCAAAGAATATAACGGTATTCGCTTTGTCAACAACAAAGTCGAAATGTTGCCCGGAAAAGTAGTATACGAGTTTATTGCGAGTAAAAAGGCTTTTTCTCCCGCGGAAACACCGGGCCGGGTTGAATCTAAGAATTATCTGACTGGCTATATTCAGCACGTGCTTTCATTTATTGACATTAACCAGGTCAAACCGTTAAAGATAGTAATTGACGCGGGCAACGGCGTGGCCAGTACCGTCATTCCGGAATTGGCCAAACGCTTGCCGATAAAAATATACCCATTATTTTTCGAGCTTGACGGAAATTTCCCGAGCCACTCACCTAACCCTGTTTTACCAGAAGCCCGGCTCGCCTGCAGTCAAAGTGTTCTAGAAAAAAAGGCTGATTTCGGGATACTCTTTGACGGCGACGCGGATCGGGCAATGCTTATGACGGAAAAAGGCGAGTGGATACGCGGTGATATCGGCCTTCTGCTACTGGCGAAGCAGCTTTTGAAAAAAAATCCGGGCAAGGGTATTTCCTACAATGTCGTCTGCAGTCGCGCGATACCGGAAAAAATAATCGAATGGGGCGGACGACCATTGCGCACCCCCGTCGGTTTTGTGAATGTTTCCGGGGCGCTGCGGAAGTATGATGGCGTACTGGGCGGCGAAACCTCAGCTCATTACTGCTTCCGTGATAATTATTACGCCGATTCGGGCATGATCGCTTTCGTTATAATAGTCCAGATGCTGTCTGAAGAGAATCAGACGATGTCGCAATTAGTTGCCGACTTGAATCCATATCATCGGATCGAAGAATATTTTACCATCGATGATCAACAGCCCATCATCCAAGCCTTAAACCAAGACTATGCTGACGGGAAAAAAGATACCCTCGATGGTTTAACCGTCGAGTACGACGACTGGTGGTTTAATGTTCGGCCGTCGAATACTGAGCCGTTACTCCGATTGACAGTCGAGGCGAAAAGTGAGACACTTCTACGAGATAAACTCCATCAATTAAAAAAATATTTCATAACTAAAAGATAATCATTATTTATGAAAATCAATCCGTTCGTTTTTCGTAACTATGATATCCGAGGAATTGTCGATGTTGATCTTGACGTTGAAAAAGTTGAAGCAATCGGCAAGGCGTATGGGACGTTTTTGCGGCGCCGGAAAATACGCCAAGCGGTCATTGGACGCGATTGCCGGTTAAGCGGTCCTGATTACCAAACCGCGATGATAAAAGGCATGACCGCGATGGGTATTGATATGGTTGACTTGGGAATGGTGATGACTCAAATGGTTTATTATGGCCACTACCGTTTTCAGACAAATGGCGGGGTCATGATCACCGCCTCTCATAATCCTTGGAATTTCAATGGCTTTAAACTGGGCGTGGGTTATTCGCAAACAACGGAGCCGGAACACGTTCAGGAGATAAAAGATATTGTTGATTCGGACAATTATTTTAAATCCGATGAAACAGGTAAGGTTGAAAAAGCCGATATTACCGAGGATTATTATCACGACGTCTTGAAGCGCGTCAGGCTGAAGAAAAAATACAAGGTCGTGGTTGATTCACATTTTGGTACGACCGGAATGTATATCCCCGAGATTCTTAAACGGGCTGGTTGCGAGGTTATCGCAAAAAATATAAAGGTAGATGGGCATTTTCCGGCTGGCACGCCAGATCCGACTGACGAAGCACTTATGAAAAAGGTCAGAGACATGGTTTTGGAAGAAAAGGCCGATGTGGGCTTTGCTTTCGACGGTGACGGTGATCGGATCGGCGTGGTTGATGAACAGGGACATATCCTTTGGAACGACGTGTTAGTGGCGATATTTGCCCAGGAAATTCTCAGCCGTTTTCCTAAGTCGAAGATTGTGTATAACACTCTCTGCTCGCAAGTTGTACCCTTGGTAGTGGAACAGGAAGGTGGCATACCAGTAATCTGGCGGACCGGCCATTCGTTTATCAAGTCAAAAATAGCTAAAGAAAAGGCGGCCTTTGGCGGTGAATTATCGGGTCATTTCTTCTTTGCCGACAATGCTTATGGTCACGATGACGGCTCATACGCCGCTTTACGTCTTCTGGAATATCTCTCTGACCGAAATCTGACGTTAAGCCAGGTTTATGAATCTTTCCCGCAATATATCTCATCACCAGAGATAAAGATCGGTTGCCCGGACGACAAGAAAGCCCAGGTGATAAAAGAGATATCGGTAAAATTTCAAAAGGATTTTCCCGAGGGAAAGGTGACTGATGAAAGAGTAATTCCAGGCGATGACGGTTGTCGGATTGATTTTAAGGACGGCATGATGATTTTCCGCTATTCACAAAACGGCCCATATATTACAGTAAAATTCGAAGCTAAGGATAAAGAGACTTACGAGAAACGCCGCCTTTATGTCCGCGATACACTCAAATCGTACCCGGACATGATTTGGGAAGACCAGCTCTGCGTTAATTTAGCCGTACTTGAATAACAAATAAAACTATGAATAATAATCGTGCCAGGCAAGTCATCCAAACAGCTGTTCGTCGAGCCGGACGATTATTGCTGAAAAACTTCAACAAAGTTCAAAGGGTCGAACTTAAAACCCGGAAGGATTTAGTATTAGCCATAGACGTTCAACTCGAGAAGATGATATTGCGCGACCTCCGCCGGCATTTTCCGGAATATAACACTCTATCTGAGCAACAGGGATTTTCGGATCATGGCTCAGCCTATACCTGGGTGCTTGATCCGATGGACGGCTCAGTTAATTACTTTAATGGCGTATTACCCGTTTGCGTTGGCGTAGCCCTGGTTTATCGCAATACGATAATACTATCGGCTGTGTATGAACCCCTGGAAAAAAGGTTTTATTTTGCCGAGCGTGGTCAGGGTGCCTGGCTGAACGGGCGGCAGATCAAGGTCAGTCGGCATACGGACATACACAATACGCTGGTAATGACGCATTTGTCATCACGCCGGATTGCTCGCGCGCTGACGCTGAAAACATTTGGCCGACTCTATGACCATGATATGCGGATTCGGATGAACGGGTCAGGCATTGCCGCACTAGCCTATGTGGCGGCTGGGAAATTTGATGTTTTCTACAACATCCTAACCTATCCCTGGGACATAATTCCAGGCGCGCTCTTAGTGCAGGAAGCCGGCGGGAAAGTGACGGATTTTCAAGGGCGGCCGATTACCCTGAAATCAACTTCGGTTTTGGGAACGAACCGCAGGTTTCATTCAACCCTTCTTCGGCTAGTCAAAGACGCCCATGTTCCCAGCGAGGTAATACATAAAGCGGTTTTTCGATCAATACACGGAGAGCAAGGATTGAGAAAAACCGCATGATCGGTATTTTCGATTCAGGCATTGGCGGGCTGACAGTGGTAAAAGAGGTATTGAGGCAATTGCCGAATTACCAGATTGTTTATTTTGGCGACACTGCCCGGACACCCTATGGCAGCAAAAGTCCGGAAACAGTGACAAAATACGCGCTGCAAGACGCCCAGTTTTTAATTGACCAGGGCGCGCAGATTATTATCGTAGCCTGTCACACCGCCTCGGCAGTGGCAGCCGAGGAATTAAAAAAGCGTTTGGCTGTGCCGATTTTCGAAGTGGTCAGCCCAGCTATCCGAAAAGCGCTTGCCGTGACAACCAAGAAACGACTCGGGATTATCGGCACTTCAGCCACCATTGCCAGCGGAATATACCAGCGCCGGCTAAAAGAGGCGGATAGGGAATTGGAGCTGATAACCCAGGCTTGTCCGCTTTTTGTTCCATTGGTTGAAGAGCGCTGGGTGAAGAAACCGGAAACGAAAATGATTGCCAGACGCTATCTCTACCCCCTGAAACTTAAACAAATCGATACGCTGGTCCTCGCCTGCACGCATTACCCGCTCATGCGGGAGATTATTCAGCAGAAAATCGGCCAGCGGGTAAAGCTGGTGGATCCGGCCGCTGAGGTGGTTCAGGAGGTAGGCCAATATTTGAAACAACATCCGGAACTCGAACAAAAGCTCACCCGGGGCCAGGAACACAAATTTTATGTCAGTGATATCACGGATAAGACGCGGCAATCGGCCAAAGATTGGCTGGAGCGACCCGTGCGTCTTGAAAAACACCTGTTGGAATGAAAGGTAGGACGCAGGTCTAATTAACAATTCAGAATGCAGAATGCAGAAGTAAGAAGGTCGGTTGTCCCGTTGCGGGACTTCAATAATTATTCCTACTGATCCCCGATCTAGTCGGGGATGAATTCTTAATTTCTTCATTCGACCAAAAAGAAAAAGAGCGCTGACAAGAGTGTCAGGCTCTAAGAAGGTACTCACGGAGCTTCGGGTTCCGCATGTTCTTCTTGGGTCGCGATGACTTCAGGGTTTTTCGGGTCATAGGGTCCCCACAAATCGACCAGATCCGGATTTCCGCCGGTCGTGAAAATGACCGGCTGCTTTAGGCCCATGCGATCAGTAAGCGGTGCGGCGGTGAAGGAAGGGCCTTCTGGACCCCAGGCTAGAACACGACCGTCCTCAGCGCAATAGATGTATTCCATCCTGTCGTCATCGCACTCGATGTATGCGGGGTTGTCTGGTCCTTGGGGTAGAGAAGTGATCTGGCCGCTCCTCATGCCTTCTGGAAGTCTTAAAGAGCCCATAATACCATCCCTCCTATGTTTCTGTTCGGTTGACAGCGATAACTCCTAATGTTTCAATCCATTCAGATTTCCTTATGGTAATACGTTCGGCAAAAAAAGCAAGGAGTAAGCTTTTAATAAAAAACGTAGGCGAGGATGATTATCCTCGCCAACGGTGAATATTTATTACCTAAGTATTTATATTATAGGCCCATCTTTTTTTTCACTTCAGCCAGCGTCTTTTGGGCGATTGGCCGGGCTTTTTTAGCGCCGTCATTGAGAATCTTCCAGACTTTTTTAGGTTCCTTTGCCAGATCAGCTCGTTTATTCTGGAAAGGATTGAGTTTTTTAACAATCGCGTCGGCCAGCGCTTCTTTCAATTCGGAGTAGCGGATAGTTTTATCAGCATAAGCGGATTCGAACTTCTTGATTTCAGCCGGAGCGCCAAATTCCTTCAAAAGCACGAATAGATTTTTCACGCCTGGGCTCATCTCACCGCCTTCAGAGCCGACATCAGTAACGGCTCGGCTGATCTTTTCGCGGATGGTTCCGGGCGTGTCGGTTAAAGCGAGGTAGTGCTTTGGCCCAAGGGATTTGCTCATTTTCTTGGTCGGGTCAGCCAAAGACATAATCCGTTGGGCCTGTGACAGCTGAGCTTTTGGCACGATAAAGGTCTCGCCAAACTGGCTATTGAATTTTCGGGCAATTGTCCGGGTCAATTCCACATGCTGTTGCTGGTCTTCGCCTACTGGGACGATGTGGGTTTTATAAAGCAGGATATCGGCGGCCATGAGAATAGGATAATTTAACAATCCCGCCTTAATAGTGTTTAGCTTCGCATCAAATTCAAGCATGCCTTCAACTAAATCTAATAATTTCTCAGCTGTTTTTGTAGCTCTAGAGATGCGGTTTGTAATATTAGAAATATCGTTACTTCCATTAAGTATATTTTCATTTATAACTTTCCACGTATTCTTTAAATGACGAAAATCTGAATCATTAATTGATATCTCAAATTTCGGTTCATATGATATTTTATCCTTCCACTGTGTCATTCTTCTAAGCTCCCCGACAGGAGTTACAGTATTCAATAACCACGCTAACTCTGAATGTTCTGGCACATGCGATTGGACAAAGATGATCGATTTCTTCGGATCCAAGCCAGCCGCGAGATAGTCCAGGGCAGCGTTAAAAATACGCTGCTGCATTTCCTCAGGCTCGTATTTAACTGTAATGGCGTGATAGTCGACAACGCAAAAAATACAGTCGCTGGTTTCCTGAAGAATCAACCACTGTTTAATCGCGCCCAGGTAATTGCCGATGTGGAGCATGCCAGTGGGCTGGATGCCGGAGAAGATTTTAAGTTTTGAGGCCATAATGGTTATATTGTAGCACAGGAATTAGAAATGAAGAAGTTATGCGCCGCCCCATAAAGACCATAAGTACCACTGTCATCCCGGACTTGATCCGGGATCCCATTATTTCTACTACAATGGGATCCTGAAACGAGTTCAGGATGACAGATGGGGGGCGGCGCATTCGGTTGTTTTTACCACTTTCCCGGATACCAAAACCCCATACCACGTTGGGTATGGGGAATGGTTATTTGAATTACTGAAGTTCTTTAGTAGCCTGGGGCGATAGTGATGCCGCCGCGGAAGCCCTTGTGGTGTGAGAAGAACTGGGACAAGGCTTTACCGTTCCGGTCAAAGGTCCTGATTTGCGGACCCATGCCCTGGCCTGGCGCAGTCACAATCTCATTCGTGCCATCGCCGTTTAAGTCAGCTACGAAGGAGGTGAAATTGCCTCTTAGGCTTGATGAATAAGCCCAGAACTGGGAGAGCACCTGGCCATTCTTGTCAAACACCCGGATCTGCGGACCGGCAGAGGAAATCGGAGAGACAACAATGTCGTTGTTGCCATTGCCATCAACATCGCCGACTGAGGCATTTACGCCGCCCCTGAAAGTCTCGGCGTAGGCGAAGAAGCGTTTGATTAGAGTGCCATCGCCTTTGAAGATAGCTACCTGCGGGCCAAGTCCGGCTTTTGGACTAACCACGATATCAGCTGTGCCGTCGCCATCAATGTCACCAGTCTTTATATTGTAACCGCCGCGGACAGTGGTGGCATAGGCGAAGAATTGGCTAACCTGGGTGCCGTCGTCTTTGAGGACCCGGATCTGCGGACCGGCATTGCTTTCCGGCGCCACCACCAATTCATTTATGCCATCACCATTGGTATCTCCAGTCGCCACGGTTAAGCCACCTTTGTAAGAGCTGGCATAGGCCATAAATTGATGTTTAACATCACCCTTGTAATTAAACACGCGTACTTGCGGGCCACCACCAGACATAGGTGAGGTGATTATTTCAGCGATGTTATCGCCATTGACATCAGCCGCGGTCAAATTTACGCCCATTCTCACTTTTGAATCATAGGCGAAGAATTGGTATTTGAGTTTGCCAGCGTGATCGAAGACTCTTATTTGAGGACCAGCACCAGCGCCTGGAGCGACAATTATCTCGACTTCGCCGTCGCCGTCAACATCAGCCGTTGTGGCCTGGATGCCGATGCGGAGCGTGGAGGCATAGGCGAAGAAGTTAGCAATCACTTTACCGTTCTCATTGGCAAGGATCACTTGCGGACCGCCGCCTGATAGCGGAGTGGCAATGATGTCGTAGTTATTGATTTCATTTCCGGTCGCGCCAGCGCCGGTAGCCAATGCGAAATTCGTGAAGTGATCAACTGAGAAGCAAACGACATTATTTTCAGTGTCCTGGGTAACTCCGTTAGGTAACTGCCAGGCGCCATTGGTAGAGTTATAATACTTAGCTACCAGGTCGTCTTCGTTGACCCCCACTTCATCCAGCACGGCTTGATCATAAGGGATGCAGATGGTTACGTTGCTATTGAACGACTCGATCAATTGCTGATTGCTGTCCAGGGCCGAGAAGTCCCAAGCGAAATTGATCGGCTTGGTGTCGTTGGTTCGATAGATATTTATGTTCGGTGAAGCCATGAAGGTCACGTCGCCTTCAGTAGCCAGGGCGTTGGCCGGAATGCTTACAGTAGTGCCATCGGGTAGAGTGATGTTGTTTTGATTTGAAGCGGTAATTTGCTGGGTTAAACCTTCGGGAATCGACCAGGCCTTCTTCTCCAGAGTGAATGATTTAGTAACCTCGCCTTTGGCAGAAATCGTCACCATCGCTTCGTCAGAACGGTAGAATCCTTCAGTTGTGCCCATTTCGCAGCCAATATACCAAGTTCCGATAATCAATGGGATTCGACCGGTACCATCCATTATTTCACCGCCGGAAAAGCCGCCATCAGGATTGAAGGCATGGCACCAACCGAAGTTTACTTTTGAACCGTCGGCAAATGAAGCATTGGCAATGACCGTGGCATCAGCTTGGCGGAACTGCATAGTTACCGTAGCGGGCGAAGTCGGTGTAACCGTAATATCCTGAGCCATTTCTGGAGGCATCCAGTTATTTTTTGCCATTTCCATACCGTTGCCAGAACCGCACTCATAGGTATCGGCGACCAGGCGAACCACGCCAGTGCCACCTCGAACTTCAGAACCGGCATTAATTTCCTTGCCCCCCTCGAAATCACCAGTTACTTTATTTTCATGGGCTCTTCGGTTTGAACACCAGATATAACCATATGACACTGGATTGCCGGACGGGTCGAGCAAATTGACTGTAATTTGCGAATCAGCTCGATAGACGGTAACGACTTTAGTGACAGTGCCGCCAACCGGTACGGTAAATGGCGCCTGGTCTGGATTTGTCTGGACAAAGTCAGGATTATTTCGGAACCAATAGTTTAAGAAGTAGGCCTTGCCGCCTTTGACCGGCAGATTGAAACTGCCATCGGCCTGAAGACGGGTGTTCATCCACATGCCGCCGCCGTCTGATCCGGCATTGACATCAGCTTCAACATTGGTAACCTTTGTGCCGTTTTGATCTTGGAAGAAGCCGATAATATTCGCGTCTGGCGGTATCATGGTTAGCTTAACATCTTTTGTCTCGCCGGCCGCGATAGCAACTTCCACCTCCTCTTTTAACAGGAGAGTGGCTTGGTCAGAGGGAGTCTGGGCTCCAACAACAAAGGTTTCCCCACCGATCAGATGAATAGTGGCGGATCCGTTTTGAATGCCGTTGCCGAATTGATCGCCCCCCTTATTCCCACCGCTCTTTTTGCGGGCATAGGCATAGCCGAACATATTATTAATAGCGTTGCCGTTCGCGTCAACTAATTTTACGTTTATCGTGGCGTCAGCCAACTGGACCACGATATCTTCTGCAGTAACAGTTTGGTTGGCAGACAGTATATAAGAAGGTCTCGGACCCGATTGATTTTGAATGTAGGTAGAATCAGGACCTTGGTTTATGCTGCACTCCCATTCACCCGGCCAGACCCAGGCAGTATAGCTGCCGTCAGCGCCGGTTTGACCCTGTGTCCAGCCAAAGCCCTGCCGTTGATTGCAATTGACTCCAAGACTGGCGACTGGCGTACCGGTATTGGTAATAACCCGGCCGACAATCCTGCTGGTTTTTTCCGACATGGTTAAGGTGCCGAGGTCGAGAGTTTGGTTAGCCGCAACTGTTACCGAGGTTTCTGATAGATAATATTTAGATAATTCAGGAAACCGCTGAGTATCGGCGTTGACGCTCATTTTATACGTGCCATCAGTAAGATTCGCAGAGAAGGTGCCATCCTGATTTATTCCACTACCCATGCCCTGGCCTTCGCCTTTGCGCAGATCGACATTTCCGCCAGACAAAGGAGCACCGTTAGGCAGGACAATTTTACCTTTTATTATCGCGTTGGTTTTAGTAACGGTGAAATCCGTTGTCAGATTTTGAACGGAATTATCGTTTACGAAACTTACCATGGTTGGCGGCTGATTATAAGTCCAGTCAACTTGTCTCTGGCGCTGATTCTCTTGATCCCAGCCGGCATTGAGATTTAGGTTCCAGTTGCCGCCCGAGAGAACCAGGCTGTACGTTCCATTACTACCGAGATCAACGCCCTTGCCGCCAGAACCACCTTCACGATTGGCCCAGATTTGTCCGCCAGTGGTAACTGGAGTGCCGTCGTTATATCTGACAGTTCCGGTTAGGGTCTTGGTGGCAGCTTGCAATTGAGCGTTAACCGTAGCGGCAGTAGTTCCGTTATAGGCAAACTGGATTGGATCTGGGGCGACAAAGTCACCATATTGAGGACTAAGAAATATATTCAGAGTGTAGGTGCCAGCAGTGATGTTGCTATCAACAAAGGAATAGGCGCCCCATAGATCAGTTTGAGTATGAAAATTCATCGAAAAGTCAGCCGTTTGGATGTCAACACCTAGATTGGGAGCTATATCGCCGTTTGGCAGGGTTACGTTGCCCTTAACTTGGTACGCGCCAAAATAGACCGGATCAGAAGGAGTTTTATCCGGATTATCGCCACCCTCCTCACCAACCAGAGAAGTCATGCCATAGGCGCGGTAGTGGCCGTTGATATTGATTGGGTTTCGCACGCCGGCAATTACCAAAGTGTAGTCACCAGCTGCTAGGTTGTTAACAAAAATTCCAAAATTAGTACCCCCGGCGTGGAATTCTCCAGCCAGACCAGAACTCAAGGTCGCGTCTGTAAAACTGGGATTGCAGAAATCCCATTGCCCATTACAACCGCCGCTTACTCCAAAATCAAAAACCACATTGCCAGGACTGCTCAAGGCGGCTCCCATTGTAAAATCGATTGTATAGGTGGTAGTTGCGCCAGCCACTGAACTTGCGGCGCTAAAAGAGACCGCGGTAATACGAGAATCAGGATCAGGAGTTGTGGGCATTTCATCGGCGCGGGCTGGTTGAACCACTAGAAAAAACGAAAAAATCAATACTGCTCCAGCTCCGACGTAGAAAATTGCATTTTTTTTGGACTTTTTCATAATTTTTACTTTACTTTTTAGGTTAAATTACTTAAATGATATATAAAAAACCACTTAATAGTGGCTTAGATTAGCTAAGTAAACAAAAAATATTGTATAGGTTGCCAATTATCTTATTCTGATCTCCTCCATCGATCATGAACTATGTGAAAGGCAATATTATACCTATAGTATACAGGTATTTTCCAATTGTGTCAATTTGTTTTACACAACTATGACGACTGGCAGGATCATCGGCCGCCGTTCAGTCTTTTGAAAAAGGAATTGGCCGAGGTCATCACGGATCTTGTTCTTGATATAGGTATCATTAAGCGAAGATTCAGGATCGTGGTCTTTTAGAATTTCTTTGACCTTAGCTTGGGTTTCGTCAATAAGTCTTTTGCTGCTCTTCATATAGACAAAGCCGCGAGAAATGATGTCGGGCTGTCCAACCAGAGTTCCGGTTTTGCCCTCGATCGTGGCAATGATCACAATCATGCCGTCGGCGGCTAGTTGTTGGCGGTCTCGCAAGACAACGCTTGAAACATCGCCTACGCCCAAGCCGTCGACCATGACGTATTCTGACGGTACGCGTTTGTTGGTAATCCGGCCGCCTTGCTTAGTGAATTCTATTATTTGGCCGTTGTCCGCGATGAAGATTTTTTTCGGATCAAAACCGGTTTGGATAGCCACCTTGGCGTGTTGCCGGAGAAAGGAATGGTTGCCTTCGACAGGAATCAGATACTGCGGATTGACGAGCTTCAGCATTAACTTTAGATCTTCCTGTTTAGCGTGGCCGCCGGCATGGATGTCCATCATTTTATAATTAATTACTTCAGCACCCTCACGATAGAGAGTGTCGACCAGTCGCTGAACCGAGCGTTCGTTGCCCGGCACGACTGAGGAAGAAAAGATTATGGTATCACCTTTTTCGATTCTGGCCCTTTTGTGCTCCCGGTTGGCCAGGCGCATCAAGACGGCCCGGCCCTCGCCCTGGGCGCCGGTGCAGAGGATAACGAGCTTTTGGCTGGGAAACCTTCTCATATCCTCGAAGCCAATAAGCGTGCCCGGTTTGATTTTCATATACCCGAGTTGCTGGGCGATTTCGACATTGGTCTTCATGCTGTAGCCGTCAATGACAATGTGGCGGCCATATTTTTCAGCCAATTGAATAATCTGCTGGATGCGGCCCAGAAGCGAAGCGAAGGTGCCGATAATCAGCCGGCCCGGAGTTTTACTGAAGACATCTTCGAGATTGAGCATGATTTCTTGTTCAGTGAATTGGTGGCCGGGCTGGGGAGCGTTAGTGCTGTCGGCCAACATAACCAGGACATTTTGTTCGTTTAACCGGGCGATTTTGGCGATGTCAGCCGGCGTATCCCCAGACGGCTGCAAATCAAGTTTGAAATCGCCGGTATGGACAACCAGCCCAACCGGCGTATTGACAATGACGCCTAGAGAGCCGGGGATATTGTGGCTTACCCCGAAGAATTCAACCTCGAAAACGCCCAGCCGCAATTTCGTTTCATTATCAACGGCGTGCAGATCAAGTCTTCCGCCGCCGTTTTTGTAGTCTTCCTGGCGCTTGGCGATAATTCCCAGGGTAAGTGGTGTGCCGAAAATCGGCGGCCGGCCCAGGCGCGGAATGAGGTGAGGAATCGCGCCGATATGGTCATAGTGACCGTGGGTTATGATCACGCCTTTTACAAATTTTTCTTTTCCTCTGAGATAGGAGATGTTTGGGATAATATAATCAATTCCGGGCATATCCTCCTCGGGAAACTGCAGGCCCATGTCGATAATAATGATATCGTGCTTATATTCGAGCACGGTCATATTCCGACCGACTTCCTCAAGTCCGCCCAGAGGAATGATTCTCAGGGTGTCGGTTTTTTTGCCCAATTGAGGTTGAAGCGCTGGCCGTTTGTTGAATTTACGGTGTCTTTTGTGACTCATAAAGAGTAATTTGAATTTTAGATTTTAATATCTATAACAATTATTAACTAGATTGTACTGGCGAGCGAGATAAGCTAAGAAATAATAAGAAAATGCGGAGTAATATTATTGAAACGAAGGCTATAATAGTTCGATTGAACCGACGCCAACTGAAACAGATAGAGAATTAATATACCAGGCATCTTAAATCAACAACCACCGCTGCCGTGCTGATATCTTCCTTTTTTTGGTGCCGGGAAGAGGACTCGAACCTCCATGGGATTGCTCCCACACGGCTCTGAACCGTGCGTGTCTACCAGTTCCACCATCCCGGCATGTGTGGGTGTACACGATTATGTAAAGATATTGGCAAGTTCAGCGGGCAGGCCGCGCCCGCAACGAATGCTTATGCGGTCGGGCGGGTCTGCCAATTCCGCCACCCGCCCACCTCTGGTACGGGGTAAATCTGCCAGCTTGCCCCGCGCCCATTGTGGTGCGGGGTGGAGTTTATCTCGTCATTCGACGAGGCCACTTGCCCATCAATATATTGAAGAACTTTACCACTCCCGCTTGGTTTTGATATACCAATTTTCAATATTTGTAAAACGGTCAGAAGGGATAGTTATGCGGTTTAAATTGAACCCCTTAATATTGGCGTTTAATCCGTAAGTATAGGTGGGATTGTAGAGAAAGAGAGCCGGTAATTCGTCAGCCAAAATATTTTGGAAATGAAGATATTTCATCTGGCGCTGTTCGAGATCAGTAGTTTTTCGGGCTTCTTCCAAAAGCTGGTCAACATCTTTATTGACATAGACGGAGAGGTTCAGTCCTGGATCCCGGCCTTGAGAGGAATGCCAAAAAGAGTATGGATCGGGGTCAGTCCCCACGATTTCACCGACGAGAAGTGCCTCATAATCCCTTGGCTTAATTACGTATTTCTCGATTCGACTCCCGTCAATGATTCTTAGCTCAACTCCCACGCCGATTTTTTGCCAGTAGTCTTTGAGCAAATTGGCGGTGGCGACGAAGTCCGGCTGGTCAATCGTGGTCAAAGTGAAGCGGAGCTCTTGACCGTCCTTTTTTCTCATTCCCGATTCTTCGTCCAATGCCCAGCCGGCCTTATCCAACGTTTCAATAGCCTTGGTCGGTTCAAACTCGTATTTTTTTACTTCTGGATTGTAGCCGATAAAGCCGGGCAGAATCGGCGCGTGAATCGGTTCGCCCTCGCCCTTAAGCACCTGCTCGATTATCTCGGGTTTATTTATAGCGTAGGCCAGCGCTTGCTTGATATCCAGGTTTTTTAGAAGCTGATTTTTTTGGTTGAGAAAAACGGCGGTATATTGGGGCAAATGGAGAAGGTGGGAGACGATTTCTTTGTTTTTTGACAAGAACTCCTTTGATTCTTTTGGAACGTAGCCCAAGCCCTCCACCTTTTTATCACGCCCAGCCTCGATTAAACTTTCCAGGTCGGGGTAAAAGACGAAACGAATTTTCTCGATATAGGCGGGCCGTTGGTAATAGTCGGGATTGCGGATCAATTCATAGGATTTAATATTTCCCGAACGGTCTTTTTTGAGGGAATTGAATTTATAGGGACCAGTGCCGATGGGCTTCAAATTCGTTTCCGCCAAGTGGAAAGAAACCGGTTGGATGTCGCTCCAAATATGATAGGGCAGGATGCCGAATGTCAGCGAGTTTAGAAATGGAGCAAAGGGTTCGGTTAAAGTAAGAATAATGGTTGAGCCGTCCGGGGCTTCAGCGGTAACGCCACGTAAATTTAGAGCCAGCGGGCTTTTTATCTCCTGATTTTGGATTGCCTCAATCGTCAATAATACGTCTTCTGAACTGAAAGGCTGCCCGTCGTGCCACTTGATATTGTTTTTTAAATGAATGGTGTAAGTCTTTTGGTCCTCGCTTAATTCATAGCTTTCGGCTAAATCAGGCACCAGTTCCCGCTGCTCATTATATTCAAAAAGACCGGAGAAAACCAGGCGAGAAATATCCATATCGGTATCGTTGGAAGGAGCCAGGATGGGATTGATATAGGCCGGATTGCCCACCAAACCCTCGACGTATTCTCCTCCAGAGACAGGCACTTCTTTGGTGTGGCCGAGATAAAAACGTATGCCCAGCACAATCCCCGATATTAAAAACAAGGCTAACAGGCCGAGAAGAATTATTTTTTCTTGCTTGGACAACACTCTAGGCAAATACCGAAGTTGTCGAGGGGAGGGCCAACGACGACCTTGGGAAAAATAACGCTGACCGGAAGTCGCCGCCGGCGAGAATCTTCGTCGGTATTTGGTGAATAATTTTTTAGACCAGTCCGAAAATCGTGCCACTTAGGAACGTTTACTAGTAGAATTGATTACGTAAAGAGTAGATTCGCCACCGCCACCCCCATAAAGAGCACGGAGACGACTATGGTAAAAATGAAGATGTAGCGTTCAACGCCGCGTCGCGTCTCAAAAACATTACCCTCGCCGCCAAAAACACCACCCAGGCCAGAACCGCGTTGCTGAAGAATCACCGAGGCTGTCAGCAGGACTGACAATACGATTAGCGCGATATTGAAATAAAATTGCATAGTAGTTATTTATAGAAAAAAGCCAATACTGGCTAACTAGGAGATTAGCATGAGGGCAAGAATTTGTCAATGGAAAGATTATTTCTCATGACAATTTTTCCCGGTGGGCTTTTTCACCAATAATTTTTTGTAATCTCAAGATACTCCGACTATTCACTTTCATTTTCGGTTTTTTCTTGTATTGTCGGCGCTGGGCTTTTTGAGCCAGACGCTTTTCAATTTCCACGTGATGATTGGAAGTTGACATTTATTATTTTCCGATTTCAATCAGGCGCCATTCTTGGCCGACCCTAATTACCACACCCCGCGACTCAACCTTAAGATCATCGTATTGGCCCGAGTATAGATGTTCATGCACTCCGCCTGGCGCAAAGTAATGCAAGCCGTCGTCTCTTACGCCGACAATTCCATTCTTACAAGGTTCCCAGGTTAAAAAATTATCCTCGCAAATTTCTTGGGGGTTATTCCGGGTCTCTTCTTGTGCGAGAAAAAGCTTTCTCACACCCTTTTCAGTCCTTTCAAGCACGACCCCCTCTAGCCAGGGATGAGTGCACCAGCTCTCGGTCTCTGAATTGAAATTGTTATATAGATTGTAACTGCGGTTTTCCGGCAAGCGAATTTTTAGAATATTGCCCTCCTCGGTGATAACGCCGGTCGGGTGAGGTTCCAATCTTTGATGGCCGGAGGGAGTTACTCGTTCCCGGCCGTTGATTAAATAGCTTGAGCCATCCCGAATATGCACGCCGCCGGGGAATTGATAGTGGCCTCGGTATTGGCCTTCGTTTTTGTATAGAGGATCCACCCAGCGGCCACCATTTTGGATTATCGAAAAATCTTTGCCTTGTCTGAGGACAACCCCCTCAGGTGTTAAAAACCATTCATCATACTCGGTTCCAGGCGGGAGCAGATTTTCTCCTCCATTAAGGAGCAGCTGACCATTGCTTTCGATTATTACCCCATTTTCATTAGAACGCCAGGTATCCGCCTGACCGTTAAATCGGCAAAGCTCTTTTGATTTGGGCCTGTGTTCGGTTGTTGTCTCCGGCTCTTCTAGAACAGCTAGAGACGATTCTAATTCTCTGCCTCGGCGCATAATATTATATTATTAGATAATTAGTTGATTGGTTGATAAGTCAAATAGTTGATTGAACGGACAATTAACATTTTACCTCTTTTTGCCTAGCTACCCAAGGAATCGCGGATCACTTCAGTTAAATGCGAACCGACGAGTTTTGTCAACTCCTTATCACTGGCCTGGCGAATACCCGAGACTGAACCGAATTTTTGGAGTAGTTTTTTCTTGGTTTTCGGGCCGAGGCCGGGAATTTCATCGAGCTGTGATTTTATTGACTGGCGGCGGTGGGTTTTCCGATAGAAACCGATGGCGAAACGGTGGGCTTCATCGCGCATTCGTTGAACCAGAAAAAGGGCGGGAGAATCAGGCGGGAGCAGGATCGGATTTTTCTTGCCTGGCAGAAATAACTCTTCATTTCTTTTTGCCAGAGCGGCCAGGGGGATGTTAAACCTGTGCTCGGCGGGGACGCCTCGCGCTCCGTTGAGTTTAGCCAGGACACCTCGCACAACGTTAAGTTGGCCTTTACCGCCGTCGAGAATAATCAAATCGGGTTCTGGCCAGGCGGCTGGCGAAGTCTCAGCCAGGTGGCCGAAACGCCGCTGGAGAATTTCAGCCAGCATGGCCGGGTCGTTTGCTCCTGACACAGTTTTGATCTTGAATTTGCGATAGTCTGATTTTTTCGGCAGGCCAGCCTCGAAAACGACCATTGAACCGACGGCGTTGACTCCCTGGATATTTGAAATATCGTAGGTTTCAATCCGGCGCGGTGGTTCGGCCAGGTGGAGGAATTTTGCCAGATCTGCCAGGGCTTGATCGAGCTGGGTTTGACTGGCTTCATCTTCGACCCGACTTTTAGCCAGGGCATCTCGGGCATTGGCTTCACCAAGCTTCAGAAGCTGAAACAACTTACCTCGCTCGGCTGTTTTAAATTTCAGCTGTAGCAGTTTTTCAATCTCTTCTCGCCGGTCTGGAAGTTCTCGGAAAATAACCTGTTTCGGATGTTCGGTTGATTGGGTATAATATTGTTCTACAAAGCTGGCCAGAAGAAATGGATTTTTTTCGTCCTGGATATTTTTCAGAATGAAGTTTTTCCGACTGATTAGCTTGCCCTCGCGAAAAGCAAAAAGATTTATGCCGGCCAAGGCCCGTTCCCGGACTAGGCTGATGAGATCAAGGTTGTCATTAGTCCGGAGGATGACTTTTTGCCGCTCAAGTACGCGTTCGATCGCGGTGATCCGATCCCTGGCTTCGGCGGCTTTTTCAAAGTGTTGCTGCTTTGACGCTTCAGACATTGAACGGCGCAGCTCGACGAGGACACCCTCGCTTCTGCCTTCAAGAAAGTGGATAAAGTTTTTGATAATCGCTTGGTATTCACTTCGGCTAGCCGGTGAAGTCAGATGTCCGGCGCAACGATGCAAGCGGAAATCAAAACACGGATCTTCAGGTTTATTTTTGCAGGTTTTGATTGGGAAGATTTTTTTCAGATGTTTCAAGGTGAGTCTGACGATTTTGGCTGACTGGTAGGGGCCGAAGTATCGCGTTTTGTCTTTAGCAATCCGGCGGACCAAAGAGACCGAGGGAAAATCCTCGGCTAAATTGATTTTGATATAGATAAAATATTTATCATCCCGCATAATGATATTGTAGGGCGGGTGGTGGCGCTTGATCAGGGTTGTTTCCAGAAAGAGCGCTTCGGTCTCGGAGTCAACGATAATGTATTCGAGATCAGCAATTTGTGTGACCATCAGGCGCTTCGAAGCCTCAAGGGAATTTGATTTCTGGAAATAGGAAGCCACCCGGCTTTTCAGATTTTTCGCTTTGCCCACGTAAAGAATCGACCCTTTGACATTCTTGAAGAGATAGACGCCGGGTTTTTTAGGAATATTTTTAATCTGATTTTTCAGGCTCTTCATGGGGCAATTATATCAGCCTGGCGGGGTCTTGACAAAAGCTAAAGAATGCGCTATTATACTTGGTTATTGAGGATTACAGCGGTTATTGTTGAGAATAAAGGCGGCGGATAGGAAGGTTTTTAATAATTTTCTGTCCTGCGCCTTGATTCAGTCAGACATTTGTCAGACGAACCAGGGCAGATAGTCGCTCTTTACTATTTATTGGTGTTAATGGCCATTAGGTCCATAGATTCTGTGGTGTTTGGTCGCTCAGGGTTCAACAAGGAGGATTGTCATGGCACTCTCGCACACGGTCGCAATCACCGAGCTTCCTCTGAAGCAGGTCATCGTTCGGTTCTACACCATGCCGCCCAAGGGCACCGCCATCCCGGAACAGAAGCGCGATGATCGGCGTATTGAACAGCGCCACACTACCGAGGCGCAAGCTCAGGGCATCGACGCCCAACGGCTCCAGCGCGGCAAGCCCGACTCGGGCCGGCAGCTCAGGGACGTGACCTACGCGACGCTCGACCTGCTCATCTCGGATCTCCGCGCTCTCGGCTTCAAGCTCGTCCAGGCCTTCTGGAACGAGCAGCGCCGGGCGAACGATCCGAACCGGCCCATGTATGTCGTCTCGTTCGTCTTCGGTCTCGAAGGCGAGGAGATCGCGCTCGGTCCGGTCGACCTGGAGTGGTTCATGCGCCGGATCAATCTGGCCCACGAGAAGGTGACCATCTTCGCCAATCCCAAGCGGATGGGCGAGGAGGAGGACTTCACCTGGCGTCAGGACACGGTCAACTGCCGTGGGGCCAAACCCGACCAGTCGCCACGCCTCCAGACACGGATGCGCGAGCTCGGCGACTATTCGCACGACGAACTGTAGGACAGCTCGTCCTACTTCCACCTGGGTTCTGCACACAACTGCAACAGGCCGGCCTTTTCCTTCGGGGATTGTGCCGGCCTCTTCTTTTTATACGAGAAGTCTATGTATCCGTAGGTGAGCGTTAACACTCACTTACGGACGTAAATTATTCTTCGGCGGCAATTGTCTCGGTTGCCGATCCGCCCAAATCAAGTCGTGAGAGCATATAGTTACCGAGAATTTTTTTAACCGGTTCGATTGAGCCGTGATTGACAAGTTTCAAAATGTCCCGCTCGATCGTTTTCACCCACGACGGAACGATGAGGCCAGAGGTTAATTCGAAGAAGTTCATAAGAAAGGTGGTGGCATAGGCGCCTTTTGGTAGGGTAAAGCTGATGACCACGCCCTCGGGAGTAATTTGGGAAGCGTGAATGTCTGGTTTGATGATTGTGGAGACCGCACGCTTGGCTGGACGGATAAACGGAAATGGTTTAATATACCGCAAAAAGCTTTCTGTCTCATCCTCTTTCAGATAAGTCAGATAAGGCTCATGGTCAGTCGGGTCAGGACTCAAAAGCAGGGGCAGGGTTTCCGGTAGAGGCTTGCCTTTTTTCGCAGCCTCGGAAACTATTTTATTAAATAGATAGCTGACATAGGCATAAACCCAGAGTCGGGTGTGCTCAGATATACAAGTAAGTGCACCGAGGATGTCATTTGGATTTTCCTTCAAATATTCCAGCACTTTTATTTCATTACGGAAAGTGTAGGGGAAGCGTTGAAATTCTTTGAGCATACTTTGTCCATCATCGAAGAGAGTCTGTGCCTTTTGGCGGACCACTTGAAAATAAGGTGGTTCGGATTCGTTAGTTCCAACCAGAAATAGATTAAGCGCGTCAGTGTAATTTCCTTGCAAGATTGCTCGTCCGAACTGGTGGACTGAAGAACGACTGCCGAAACGTTGAACGCCATAGTAATTTAAAACTCCATTTTCTTGGCATTCGGTCAAGTGCCGGGTTAACCACTCCGGATCAACGGGCTCCTTGGTGCGGATAAAAATAATGAAGCGATTGCCGGCCAGCCCGCCAACAGTTATTACGCCCTTGCCATAATGGTAATTTTTTAAGAAAAGGCCTGGAATTTTATGTTCAGCCACAACTTCATATTTAATTCGACGGAGACTGATTTGCTGGCTAGTGACAGCAACCGCATCCTTAATGCCCGCATAGCCAATCTGCTTGAGCTCAATTTTCAGGGACTCGCTTAAGCGTTTAAGGGCTTCGAGTGTGAAAATACCGGCCTTGACCAAGGTACAGAATAGCGTTCTTTGATCAGGTATGTTTTGAGGCGGGGTAGGTGGTTCTGGCGTTATTGTAATTAAATTTCCATTAATTGCCACCTCCTCGACGATGAAATCTTGGGGGTAGAGACGATAGTAGCCAAGGGGGCGATCAGCTGGGAGCGTGTCGATACCGATGTGTTTTAATATTCGCTGGGGATTCAGCTTTGAATCAATCTCAAACCACTCCGGTTTATCGCGGCGGAGCTGATCAATGGTTGCCCTTTCATTTTCCCATAGTTCGTGTGAAATGTTTTCTGACATATTAATTTGAGCTTATCTTCGGCCTAGACTTTTGTCAATTATAAGGACTTGCCAAGATTTGCCTTTGCCTGTATACTATCTGTTAGTATTTTTTTATTACCTATGGCGGGAAAAATCACCATCAAAGGCGCGCGAGTGCACAACCTGAAGAATATCAGCTTGGATATACCACGCGATAAACTAGTTGTGTTTACCGGCATATCCGGCTCGGGAAAATCATCTTTGGCATTCGATACGATCTATGCCGAGGGCCAGCGCCGCTATGTCGAATCCCTGTCGGCTTATGCTCGGCAGTTTTTGGGTTTGATGGATAAGCCTGACGTGGACCAGATCGAAGGTTTGTCGCCGGCTATTTCGATCGATCAGAAATCAACCTCGCACAATCCGCGCTCGACCGTCGGCACGGTAACGGAAATCTACGATTACCTCCGCTTGCTTTTCGCCAGGGTCGGCACGCCTCACTGTCCGAAGTGCGGTCTCGAGGTGGCGCGCCAAACCGTTGACCAGATTGCCGAAAAAATTCTCGAATTGCCGGTTGGCACGAAAGTCAGTCTGTTGTCCCCGATAATAAAAGACCAAAAGGGCGAGCATAAGAATATTTTGGAAAAAATACGAAAAGCTGGGTATGTCCGAATTCGGTTCGATGGATTAATGTACACTGTCGAAGAAGCCGAGGCGATGACGATTGATAAAAACAAGAAGCACACCATGGAGGTCGTGATTGACCGCCTGGAAATATCGGCTGAAATGCGGAAAAACAATTTGCCGAAGCGGGAACAGAAAGACACCGAGCGCGGCCGGCTGATGGATTCCCTGGAAACGGCGCTTGATCTGGGCAATGGAATAGTCTACATCCAGCAGGAGGGCCAAGACGAGGATTTGGTTTTCAGCCAGCATTTTGCCTGCACCAAATGCGGCGCTAGCCTACCCGAGATCGAGCCGAGGAATTTTTCTTTTAATAATCCCCACGGCGCTTGTCCTGATTGTAGCGGCCTCGGCACGAAGCTTGAAATTGACGGAAGCTTGATTATTCCGAATAGAAAGCTGACGCTGGCCGAAGGCGCGATCCGGCCCTGGTCCAGGACCTCGGCCAACCAGACCTGGTATTTCCGAATTCTTGAGTCAGTAGCCCGTGAGAACGGTTTTTCAGTCAATACGCCGATAGAAAAATTAAGCAAAAAACAGCTGGATATCGTTCTTTACGGCACCGGCAGTAAAACTTATGATGTCAATAATGAGTTTGCCGGGGGCAAGGTGCGTGAGCTTTGGACAACCTTTGAAGGTGTGATTCCGAATCTCGAGCGCCGGTACAAAGAGACGGATTCCGATTATATTCGTTCGGAAATCGAACGCTACATGCGGATTTACCCTTGTCCTACCTGCGGCGGAAAACGTTTGAAGCCGGAAGCTCTAGCCGTGACAGTCGGTGGCTCGTCGATTGACCAGGTTGTCAGATTGACCATCGACGAAGCGGCCAAGTTCGTTGTCCAGCTAGTCGCCAAATCGAATTCGCGGGCTTTAACTCAGAGGCAGCAGGTGATTGCCAATCAGATTTTGAAGGAGATAAAAAACCGGCTCGCTTTTCTTGAGAACGTCGGCTTAAATTACCTGACGCTTGACCGGCCAGCCGCGACTTTAGCCGGAGGAGAAGCTCAAAGAATCCGCCTGGCCACCCAGATCGGTTCCAGCCTGGTCGGCGTGGTTTATATTTTGGACGAGCCCTCGATCGGCTTGCACCAGCGCGACAATGACAAATTGATCGCTACCCTGATGCGGCTCAAGGATATCGGCAATACGGTAATTGTAGTTGAGCATGATGAGCAAATGATCCGGTCAGCCGATTTCGTGGTGGATATCGGTCCGGGCGCGGGCGAGCACGGCGGAGAGATTGTCGCTCAGGGTACGCCCACCCAGATTATGAAGAATAATAAGTCGGTAACCGGCCGCTATCTTTCGGGCTCGCTTAGCATAGAACCGCCTAAGAAATATCGTAGCGGCAACGGTAAATTTTTAAGCATTCTAGGCGCCAGCGAGTTCAATTTGAAAAACGTCGATGTTCATATTCCGCTCGGGAAGTTCGTCTGCATCTCGGGTGTTTCCGGATCGGGCAAATCTACTCTGATGACGGATATTCTCGCCCGCGCCCTGGCCCAGTATTTTTACCGAGCTAAGGATATTCCCGGCGCACATAAGGAGATTAAGGGCATTGAGCATCTCGACAAAGTCATAAATATTGACCAGTCGCCGATCGGCCGCACTCCCCGGTCAAACGCGGCCACTTACACCGGCGTCTTTACCTATATCCGCGACCTTTTCACCCAGATTCCCGAAGCCAAGATTAGGGGTTATAAGGCTGGACGCTTCAGTTTCAATGTCAAAGGCGGCCGGTGTGAAGCCTGCCAGGGCGACGGCTATAAAAAGATTGAGATGCAATTTTTGCCCGATGTTTACGTCGAATGTGAAGAGTGCCATGGCCAACGCTATAATCAGGCCGCGCTGGAGATTCATTACAAAGGTAAAAATATTGCTGATGTTCTTGATATGACAGTCGAAGACTCCTATAACTTTTTTGAAAATATTCCAGCGATCCGCCAGAAACTACATACTTTGCGCGACGTAGGCCTGGATTACCTCCATCTGGGTCAGTCAGCTACCACTTTGTCTGGTGGCGAAGCCCAACGGATTAAATTGGCGACTGAGCTTTCCCGACGGGCGACTGGCCGGACGCTCTACATCCTGGACGAGCCGACTACCGGCCTTCATTTCGAAGACGTCAAACGATTGCTCCACGTTCTCAATAAGCTGGTGGACAAGGGTAACACCGTTTTAATCATTGAGCACAATCTGGATGTGATAAAATCGGTTGACTGGGTTATTGATCTGGGTCCAGAGGGCGGCGATAAGGGCGGCGAGATCGTGGCAGAAGGCACGCCGCGCGATTTGGCTAAAATAAAGAAGTCGTACACCGGGCAATACTTGAAAAAAGTGTTAGCCAAGGAATAGAATAATATTTTAAGCGACTCCCTCGTCATTTTGTAAACCAAGGCAAACACATCTGGCTGTCGCCTGACTTTCTTTTTGAATTTATTAGTTTGCTTTTCTCTATTAAAAACGCCATAATTGAACTATGACGACCTCATCTCTTAGCCGATCAATACTCTCGGAACTGGCTTATTTTGATATTTTCGAACACCCCCTAACTTTGATGGAAATTTGGCGGTTTAACAGTCAGCCCAAAGTAACTTTAGCCGAAGTAATTGAAGCAACACAAAATGATGATTGGTTGAAGGAGAAAATTGATCAAAAATGGGGATTCTATTTTCTCAAAGGACGTCAACATACAGTTGAACTTAGGCTGAAGCGCTACCGGGAGGCTGAGGCGAAATATCAAAAAGCCCTGAAGTTTGCTCGACGGCTGTCCGCCTTTCCCTTCATCCGAATGATCGGCGTATGCAATTCCCTGGCCTACAGCAATTCCCGTCTGGCCGGGGATATCGATTTTTTGATCGTCGCCGAGCCGAGAAGAATTTGGACCGCCCGGTTTTATGCCGCCGGCTGTCTCAAACTTTTAGGGGAGCGGCCCGTCGGCCAAGAGACAAAGGATAAAATTTGTTTGACCTTTTTTATCTCGCCCGAGGGATTTGATCTGCGGCCGATAAAGATTTCCAGCCCAGACATTTATCTGGCGCACTGGGTGAAACAAATCGTCCCAATTTATGACCCCCGGCGGCTATACCAGCAGTTTATGAAGGCAAATAGCTGGGTTGATGAATCGTTTCCAAATGGTTATCCGGTGATCGTGCCGCCGGCGCGAAAAATTAACCGGTCCTTTTTTAATAAACTTGGGCAAAAAGTTTTTGAGACTATTCATTCCAGCTGGCTTGGTGATTGGCTCGAACGATATTTTGAAAAAATCCAACGCCGCCGTCTTCCGGATCAGTTGCAAAGATTGGCGAACCGCGATAGCCGTGTAATTTTATCCAAGCAGATGCTGAAATTCCACGACAATGACCGGCGGGAAAAATACCAGAACCTGTGGCTGCAAAAATTAAAGACCCTTGGTTTATGACTTCACGCTTAGCCAGAATCACCGAGTATCTTCTTTACCTGTATGTTTTTTTACTGCCTTGGCAGACGCGCTGGATAATCAAAGAAGGCCAACTCAATGGCGGAACCTGGGAATACGGCACCTACAGTCTCTATGCCACTGACCTTTTGTTCTTGCTGTTGATATTTTTTCATTATCTAAGCTCCCGGAAAGATACCAAGGAGTCTTCGCATCGGCCAGCCAGAGGACTCGACATATCAATTATCGCTATTTTGGTAATTGCCGCTTTGTCATTTTTTTGGTCCTTGAACCAAGGGTTGACGCTATATGTTCTGACCCGCTTAGTTATGGGCGGGATATTGGTTTGGTTAATCGGAGGAATAAAATTTAGATTGCGCCGTCTGGCCCAAGCGTTTGTCGGCGGAGCCTTGATCCAGGCGATTATTGGTTTAGCCCAGTTTTTTTCCCAGACCGCGCTAACCTCGAAATGGCTGGGTTGGGCGACCCATGACCCTGGCCAGCTTGGCACATTTGTGGTTGAGACTGATGGACAGAGGCTGCTCCGGGCTTACGGCGGCCTGCCCCACCCGAATATCCTGGCCGGGTTATTGGTCATCGCCATACTTTTTATCTTCGGCCTATATTTTGATTTATATCATCGGATACACATTTGGTTTGAGAGAATAGCTCACGATCGCAAACGTAAATTTTGGTCAAAACATAGACCGGAGATATCACGCTTCACCGCCGAGATTATGTTTTATCTCCTCAGCCTGATTTTTTGCATGTTTGGTTTGATTGTCACATTTTCCCGGTCGGCTTGGCTGGCCTTAGCCGTGGCCCTAGCTGTTCTTGCTCTGGTAGTGATTATAAAAAGTGACAAAGTTAGATTGATTACCTTTAGCAAGCTTTTTGTCGTAATGTTGCTCGTCGCTGGAGTCGCGCTGGCTCTGTTTCGGGAACCGATATTTTCACGGTTTCAGCCGGAGCACCGCTTAGAGCAGATTTCAATTGAATCTCGTCAGACTTATCAAGAGCAAGCGGTTCAGCTTTTGAAGAAACATTGGATTGTTGGCGTGGGTCTGGGAACATACACTCAGGCTGTTCATGACGGCATTGACACCCGGCTCAAACCCTGGGACTATCAGCCGGTTCACAATATTTATCTTCTGCTGGCTGGCGAACTTAGCTTTTTCGGTCTCTTGGCTTTAGGCTTTCTGCTTTTCGAGATTTTACGCAAGACGGTGAAAAAACTTTTTTCAGGTCAGCCAATCGATCACTGGTTCATGGTGGCAGTCAGCCAGGTCGCGGTTTTGTTTGTCTTCGGACTGTTTGATCATTTCTGGTGGACGCTAAATTTTGGAATAATGCTGTGGTGGCTGGTAATTGGGGTATTTCGAAAGACGGCAATTAGAAATTAACGGCTTGAATTAGCTGGATCAAATATCACTCCCCATGGTATTGCGGGACCCTTTTATCTTCCTAGCCACTTTAGTGGCGTACCCGACTATCCCATCATACAACGGGATCCCGTCCCCGATCTAGTCGGGGATGGCGGGAAAGTCGGTTAGAAGAATCTTTTCTTCTTAGCCACTTTAGTGGCGTTGGCGCATTGGCTCGAAGGGGCTCTTGACTTGAGCCTGCTTTTTGCTAAGATGAAGTAACGGAATTAGCACTCATATATTTGGAGTGCTAATATTCGAGAAAAATTGGCTAAATTAACATTAATTTTATCCACAAGGAGTAAATTATGCATCTGAAACCCCTAGGCGATCGCGTGATCGTGAAGCCTACCAAAGACGAGGAAATTACCAAATCCGGCATTGTCCTGCCTGACACGGTAGAGAAAGAGAAGAAGGAACAGGGCGAAGTCATAAGCGTTGGCAATGGTGAAAAAATTACCAAGCTCGGACTCAAGGCCGGCGACAAAGTGCTTTTTGGCAAATACGCCGGCGAGGACGTGGAAATTGACGACACTGAATACAAGGTGCTGAAAGAGGAAGACGTTTTAGCAATCATCGAATAACTTTCATTATTAATTAACCAGGGAAGAAAAATATGCCGAAACAACTCAAGTACGATGAAGAAGCCCGCGAGGCTTTAAAAAGGGGGGCGAATAAATTAGCTGACGCCGTTAAAGTGACCCTTGGTCCCAAAGGCCGGAACGTGGTCCTGGACAAAGGTTTTGATTCACCGACGATTACCAATGATGGCGTGACAATCGCCAAAGAGATCGAACTTAAAGACAAGTTTGAGAACATGGGCGCCGAGCTGATTAAAGAAGTCGCTTCGAAAACCAACGATGTGGCTGGCGACGGTACCACGACCGCGACGGTTCTGGCCCAGAGCATTGTCAATGAAGGCTTAAAAAATGTTACGGCGGGTTCAGACCCGATGGCAATCAAGCGGGGGATAGAAAAAACAGTGGAATTGGTCATCCAGGAGTTGAAAAAAATGTCGAAGCCGGTTTCCAGCAAAGAGGAAATCGCCCAGGTCGCTTCCATCTCGGCCAATGATAAAAGTATTGGCCAGGTGATTGCCGAAGCGATGGAGCACGTGGGCAAAGACGGAGTGATTACCGTTGAGGAATCGCAGTCGTTCGGTTTGGCCAAAGAATTTGTCGAAGGTATGCAGATTGATAAGGGCTATGTCTCGATGTACATGGTAACCAACGCTGAACGCATGGAAGCGATTTACAACGAACCATACATTTTAATCACCGATAAAAAAGTTTCAGCCCTGAACGAAATCCTGCCGCTCTTGGAAAAATTAGCTCAGAGCGGGAAAAAGGAACTGGTCGTAGTGGCTGATGAAATCGAAGGCGAGGCCTTGGCCACCTTCGTAGTTAATAAACTCCGCGGCACCTTCAGCGTTTTGGGAGTGAAGGCACCGGGCTTTGGCGACCGCCGCAAGGAAATGCTCCAGGACATGGCGATTTTGACCGGCGGCAAGGTTATTTCCGAGGATGTGGGCTTGAAGCTCGAAAACGTGGAAGTTGATATGCTCGGCCAGGCTCGCAAAGTGATTGCCACAAAAGAAAATACCACCATTGTCGAAGGCAAGGGCAACGAAGCTGATATCAAATCCCGGATTGAACAGATTAAGCGGGAAATCAGCGAAAGCACTTCGGACTTTGATAAGGAGAAACTACAGGAACGCCTGGCCAAGCTTTCGGGCGGCGTGGCGGTTTTGAAGGTCGGCGCGGCCACTGAAACCGAATTGAAAGAAAAGAAGCATCGGATTGAAGACGCGGTTTCAGCCACCCGGGCCGCGGTTGAGGAAGGCGTGGTAGTCGGCGGCGGCGTGGCTTTCCTGCGCACTTTGCCGGCTCTTGAAAAGAACGAACTTCAGGGCGACGAAGATATCGGCCGGCGGATTCTTCTGCGCTCGCTGGAAGAGCCGATCCGCCAGATCGTCAAGAATTGCGGCAAGGAATCTTCGGTGGTCGTGGAGGCGGTAAAAAAATTAAAAGGCAACGGCGGTTATAACGCCGGGCTTGATAAATACGAAGATTTGGTTGAGGCCGGCATTCTCGATCCAACCAAGGTAACTCGGTCAGCGCTCCAGAACGCCGCTTCGATTGCCGCGATGATTCTCACCACTGAAACGCTGGTCACGGATTTACCCGAGGAAAAGGAAAAGATGCCAGCCATGCCCGGCGGGATGCCAGGAATGGGCGGGATGGATTATTAAAGCAAGCATTCAATATTTGCCAAGCGGACTCGAAAGGGTCCGTTTTGGTTTAGATACTATTGTAGATTTGTTCCGTTCCCGCAATTTCAAATTGCGGGAACGATTTAATGCCCCGTTTTTGAATTATCGTTTAGCCGATGAAAAAATATTTCTCGAGCGAAGTTGAGAGATACTTTAATGTATCTCTCCATGCCCCAGCCAGTCGCGACTGGCTGGGTTAGTCGAGAAATAATATTAATTTCTTAAACAGCCCCGTTTTTGGTTTATGAAAAATTCTTGACAATTCTCCAGATTTAAAATAAGGTGATGGTGTTTTCGGAAAGTCGAGGAAGAGTTGATTAACAACCTGTTCTTTAGAGGGAGGGACTGATCATGACCTGGAAGGTGATTTCAGTGGTTCTGGCCTACGCGCTCAGTCTAGCCGGCTTTGCGCTCATTCACACGCCGAAGCCGAGCATTTGGTTTCTTGCCGGATTGACGTCCTACCTGTTGTACTTCCTCGTCAAGCAATTCAACCCGGCCGACATACCAGCCAGTCGCCAACTGCTCTGGCGCGGCAAGTCGGTGGTGGGCTGGACAATACTGGCTGGCGTATCGTGCAGCACCTGTTTGCTTCTGCCGCTCCTTATCTTCACGGCACAGTTCGGGGCGATCAAGGATTGGGTAGACGCCCTACCACTGCTGTATTCCTTAACAGCCAATTTGATCATCTCGCTGGTGAGCCTCTACAGTGTAATCGGCTTTCCCGTTTGTACCTTTGTGGCGCTGGTCATGATTCTCCTGCCGACCAAGATTCTCGAGACTCCAGGCAAGGTAACAATCGATCATGATTCTCTCTGGGGAGAAACAAGGACGGTCGGAAAAACCTTCTCTGAACAGTCGAAGGAGTGCCGGTGGATAGCGCTCTACGGCAATCCGGTCGGATTCCTGTACTGGGTGATCCGCGCGCTTTGCCGGTTCAGACTTCAGCGGGCTCTGGGTGTTGGAATCAGCGCTTGACTCCAACTTTCAGCACCAATGCCCTTTCATCTCCGGAAACGATATCCGCGGCTAGGCTAAGCCAAGGCCGCTTTTTTTATCCAGACTTGCTTTTTTTCGTAAAATCGTGTATAATATAGACGATTGAAAAAAGATACCTAAATAAAAGCAAAAATGTCAGACAAAAACCAAGATCAAAGCAATCAAGAAACAATTAAAACCGAGAAAGAGGTTCCCCCAGAAGCTGTTTTGGCCGGTCAGCCATTGAGCGTTTATTTCAAGGCGATCATCCGGCCAGTTTTTATATCAATCGCCCTGCTCGTTTTATCAGAATTCACTGAGACATTGCCTTATTTGGACTGGATTGTCGCTTTTGGCCTATTTTGCTATGTTGGCTGGCGCTTTGTTAGTAAAAAAACCACCGATACTCTCCAAGCAGTAGTCGCGGGTGGACTGGCCGGGAGCCTTTTGGGCCTGAGCGTCGCGCTGTTTCGTTTCATTGTTCATCTTAATGTCACAAGCTTCTTCCAAATAATTACTGAGCCGATTACCTATGCCATAATCGGCATGCTGACTGCCGGGGTGATCTATTGGTGGTCGCCAAAACAAAAACCCAATTCGAAATCTTTAATTAAAAAAACAGTTAACCAAGAAGTCTTCCGGCTAATTCAATCCGGTCGGAGGCTTCCCTAGGAGAAAGATTTATGCCAAACGAAAAACCAGTAACGAGTCAAGACGACAAGCTGATGGGCGCGTTGTCCTATCTGTGGATTTTGAGCGTGGTTATGCTCGTCATAAAAAAGGACAGTGAATTTGTGAAATTTCACGCTCGACAGGGATTAATTCTTTTTATCGTATCATTTTTATGGTTCATCCCGGTGGTGGGCTGGATTGTAAACTTAGCTGTTCTCCTTATGATAGTCATTGGATTCTTTAAGGCTTACTCGGGCGAAAAATGGGAAATGCCCGTGATCGGCGCCTTGGCCAAGAAAATAAATTTATAAATCTTAGCAATAACTTTTAAATTACGGGCCGCCTTAAACGGAAGGCCTTCGTGAAATCTTATGCCGAAAACCAAGGGCAAAAAATTAATTTTGTGGTTTAAAGAAATCCGCAAAACTGACGTAGGTTTGGTCGGCGGAAAAAATGCCTCGCTGGGAGAAATGTATCGCTTCCTAACTCCGCGAGGCGTTTTAATTCCAAACGGATTTGCCACCACCGCGTCAGCTTACCAAATTTTCTTGAAAGAGGCGGGGATAAAAAACGAAATCAGGAAAATTCTCGAGCAAACGAACATCCATAATATCCAAAGCCTGATGGCCGGCGGCCGAAAGATCAGAGAAACGATTTTACGGGCGGAATTTCCCAAGAAGCTGAATGAGCAGATCATCAAATCATACCGCCAGTTGGAGAAAGAGTTTGGCCGGAATTGCGATGTGGCGGTCCGCTCTTCGGCCACAGCCGAGGATTTGCCTGATGCCTCATTCGCGGGCCAGCAGGAAACCTTCCTCAATACTCGGGGTCCCAAGGAACTTTTGCTGGCTTGCAAGAAATGTTATGCCTCGCTCTTCACCAACCGGGCGATTTCCTACCGTCAAGACAAGGGTTTTGACCACTTTAAAATCTCGCTTTCCATCGGTGTCCAAAAAATGGTCCGATCGGATTTAGCCGCCTCCGGGGTTATTTTCACGCTCGACACCGAGAGCGGGTTTAAAGACGTGGTGCTGATTAATAGCTCATACGGTTTGGGCGAGAACGTTGTCCAGGGCAAGGTTAACCCTGATGAATATTACGTATTTAAGCCGACATTGGCTAAGGGCTATAGCGCGATCATCTCCCGGCACCTTGGCAATAAAACGCCGAAGATGATTTACAGCAAGAATCCGGCAAAGCCCACGGTTGACGTACCGGTCAGCGAAACGGATCAGGCAAAATTCTGCATTACCGATCGGGAGGTATTGAAGCTGGCCAAATGGGCGGTGATAATCGAGGAACATTACCAGCGGCCGATGGACATCGAGTGGGCCAAGGATGGACAGACCGGCAAGATGTTTATCGTCCAGGCCCGGCCCGAAACAGTCCAATCGCAGCGCGATTATTCGGTACTGGAGGATTATCGTCTCGCTCGCCGAGGCAAGGTTTTGATAACCGGTTCGCCAGTCGGTTCAAGAATCGGCGCCGGCACGGCTAATGTCATCAGAGACGTAAAAGATATCAGCAAGTTTAAAAAAGGCGAGGTCCTGGTTACGGACATGACTGATCCGGACTGGGAGCCGATTATGAAGATTGCCTCGGCCATTGTCACAAATCGGGGCGGCCGGACTTGCCACGCGGCGATTGTTTCACGCGAGCTTGGCATCCCCTGCATCGTCGGAACTAAAAATGGCACGCAGAAAATAAAGACTGGCCGTCAGATCACGATTTCCTGCGCCGAGGGCGAGATCGGCTATGTTTATGAGGGTCTTTTGAAATTCACCGTTAAGAAAACCAGCATTAAAAATTTGAAACGCCCGAAAACCAAGATCATGATGAACCTGGGCGATCCGGACCAGGCGTTTGAATACAGCTTCATACCGAATGACGGCGTGGGTTTGGCGCGTGAGGAATTTATCATCAATTCGTTTATCAAAGTCCATCCCGGCGCGCTGCTCAACTTCGGCCGGTTAAAAGACCCCAAGGCCAGAAAGATTATCACTAGCCTGACTAAGGGCTATCCGAGCAAAAAACAGTATTTTATTGATCGGCTTGCCTCAGGTATCGGCATTATCGCCGCGGCGTTCTATCCCAAGGATGTGATCGTCCGCCTCTCGGATTTTAAAACTAATGAATACGCCAATCTCATCGGCGGCCGGCAGTTTGAACCGGTGGAAACCAATCCGATGATCGGCTGGCGCGGCGCTTCCCGGTATTATGATCCGAACTTTGCCGCGGCTTTCGGACTGGAATGCCTGGCCCTAAAAAAGGTTCGCAGCGATATGGGTTTGACTAACGTGAAGATAATGGTGCCTTTCTGCCGAACCGTGGAAGAGGGGAAAAAGGTTTTGGCTGAAATGGCAAAATACGGCCTGGTTTCTGGAAGAAATGGACTGGAAGTCTACGTGATGTGCGAGATTCCCTCAAACGTGATACTGGCTGATGATTTTTCAAAGATCTTCGACGGCTTCTCTATCGGCTCGAACGATTTGACCCAGCTCACGCTCGGTCTGGATCGCGACTCGCAATTGGTCAGCCATATCTATGACGAGCGCAACCCGGCGGTTAAAAATTTAATTGCCGAGGTTATCCGCAAGGCTAAGAAGAACAAGCGGAAAATCGGCATCTGCGGCCAGGCCCCGTCGGATTATCCCGAGTTTGCCCGATTTATTGTCGAGGAGGGCATTGACAGCATGTCGCTCAACCCCGATACCGTGATAAAGACCACTCTGGATATATTGAAGCTGGAAAAGAAATTAGGTGGCCGGCCAAAGAGAAAAAGATAAATAACATCAGAAGAAATATACGGCTTCCCGAGCGTAAAAACTCGGGAAGTTTGTTTATCAATATAGTACTCGCTGACGATTTTTTGAGTATTGACATTTTTGATAAAATAGTCTACCTTTTTAACTGCCTGTAATTTGGTGTGGAAGCGGCTTCAAAACCACTAGGAGGACGTAGCTAAAATGGCATATGGCGATCAGACACCAGCGAGGGTCTCCAAGGTGCGCCTGGATGGTGTACTAGGTGAACAGTCGGTCAGAGAAACGAGGCGGCCGGAGGAATGGAATGATGTATTGAGCACGGTTCAGCTGCGCTCAATCGGCGATGGCCGGGTTCATGTGCGCAATATCTGCGGTGATGTCCGAGTGGACGGCCAGCGGATCGGCGCAGCCCAGAGCATCACGCTCGAACCCGGGGCCCACTTCCAGGTGAATGGCCTGGTTGGTCAGATCATCGATCGGGCTCCCCACAGACCTTCGTAGTACGACTTCCACACGCTTACCCCGACCCCGTACCAGTCGCTAACGCTTCGGTACAGGGTTCGGGGTTCTTTATTTAATGAGTATTTTCAGTTATAGTGAGTATAGTTTTAGAGAGGTCGTCCCGGAATAAATCCGGGACAGGTGCCATGGTCTCGTGTGCTACATTAGCAGAACGTGTATGGAGCGGAGGCGTGCCAGAGCGGTTGAATGGGCGTCCCTGGAAAGGACGTATACCCGAAAGGGTATCAGAGGTTCAAATCCTCTCGCCTCCGCCCCATATATGTTTGTGAATCCATGCCCCGTCTCTCTGCCCTAGCGCGGGTTCGCCTCCGCCAGTTAAAAAGAGTTTTAGATATTTAATTATTGGCTAGAAACAGAATGAAACACGCGTTGAAAATTTTCGGTTACGGTTTTCTTCTATTCATTATAACGATGGTTCTTTTGTTCCTTCTCTCGATGATCACTGGTTCGGATTCACCGGTGGGTTTTTGGTGGGTTGGGGTAGTCTTAGCGATTATCATGACAGCCACATCTTTTTGGTTTTCCCGTGGTCTGCACCCGGCCACAGCCAAACAGGCGTTTTCTCTTGGATTAACCTGGGCAATAATGCTGGCTGGGTTTCTCCTCGTCATTGCCATTCCCAATGGTACGACTGATATCGTTTTTGGCAACTGGAGCACATACCTGGTCTTTGTTGGGGTAGCGGTCGGACCAGTATTTATGAAGCCGAGGCCGGTTGCGCCTAATACAAAAATGCAGTAAGAATATTCACGAGCGCAGGCACGGAGACCTGCGCTCGGAGATGAAAACAACACTCTTATTAAATATTATGAAACTCTTCAAATCTACTATCATCTTTTTCTACCTCATTGCCGCTTTTTGGATTGCCTTCGGCGTGATGTGGCTGTTTCAAGAGTCGGATTACCGATGGTTCTACTTTACCGGAGCGCTTAGTAACGCAATCATGCTGGCTATTTTGACTTATCTCATGAGCCGCGGCCGGAAATGGGCATATTGGTTGTTAGTCATTCTTCTGGCTTTAAATATTATTTTGACGATTACCGATCAGATCGGCTGGTTTGACCTGGCGTATCTGGTGCCGGCTGTGGCGGCATTTATTTTGATTTTGAAGGTGAAAAAAGAAGTGACTACGGCAAAGAGTGAAAAGCAGATTATTAAATAATTAGAAAAAAATGAATGAAAGAGGACAAGAAAACCCAATAGAAAGAGAAGGCGGCGGCATTGAGACTGCCACCTCGTTTGACGAGCTTTACGTGGCAATCCGCGCGCAAGGAAAAATAGTCGGTTCGCGAGAGGAATATGAGCCAGAAGAAATTATCGATCTCATCGAGGGTGTCAGGCTCGGCGGTATCAGATTAAATTATGTCACGCGTAGCAACGGCATTAGGGATGCAGTGAGACGCCTACTCCAGGTAGAGAAACCGGGGGAGTAGTGTGATGGGGGTGGGGGTTGGGGTGAGGAAAGAACACGTATATAGATTTATTGGTGATAAACACTAATAATTATGGATTCATCTCTGATTAGTAAAAAGGTGGTAAAAGTACATGCACATTGTTTATTTCCATTAAGCACTAATGGAAAATATTCTTTTAAATTCGGCAGTTGGAAGCTCATTGAACACAATAATTTTATTGCGATATTTGAAACTAATATTGATATTAATAACCCTGAATTACATCGAGAGTATTACAAATTATTAAATAAATTAGAATGTATTTTATCTGCTGTATATCTTATTGATTTTATACCAAAGAGAATTGATTATTTTGAAATTGAAAAATTATCTGATCTTACTCGTAATGAGCAGATACGACTAGTGACGATATTTGGAAACAAGCCTTTTGTACCAACAACCATAGAGCACGAAGCCCACAGATCATTTAGTAGTATGGGTATGGTGCATATGTTTTTAAAAGCGCAGCGGGGTATTAATTATTCGGCGCCAACTCAAGATATAAAAACATTGTATGAATTTTTGAATGAGCATACAAACATAGCAAATAGTACAGGGTTAATTCGAGAGGGATATTGGAATCTAAACTACTTAAATCAAAACCAATTATATGGTTATTTTAACGAGTATTCCCTACGAAGCGCAATATTATTAATTGTATCAGGACTTGAGAATATTTTTACAAAAGGGGCAAAGCAAGAGATAATTTATCAATTCTCGACCATTGGGAGTATTTATTATGACAGATTTGTAACAAATGATTATTTTAATCAATTTGATAACGTAAAAAAAATACCATCAAGAGATTTCAGAATAATATTAAAAAAATTATATGATATTCGTTCGGCGATTGCCCACGGTAGCAGTGGTTTTCTCGGAAGTAAAATAAAGGAGACTAACGAAATATTTTGTAGAATGGGTATGCGTCAGGTTCAATATAAAAATATTCAGCTTTTAAGAGCTAATGCATTAATGTTATTTTCATTCCTTCAACCGCATATTCACGGAATTATAGTTCAAGCAAAAGAGAAATTAAGTATGGGGGGAGAGATAATCGAAGATACATTTATCAATTAGTGATTTGTTTCGAAATACGTATCAATACTGATTAAACTTATAAAAACATTATTATTATGAAATTCATTAAGTCGTCAGATAAACCCTGGGAGGAGAAAAAGGGGTATAGCAAGAAAATCTTTCTTGATGAAGAAGATTTGCATACGCCAGGCGCGCGTATTCAACTGATAAAAATCAAACCGAAGGAAACGGCGAAAAATCATTACCATAAAAAGCAAACGGAAATTTCTTATTTCCTAAATAACAACGGATTTTATATTGTTAATGGTATAAAGCAGCAAGTGGAAGCAGGCGATGTCATTGTTATCGAGCCCAATGATCGGCACGAAGTGGTTAATAATACTAATAGTGATTTCTTGTATGTTGTTTACAAGCTTAATTATGCCGAAGACGATCTTTTTTGGGGAAAATGATAATGACGTGTCGAGTGCGTTGAGGGCTGATATCGACATCGCGCAGGCACGGAGACCTGCGCTCGGCGGCTATCCTAAATAACATTAACAAATAAAAATCATGTCAAACTGCTTCCAAAAAGGCGGATCAGCTGGCGCGGTCTATGGCCTGGGCTTGATCGGCGCAGCTGTTTATTTTATCGGCCACGCGGGGGGTTTTTGGATCGGCGTGCTCGGATTTCTCAAAGCGCTGGTTTGGCCGGCCATGCTGGTTTATCGCGCGCTCGAGGTTTTGTATCAATAGGGCTCGGGTGCGCCCAACGAGAGCGCGGGCACAGACCCGCCCGCATTGCTTCACAACGCGAAGTGGGCGGGGACCCGCGCTCGGAGGATAATAATTATCCTATCGTGGGGGCGCGGAATTGAAAAAACACATCGCGCACCCGCGGAGGGGCGCGCTCGGAGGATAAAAATTATTCCACCGTTCAAATCGAATGACCCAACGAAGAATTTATCAAGACGAATTCCCGTATTTCGTAACATTTCGGACGGCTGGGGACAATCCGTTTTTTGAAAACGCGAAATACGCCGCATTATTGTCGGATATTATATTCGAGGCGGGAAAATTGAAAGGATTTGACGTTTTATCGTACCAAATCATGCCGGATCACTTACATTTATTTACTCAAAAAACCCAAACCGACCACCGAGCGCAGGCCTCCGTGCCTGCGCGTACATCGAAAACGGATCGCGCACCCCGTTTTTTACTATAGGCACGGGAAATCCCAGAAAATATATCTTGTTGGTATAAAGTATTAAAGGGTATAGACAAGGAATTTATATAAAAGTAAAAGCCCCAAGGAAAGTATCCATGGGGCTTCGAACGAGCTGTTGATCAGATCCCGTTGGTAGGGGGCCTGATTTCGTAATCGTCGGGACTAAAGGTTGCGCCGATTACCCGCTTGGTGATCGGATGTATCCGGCATTCGATCATCGTTCCGTATCTGATCTGCGGAGCGCCGGTTCGAACCTCGAACGGGGGAGGCTTCATAGTGAAACACCGATGTTGCGTACCGGACGATTCCGGAATGTTGATGAACAGAATGAACTTCGGATCGCTCATCGGCCCCACTTCCCAGCTGTCCACGAAGCCGCTCTTCTGGATTGTGAGCTGAGGAATAACATGGGGCGCGACCATGACGACCACACACAGCGCCGCGAACAGAACGAGCAATATGACAACTCTTCTCATGATCATCCTCCTTTGCAGACATCCGATTGAGTGCCAGTTGATAGTAACGAGCCATATTACCACAATGGATCGTATTTGTCAAGGGTTTATATGTGGTATTATATATTTATAACGTAAAATTATTAAATAATTAATTATGAAAAAAACACTAATTATCATTCTCGCGGTAATTATCTTAGCTGGCGCAGCTGTGGCTATTATCCGTTTTGGCTTTGGCGGGGATGAGGACACCTGGATCTGCGATAATGGCCAATGGGTGAAACACGGCAATCCATCGGCGGCACAGCCAACGACCGGTTGCGGGAACGCGACGAATACAAACACGGCAGCCAATACGAATTTACCAGTGCTGAATGTTACATACGTGCCGTACGCTAATCAAGAGCTCCTCTTTACCTTTGACACAGTAGATGAATGGACCTCGATCGCGCCTGAGGAGATCCAAAAATCCGTGACGGCTGAACAACGGCACGGATATGAGATACAGTATTTTTCTTCAAATACGGACGCGGTCACATTTTCGGTTTCAGAAAAGAAATCAGCCGAGCTCACGAATATCGCGGCCATCGTGGCTGACGACCGGTCGGTTTCAAAAGATAGTCAGAGCGTCACTTGGATAGACGAGCGTCTTGGCCAGAGTGATGCCCGAACTGAGCTGAGGCAGGTTGTCGGTACGACTGAATACACCATTTATTCACGCTATCTTATTGTTTCATCAGCTGCCGGAGAAACACGCTGGGCGCTAGCGGAAATTGGTGTTCCGTCGGCCAAGAAAAACCAATATAGCGGCGTGGTCGCGCATTTGCTTGACGCGCTGCAGCTGTCTGATGATTCATCCGGCAATGCTGATCCCTCGAAGCAACTCAACTGGTCAACCATGGATCAGGGGCCATACCGCGACAAGGTTACGTATGCTACGGGCGCTAACCTGACAGATTGGAGAGTTTCGGGGAAAATATTGGCTGAACACGCTTCCGTGCCAGGCGCGGTAGTGAAAGACGGCACGATTTTTGTCTATTTCGTCGATGTCTCACAAGAAGGCCTGAAAGAACAGCTCGGTATGGTGAAATCAACTGACAATGGGCAGACTTGGTCAACGTCAACCATACTGACAATTTCGGGCTTGGGAAATAAAGCCATGGCTGATCCAGCGCCGGTCTTGCTGGCTGATGGACGGATTCGACTCTTTTACTTTGATATCAACGAACGGCGCATAAGCATGCTGGCTAGCGGCATTGAGCCCACTAATAAGATTTATTCAGCCATATCTAGCGATGGTGTTAATTTCACCCAGGAAGACGGCGTCCGTTTTGAACGAGCTGGGGTGTTTGATCCGGACGTCGAGCTGGTTAATGGTACCTGGTATATGTATACGGGCGATGTTGAGACCAACCAGGTGATTGTCGCCACTTCGACTGACGGCCTGACTTTCACGGAAAAAGGCGTGGCGTATTCTGGCGGAGCCGTACCGGATGTCTGGCAAGAAGATGGAAAATGGTATCTTTACCTGGCTGGCATTAGTCTGGCCACTTCGACTGACGGCCTGACTTTTACAGCTACAAGTACGCGGTTCAATGATCCAGCGTATAAAATAACGGCTGATCCGTCTGTGGTCCAGCTAGCGAACAACAGCTATTTGATGTTTTATAAAGTAAAGTAACAAAAATATCGGCAACGCTTAAAAAATCTGCCAGTATAATTATCAATCAATTATTCATTTAGCAAAAAATAGGGCTAGTCAGAATAGCTGTCGATGATAGAAAAACCATGAAAAAATGGAAACGCAAAAGCACGGAACTCGTTTTGGATACAAAGTATTTTAAAGTTCGCCGAGATGTTGTTGAACTTCCCGGTGGACAGCAGAAGGATTGGACCTATTGGGACAGCAATGATTCGGCCATGGTAATCGGTCTGACAGAAGACAAAAAATTGGTAATGATCCGTCAATACCGTTATCTGGTGAACGATGAGGTAATCGAATTTTCTTCAGGTTCACTTCATGACAATGAACCGATTGAAGTAGGGGCCAAGCGGGAGTTTGAAGAAGAAACAGGCTATACTTGTAGTCCGGAACCACTTGTAAGATTGGGTTCGTTTTATGAAACGTATGGACAGTTAAATCGTCGGATACATATTTTCTTCGCTGATAAGGTAAAAAAGTCAACGCAAACTTTGGACAATGGCGAAGACGGATATGAGGATATACGCGTTGAACTGGTTGAATACAATGAAGCTGTTAAGCTGGCGCTGGAAGGCAAGATAGCGGCTATGGGCTCGACCTTAGCGATGCTTTTGCTACACGAGAAAAGAAAGGAACCGGGATTAAATATTGACTGAATAAAAATGACAAAATTTAATCTTAAAAACCTTGCGTCAGACAAACCCAGCATAAAATACTGCACCGCGAAGCAAGCCGTGGAACTGTCGAAGCAAAACCCACAAGCTCTCTATCCTAAGCTCGACGTATTTCTGCCGTTTCTCGACGGCGAAAACCATGTGCTCAAATGGGTAGCCATAATAATTATCGGAAATCTAGCCGGTGTTGACCGTAATAAAAGAATCGACCGGCTGGTGCCGAAATTGGCCGGCTTCTTGCACACCAAAGAATTAATAACCGCCGCGAATTCGATAAAAGCGCTGGGAAGTATCGCCCTGGCCAAACCTAAGTTCCGGGATGAAATTATCCGTCATATGTTGACGGTAGAAGGGGCTAATTATATAAGCAAGGGTAAAATATCTCCAGAATGCAGAAATGTCGTTCTCGGGCACGTCCTGACCACGTTAGGTGAGTTGCCGGATGAGGCAATACGTAAGCCTGTAGTCACGGCCTTTCTCAAGCGCCAAACGAAAAACCGACGGCCAGCGGTGCGGGAGAAAGCGGTTGAATTGTTGAAAAGACATTGTAAATAAAAGTCATCCTTTCTAACCGACTTTCCCGCTATCCTGCTTTCTAACCGACTTTAGTCGGGTAGTGAAAAAAAGGTGGGATCCCGTCGAACCTGTCCCGTCGAATGACGGGATGGCGGGATAGCCGGGTTAACGATGTTTACCCCGCTCCAATCTCAGCCAAGTCCGTGGTTTATTGTTGGCCAAAGGCGAAGCCGCCTAGCGGCTCGCGCTTTTTCTTATTGATGACATCTATAAGATTGGGGCGGGGTTCTTTGCCATTGGCTTCGATAATGTAATTACTGAATTATTTACTTCTACTCATTACCAGAATTGGTACGGGGCAAAGAAAAAGGCGGAGCAGGATTGGTGCTCCGCCGCAGGCTATGTGTTAGATTACCTGTGTGCGTGTTGCCGCCTAGGTTGGCCGCGTGCTGCTACTTGGGATCGCCCTCCGGCTGATCTCCAGCTCCCTCGGCTTCGCTTGCCGGAGCGCCCCCACCCTCCTCCGCCACGGCCGGAGCTTCCGCGTCATCGGTCGGCCCGACGCGATCTCTGTCCAGCTCGCCTTCGCCCTCGTCCTCGGCTTCGTCCTCCTCCTCGTCCTCGTCCGGGACATCCACGCCCTCCAATGGCTCGATGTAGAGCGTGTCGCCGTCTTCGATCACCGCGTCCGGGTTGATCTCGCCCTGCTTCTCGGTCACGAGCCGGTGGGTCTCCGGGTCGAACTCGTAACCCGCCTCCTCCAGCAGTTGCTGGGCCGTGACTTCCTCGCCCTCCACCATGGGTTCGTGCCACTCGGTCACCTCCGTAACTCGGCGCATTGAAAATCCTCCTCCTTGTGGGGTTTTGCGTTTCTGGCCGCACCTTACGGCCTGGAAACATATTACAGGATGCCAAAAAATTGTCAATATGCTGAGATATCCGAAAGACAGTTAGCTACAAAGTGTGCTTGACTCGGGAAAAAATACCAGTGTAAGATGGCGCTTGCGTGTTAGAAGTATCGCTGCCAACTTGACTATGATAGACAACTCGTGACCAGCCGATTAAGTAACGGAGACTAGACAGACCAACTTACCCGCTATGTCATTTTTGACCTCTGGCGGGCTATTTTTTACTAAAATTTGCTGATAATATACTAATCAAGTAAGATATAATTAAATAAGAGATTAACATTTTTCTGGGTTCTCGGGTCAAGCCCGAGAACGACAAGATAATAAAAGTTTAATAAAATGAAATTAAAATATTATAAACAACAGACAAATTACACTTGCGGTCCGGCTTGTCTGAGAATGATATTGCGAGTATTTGGAATAGAGAAAACAGAAAAGAGCTTGAGCCGGGAAATGAAAGCTGATCCCAGGGCCGGAGTTGCACGTAAGTATTTTACTAAGCTGGCAAAAAAATATAAATTGATATATAAGACAGGTGAAAACGCCAACCTCATATTATTGCGGCAATTAATAAAGGCTAAATTCATTATTATAGTCGAATACTATATCTATCGGCACAAGGAAGCCCATTACTCAATAGTAAAGAAGATCAGCAGAGGTAGTATATATTTTTTAGACCCCTGGTTTGGGCCGAGACATAAATATCGGTTGGCATACTTCAATAGGGTATGGCGCGATGGGTTTAAGAAGAACAGCAGAAAGAAGTGGTATTTCGCGGTAAGATATTCAAAGTAGCCAGTTTACATATTTACTGCCACAATGGTAATGATCGCAGGTACTTATTAATGAATTTTATTCGGATTAAGAAATATTAAATTTATAACAATGGTGATAAAAAGCAAACAAAATCAATTAGCTAGATTAATCGCTCCTTGCGGTATGAACTGTGGTTTGTGCGCCGCGTATTTGCGCGAGGCAAAAAAATGCCCTGGGTGCCGAGGCGGCAATATCGATAAATCACCCGCCTGTATAAATTGTCGTATCAAAAATTGTTCCAAGCTGAAAAAAGCTAAATCTTCGTTTTGCTATGCTTGCGACAGCTATCCCTGCGAACGAGTTAAACATCTGGATGCGCGATATCGGGAGCACTACCACATGAGTATGATCGAAAACCTGCGGTATATTCAGGCTAAGGGTATTGACGCGTTTATGCGCAATCAAAAAAAGAAATGGCAATGTCCGACCTGCGACGGAATGATTTGCTGTCACAACGGCCTGTGCTACAAGTGTGATATAATGAAATTGAAGGCGAAAAAGAGAAAATATCGCTGGGAGGATTAATAAAATAATGAAAAAATAACTATGAAAAAAACCTATCAAAATCTTCTCAAGGCAATCGCCGGCGAATCGCTGGCCCGCAACAAGTATACTTATTATGCCGAGATTGCCATGAAAGAAGGCTTGGTTTGGATCGCGAAGGTATTTGAAGAAACGGCGGATAATGAACGCGCTCACGCCCAGGAAGAATTGGAAAAGCTGCCCGAGAAAACGGAAATGACCAACACTTACGACATCCATCCGCTGGGAACAACACTGGAGAATATCCGGAACGCTGAAGCCGGCGAACGTTATGAGTTTGGCACAATGTATCCAGAATTTGAAAAAGAAGCCCGCGCAGAAGACGAAACAGCTATCGCCGTTCTTTTTAAGGAAATTAGCGAAGTTGAGGAAAAACACGCTGAACGTTATAAAATATTGGGTGACAGATTGGAACAAGGAAAACTTTTCCAAAGCGACGAAGAAGTAGAATGGAAATGCCTAAACTGCGGCTATATCCACAAAGGCAAAAACGCGCCCGACAAGTGTCCGCTTTGTATGAAACCACAGGGTTGGTACATGCAAATTGGCGCGGTTCGATAAAGCGCTTCACGAGTAAATATATGCCTGAGTTTTGAAGGGTGGATTGTATGGAAAGCATCTATAAAAAAATCTGGCAGCTGGCGATTCCCTTTTATAAAAAAGGCCGGTCTTACGATATTATCCAGGTTCGCTGGATGATGAAAGAGGGTGATCGAATAGCTGATCTGGAAAAGATTGATAAAAAATTGTTATTACCTCTTATTATTTTACATGATGTTGGCTACTCGAAGGTGAAAATCAAGGATCCGCATATCAAGGACAAGGATACGAAAAGAGTGCACATGCGGGAGGGCGCGAAAATCGCCGCCAAGATTTTGGAACAAGTTAAGTATGATCCGGAACTAGCGAAAATTATCGTGAGATACATTTCAATCCACGATAATTGGGTTTTCGGAGATGATTGGCCGTATAAAAGCTCGCGTGAGATGGCTTTATTCAATGATTTGGACTTTCTCTGGGTGACGTCCAGTTTTAGAGCTTTCGCCGCCAACGGCAAGTCAATGGGCTTAACGCCGAAAAGCTTCTATAAGTTTTGGGAAAGTGACGAGAAATTGACCAGGCGGCCTTTTTGCTGTTCGGCCACCCAGAAAATATTCGACCAATCAATGCGCAGAATTAAACAACAATTAACCTAAAAAACTATGTCAGAGGGAACAAAATTACCAGAAGGGATCGAGCAAGAGGAACAAAACGAAGAAAAAGTCGAGCCATCGGCGGAAATGCCACAGCCAAAGGGATGGAAAGATTTATTCGGAGCCAGAAACGATCCAGCCTGGAAGCAGTTTTTAACTGAACGCGGACACCTGGTGGAGTATCAAAAACTGGCTGGTGCCCTGAGGGATTTTAATAGAACCGGTGGCGAAAAATCGCCAGCCGATTTCCGCCGTTTTTTGAAAGAAGGTGGTTACAAGAAACAGTATAAAAAGATGATGGGCTATTTAGATTCTTTTGAACAACAGGGTAAGGAATAGCCGGTTTGACTGAATCGCCCGATATTGTCATACTGACGATAGGGTCAGTGTTTATCTAATATTAAAAACAATTTTATGAGTGAAAGTAAATTTGCCATCGGCGAGGCAGTCAATTTCGGCTGGAACAAGACAAAAGAAAATGCCGGGTTATTAATTGTGATAGTGCTGATTACGATGGCAGTGAGCGGATTTGGATCATTGTTCAGTCGGTCCGGGTCGGCGGTATATTTCATTAACCTGATCACCTGGGTAGTCGGGCTTTTTATCGGCATTGGCGTGATAAAAATCATGCTGAAGATATATGACGGGCAAAAACCAGAGTTAAATTTATTATGGTCGGGTGGTCCGGTTTTCGTAAATTATTTATTGGGCAGCATCCTTGTTTCATTGATAGTGTTAGGAGGTTTGATTTTATTGGTTATCCCGGGCATCATCTGGAGCTTTAAGTATTCCATGACTACGTATTTGATAGTTGATAAAGGAATGGGACCAACCGAGGCTTTGCGCAAGAGCGGGGAGATTACCCAGGGTTCGAAATGGCAACTTTTTTTGCTGGGACTTGTTTTGGCCTTGATCAATATGGCGGGCGCCCTGGTTTTTGGCATCGGGTTGTTATTCACTATCCCGCTGACTTATCTGGCCATGGCTTTTGTCTACCGCAAATTACTGGGCCAAGCACCAGCTTCAGCGCCGACTCCAACTCCAAAGCCAGCCGCGCCAACTAATTAATTACTGAATAAGAATTAGATAAGCAGCTCCATGACCTATTTGTTATTTGATATTGGCGGGACGAATATGCGTTTGGCCGTGGCGCATCAGACTAAGTTGTTTAGCGCGTTGACGATTGTCCGACGGCCGAGAAGCTTTGCTACTGGAATCCGCTTGATTAAAAAGTTGGCCGGTAATTTAGCAGCTGGTCGGAAAATTGATCAGGTAGTCGGCGGAATGGCTGGAGTATTAGATAAAGAACATACTCGTTTACTCCGCAGCCCGCATTTGCAGTCGTGGGTCAATAAACCCCTGCAGCGCGAACTCAGCCGCGCTCTAAAGGCGCCGGTTCGTTTGGAAAATGACGCTGACCTGATTGGTTTGGGCGAAGCAGTATCTGGAGCGGGCCGGGGCCATTCAATCGTCGCTTCCATAGCCATCGGTACGGGCATTGGCGGCACCCGGATTGTAGACGGACGGATCGATCATAATGTTTTCGGCTTTGAGCCGGGCCACCATTTTCTCAATATCGGCATTCGCAAGCATCGGCATATTTCTCCTCATCCGGGCGACTGGGAAAGCTTGGTCTCAGGCAGCGCGATGAAAACGCGCTTTGGCCGGCCAGCCGAGAAAATAAATCAAAAAGCAATTTGGCGCGAGATGGCCCAGTATGTCGCTTACGGGCTGGTAAATGTTTCAGTTTTTTGGTCACCGAATATAATTGTGCTGGGCGGATCGCTCATGAAACGTTTGCCTCTGTCCGAGATCCGTCGCTATTATAAAAAATATTTAAAAATGTTTCCAACCCTGCCCCGAATCGTCCGGAGCAAGTTAGGCGACCGAGCCGGTTTGTACGGCGCGTTAAAATTAATAAACAATGATAAATGGAACCAATATGCCAAAAGCCCAACAGGAAATAGAGACAAAGGTTAAGACGCCGACCTCGACCCGGGTAGCCAAAGCGGTTTTGGTTATTTTTACCTCGGTCCTGGTTTTGTCAATTGCCCTGGTCTTCAGAATTTTCGCGACCAACATACGTTAGGCTATAACTGAGGGTGATATAAGACACTTGCCAAACCGGCGGTTTTCGCCTACTCTGGGAAAGGCCGTAGAAAATTAAATTGCAAAATTTTGGATAATGTAGTAGAAGAAATCAAAACCCGTTTGGATATTGCCGAAATCGTTCAAGAGTACGTCAGGCTGACCAGGGCGGGTACTAATTTCAAAGGGCTTTGCCCGTTCCACACGGAGAAGACGCCCTCTTTTATGGTTTCGTCGGACAAGCAAATTTACCATTGCTTCGGCTGCGGCGAGGGCGGTGATGTTTTTAGCTTTGTCATGAAAATGGAGGGGATTGAATTTCCCGAGGCCTTGCGGATTCTGGCTGAAAGGGCCGGCGTCAAAATTCCGCCGCGCAATCCTAAGATGGCCAGCCAGAAAACAAAATTTTTGGATATTAACAGAGTAGCCGCCGCGTTTTTCAATAAAGTGTTACTGGAATCGTCGAAGGCGCAGGTAGCGCGCGACTATCTCAAACGGCGTCAGGTTTCGGATGAAACCTTGGACCGGTTCCAGCTCGGCTACAGCGTGGAGGATTGGGACGCGCTCAATAATTTTTTGATGAAGAGGGGATATAGCGTGGCAGAGATATTCGCGGCTGGCCTGACGATAAAAAAAGACCGCGGCGACGGCTACTTTGACCGTTTTCGCGGCCGGCTGATGTTTCCTCTCGCCGACGCCCATGGCCAGATCGTGGGATTTAGCGGACGAATTTTAAAAGCAGAGGAAAAAGCCGCCAAATACGTCAATTCTCCGCAAACTCTTATTTACAATAAAAGCGCGGTACTTTACGCCTTGCACTTGGCTAAGAAAGTGATCCAGAAAGAGAAACTGGCCGTAGTGGTTGAAGGGCAAATGGACGTATTGGCTTCACACCAAGCGGGCGTTGAGAATGTTGTCGCCTCTGGCGGCACCGCCCTGACTCAGGAACAAGTTCGTTTGATCAAGCGCTATTGCCAGGTGGCGGCTTTTGCTTTTGACATGGATGTGGCTGGGGCGGAAGCGGCCCGCCGGGGACTGGAAATCGCCTGGCAAAATGAATTAGAAACCCGCGTGGTCCAATTGCCTTTTGGCAAGGATCCAGACGAATGCATAAAAAAAGATCCGGCCGCCTGGCCAAAAGCCATTGCCGAGGCGCGACCGTTCATGGATTATTACTTTGATAAAATCTTTAAAGACCATGACCCGGCGAATGTCCAAGGGAAAAAAACAGCCGCCAACCTTTTTCTGCCCTTGGTCAGGCGCTTGCCCAATCCGATTGAGCAGACTCACTATCTTCAAAAACTGGCCGCCAAGATAAATGTCGAGGAGCGCTATTTAAGAGATCTAATGGCGGCGGTGAAGCTTACCAGTACGACAACCCTTGAAGCTTCTTTGCCTAAAACCGCCGATTTGAAAGATCGAACCCAGAGGTTGGCCGAGATGGTGGTAGGCATTGGTTTGTGCCGGCCCGAGCATCTTGAATTTATTATCAAAGACGTCCAGCCGGAACATCTAAAAATCAAAGAAATATCAGAACTTTACAAAAATCTGGTAATTTATTATACTGAAAACAATAGATTTGATCTTAAGGATTTTTATTCAGCCCTAGCCAAAAAGGACAGCCGGCAGGTTGAATTGAGCAAACAGTTGTGCCTGCTGGTCGAGACTGAATATTCCGAGCTGGAGAAAGACGATCCGGCCATGATAAAAAAGGCTTTGATCGAGGCCATTCCTTTTCTTAAAAGACAGTATCTTTACTCGGAATTAAAGCGCCTGGAAGATGAATTGAGAATCGCCGAAGAATCGGGCAATAAAGAAAGTATTCGGACACTTTCAGAACATATTACACGTTTGACCGAGGAATTAGGACAATTGAACCAGTAATCGAATTCTCTACCTTTGTTCCCAAGGGGACACTGATAGATCGGCCCTGTCGTTGGAATGACAGTCCGGCTTGTATCTATCGGCGGGTAAGGTAAAATTTTATATGGCTAAATCTAAGGACAAGAAAAAAAAGAAACGGAGCGCGGGCCACCCGAAACTTCAGGCCAGGAAAAAGGTGCGGGTAAGAAAGAAAAGAAAGATATCGGCAGCGGCGACTGAAAAGGCGAAAAAAGGCAAGGCTGAAGCTTCAAATGAGGCAATCAACAGTCTACTGCGCAAAGGCCGGCAGAGGGGTTTTGTTACGGAAAAGGAGATCTTATACTCAATGCCGGAAGTAGAGGAATATATCGATACCTATGAGGATTTACTCGATAAATTCGAGGAACAAGGAATTAGCGTAGTCGAATCAGACGCGGGAATTCTCGATGTTCAGCCGACCGACAGCTTTCCCGGCCAGACTACTACCCAAAGTGACAGCCAGCGCTTTGATTTAAGCGATATTTCAGACGACTCGATCCAAATGTATTTGCGGGAGATCGGAAAAGTCCACCTGCTTTCCGGCGAAGAAGAAGTCCAGCTCGCCAAGCGTAAAGAAAAGGGTGATGTCGAGGCGGCCAAGCAGATGGTTCAGGCCAACCTCCGGCTGGTAGTTTCGATCGCCAAAAAGTTTACCGGCCGCTCGCTTTCTCTGCTTGATTTGATCCAGGAGGGCAACATCGGCCTTTTCCGCGCCGTCGAGAAATTTGATTATCGCAAGGGCTATAAATTTTCAACCTACGCTACCTGGTGGATCCGCCAGGCGATTACTCGGGCCCTGGCCGACCAATCGCGGATTATCAGAATACCGGTCCACATGGTTGAAACAATAAATAAATTCCAGCAAATTGAGCGTTCATTAATCCAGGACCTGGGCCGAGAGCCTCTGCCCGAGGAAATCGCGGCCGAAATGGGTGAAGACGTGGAAAAGGTCAGGCACATTATGAAAATCTCACAGGACACAGTGTCGCTTGAGACTTCGGTCGGCGAGGATGACGAGGATTCCACCTTGGGCGATTTCATTGAAGATGAGAAGACGGTATCGCCGGACCGGATCGCCTCGCTCCAGTTGCTAAAAGACCACGTCAAGGATATTATAAAGGAACTTCCGGCCCGGGAGCAGAAAATTCTTGAAATGCGTTTTGGTTTGCTGGACGGGGTGGCGCACACTCTCGAGGAAGTCGGCCAAGAATTTGGCGTAACCCGGGAACGAATCCGCCAAATCGAAGCCAAAGCCCTGGAGAAAATTCAGGAACACGGCGGGATGAGGAAACTGAGGGATTATTAAAAATAAATATGCAATGTTCAAAACGTAAAATGTCTTCTTGTCAAATATTTATTATTTTGGGAACATGAAAGACAAGAGGAAATATGCTGATCGAGCGAAATACCTTATCAACGCAGTTAAGAAAAGAAGAAAAAATGTCCGCGAAATGGCGATCTCTTATAAGGGTAATAGATGCGAGATATGTGGCTACAGAAAATGTAATGAAGCACTGGAATTTCACCACCAGATTAGCAAAAAAGATTTTGGAATATCTAGCAAAGGATACACCAGAAGCTGGGAAAAAGTTAAACACGAACTAGACAAATGCGTATTACTCTGTGCGAATTGTCATCGGGAAGCACACGCTGGCAAACACAAAGTTGTTGATAAATAAATAGAAAAGGTCAAAGAGCGGTGAGTTCCGCGATAGCTCAATGGTAGAGCAACCGGCTGTGTACGAAAACGCAGCTTCCGATGGAAACGTCGGGATGAACTCTCTGGGATAACGGTGAAGGCTTCATTCAAATTCTATTTGAATATGCTGATACCGTGGGAACCCCCGCACCTTCCGAAGGTGAGGGGGGCGCCGTAGAGACTAGATACCAGAGTGCCTAAACCCAGTCATTTGGGTAAGGCAAAGATATAGTCCATGCCGTATGGAAACATATGGATTACGTGTAACCGGTAGGCTGTCGGTTCGAATCCGACTCGCGGAGCTCGCCGCTTTTACTATTTAGGAAGATATTTAGGAAGAAGTGATGGATCAATAATAAATTATCCCTTTGGATTGATTTTTTGCTTGATTAGGGGTAAACTTTAAAAAAGATAGGACTTACGCGCTTGCCGCTTTCGACCCGGCGAAGCCGGGTCAGTAAGCGGCTTTACCACCCAATCCGCCAAAGAGGCGGATTGGGAACCCGATTTGGCCAATTTCTTCCCCCGGATTTAATCCGGGGTTGTCTCAAACGTGTAAGTCCTAAAAGAATTATAAATTAAGAGTATTATGTCAAAAAAATCAATCTCCGAACTGTTTAATTTAAGCGGCCAGACTGCCGTGGTCACTGGCGGGGCCATGGGGATCGGTTTCGGCATCGTTAAGCGTTTGCATGAGGCCGGAGCCAACGTTGTCATCGCCGATTTGGCCGAAAAGGAAGGCCAGCAGAAAATCGAGCAACTAGGTGAGCGGGCGCTTTTTATAAAAACTGATGTCAGTAGTGAGGCTGACGTGAAAAAATTAATCAGCGCCACGGTTGAGAAATTCGGCGGATTGGACATTTTCGTTAATAACGCTGGGATTTACCCTTCCGCATCGGCGCTGACTATGGACGTTCAGCTATGGGACAAAGTACAGGCAGTGAACATGCGCAGCGTGTTTCTGTGTTGCCGGGAAGCGGCTGGGGTAATGGTCAAAAAAGGAAAGGGCAATATTATCAATATTGCTTCGATTGACGCCTTGCATCCGAGCCAGATCGGCTTGGCCGCTTATGACGCTTCAAAACACGGTGTGTGGGGGTTTACTAAGAATTTTGCCCTGGAATTAGGTAAGCAGGGTGTGCGAATTAACGCCGTTGCTCCAGGCGGCATAGCCACCGAGGGCGTGGCCAAGATGAGTGAGCCGGCTGCCGCTGCCAGTATTGACATGAAAGAAATGACTAAGCAGTTCTTGGCAAAGATACCGCTTGGCCGCATGGGCGAGCCGGATGAAATTGGTACGGTTGTCTTATTTCTTGCCAGTGATGCGTCTTCATACATGACTGGCTCAATGATTGTTGTTGATGGAGGAGCGTTATTGGCGTAGATCGGCAACCAATAACGATATGAATGGCTTGAGATTCCAAACCATCCCGTATTTTGTAGTGGTTAGCTTGAAGACTTGGAAATCATCCGGGGCGGCTCGCGGAGCAGAGGGTTTTTATATTTATGCAATGGTGTTGGGGGATAAAGCATGCTAAAATTAGTCAATGATTATTGGCATTAGTATAAAACTGGTGTGCGCTGTTCTGGCCGGTTCTATCGCGGTAGTCGCGGGGTTCTGGCCGTATATTCGTGATATCTATCGGCACAAAACAAAACCCCACGCATACACTTGGCTGATTTGGACTATTACCCAGGGTACTGTGTTCGTGGGTTTGTTACTGGGCAACGGCGGCTGGGCAACATGGGCCATGGCTTTAGGTGTGAGTATAAATATAATTGTTCTAACGCTTTCCTTGCGTTATGGTACGCGGAACATCACCCGGGGGGATTCGATTATTCTGATTGCCGCCTTATTGGCAATAGTGGTATGGTGGCAGTTGCGTAATCCGCTGCTGGCGTTGATAATGGTATCGCTGATAGATATCATGGGGTATATCCCAAGTTTCAGAAAAACATACAAAGAGCCATGGTCAGAAACCGCGCTATCCTGGGCAATTTTCACCATAACAAACACACTGACGATTTTTGCGCTCAGTGAATATAACTTTATGACGATGGCTTATCTAGTTTCTATTACTACGGCTAATCTGACGCTTCTGTTGATTTGTTTGATCCGAAGACGGGTCATCTCGGATCCGGGATAACCTGCCCGATTTTGCCAACGAGGCAAACTTGCTGGAAGGCGGGCTTTGGGAGCTGGGTGCTGAAGCAGGACATGGAGACGAAATAAAAGTCGTCTTCTTTTATGATTCCTAAATTTCAAACTCGTATTAGTTCTTGAGCTGCTTAATTTCTTTTTTCAGTTCCACCATCTTTAGTTCCCGTCCAACCATCAGTTTGTTCAGCTTTGATAGTTCATCAACGCGAGCCTCAAGTTCGGCTGTTTTCTCGGCAATGCCTTTTTCAAGATTTTTAGTATAATCGGCCAACTTTTTTTCAATCGTCTTTTTTAACGTGATATCTTCGATGGCCAATAAAATCTGTTGCGTCGCATCCAACTGTCTGGCATTTAGTATCATTATTTTCAGTCCAATATTAGGAAATTCATGGGTAACCTCAAAATCGTTGAGAGATTTTTTCTGCGGTAGAATATTCTCCAATAGCCGGCGAAGCTCGGGAATATTCCACTGGCCATTTCCTAAATCATAAATGAGTTGATTCTCCGTTCCTTCTTTGGCTACTTGGAATATTTTGTAGAAAGCGGTATTTGCCGCGACTACTCGAAGGTCAGGGTTAAGAATTAGAAACGGCTCTCTGGCCGTATTGCAGAAACTGCTGATGTAGTACAAAGCAGTCTCTCTGTCTGATTTTTTCGGAGTCCCCTCCTTTTTTTTCATAAAATTCCCCTCCTATATTTAATATTTAATAGTTTTAACGAATAATTATTGATTCATACTAATAAAATTACGTATCATTTCCAGGCAGCTGGCAGTATTTATTTACAATCCCATCGATTACGCGAGTTATGGAATGGATTTTTATGTCTTTTATATGAACGATGCTCTATTTTTAATATTAAAACAAAGAAAATTTATGTCAATAATGGAGATGTGCCTCATGTCGTATGCCCGCAAATCAATGGTTTTTTACTGCGAACGCGAGGATGGCCACGGAGATTGCGTCGAGCATTTATAGCATCTAAAAGAAAAAAACGTGAAGATTCGCTGGGGAATCAAGTAGCATAGTCATTGCTATTTGATAGATTTGAATATATATTGTATAATAAAGAGTATCAAAGTCTGTTATATTTTTATGAAACGGGGGGACATAAAAATAAGCCGAAGTATCTGTATTTATGCTCAATCAGTAAGGAGGGCAGATAGCTTTTCAGATTTTCTTATTTTGAAACACCTCATTGTTTAAAGTCGACAATGAGTTTTTTATTTTTTGGAAACTAGCTGTTTGATTGAGTTTTATACACTCATCTTAAACCATTGGTTTTATCTACTGGAAGTATCCAATTAAATATCAATATGCGTAAGTGGAGATGGGGCGCCCTTCTTGTTCTGGTCGTTGGTTTTATTGTTTTCGCGCTTTACGCGGGGAGCGAGGCTTTAGCGGCCGATGAAGCTAAAACGATCAGAGTAGGAATTTACGACAACAAACCAAAAGTTTACCTCGATGACAATGGTGTGGCCGCCGGCCTTTTCCCGGACATTTTAAATTATATTTCGGAAAAGGAAAACTGGCAGTTAGAATACGTTTTTGGAACCTGGGAAGAGGGCTTAACTCGTCTTGAGAATGGCGAGATCGACGTGATGGTGGACATGGCGCTTTCAGAAGAGAGACAGGAAAGATACGATTTCACAAATGAGACCATATTCAGCAGCTGGGGGATAGTTTTTGTTCGCAAAAATTCCACTATAAAATCCTTTCAGGATCTTGATGGTAAGAAAATCGCGGTTTTGGAATCAAGCGTTTATTATGGCGGATCAGAGGGAATTGACCGGTATTTGAAAGCCTTTGATTTGAAAGCGGAATTAATTACTGTTTCTAAACAAGCCGATGTCTTTGATATATTAAATCAAGGAGAAGTTGATGCGGGCGTGGTAAGCCGGGTTTTTGCCTTGATTAACCAAAAAGATTACCCAGAAATAAAACAGACGGATCTATTTTTCAGTCCCACGGAATTGCGATTTGCCCTTACGAAAGGCAAGACCGACAATCAATATTTAATTGAAAGACTGGATTACTGGGTGAAAGAACTGAAAGAAGGTTATGACGGCGCTTATCAGCAGATGTTGAAGCGTCATGGTTTGACGGGGATAGCTAATGGCAAAGAGGTGGTTCCCAGGTGGATTTTTATTACGGTATTCGCGGGCGCGTTATTTTTACTATTATCGTGGCTGATTATCGCCAGGTTGCGGCGCGCGAGAATGATCGCCCTCCGGGAGCTGAAAGAGAGCGAGCAATTTCATAAAGCGCTTGTCGAAGCGGCGGACCGGGCGGGAATAGGCATTGTCATTCTACAGAACGTCAAGGACAGAGAAGCGGCGATAGTATCGGTTAACGATCAGGCGTGCAGCATATCAGGCTATTCGCGAGAGGAGTCGCTGAAGATGTCTATTCAAGACGTTATACCTGCCGATATTATCAAGCAGATCATGACAAGATACAGGAGCAGGCAGCGGGGCAGTCCTGCGCCGTATTCCTATGAAACAGCGATTGCGCGTAAAGACAAAACGAAGGTTCCTATAATAATCAGTCTCGCTATAATGAAGCTTCATGGCAAGACGGCCACGGTTGTGTATTTCAGAGATATTACAGAAAGTAAAAAATCCGAAGAGGAGATTAAAAAACACGAGAACGAACTAGAAAAATCCCAGGAAGCTCTTATGAACGTGTTGGAGGATTTGCGTATCGAAAAAAACAGACTGGAAGAGGCAAGGGTCAAAGATGAAGCAATTTTAGGAAGTATTGCCGATGGGGTTATTGTTGTTAACAAGGACAGCAAGATAATTCTTATGAATCAGGCCGCTGAAAAAATGCTAGGCTGGAAAAGAGAAGCGGCATTGGGCAGACCATGGTTTGAAATTTTACAGCGGGAAGACGAAAAAGGTCGTTCCGTATCCCCAGAAACAGGAGCCATCCAGGTGGCGCTCTCAAAAGAAAAAGTTACCGCCGCCGACTCTTATTATTACGTCCGCAAGAACAAAACAAGATTTGCCGCATTTAGAACGGTATCTCCCATTATTATGGGTAAGAAAGTAATCGGCGCCATAAATGTTTTCCGCGACGTTACGCATGAAAGGGAGATTGACAAGATGAAAGACGAATTTTTAATCGTCGTTTCTCATGAATTGCGGACTCCGATGACGGCAATCATGGGCAATATTGATATGGTTTTGAAAGGCCAGGCTGGCCCGATTAGTGAAGAGGTCAGGGAATATCTGAAAGACGTAGCCATTGCTTCTGATCGGCTGATCAATCTGGTCAATGACATGCTCAATGTTTCCCGTATTGAAGCTGGCAGTTCAAAATTTATTCCCAAGCCGGTGGATATTTCTGTCTTGATACGATCTGTGATTAAAAATTTTGAGACCCTTGCTAGAGAAAAGAAACTCGTCTTGAAATATAAACCGGGAAGGAATTTGCCGTCAGTATTTGCCGACCCGGATAAAGTAGTCCAAATACTGAATAATATCATCAGCAACGCGATCAGGTTCACCCCAAAAGGGTCAGTGGGCGTCACAACCGATTATCAACGCGACATGGTTATTGTCCACGTCAAAGATACGGGTATCGGTATTTCCGAGGAAGATAAGGAAAAATTATTTAAAAAATTTACCCAACTTGATTCCAGTATGGCGAGAGAAACAAAGGGGACCGGACTGGGTCTTTATGTCAGCAGGCAAATTGTCCAGCAAATGAAGGGAGATATTTGGATGGACAGCGATGGTTTAGACAAGGGGTCGACCTTCAGTTTTTCCCTGCCGATTGCTGGCAGCAAAAAGCCAAGAAAAAAGTGATATATTAAGCAGGAGAGTGAGTGACTAACCATATGAAAAAAATTTTACTTATTGAAGACGAGGCCCTAATGCGGAGAATGTTCCAGCGAATCCTTACCAAGAAAGACGGCTTTCAATTGACAACGGCTACGAGCGGCGAGGAAGGGCTAAAAATGATCAAGAAAGAAAAACCCGATCTAGTCCTTTTGGATCTAATACTGCCAAAAATGCCCGGTGAACAAGTGCTAAAAACAATGAATGATAATGGTTTAATAAAAAAAATTCCGGTAATTGTCCTGTCATGTAAGGGCGATGAAGTAACCATACAACATTGTTTAAACGTGTTAGGGGCCTGCGATTATTTACATAAAGGCGGCTTTCAGCCAAAGATAATAGTAAGGAGGGTCAGAAAGGTATTAAAGAAATTCAAAAAAGACGGTACTTCCATTAATTATTAATATTATGAAAACAATTTTACTTATTGAGGATGATCTGTCGTTAACCCGTATGTACCAGCGAATCTTTGACGAAAACAGCGGTTTTATATTGAAAATTGCCTGGGATGGTGAGGAGGGTCTGCGAAGCGCAAAAACGGTAATGCCGGATCTAGTTTTATTAGACATCATCCTGCCGAAGATTGACGGTATTGAGGTTTTAAGGAGAATCAAAAAAGATATCAAGACGATGGGTATACCGGTTATTATGCTAACTAATCTCAGCGACTCGGTAAATGTGGCCGATGCCATCACCTTGGGTGCCCGGGGATATCTTGTGAAAGCTAATTACACGCCGGACGAAATATTACAGCAAGTCAGAGATTTTTTGAATCAAAAAATATAAATTTAATATATTAATCAGACAAAAAAATATGGCAAAAATTTTACTTATCGAAGACGATCCTTTAATGGTTCGTATGTATCAGCGTAAATTCAAAGCCGATGGGCACGATCTTGGGATTGCTTTGGATGGTGAGGAGGGTTTAGTCAAGGTGCGTGAATTCAAGCCCGATTTGGTTTTATTGGATATTATGATGCCGAAGCTCGACGGCTTGGAAGTACTGAAAAGGATGAAAGCCGATTCCAAGCTAAAAAGCATTCCGGTTATTTTATTGACAAATTTGGGAGCCTCAGAAGAGGATGTTAACCGCGGGCTGGAGCTGGGAGCAGTGGCGTATCTCATTAAAAGCGAATATCAACCCGATGAGGTCGTGACTAAGGTCAAGGAAATATTAGCCGGTTACACTCATGACCAGGAAATTCCAAAAGTATCTGGTGCGAAGAAAAAAAGGTCGGGGTAAATCTGAAAATACAGACGGCCTCGATTGCGAATAGTTCTAAATAGTATGAGTTTTCTTGAAAAACGACCAATAAAAAAAATCGCGGTACTGGTGCTTATGACCGGTTTTTTGATCTGGGCATATAATCCTCAAATTCTTTCAGCTGATGATTCTGTAACATTACTACCTTCGGCTGACGGTACAGATGATAGCGCTAATTGGACAAATACTGTGCCCACTGCTTGTAATAGCACGGATTGCTTTGTAGAAGTTGATGAAAGCAGCGGCGCAACGTGTACCAATAGCGACGGCGATAGTTCTTATATCGTCAGTAGCACTAATGGCGCGAATCAAACTTTTGATATTGACGAGTCAAGTATTCCAAATAACGCCGTAATAACCCAGATTACCGTTGTTACTTGTGATAAAAGAGGCGAGGGAGGAGCAAAAATGCGAACGAGAATATGTGTTGATGGGACCTGCACTAATTCAGGAACAGATATCGCTTTAGACAGTTCATACTTAGAACATTCTCAAGCTCATGCCGTTAGTATCACAAAAACAGCCGGTACGGATATTGAGATTGGCGTATCAAACACTGCGGCCAAAAGCGCCAGGGTCAGTAAAATTTCGGCAATCATTACGTATGATGCGACCGCCCCGGCGGCAGTAACTAACCTAGCTGCCTCCAATGCCACTGGTTCATCAATTGATCTTTCTTGGACTGCGCCAGGAGATGACGGAGACACAGGAACTGCTGCTACCTATGACGTTCGTTACTCCACCTCAACTATTACCGAAGGGAATTGGTCATCAGCTACCCAAGTCTCAGGCGAGCCTGTGCCATCCATTGCCGGTTCAAGTGAATCAATGACCGTTTCTGGCCTAAACTCCAATACAACCTATTACTTTGCCTTGAAAACTTCAGATGAAGCGCCAAATGTTTCCGGGATTTCCAATGTACCCAGTCTGGCCACTTTAGATATTACAGCCCCAGCCGCCGTCTCTAATCTGGCTGCTACTAATGCCACTGGCTCATCAATTGATCTTTCTTGGACCGCGCCAGGTGACGACGTAAATAGCGGGACTGCCAGTTTGTACGATGTTCGCTACTCCACCTCAAATATTACCGGAGGAAACTGGTCATCAGCTACCCAAGCCACAGGCGAGCCAACACCTTCCATTGCCGGTTCAACTGAATCAATAACCGTTTCTGGCCTTAATTCTGAAACTGCTTACTATTTTGCTCTTAAAACTTCAGATGAGGTGCCGAATGTTTCCGGACTTTCTAATGTACCCAGTTTGGCCACGCTCGATATCACGGCGCCGGTCATAAGCAATATCTCCAGCGGCACTCCTGGCGAGACATCGGCGACTATCACCTGGGATACGAATGAAGCGGCCACTTCGCAGGTTGAGTATGGTCCCACAACGAGCTATGGCTCGATGACGACCCTGGATGCTGATTTGGTTACCGCGCACTCGGTTGCCATTACCGGTTTAACTCGTGATACCGACTATCATTTCCGCGTTAAATCAAAGGACGCTTCCAGTATTGAAGCAGTGTCAGGCGACGAATCTTTTACCACTAGCGTGCTTCCTGGCCCGGTTATTTCAAATATTTCCTCATCCAATATCAAACAGACTGAAGCTGCTATCACTTGGACTACTGATACAGCCAGCACTTCGCAGGTTCTCTATGGTACAACCATTGGTAATTATACGGAATCGACAGTTTTAGATACAGATCTAGTCACTTCTCATTCTGTGTCACTGACCGGGCTGGCCGCGGCCACTGTTTATTATTATGTGGTTCAATCAGTGGATGCCGGTTCTCACGCTTCTGTTTCCTCGGAGTATTTTTTTACCACTTTGAACAGCAATGCCCCTCCAGACACTGTTCCGCCAGAAATTTATAGCATAACGGTCTCGGATATAACTCAGACAGCCGCGACAATTGCCTGGACGACTGATGAAGCGGCCACTTCACAGGTTGAGTATGGTTTAACCGCTGATTACGGCTACAGCAGCGCTTTAGACAGCACCATTGTTACCGCTCATTCTATTTCCCTAGCCGAATTGGAGGGGGGGACACTCTATCATTTCCGAGTTAAATCAAAAGATAATTCGGATAACGAGGGAGTATCGGCTGATCAGAATTTTACCACTGAATCAGGCGAAGAATTACCTCCGGAGGAAAATGACACTACTCCGCCGGTTATTTCCGATTTAGTAGCAAACAGTATTACTGACAGTCAGGCCACAATAATTTGGGTAACAGACGAAGCGGCAACCTCGCGGGTTTTTTACGGAACAACGAGCGGCGGTTATTCTAATATTACTTCAGAGGATGCGACAAAAGTACTGTCTCACAGCAGGGTGATTAGCGGGCTGTCCTCGTCAACTAGTTATTATTATATTGTCAAATCAAAAGACGCTTCGGGCAATGAAGCCAGTTCAGGCGAAAAATTTTTTATTACAGCCAAACCGGCACCGACGGCGCCCGGTGCTCCGGGAACTACTAAACCAAAGACTTCACCCGGTGGAACAGTAACAGAAAAAGAGATTTTACCTACCCAGGGGGATACTACTCCGCCTGTAGTGACGCTTGAAAAAATTACCCCCAATCCCACCGATAATCAGAAACCGACGATAACCGGAACAGCCACAGACCAAGACGGTGTCATCGCCAGCCTGGCCATTTCGCTTAATGACGGAAAAACCTGGCATCCGGTCACAACTATAGAGGGTCTGGGTGCAGATAAAGCGGTTTTTACCTATATTCCCGCGCTTTTGGAAGACGGCGATTTTTCCATTAAGGCCAGAGCCCGGGATAACAGCGGAAATGAAGGATTTTCCGAAACCCAGGCGCTAGTCATAGATTTACTCCCTCCGATTTTTGGAGGAAAAAGCATCTTGATCGGCAACCAATCCGCGTCCATATCTTACGATGGCACTGTTAATTCAGTCGTCGGCTTGACCCAAAAAATCGTAATTTCTGCCAAAGGCGGGCCAACAGCGATGACAGTGGCGGCCCAGTCACAAAATAGCAAAGAACCGGATCAGATTTTTGACTTGCGTTATGTCGAGTCGGAAAATCTTTGGGCCGGCGATTTGGTTTTTGCCTCGAGCGGTATTTATAATCTTGAGCTTACCGCTAAAGATGGGGCTGGCCATATTACCAACCAGGTCTTGAATGCTATTATCGTTCAACCAGCCGGCGAAGTTCTGGAGGCAAAAACAGGCCGACCGGTTTCTGAAGCACGAGTAGCCCTTTACCAACGCGATTCGTCCACAAATCAGTGGATATTATGGCCAGCCGAAGCCTTTGGCCAGCATAACCCGCAGGTTACTGGCGAAAATGGTGAGTATCAGTTTTTTGTCCAGCCGGGCCAGTACTATCTTGAAGTTTATAAGGAAGATTGGCAGTTGACGGTAAGTCGAATTATTACTTTAGATATGAACGGGCCGATCAGTGGTGACATTCTTCTTACCAAAAAACCCAGCCTTCATCTAGGAATAATCGATATCACTCTGTCTCCATGGTCCATCTTTGCCAAGTCCGTGACCGTCTCTCCGTCAACCTCTACCCAGGAATCGTCAAGCCATCTTTTTGATCAGGTTATCGGCCAGCCAGCGCCTGAATTCATCCTGGCTGATTCCAACGGCGGAAAAAATTGGTTATCCGACCAACGAGGCAAAAAAGTGGTTATTTCAGTCTGGAATACCTGGGACAGCAAATCTCAAGAACAGCTGGCCTGGCTTGAACAAGTTGCCGAGAAAAAAGGAATTTATACGACCATCCTCCCTTTGGTGCTGCAGGAAAGTCCGAGTAAGGTACAGACATACCTCAAACGGGGAGGGTATTCCATCGTCAGTCTGGTTGATACGACAGGCGCCTTTACCACATTATTTCCCGTCATATCCGTCCCCCAGCACTTCTTCATTGATCGCAAGGGCATTCTGCGTGATATTTATGTTGGTTTTTTAGATGAAGACGACCTGATTCAAAAAGTCGACGCTTTATAGAATAATAATTCAAAAGTAGAAAAAACATATGTGGTACAATTTCTGGTTACAAAACAGCCATTTCGGTGTCGAGATTTTTATCGGCTTAGTTTTTTTCGCCACGGCCTGGCTCTATCTTGACTCCTGGGGAGCGAAAAAAGAAGCCAAGACATTACTGCGAGCCCTAGGGTTTTTTTCTTTGGCTCTTTGGGCTGTGCTGGGCGCCACTTCATCGGAATTTTCCGCCTTACGATTAATCGAGACAATCGCCAAATTTACCGGTTTGGCTTTTGTTCTGATAAGTTTTATCATTGATCCCGTGCCAAAAATTCCTAGGCTCAAGAAATCAAGCCTTAAGAAAAAGGCATCTGGCATTATTCCGGTGGCGTTGAGTACGAGTGTTTTTTTCCAGCCAAGCGTTTTTTCCTCCATTCTTTTGTTAGTGATATCCTGTCTTATTTTGATCCGGTTCACCAAGGGGTTGATAAAAGAATGGCGCGGACTTTTCTTGGCCTTCTTGCTATTCACCCTTTCTGAACTAATAACCATCCTTTACTTTTGGCAAGATTCTTCAAATATCGTGATTTCACGGATTTTGCAGACATATGGGGCGGTCTGGTTTACGGAACACGGATTAAAACTGTTGGGGTTTATCATCCTGGCCCGTTGGACCTGGGGGTATATTCGTTTTCGGCTGGTGCCCCAGTTTTTCATCACTTATCTAACTATAATTTTTCTTATTTTTGTTGGTACGACATTCGCTTTCACCACCATTTTGCTGCGCACCGTTGAGCAGGATCAGCTAACTCAGCTCAAAGTAAACGTACAAACTGTGGAATATGCCATTGATCAGCTTGATAATGAAGCCGTGCTCGCGGCAAAAATCGCTTCGGAAAATGTGGCGGTCAAGGATGCCCTAGCCAATCAAGACGTTGAGACTCTTTATGCGGTTACTAACCGTTTGATGCTGGAGAATGGAACTGACTTCTTTATCGTAGTTAACGACGGAGCTGATGTATTAATCCGCGCCGAGGATAGGAGTAAAATCGGAGATAATTTGGCTGACGACCCGGTGGTGGGGCGGGCATTTGAGGGACGGTCAGTGGCCTCTGCCGCCACCGAAGAAGACATAACCGCGCCCATTGTTTCTATTCGCGCGGCCAGTCCCGTGCTGTCCAGTGAAGGGAAAATAATTGGCGCTGTAATTACTGGCTATATCATTGATAATGCTTTTGTTGATGGCGTAAAAAAAGTTACTGATCTTGATGTGACAATTTTTGGCGGGAAATATCGTTCGGCCACTACATTATTCACGCCCGGCAGCACTTCCCGTGATACTGGACTGGTTGAGACAGACACGCGGGTTGTTGATCAGGTGCTGACAAAAGCCGGAAGATTCACCAGCTCGATCAATGTATTGAACACGCCATTTTATGCGGCTTATGCTCCGCTTTTGGATATTGACAATACGGTTATTGGCATGCTGTCTATTGGCCGGCCGCAAAGTGAATTACTGGCGGCAACTGATAAGACCATCAGAACGACTTTTATCATTTCAGTCATCCTGATGATGCTGGCAATGCTCCCGGCCTATTTTCTGGCCAGGTATATTTCCCGTTATCAGAGGGTTTAGATTAGTTAGGACTTACGCGCTTGCCGCTTTCATTAAAAGGAAAAGGTTGTCGGTCTGTCCCACACTCGGATCCGGGGCGACTCGCGGAGCAAACTTTTTCAAAAAATAATCGCTAGCTTTGGCGGTTATTTTTTTGGTAAAATTGATAACCCGAATAGGATTCGAACTATATTTATGCTAGACTTAAATATACGATAATAAAAAATAATGACTATTTGGGATAAGATATATAAAAATTACCAGAAAGGTGGTCCTGCATGGGCGACAATTGAGGGTAGAATTTTACCTCAGTTTATTAATTTTTTAAAATTTAACAAATTTAATATTAAACATGCCCTGGAAATAGGTTGTGGTATGGGTAAATATCTAGTGATTTTAAAAGAACTTGGTTTCAAAACTGATGGTATCGATTCCAGTATTACAGCAATGCAGATGACTAAAAATAACCTCAAAGATGATTCAAATATTATATTGGCTGATATGTTTGAATATGAGATACCTAAAAATAAATACGATCTGATTTTTTCAATCTTTTCTGTCCATCATGGGCTCAAGAACCAAGTTAAAAGCGTAATTGATGAAATATATTCTTCGCTGATGTCAAATGGAAAGTTTTTTATCACATTGCCTGATTATAACAGCAGTAAGAGTTGGGATACATTTAAAAATAACAAAGATCTAGGAAACGGGGTTTTTACTCCACTTTCTGGACCAGAAAAAGGATTACCGCATAGTTTCTACAACCGTAAAGAAGTATATGCATTATTTAATAAATTTACTGATATTAAAGTTGAATTAGAAAAAAGTGGTAAGATTGTTCACGGTAACTGGATAATCTCTGGCAAAAAGCTATAGATTATTTTCAACTTACCCGCGGATCTCAATCCTCAGAAAACAATAAACTGCCCTCTCATCGAAGGCGGTTTTTGTTACTTTGTCCAACCAGATATGGGTATCTTGGCGATCTTTTTCAACGAGAAACCCGTTGATGTATAGCTGACCTCAAAAGAATATTCCCGTGCTGGATTAATGACGCTAAAATATTTCGGTCGGTCTCTGAAGATGCACTTTGCCTTGCGGAGTGCGTCTATGCCACGATCCGGCTGGTCTTTGAATTTAGTCACGTCTGAACCATAAGTATTGGTTAGCTCCTCGATGAGTTTCTTCGACGACGAATCGCTTACCTTGGTTTCCACATAGATAAAAGGCTTTCCGTGGTCAAATACGCAGATATCCATCAGATGGTATTCAAAAGCGCAGTCGGACACGGCGTAGCCATGCTCGGTGATTAGTTTAACGAAAGTCGCGAACTGGACGAAGTATTCGCGGTTAAGCGTAAACGCGTCATACCATTTTTTCTTCTGACTTGGCAGCGAAAACAGATTGCCATCTATCTCTATCAGTCCCTGAACAACGCCTTTGTGAATCAGGTTGATTTCCTTTTGGGTGATAAATCTCGAATGCTTTGGTTCGTTCGCCACTTTTTTAACCAGACCTTCAGCCGCTTTGCTTAGGGTTCGCTCAAACCATTTTTTTATATCATCACCCATTGTTTTTTCTTCTTTGATAAAAATTAATTTTCATGACTTTATTTTAGCTCTTTTATACATTTACTTCAAATTAACAATATAGAACCACCCTCTCATCGAGGGCGGTCTTTATGTTGCGTTTTTCCTTAGATGATTAGCTATTCCGATGTTTCAAATGACGCCAGATATACCAGACTACAACCAAAATAATTAGTATCCCTATGGCTAAATCAAAGCTGTGGAGCTTTTCGCGGATGAGTTCCCAGTTTTCACCCATTTTCACGCCCAGCCAGGCAAAAAGCGCTGACCAGAGAAGGGCGCCAGCCAGGGTATAAATCGAGAAGCGTTTAAGATTCATCTTGGCGATGCCGGCGGGAAAAGAAATGTAGGTTCGGACAATTGGCAGAAGCCGGCCGAAAAACACAGTTAAATCGCCGTGCTTCCTAAACCATTGATCAGCCGTATCCAAATCATGGCCGGAGATTAAAATGTATTTTCCGTATTTCTCGATTAACGGCCGACCGCCTTTGGCGCCGATCCAATAAGCCAGCAGTGAACCAGCCAGATTTCCGATTGCCCCAAAAGCGACAATCAACCAGAGAGACATTTTTCCTTCGGCCACGAGCCAGCCGGAAAACGGCATAATCACCTCCGAGGGCATTGGAATGCCGCAGCTTTCAATCAGCATCAGGAAAAAAACCCCGCCATAACCCAAGAAATCGATTGTCCGCGTGACGATATTTGCCAGGAAATCAATTAGGCTCGTAACCATAAAAATCTTTTACTTGATCCTTTGATAATTAGCTCTTTTGCATTGTACCACATTTTAATAATCGCCAATATCGCCAGCTAGGCGATTATCTGATAAAATGGAGATATATTTGATAATTAAACGATTAACATTATGGAGAATAAAAAACAGTTTACCGCTGAAGAAGCCAAGAAAATCGGCGAGGGTCTGGGAATAGACTGGAGCAAATTCAACGTCGAAGAATTTCGGATGGGCCTGGGGGTTGAGCTGGAACATGGCTTAATCGATCCCCTGACAAATGTTACGAACGATGACCCGATCACAACCGGCAAAATCGCCCTGGCCCACCTGAATGAATTTCCCGACTACTACCAGAGATTGTCAAAGATGGAGATTGAAGCGGAAGAATTCTACGCCAAGAAATAATACGACCCCTTCTTAGATAATACGAAAATTCGGTATTTGTGGTAAAATATTAATGGCAAGAAGTGAGTTACTAACACCCCAGCTATGACCATGAAAATGAAGAAAATATGCTATTCTGTCGCTCTAGGGTTGTTAATGGTCGGGATTTTTGTTTTGCCCCAGGTGGTTTTAGCTGCCAGCGTATGCAAAACCGGCCAGATTCTTCCTGAGTGTGTGTGCGACGGAAACTGCAATCTCGACGATTTTGTAGTGATGTTTGTGAATCTGATAACGTTCTTCCTCGGGATCGTGGCCATCATCGCTCTGTACTATTTCGTCAATGGCGCCTTCATGCTGGTTATCTCAAGCGGGAGCCCAGAGAAGATCGCCAGCGGCAAGAGCACCCTGGTCAATGCCCTGGTGGGACTTTTTGTCGTACTATCGGCCTGGGTGATGATCAATACTTTGTTTATGCTGTTTACCGGGAGCGATACGGTCTTCGGAGAAAAATGGTGGAAATTCAAAACTGCTCCGGCAACTGAAGAGCAAAGAGAAGAGCCAGCCGGCGGAGGCGGTACGGCAAGTTGCGAAAATTTGGAAGCCACGGCTGCGAGCTACAATGTCCCTTATCCAGCTCAAAATGCCGCGCCGCTTGACGCATTGATAAATTGCATCAAAGAAAACGTCCAGCCCGGAATGATAGATGAAAATCAGATATATACCATTGATCGCGATCACCCAAGCTGCAATTACACGCGCGGCGATCCGAAATGCGAAACCAGCGGCGTTTGTTCTCATTCGCATAATTCCTGCCATTACGGAGGCTTCAGCGGAATTGACGGAGCGATGGGCGTTGATTTTAACGCAGCGGCTGGATATTCGGAACAAGAGTTAAACCAAGCTATTCTAATTGCCGCGAATGGACCATGTGAAAGTTATTTTAGTTCTCAAATATTTGAAACAGACCACACGCATTTGAACGCACCCGGCTGCGGTGGTAACTAAATTTCATTTTATACCGTCTATGTTTAAAGGAAGGCGGTCCTTTGTTTTACCTAAAGAAAACAGAAATGGTATAATAATAAGGCTTTTATTACTAAGCCAATCCAATGTCAAAACGACAATTTTTCAATGCCAAACCGGGTAAAAACAACCAAGCGAAAAAGTCAAAACAGAGCCAAGTTTCCCGGACTAACGCTTTTCATCAAAAGGGTTTTGCCCTGATCGGGAAGCAGTTATTGCCAATTATCGTGGTAGTTATAGTGGCGGTGTTAGCCGCGGCAGTAATTTTATACCGGCAGTCAACCGAAACAAGTATAACGTCGGTCAGTCGTCCGGCTCTGACCGGCCAATTCGGCCTAAAGGCGGTTAAGACGGACGCGGCGGGTTTGGACCCGGCAACTTCTTTTATTTTAAGCTCAAGCAAACCGCTGGCCAACGGCGTCATTGAGGAAATTGTGAAGTTTACGCCCGAAGTGAAATTCAAAGTCAAAAAGCTGAAGGAAGAATCAAGCCGCGGCAATTTTTTCAAAAGGGTTTTCGCCCAGGACAATTCAAACAGCCCAAGTGAAGCCGCTTCTGCCTACGAATTGAAGCCGGAAGAATCGCTGAATAGTGACACCAACTATAAAGTCAGCATTTCAGACACCAAATACGCGGACCGGCAGTATGATTGGGCTTTTCCGGTCAAGGCAAAATTTCAAGTGCTCGAGTCGCACCCGCGGGATCATGGCGCGTCGGTGCCGACTAATTCAACCATCGAGTTCAAAATGAACCGGGAAAAATTTATCGAGCCGGAAAAGTATTTCACTATCTCCCCGGAGGCCGCCGTAACAACGGAACAGCGGGGCACCACCTTGATTTATAAAACCCAGGGCCTGGCAGAAAAAACGCTTTATACCGCGGTTCTGAAAAAGGGTTTGAAGGTTGAAGGGTGCGACGACGTCTTGGAGCAAGACTTCACTTTTACTTCTGAAACTGGGGAAGAAAATTATCAAAGCGGCCAGCCGTATTTTTATTTAAATGGAGATTTCTTGGAATTTCTGCCAGACAAACAGCCGTATTTTGAGGTGAGCTATTACAATTATGAACCGAGTAATTTAACGGCCAATCTATACAAATTCGACAAGCCGGAGGAATTCCTAAGCTCATATCAAGATAGCCGCGACTGGGATTACCGCTGGACCAGTTATTTCTGGAACGAACGGGGTAGCCAATATGAACCAGATCCCGAGCAGCTAATCCTTACCTTTCCGATCAATGTTATCCAAGTTGATTACAAGAAGTTTTTCGAAGTGCCCCAATCTCTCCAGGCCGGCTACTATTTCCTCGATTTTGAGGCGGCGGGAAAACGACATCAGGCCTGGATGCAAATCACGCCAGTCGCGCATTATTACTCTGTTACCTCAAAAAACAGCCTGATTTGGCTATATGATTTTCCGACCCGTCAAGCGCTTCAGAATAATGAAGTCAGCTTTGTCGATCAGGCAAGCGGTGAAATAAAACTGGGCGATACTGACAGCAACGGTTTGCTCGAATTTGCTACGCCCGAGGCGCTGACTAAGGATGTTTACGATTCGCCGACTCCGAAATTCTATAAAGTGCCGGTTGGCAGTCAGCCGGTTTATGTCAGGATCAGCGATGGCGGCAACTACCGGTCAGAAGCGCCGGCTGGCGATGCCTACTGGGATTATCTATCGCTGGAACGGATGGTTTACAAAATGAGCGATACCATGCGGTTCTGGGGGGTGGTCAAAGGCCGGCAGGAGGATTTGCGGGAAAAGAAGGTAACCATTGCCGTGACCAATAGCTACTATTATTATTTCGAAGGCTGGTACGGGGGTTTCAATCCAGGCGATTTGCCGACGGCCTTGATTACCCAGGAAGCGGTGATCTCTCCCTTTGACACGATTCAAGGCGAGATGTCTTTTACCGGTTTGACACCCGGCATGTACAATTTGGAGGTTAGATACGGTGATCAGGTTATTTCCACGGCAAGCTTTGAAGTAATGACCTATCTCAAACCGGCCTACCAGATTTCGGTGACGCCATCCAGACGATCGCTGTTCGCTGGTGAAGCAGTCGATTTCAATGTTGAAGCGAAGTTCTTTGACGGAACGCCTGTACCCAACCAGACGCTCAAGTATTCAGGCTGGTGGAACAGCCAGGTTGAAGGAGAAATTACTTTAGACAGCGATGGCCGAGGCGTTTTCAGCTACACCCCCGAATATATCAATGATACTTATTACATGAGCTATCCCAGGAGCTTGGAATTTACCTTCCGGCCAAATCTGGCAGAGGAAGGCGACATCTACGGCACTGGCAGCGTAATGGTGTTCGGGCCGAAATACTACCTGGAGTCGAAAACCGCCAGCCTGGAGAACCATCAGTACCAACTGACGGCTAAACTGAATAAAATTGTTTTAAGCGATAAAGTTTCCAGCAATTACGGAGAGTATTCCGCTTCAGAATATATCGGCGACCCGGTTCCGAATTACGCGCTGAAGGCCAAGGTGATAAAAACGACCACTGAAAAAAGAGAAGTTGGCGAATACTATGATCCAATCAATCGCGTGACCCAAAAAACATACGATTATACGCCTAAGGAAGAAACAGTCGAGGAAGTTGAAGGCAAAACCGACGCTGACGGCGAGTGGGAAATCATTAGAACGTTTGTTCCCGAAGCGGGTGTCTATTATCGGGTGGTCTTCTCGGGGAGCGATGAGGGCGGCCGCGGTTTTGAAGATACTGAATATATTTACAGCGGTTATAGCGTGCCGTCCGGCAAGCAATTCGCCATCAGTCTTGAGCTGAATAGTACCTCGGCTGAAAACTCTTACTCGATCGGGGATCCGGTAAAAGCCGAAGTGAAGATAACCCAGGGTGAATTGCCAGCCAACGCCCAAACACTCTTTTATCGCTATCAAAATAAAATAGACCGAACCGCGGTAAAATTAGAATTGATCCTGGAAGAGAAGTTTGAAGAATCGTTCGCTCCTTCGGTTCAATACCGGGCGGTAATTCTGGGGCCAACGGGTTTTGAGGAAACCCAGGATGTCACCGCGTCTTACCGAGAGTCTGACAAAGCCTTGACGATTGAAGTGAATCCGGATAAAAGCGGCTACCGTCCTGGCGAAAAAGTGACTCTCAGTGTCGTGGTTAAGGATAAAGACAGCCAGCCAGTTTCAGCTCAGGTGAATTTAGCCGCGGTTGACGAAGCGCTTTTCCATATTGTGCCCTATACCTGGCAGCCCAAGATTCTCGAAACGCTTTACCGGAATATTTATCTCTGGCCAATTTCAGCCGGCTCTGACTACGCTTTAATGGAGGGAGGGGCCGAGCGCGGCGGTTGTTTCGGCGCTGGCACAAAGGTATTGTTGGCTGACGGCCAATCAAAACCGATTGAGGCAATCACGGTTGGTGATCGGATTATGGCTGGGGCAGGAGATAGCTTCGGCGCCCTTAAACCCGCGGTGGTTCAAGGTGTCTCAAGTCATTTTGTTAATGAATATATGGTTGTAAATGGTTCACTGGTGGTAACTCCGGAGCATCCTTTATACGTCAATGGAAAATGGCAGCCGGCTGGGAATCTAAAACTGGGCGATAGCCTATTAACCAAGGATGGAACAAGCCAATTAATTACTTCAGTTGAAACTATCAAGGACAAAGCTATCCTAGTATATAATCTGGTTGTCGGCACCTACCACACCTATTTTGCTGACGGCATTTTGGCTCATAATGCTGAAAAAGGCGGGGGCTTGAGATCAAAATTCGCGGACGTGGCGCTCTACCAGACGGTTCAAACAGATCAAACGGGCCAGGGCTCGGCCACTTTTACGGCTCCAGACAATATCACTTCTTGGAAAGTAACAGCCTTAGCCTATGCTCCAGAAAAAATGATGGCTGGCCAGACCGCCAAACTGGTACCGGTTTCATTGCCAATCTTCGCGGACAGCACTCTCAATTCCGTTTATCGCAAAGATGACGAGCCGACTGTTCGCGTTCGGGCTTTTGGCAACGAATACCAGACCGGGCAGCCGACCGAGTTTACTTTAAAGAGCGTCTCGCTTGGCTTAGATCTGAAGGAGACCTCGAGTGAACGTCAGGTAAAATTCCAGCTTAACGCTTTGCCAGCCGGTGACCATGATCTGACCCTGGGCGTCAAACAGGGAGATAAGCAGGATTCACTGAAGCGAACGGTTAAGGTCATCGAGAATCATTTTCAGATGGCTCAAGCCAAGGAATACGCGGTTTCAGAAGGACTTAAGGATATCGAAGGCAACGCCAGCGCTTTCACCCACTTGGTTTTTTCTGAAGCGGGACTAGGCAAGTATTTCTCGCCGTTGATATCGCTGACTTATCAAGGAGGCACGCGTTCTGACCAAACCGCTTCCGCGTATTTGGCTGACCGGCTCCTGGCTAAATATTTCAAATATCCTGAGCCGGAAGATCAGCTGGATTTGAGCAATTACATTGTGTCTAGCGGCGGTCTGGCGCTCTTTCCCTACAGCGATACTGATTTGGAGCTCTCGGCTAAGCTGGCTGATTTAGCGACTGATTATGTGTATAAGGAACAACTGGTAAGCTATTTCACGAGCTCTCTGAGCGATGAAAAAGCCGATCAGAGTCGTGTCAGCCAGGCGCTTTACGGTTTGGCCAGTTTGGGCGAGCCGGTTCTGGCTAAGATAAATACCATCCTGCAATCAAAGGATTTAACGCTTGAAAACCGGACATACTTAGCTTTGGGCTTGATTCGATTAGGCGATAAAGAAAACGCCCGGCTGGTTTATCAGGAGAAAATTAAAACAGCCCTTCGGTTTGAGGGCGGCGAAGCCTGGCTAGACGGGGAATCTGACATCACCCGTCGGGTCAAGCTAACCGGGCTGGTCGGGGTATTAACAGCCGAATTGAATATTACCGAGGACGCCAAGGCGGTTTGGGGCTATATTTCAGGTCATTATCCCGAGAGCGACCTCGATGTTCTGGAGAGGACCTTAATGCTCCGAGCGCTCCTGGCCAATGCCAATCAGGCGCCAGTCAGCTTTAAACTCCAAACTGATAGCCGGACCGAGACCGTAAAACTTGAGAATGGCGATGTCTATACGCTTGATCTATCAGCCGAGGAACTGGCCAGCATTAAATTCAGCGAGGTTAAAGGTGACACTACCTTGGTCAGCTGGTTTGAACGGAGTAAAAACACGGACGAACTTCAGACAAACCCCGATCTTAAATTATCCCGCAGCTACCTGGTGGATAATCACTCGACCACGACCTTCTCAGAAGGCGATATTGTGTTAGTCCGCCTAGACCCTAATATCGCCTCAAGCGCCATTGACGGCACCTACCAAGTGGTTGATTATTTGCCCAGCGGACTGAGGCCGATTACCCAGCTCTACAACCGCAATTTGACTACCGAGGAGGTCTGCAACCCGCTTTGGTATCCGACGAAGATAGTTGATCAGGCAGCCTACTTTACGATTTACAAAGACTTTGATAAAACCGACAAATGCACCAACCGGACCATCAATTATTACGCCCGGGTAGTCAGTCCTGGCAGCTACTCGGCTGAATCAGCGGTTATCCAATCGCTTAAGAATTTGAATAGCCTAAACCTCTCTGAAGTCCAAACCGTCGAAATCAAATAGGAATATACTGCCGATATTGTTCACCGGGCCTCTGGCCATCGCGTTGGCAGGGGTCTGGTTGGCATTGATAGCGCAGAATTTAGGCAAAGCCAATAACCAAGCGTCGGGATCGCAGGTAAAAGGTGAGAGACTGGTAGCCCTGGCCTCGGGTTTTTCGGATATAGCCCAGCCGCTGGAACGGCTCATGGCTTCGACAAAACCGGCTGTGTACCAGAACGGTACACAGCAAGCCGCGGCCATGGTACAAATTGGCATCACCTCCCATCATTTACCGACGGCCGCGCCGTTAATTGCCAGTTTTTACGCCACGCTTCAAAGCCGGTCCGGACCGCGCCAGGTTTTTGTGATCGTGGGACCGGATCACCTCGAACGCTGCAATCAGTATGCCTCAACCACGCAATTGCCATATCAAACGCCTTTCGGTTTATTGCCAGTCGATCAGGCAATTACTGAAGATTTGATCAAGGCCGGAGTTAATATTGACAATAATTGTTTTGAGGGCGAGCACGCGATTGGAACCCAGGCGATTTTTATCAAGCGTGAGTTTCCCGAAGCTTTGATTGTTCCATTGCTTCTTTCTTCGGCTACAACCGATTCAATTATCGAAAAAATCGTCGGTGTTCTGAAAAATTATTCTGAAGAGATAACAGTTATCGGCAGCATTGATTTTTCACACGCATTAAATTATGAGCAGGCCTTGAGAGTGGATAGCGAATCTGACAAAATGATCGCCGGATTAGAATCTCTCGGTTTGACGCTTTTCCACACAGACTCGCCGCCCACTGTCAGTTTACTGGTTGGTTTAGCCAAGGTTCTCGGCTCGGCTAAGGCGGATATATTCCAGCGGGCAAATTCGTTTGACTTCAACGGCCAAAAAGAAAATACTACCGGCTACCGGAATATTTTCTTTGAGGGGGAAAGCCAACCATAGACAAAAAAGAACGCGCCGCCCAAAAGACAATAAGTACCAATGTCATCCCGCACTTGATGCGGGATCCCATTAATCTTGCCGCATCGGGATCCTGAAACGCCCCCGACTTGATCGGGGGTCAGGATGACAAGAAAAGGGGGCGGCGTTCGCTAATCTGGGTTGACAAATTAGCCACCCAAGTGTATTATTGGGTGTTTTGAACGTTCGTTATAAAAACTGGCTGTTGTAGCCGAAAATTGCCAATTGACTGGTGGTTTCCACTATGACTGCCGCAAACGTACGCAGTCCTCTGGAAGGGTCTCTTTCGGACGAGTCCCTCGGAAACATGCCCGACCAGAAAGGAGCTGACGATGTCAAAACTGTTGTCGATTAGCCCGATGGTACAACTGGGTGATGCTCTCGAGGCCGCTGGTTATACCGTCGATGATGTGGCTCGACTGCGAGACCCATCGTTGCTGGAGAAACTCAGGACCCATCTCAGGGGTGAGGCGGAGATGGTATTCACCAGACCGCCCATCATCAAACTCGATGAGCATCCCGGCTTCAAGGGAGGGAAACAGTTCCCGCAAGGCGACGCTGAAGTCGTTGTCGAACAGCCTGTCATCGATCTCAATGCCAAGCCCTTTGTGCCCCATAGCTTGACTATCGCGAGCCACATCAAAGGCGGCGAGTTCGAGTGGGATCCGGATAAAGTCATCCTCCATTTCTCTCCGCGTCAGAGGAGTGAGGAGCTCATCGAGGGAGAGGAGCTCCGGCAGGAACTTGAGGGGTTGCCAGTGTTCAACGCGACCCTCCTGGACTACCTGCTGGCACATCCACACCTGATTCCCCGAAAATGGAGGGGCCTGACAATATTCTTCTGGGGAACGATCTATAGCCGTTTTGACGGTAGTCCGTGCGTCAGAGGTCTCCACTATCACCAAGGGCAGTGGAAAGAGTGCCATATAGGTCTTACGTCCAGATGGGATGAATACTGCCCTGCTGCGATGGCCGCATAGGCCTTTGACCTGGGGCCAAATGGCGGAGTCTCGCTTTCGGCGCGATTGCGCGCGAGGTGTAAGACTGGGTTGATCCTGGCTCGACCCTCGCTGTGATCTTTGTCCTTTGATCAGACCCGCTTCAAATTTCTGGTTTCGACTGGAAACGCGAAGCGGGTCTTTTTTATACCAAAAAAACCTTCTTAGTCTTAGGTTATCGTAATAACCGCATATTGAAGAATAGACAAGAACAAAAAAATATGGTAGAATAAACTATATATTAAACACTATGGCCAATTTTACTCAAAAAACAATCGAGCAGTTTTTTCAGGAATATAGCGTTCCCGAAGATAAGCGGGAAAAGGTTTTAATGAGCGTTACGCCCTTGGTTTATGATCGAAACCAGCATGTTATCAAGTGGGAGAAGGCCGGCGAAGAGGAAGAAAAGAAAAAAATCGAAATTTTGATAGTCGAGAAAGACAAGGCGATCAAGCAGAAAATTACTGACATCCTCGGGGGGAAGGAAGTGGAGATACCTTATGATTTCTAAGCCAGCCGTGAACCAGAACGGTACACGGCCAGCCGTGAACCAGAACGGTACACGGCCAGTTGTCCTTATCATCATGGACGGCTGGGGAGTAGCTGCTCCATCGAAAGGCAATGCCGCGACCTTGGCGAACATGCCTTTTTTGGATTACCTTTTACAAAATTACCCGGCCATGGTGGTCGAGGCTGGCGGCATCAGCGCGGGTTTACCTTGGGGCGAAATGGGCAATTCGGAAGTCGGCCACATGACCATCGGCGCCGGTAAAATTGTCTATCAGAACATAACGAAAATATCAAAGGCGATTGAGAGCGGCGAGTTTTTCAAAAATAAAGCGTTTTTAACGGCGATTGAGCATGTTAAAAAGCACCATAGCCGCCTTCACCTGATGGGGCTTCTGGGCACGGGCGGCGTTCACGCCCACCAATTGCACCTTGAAAGTTTGATGCAATTAGCCCAGGACCAGGGCCTGGATAATGTCTACCTTCACCTTTTTTTAGACGGCCGGGATACGCCGCGAGAATCAGCAGTTAAATTTCTTGATTCGCTAAACGAACGGATTGAGGAAAATAAATTTGGGAAGATTGCCACGTTAAGCGGCCGCTTCTGGAGTATGGACCGGGATAATAAATGGCAGCGCACGGAAAAAAGTTACCGGATGCTGACCGAAGGCAAGGCTGATTATCAAAGCGCCGATCCCCGGCAGGCAATACTGGATTCATACCAGCGGGGGGTTTACGACGAGGAACTCGAACCCACCGTTATTTTGGAAAACGGCAAGCCGGTTGCCACAATTGGTGATTACGACGCGATAATCTTTCACAATTTCCGATCGGATCGGCCGAGACAGCTGACTCAGGCGTTTATTGAGGAAGATTTTCAGGGATTTAAGCGCGCCCGTAAGATCAAAAATCTGTTTTTTGTCACGATGACAGAATATCGAAAGGGCTTGCCCGCGGAAGTCGCCTTTCCTCGGGATTACGTTCGCGAGCCATTGGCCAAGGTCATCAGCGATAATAATTTGAAGCAGCTTCATGTGTCCGAAACGGAAAAATACGCCCACATCACTTTCTTTCTCAACGGCATGCAGGAAAAAAGCTTTGCCGGAGAGGATCGAGTCTTGCTGCCTTCACCACTGGTAGATTCTTACGCCAAGACGCCGGCCATGTCCGGGGAAAAAGTTACTCAGGCGGTTTTGGACGGTTTAGCCACTCAAAAATACGCCTTTATCGTCATAAACTTTGCCAATCCGGACATGGTGGCTCACACCGGCAGTTTGCAGGCCACGGTCCAAGCCCTTGAGATTGACGATCCATTCATTGAAAAAATCGTAACAAAAACCCTGGAGCAAGATGGCACGGTAATTATTACCTCAGATCACGGTAATTGCGAGGAAGTGGTAAAATTACAGACTGGTCGGCCGGATAAGGAGCACAGCAACCGTTCAGTACCTTGTCTGATAATAAACAATCAGCTCAAGGGCAAAGAACCGCCAATCATTCGGGATCAATTATTTACCCTGCGGAGCCGGGGTACTCTGGTGGATATCGCTCCGACAATCCTAGCGCTTTTAAATTTGCCCAAGCCCAGAGAAATGGCTGGAATTAATCTTTTGAAGTTTATCTCCTGAACCCATAATAGATAATAATAAAGCCAGACATGAAAGGGAAGTCAGAGTTCAACTATACTAAAATCAGTAAATATATTTATCTCGGTACGACTTTTTATCATCCTGAAGACATGGAATCGATTGTCAGAGTGGGTATAAAAGCCGTGGTTGATTTAAATTTGGAGAAAAAGGATCGGCCGAAGAATCTTACGGCCTATTTATGGCTGCCGGCCCGGGATTATTCACCGCCGACCCTGGAGCAATTTTATCTTGGCGTTGATTTTATTGATCAGCTGGTGCGCCGCCGGATAAAAACTTATGTTCATTGCAATGTTGGGTTTGGCCGCGCGCCCACCCTGATTGCCGCTTATTTAGTCGCAATAAAAGGTTACAGCGTATCTGAGGCAATCATCCTGCTAAGCCATAAAAGACCAGGCGTCCATCCGAATATCCATCAGGTGGTGGGAATCAGAAGATTTATTCGACATTTCCGCAAGTCTAACTCTCGAGCAAAAGTACTTATTTGAATATTTCATCAAAGGCGATAGTATGAAAATATAAATCGGCCTGGTTTTTATTTGTCATATCAAATCAGCTTTGATATACTACCGGACAATAGCTGATTTTTAAGCGCAAGAATACTATATGAAGAAGCCAATTGTTAAAAAAACAAAGAAAACCGTGGGTTCAATCGAGCAAGAAGTTAAACAGGCGATTGACCAGGTTAAGCCCATAATCCAGGCTGACGGCGGTGACGTTGTTTTTGTCGGCGTGAAAGACGGAGTAGTCAAGGTAAAATTGACCGGAGCCTGCAGCCATTGCCCGATGTCAACCTACACGCTCAAGCTTTTCTTGGAGCAGAAGATAAAGGAAGCAGTCAAAGGCATTAAATCAGTTGAGCAGGTTTAAGATATTACTCCCTTTAACACGCAGCCGTCTTTTTTTATTTGGGCCAAATGAAGAAATTAAAAATTGATAATTCAAAATTCAAAATTATTGTTGCCCATCTCTCGACTCTGCTCGAGATGGGCTTCTTTCATTTTACATTTTGAATTTTAAATTATTTATACACTAATCTTGAATTGTTAATTATTATTGTTTCTTATATAATGAACGCATGTTAGATAATAAGCGTAAGTTATTTCGCTGGGGGCCGATACCCGGGCGACTCATCGCCATCGACGATTGGAGTCCGATTTCGCGCCTCTATCCCGGGCGCTTGCATCGGTATTATTGGCCCGACTCGCTGACGCTTTTTCAGCAGGGCGAAATGCTGTTTATTTCTGATCTCCATGAGTTAGAAGCGATGGGCGCCCGTGTCTTCCGAGGAATCATCATGAGTAGATCACTCCCACAATTTCAAAAGGCTTGGCAAAAGAGCGTCAACGACGTATTTACGTATTGTTCCAGGGTCTCTGCGCCCTGGTTGCGATCATTGACCGATGAGCAATTGGATAGTGAATGGCATAATTTTCATAACACTCTGCGTCCCTTTTGGGAAGCAGCGGTTATTCCGGAGCTGGGCTCGTATGGCGGCGCGCCGATACTTCGGCGGGCGCTTCATCGACACGGCCTGCGCGACGAGTCGCTCCAAATTGCCAGCGCCATTTTATCAGCGCCGGAACGCCTGTCATTCTATCAGGAAGAGGAACGCGATTTTCTCAAACTCTATTCGATCAAGTCAAAAACCGCGTTAACGAGCGCGCTGCGGGAGCACTGGCGGCGATATTATTGGATCGAAAATTCATATGGCGCCATTCGAATCATGTCACTGAAAGATTTTCAGCGGCGGTTGCGTGAAAGAAAGGCTGACTGGAAAGATCGCCGGCGTGAAATTGACCGGCAAATACTGAAAATACGGAAAGAAAAAACCAGGCTCAACAAAAAATATAAAATTCCAACACGCATCCGAAGTATTGCGCATGGCCTGAGTCTCTCGATCGGCTGGCAAGACGAAAGAAAAAAGCAAATTTTTCGATACCTGCACTTTCAAGAGTTATTTTTACACGAATATTCACGTCGCTCGGGCGTCTCAATGGCGCTTCTGTCAACGGCCATGGTTTCGGAAGTGTCCGTCCGGCCGCCACTGCGGCAAATACAGGAGTTGCGTAGGCGATCGCGTCAGGCATACGTCCTTGATCTAAGTTTGCGCCATTATTGCGTTATCGGCGGGCGGCCAGCGAGAAGGCTTGTAGCTACGTATTGGCCAGTGCTGCGGGTGAAAGGGAAACGAAGTTGTTCCGGCATCGTCGCGCATCCTGGTCCGGAACGAATCGTCGGGCGGGTGTTTATTGTGCGCAATCATGACCAATTAAGAAAATTTCCGGCTGGCGCCATCCTTGTGAGTACGCAGACAGCCCCGGAATACGTAACCGCTATTCGAAAGGCAAAAGCGATTGTGACTGATGCCGGCGGTATTACCTCGCACGCGGCGATCGTGGCCAGAGAATACAATAAACCATGCGTGGTCGGCACGAAATACGCCACCAGCTTATTGCGCACCGGGGATCGGGTCGCCGTTGACGCCCGGAAGGGATTAGTGGTTAAGTTATAGGGATTACGATTAATAAATATATTATGTCATTATTCCAAATCCTCGAGGACAAAGCCAAACAAAAACGACGCCGGATTGGAATTTCCATTTTGCGCTGGAATGAACCGATTCGCGCCAGCCTGGAAAAAGCCAAAGCGATTGCCGACATAATTGTCTATGGCGATCCGCAATTCGGTTTTGACGGCGTGAAAAACGACAATCAGGAAGAGGTTGGTCGTCAGATGGTTCGCGATTTTAAAGCTGGAAAACTTGATCAGTTCGTCCGGGGTCAAGTAGACGATTTCGGCACCGTGGACGAATATAAAAAACAATTCGGCGTTTTGCCCGAAATGAAGCGGCTTGGATTTGGGTTGATGCGTGATGCCCATAACCATGAATTTTGGATGATCTTGGTATCGAATCCCGAAGGCCAGACGCTGGAGGACAAAATACGCTACATTGACGGGGCGACTAATTGGCTGACTGAAACATTTCCGGAATTTAAACCAAAGGTGGCGGTCATGGCCACTTGCCGGCCAGGCTCATACGGCCGTGATCCTGTCATGTCAAGAAGCTATGACGAGGCCGAAGCAGTGGTGAAACATCTGACTGAAAAAGGGATTGAAGCCAAAAACGTCCACATCGAGATTGAAAATGCCGTAACCTGGGCCAATATTATCATGGCCTCGAACGGCACGATCGGCAATCAGATCTTCCGAGCTGTGATGTACCTCGGTGGCGGCAAGAATCTGGCCTGCCCGACGGTTTTCCCGGGCTATGGACAATATGAGGATGACAGCCGGAACGAGGAAGACTGGTATCCGCACATCGTGGCAGCCGCGGCGTATGTGAAGTAAATCCTAGTAGTAAGCGACCCTTAAGGGTCGCTTGCGGGATTTATTGCAGTGGCTTCGATATTGGACTTACTATAGTTATTTACTTTATAAACTCCCCAAACCTCCGTGTTTGGGCTCGAATAATGTTTGTGGCGGCGCTACCTTTACCCGCCTCCGGTTACAGATTTTCAACCTTTTGCTTGATTCATTGTTATAACTTTCTATCACCAGCTGGGTTAATAAAGGGGGCCTACGGCGGGTTATTTGCCTATGGCTCCGCTTTCGTTTGGACTGAAAATATTGTTAAGGAGCTCTATGATTGTTGGTGTGAAGGCAAATAAAAAACGAGGGCGGAACCTTGTACCGAGTCTGGTACAGGGTCCACCCTCTTGTATTGTTGAAGGTGCAGGCGAGGTTGGTCAACCTCGCTTACAGTTGCATGGCTAGCGCGAGCCAATAGGCCAGCATGAGCGGGAGGACGCGTTCGTCCGGATTGAACACGGGCGTATGATGTCCGTGCCCGTGGATAGCCTGTTCATCATCAGTGATGCCGCCGGCTCCGATCATCATGTAGTTGCTACGGATGCCGAAATCATGATCGAATCGGCCAAACGATTCTCCACCCATGATTTGGGGGCAATCAGTCCAGACTCTGGGCGGAGTAATGACTGTGTTGCTTCTGGCCGCCCAGTTGAGAACGTCACGGGCGGCCTGAGTCGCGGTTAGGCTGATTGCCGGATCATTAAAGGTCGGGATATGGCCGGTGGGATGATCGATCGTGAGAACCGTGGTGGGGAAGACTTTCCTGAACAGATCAGCGATCCTCGCGAGTTGACAGACTGCCTGTTCGTAGTTTTCCCTATCCACGGCGCGGAACGAAACCACGAACTCAAGCCAGGATGGCAGAATATTCGGCGCTTGGGTCGAAGCAGTTGGTACTGCTGGATGAACCAGGGCGCCTGGTATTGGGTTGAGAATCTCGGCTCGTAATTTGTCTACCCACCAGGAATAGGCGTCAGTGAGCGAGCCCTTCTGTCTCACTTCGATAGCGTGGCCGCCCTCGCATTCGAGCCGGATTGTAACCCGGTCTGAATGGGCGGTAATGTTGCCAACCCGAGTAGCAAATGTACCGGTAGGAAACACTCCGCCGAATTCGGGAGCGCTGGTGATTACATGGAGACCGTAGACGGCTGTCAGTCCATCAGCCCCTCTTGCCCGGATCAGTTCAGGTTCTCCGCCTGGTGGTATCTCTTCCGCCTGGGTGAAAAGAAGTCTGATGTTTCGGGCGAGAAGATGTCTGTTGGCTGCCAGCACCGTGGCCGTGGCCAACAGCGCGCCAGTGTGAAAGTCGTGTCCGCAGGCATGCATGACTCCCGGATTCCTGGAAGCACACCGCAGTCCGGTTTTCTCCTGGATCTGCAGGGCATCCAAATCAGCCCGGAAGCCAATCATGGGTGTTCCAGGAAGGTCGGGGTTAACGATGTCGCAGACAATCCCGCCCTTCAGCTGTCGAGGGTTGAGTTGACAGCCGTCATTCAAGACGAGGGTTACATGCTCCATCGTCTCTTCTTCTTGCCAGCCCAGCTCGGCGTGCTTGTGGAACCATTGCTGGAGCTGTTTGGCTAGCTCAACGACTCTGAGATCAACGAGATCCAATACCTGACTCATGCCGTACCCCCTTTTTCTAGCACATTGTCGAAATAGCCTTCTGATAGTAGAACTCGGAAGTATAAAGGGAAAATTGGTTTTTGTCAACACCTTTTGGGTTGAAAATAGGGATTTGTTTTTTTCCATAACTTGTGCTATAATAAACTCACCTTTATGGAAAAAGTTACCCTCCCTTTTAGCCAAATAGGCAGAGAGTCGGTGAAAGAAGCCGGTGGGAAAGGGGCAAACCTTGGTGAATTGACAAAAGCCGGGATACCAGTACCTCCAGGTTTCGTAGTATTAGCCTCGACATTCCAAAAATACCTTGAGATTTCAGACCTTGACGTGGAACTTGACTCCATCCTCGACGAACTGAAGATAAAAGACATCAGTTCGGTTGAGCGCGAATCGAGAAAGATGCGATCTTTGATTGATAAGGCTAAGGTGCCGGCTGAAATTCAAAAAGGAATCCAGGCGGCTTTTAAGCGATTGGGTGCAAAATTCGTCGCGGTTCGTTCTTCAGCCACGGCCGAAGATTCAAAGGTTGCCTCTTGGGCCGGCGAACTCGATACCCTCCTTTTTGTTACCCAGCCGGAATTGATTAACGCGGTCAGAAAATGCTGGTCATCGCTCTATACCCCGCGCGCTCTATTTTATCGCTTTGAGAAAAAGCTTCACCATAAAATGATCCGGGTGGCCGTGGTAGTCCAGAAGATGGTTAATTCAATGGTCTCGGGCATCGCCTTCACGACCCATCCGGTAACTCGCGATCCCAACCAAATGATTATCGAGGCGGGCTGGGGCCTGGGTGAGGCGATTGTCTCGGGTCAGATTACGCCCGACGCCTATGTTATTGATAAAGAAGATAATTCATTCATTGACATAAACGTGAATAAGCAGGAGATGATGATTGTCCAAGCCCGGCCCAAAGGAACAAAGAAAGCGATCGTACCGCGCGCTAAGCAGGCCAAACAGAAATTGACCAATTCGCAGATTCAGACTCTGGTCGGAATTCTTCGCCGGATCGAAAAGTATTATGGCAGCCCCCAGGATATTGAATGGGCTTATGACGGGAAATTTTATATCGTTCAAACACGTCCGATAACGACTTTGTAAAAACGTTTAAATGGATTCTTCCGTTTCAAATCAACCAACCTCCAATACTCAAATCAATCAGAGGATTGAGACTGTTTTGCAGAGCCAATCGCCCAAAGAAGCCTTAAAGCTTCTTCGGCAAATCGGGGGCCAGGGGATGGGCGAGTTGGGAGTGAATATCGAAGCTCAAAAGCAGCGTTTGAGAGTAGTCGCCTTGCCTCTATTACCCACTTCTGAATTTCTTTTGCTTTTCGAGGGCGATTTGCGGGCCACCTTCGAATTTAATTTGACTGAACGTTTGAGGACGCGATTGGTGTCACTGCCGCTAGTCTCCCAAGACGAGTTTAAACGAACGATCCTGTCAACGCTTCAAAATAACACGAGCGAATTTGTTTCGGGAGATCAAAATACCGCCCAGAAATGGATTGAAAAGTTTTTAGCCAGCCACCAAAATCCCGATGCGTTTATCGCGGCGGCGCCAGAATTTAAGTCCCTGACCGTCGAGGATCAGCTCAGAGTTCAAAGGCTTTTGCAGGTAGTCCAGCACGCCCTGATATCAGTTACTACGCCAGAGGGATTGGAAGATGAAATGATGATTCGGGATGAAACTGGGACTTTCAAAGTTTTAAAAGCGGGCGAATTGGTTGAATTGGGTATTGAGCCACGGGAGAAACCGCCAGCCGCTCCGCCAATTTCAGCCGTTCCGGCGGCACCTTCACAAATAAAGGCCGAAGTCTCATCATCGCGGCCCATCGCTTCTGTTCCGCCGGCCCCCCTAGCTGTTAAACCAGTACAAAAAACCCCGGCTGATTTCTACTTTCACCCTGAAGATGAAAATGAAGTGCATGACCACCGTGCCCGTTTGGCAAAAATAGATCCGATTCCGGAGAGCAATTTTGACACAATTGTCGATCAGCTAGTTAGAGATTTTCATCTAGAATTTTCTGGCCAGCCAATCGCCGATCGGTTTAGGAATATTATCAAATCTCGTCTCAATGATGTGCGGGATATAATTGAAACACAAAACATGCTTAGCCGGCCAATCGAGGTAGGCGGCGTGGGCCTTGAAGCCGGCTTGGCCATGAAGATACTCTCCAAAGTTGAGGAAGAATCTCTAAAGATCCATCAGGCGCATTTAGCCAGAGCCGAACCAACTCCTTTGATTGTCCCAGTGCCCACCAAAGCCACACCTCTTCCGCCTGAACCGGGGGATGCGGTGCCGCCAGCCGTGACTGTGCCACCGGTTGTTGAGAAGGTTGTGATACCAAAGGCTCCCCCCGAGATTCAAAAAATTGAGCCAAAACCGGTTGAACCGACGCCCGAACCTAGGCCGGCCTTAGTTGTTCCGCCAATTCAAAAACCTAAAGAATCGCCCAGACCGATTCCCCAAAGAATGAGTGGCACGCCGGTCATTAATAGGCCGATCGAATCAAGCCGTCCGACAGTTTCCGACATCCGGCGTCCGGTTAAAACAATCGGTCCGGTCCAAGAATTGGTCGAGCTGACTCTGAAGGATTATCGCCGCCTCGGTAAAACAATCGAAGAATCAAACGAGAAGATAATGGAAAAACTAGATTTGTTAGAGGAGGATTCTTATCTCAAAAGAGCCGAGGGGGTCAAGGCTTGGAAAAGCGGCGAGGTGAACCAACTTTACCTCTCGATCGGGCGTGAAAGCATGGAAAAAGATTTAGCCGTGATCGATGTGATTCGTAAACGCCGGGAGGACGGGTTGCCTTATCTCACGAAAGAAGAATTTGAAATGGTGGCCGATTTGAATAAGAAAATAAGTTTCTAATTTATGCCGCAGCAGTTTACTGTGCCACAATTTATCGACGTCGAAGATAAAATATTCGGACCGATTTCAGTCCGGCAGTTCGTGGTTATTTTGGGCGGCGGGTTTATCGAAATTATCCTGTACTTTGCCTCTCCCTTTGTAGTTTTCATCATTTTGGGCTTGATTGTCCTCGGCCTGATAGTGTTATTCGCCTTTTTCAAGATAAACGGACAATATTTTCATGTCTTTCTGATCAATTTGGCCACAACCGTACGCCAACCCAAACTTCAGCTCTGGAAGAAATCATATGACCCGAAAGAATTGGAGGAGAAGAAAAAAGAAACCGCCCCGCCCGGCATTGTCCCCCCGCGAGCCAGCCCCACTTCCAGCCGCCTCCAGGAATTAGCCTTGATTGTTGATACCGGAGGAGCCTACGGCGAAGAATCTTGGGAAATAGCAAAAGAAGATAAAGACATCGTTTAAATCTCATAACTTATGGCCAAACAAAAAGCCATCGCCTCGCCCACCCAGAAACACGTTCCGATCGCTGAGATTCGGGATAATACGGTAGTACTTAAAGACGGCACGGTCCGAGCCGTAATTTTGGTTTCCTCAATCAATTTCGCTCTCAAATCCGAGGACGAGCAAAACGCCATTATTCAGGCCTACGTTGAGTTTTTAAACTCTTTTGAATTTCCCGTTCAAATTCTGATTCAATCGCGAAAGTTGGATATTGATGAGTATCTCGAACGCTTGGATAAAACTGAAAAAGAACAGACCAATGAGCTTTTAAAAATGCAGACGCGGGAGTACCGTAAGTTTATCGCGGAGCTGATCGAGATGGCCGACATTATGAGCAAACGTTTTTACGTGGTGGTACCATTTGATCCTCAGTACCAGAAGAAAGCTAAAAAATTCCTCGACCGGGTAAAAGAACTCTTTGCCCCAAGCAAAGTTATTCAGCTCAAGCGCAGCCAATTTGAAAAATATCGCACAGAATTATCGAAGCGAGTTGATTTTTTGGTCAGCGGTCTTGGGGCAATGGGTTTGAAGGCGGTGGCCCTCGATACCCAGAGCTTGATTGAACTATATTACAATACTTACAATCCGGAGACCTATGATCAGCAGCAGCTCGTGCCGGTAGAAAAGTTACAAATCGAAAACTAATATGGCTAATATCAATTTATCCAAACAAGCCCAACCAGTTCAGGAACAAGTCGGACCAAAGCCGGCCCTCTCGACCCAAGAAAAAAAAGAAGTTGAGACGGGCGCGATTGAACGCGAGAAGCGGGCAATCGAAGCCGAGCGGATCTACCGAGAAGGCGTGGTGACGATTCAGGACTTGATTGCCCCGCCGGCCCTCAAGGTAATGCCGAATTATATTGAACTGGGCGGCAAATTTATCCGGACAATATTTGTTACGACCTATCCGCGCTTTGTCTCGGTTGGCTGGTTTGCTCCGATAGTCAATTTAAATCTAACGCTGGATATCGCGATGTTCTTTTACCCGATCAGCTCGGATATCATATTGAAGCAACTTCGGAATAAAGTAGGCGCCCTCGAAGCCCAGATCATGGGTGACGCGGAAAAGGGATCAGCCCGCGATCCGATGATTGAAACGGCGCTCCGGGACGTGGAGAAGCTCCGGGACGATTTGACCCAGGGAATGGAAAAATTTTTCCAATTCGCGCTCTACGTGACGATCTATGCCGATTCGCTGAAAGAATTAAACGAACTTTCGGATCGGATTGAAGGCATGTTTGGTTCGCGACTAGTCTACAGCAAGCGAGTTTATTATCAGGCTGAACAGGGTTTTAATACCACCTTGCCATTGGCGACTGATCTGCTGAATATTGCTTTCAATATGAACACCTCGCCCTGCGCGTCGTCTTTTCCTTTCATTTCTTCCGAATTGACCTCTGACAACGGCATTCTCTACGGCATCAATCGGCACAATAACAGCCTGATTCTTTTCGATCGCTTCAGCCTCCAGAATGCCAATTCCTGCGTTTTTGCCACCTCGGGCGCGGGCAAAAGCTATGCCGTGAAACTGGAAGTTCTGCGCAGCCTGATGCTTGGCACTGACGTCATCATTATTGATCCGGAAAAAGAATACAAATATCTCTCTGACGCGGTTGGGGGAGCCTACGTTAATATCTATTTAAATTCTGATTCCAAAATAAATCCTTTTGATCTGCCGCGGCCCGTGGGCGAAGCCGACAAGCCGGCCGACATCATTCGTTCGGCGGTCATAACGCTGAAAGGGCTGATGCGCCTGATGTTGGGAGAATTTACTCATGAGGAAGATTCATTAGTTGACCGGGCTTTGATTGAAACCTATGCCAAGAAAGACATCACGGCCGACTCCGACCTGACTAAAATTGAGGCGCCTCTGATGTCCGATTTCGAAGAAGTGCTTTCGGGCATGGAGGGCGGCGATCAGCTGGTCAAACGTTTGAAGAAATATACCGAAGGTACGTTCTCCGGTCTCTTTAATAGCCCCACCAATATCGACGTCAAAAACCAGCTGGTCATATTCAGCGTGCGCGACTTGGAAGACGAGCTAAGACCGATCGCCATCTATATTATTGTCAATTACATCTGGAACATAGTCCGCTCCGAGCTGAAAAAGAGAATTATGGTAATTGATGAAGCCTGGTGGCTGATGCAAAACGAAGATTCAGCCAAATTTATCTATGCCCTGGTCAAACGTTGCCGCAAATACTACCTCGGTGTTACTACCATCACCCAGGACGTAAATGATTTCTTGCGCTCGCCCTACGGTCAGGCGATTGTCACCAATTCCTCGCTTCAGCTGCTGCTTAAGCAATCACCGGCCGGGGTTGATATCTTGGCCAAAACATTTCTTCTGACCCAGGGAGAGAAATATCTGCTGCTGGAGTGCGGTGTCGGCGAGGGGATTTTCTTTGCCGGGGCTCGACACGCCGCCATCAAAGTAGTCGCTTCCTATACCGAGGACCAGGTGATAACTTCCGATCCAAAACAGCTCTTGGAGATCGAGGCGGCGAAAAAGGAATTTGAACAATCAATGGCCGATGATGAAGGGGTTGAATCAGCCGCGCCCAGGTCCTAAGCCTGGATAATTTGACTTATTAAAATAAATTTATGAAAGGTTTCCGGATTATCATCATCATTATAGGAGTCTTAGTGGTTTTGTCGGCGATAATTTTGGTAGTGACGCGTTTCACGGGTTCATCAAAGAATGACAACGCCAACACCGGGAACACAAACAACACCCAGATTATCAACAACACCGCTCCGGCTAACAATAATACGAACCAAACCGCTAATTCGAATAATGCTAACACCAACTCAGGTAACAATACCAACAAAAATACCAATACCGCGCCAGTTACTCCAACTGGCGAGGCAAGCTTAAAAGCCACGGCCCGGAGTTTCGCCGAGCGCTTCGGCACCTTTTCAAATTACAGCGATTACGAAAACGTCGAGCACTTACTGCCCTACATGACCCAGCGGATGAAGAAATGGGCGAATAAGTACATCGAAGAACAAAGAGCCAAACCGCCCTATACCGGCATTTACAGCGGAACCACGACCAAGGCCTTATCGGTAAAAACCTCAAGTTTTGAGGAAGCTGCCGGTACGGCCGAATTTCTAGTCAGCACCCAGCGCAAGGAATCAACCGGCACGACTTCCAACGCTCGCATATATTATCAAGACATCAAGATAAAGTTTGTTAAAGAGCAGTCAGTTTGGAAAGTTGATGAGGCCTGGTGGCAATAAAATCCTGACATGGCAAGCCCTTCAGATAATTTAAACAACCAACCAGGAAGGCCAAGGGGATCTTCAAAAGACATTAAAAACCGGACTGGAAAATCGCGTTCTCCAGGAGAAAATATCAATCGGCAAAAAGGCCGGTTGCCTGAAAACCAGATGGGTTTGGACAGGCAAAGGGGCAGGGATTTTCGAACCCGAGAACGACAGGCGGAATCCATGGGTTCTCCATTAAGCCCGGCAGGTATTCAAGGCCGGCTAGGTAACGTCTTGAATCGTTCAGTCGATGATTTTGATAGTCGTCGGACCATCGGTGGCCTTCGCGGGCAGAGCACGGCGGGGATGAAGGACGATATCACAAGTCCGGCTGAGCAGAGAGCGGCCAGCCGGCGGATGGGCAGCGCTAAGGCTCAAGCGGCTCAAGCCGCGGTTCAAGCCATAGCCGAAGGTGAGGGGAAAGGACAGGTGGCTGAAGCGGCCGCGGCGGCAGCGCTCGAAGCTAAAAAAATACAGCAATTTCGATTAATTTTGTTGGCTATCAGAGGCGGCAGCGCGATTACAGTCGTCGGCATCATTATCACGATTCTTATCTGGGGCATTCAGCTGATCGTCGGCCATATCATGGGCCATGAAAAATGGAAGATGTCGAAGTGGGAACTGCCCTTCGCGATAATCATCTGGGTATTAGTATTTTTTGCTGTCGTGGTGCAGTTTAGTATTTGGGCATTGTACCTGAAGATTATTCAATAATACTGTCGGACTGATACTGTTTTAAATTCGCTATATTAGCTATAATGCTTATATGAGAAAAAATCCAAAAACCAAGGCTTTTATTCTGGGTTTAGGTCTGGCGATTGTCTTGACCGGTTTGATTATTATTCCGGCGGCCAGCGTCCCTGGTCTGGTCAGCCAGGCTCGGGCTGCCAGTGATTCAAGCGTGCCCCCGCCCTGCAATCAGTGTGGTGAAGGTCAAATTTGTTTAAATGTCTGGATTAACACTTGGTGTGTAACAAATCTGGCGGAGTATATATCAATATTTTATCGATACTTTATTGGGATAATCGGAATATTCGCGGTCGCCATGATAATGTTCGGAGGATTCAAATGGATTACCGCCAGCGGTAATTCTGAAAAGATCAACCAGGCCAAGGATAATATCACCTCAGCCATTATCGGCGTAGTTATCGCGTTGTTTTCTTACGTCCTGCTTCAGACCATTAATCCGATGATCACTTCGTTAAAGAGTGACATATCCGGTATCACCGGGATAGAAGGCGCCTATTCGCAAATTTGCCAGAATCTGTATGGAGCTGGCTGGCAGGCCAAGGTTGGCAAAGGGGCTGATTTTAACGCAGAATGCGGCGATGAGTTGGATATAATAGACGCTGCGGGAAACCCTACGGGCGTCAAGTGCTATGGTGGACATTGCGCAGAGGGTCAAATATGCGGCTTCTCGGTAATGAGTGGTTATAAATGTGGTACTCCAAAAAAATTATGCGAAGATACCGATAAAACTAAATGCCGACAGACTGATTCGATAATCAAGGCGTCGCAAGCAGAGGGCGCCATTGATTATGGCTGCGCGAAAAGAATTGATAATACTTGGTCAATAACCGGCCTTTATGCCGCTGAAGGCGCTGACGAATGCGTTTACAACCCGGTAATAAAGAAAGAACAATGGGAGGCGGCCGGGTACGAAAGAGTAAATTGTGGAGAATCGGAAGCAAAAAATAGATGTTGGTATATGCCGGGCAATGCAAAAATGCCAGCCTGTAAAACTGTTGGCGTTAATATCCCTCTTATAGGTTATTTACAAATTGACGCTAGAATGCGTTGTTGTACTGATTCTGAACGGCCAATAGTTGGAGCCAACACCGTTTGCGTCAGGAAGGTGGGCCTGCCGCCGAACGATCCTGAATCATATACTCTCTGGGAGCCGTAATATTTAGTAGACTTTTCGGAATAATTTAAATGACTCTTTCACCAAGGACCAAAAAAATAATTTTCATTAGCCTGGTTGTTATCGTGACTGGCTTGTTAGCCTACGGTATTTATTTTCTATTTTTCCAGCAGCTCATAACGCCGGAAAATGAAAATAAAAACGCTAACGGAAATGTGAATGGAGGAACATTGCCGAATACGAACGTCAATCGTTTAGTCAACCGAAATACCAACGTGAACACCAACGGCGCGACGAACTTACCCCAAATATCTGATATTGCCAATGGCGGATTGACCAAGGTGACTGACGTGGCTGATGTGGCCGTGGAAGCTGGGGCGCCGACGAGCGACCGGACCGGCTACGTCTATTACGATTCGGCGACGCATAAGTTTTACCAGATATTAGCCAATGGCGAGCGTGTCGAGCTTTCAGATAAAGAGTTTTATGACGTAGCCAATGTGGCCTGGTCGCCGGACCGCAATCAGGCGATTATGGCCTATCCTGACGGCAGTAAAATATATTACAATTTTAAAAGCGGCCAGACCGTCACCTTGCCGAAGGAGTTAAATGACGTGCATTTTTCCGAGGCCGGAGATAAAATTGCCTACGAATTTCTGGGCGAGGAGGAAAACGAGCGCTGGCTGGCCATAGCCAACCCTGACGGCAGCGGACAGCAAATACTCGAACCGCTCGGCGATCGCGACAACCGCGTCGAAGTCAATATGTCTCCGGATGCCCAGGTGGTGGGTATTTATCGCGAGGGGATCGGCGTCGATCAGGAGGAGATTTATTTCCTGGGCCAGCACGGCGAGAATTTTAAATCAATGGTGGTTGACGGGGCTGGTTTTGAAGGCCAGTGGACGCCCCAAGGCGATAAGCTGCTTTACAGCGTTTATAATTCAGAAAGTGATTATAAGCCGGAATTGTACATTGTAGACGCCCGGGGAGAGAATATTGGTTTAAATAAGCTAGATCTGGATTTGAACACCTGGTCTGACAAATGCGCCTTTTCCGGATCGAGTCTTTACTGCGCCGTGCCAAATGATTTGCCGACTGGCGCCGGATTGGACCCGAGCTTAGCCAGCCAAACGACTGACAGTTTTTACCAAGTAAATCTAGAAACAGGCCAGAAGTCCTTATTGGCCATACCCTATTCGGGCTCCAGTCAGATCGGCTATTCGGCCGAAGGCGTCTATCTCTCGCTTGACGGCAGTTACCTGTACTTTCGCAATGCTCTCACGGGCAAGCTTGATAAGATACAGATAAAATAATCAAAAAATATGGCAGAAAAACCCATTCAAACGCACACCAAGGTTAAAACAGCGGTAGTTGTCACCATCGGGGTTATCGCCTTTTTAGTAATCGCCTTGCTAATCGTAATATTTAGGAACGTGATCGCTGAAGGATTATTCAGCCGGGTAAAAGTTACCTATGAAGGAATGTATAATCCATTCGTAATCTCAGGCAATGCCCTGGTGACTGCCGCGGAAAAAGAAATCTCCGGCCAGCCGGAACTCCGGCCGACTGATCCGACGCAAGGTTCAAGCAGTCCGAAAATAAAGATTTTTGAATTCGGGAGTTTTAATAGCGGTTACTCGGCTGCCGCCCAAAGCGTAGTGGAACAAATAGTAACGGATTATGGTGGCGAAGTTCAGATTATCTGGAAAGATTATTTTGACCAAACCGACTCAATCGCCAGGCTCGGCGCCGAAGCAGCACGGTGTGGCCAACAGCAAAATAAATTTTGGGAAATGCAAAAAGTGATTTATCAAACCCAGGGGGGATTTACCAGGGACAAGCTGATTGAGTTGGCGAAGGGTTTAAATCTGAACCTAGACAATTTTAATAGTTGCCTGGATAAAAAAGAAGTTGACGGCGTAATAGACCAAAATATCAGCGAAGCGATCCAGCTACACTTGCCTGGCGCTCCGATATTCTTCGTGGATGATAAAGTGCTGAAAGGCGTAGTGACTTACCGGGAGTTTGAAGCGCTGGTGAAACAGGAATTGAAGGGTAAATAGCTGCCAGAGAATTCAAAATGTAAAATGCAAAATTTAGGTTGCCGCCGTAGGCGGATACCAACATTTTTAATTTTGAGTTTCTTCCCTGACCCAACGGATTTCGTATACTTTTATCCGAGGATCTTTGCCGGTGGTATACAGCGATACCCGCCCAGCAGTCATGCCGGACTTGATCCGGCATCTCCATTATCAACCCGAGGTGAATAATTATATAGACCATACCCGCCTCTGGTTGGTACTTAATCAGCCTTACCTATTTTCATTATCCATCTAGCTTTTTCCAGCTAGGTTAATAAAGGGGGCCTACGGCGGGTTATTTGCCTATGGCTCCGCTTTCGTTTGGCCTGAAAATATTGTTAAGGAGCTCTATGATTGTTGGTGTGAAGGCAAATAAAAAAAGACGGCAGGTGTCGTCTCGACATGGGTATCATGGGTGCCAAAGCCGGGCTTTGACTTGGGGGATTCTAATCCCGATACCTGTCATATGAGACGATAACTGCCGTTATGTGCCGGAAGCTACGCTAGAGCTGGCACAGCCGCCTCGGTCGCCATGGACGCACGCGCGTCAGGTACGGGGCTGACCCGGAGGTCAAAGGGCTCGGCACCGCAGGCGCGGATGAGCTCTTCATCACCACCGAGAAAGACTACCCGTCTGGCGGGATTGACCATGTGTCCGGCCCGATTCCTGTACGGCTGCGTAGAGGCGAGCCAGTTGGTCAGACTGAGGTTACCCTCGGACGCGACCACGCCGCACACCTTGCCGGGTCGGACTTCGTTGGAGCAGACCTCCAGGTCTCTGATTGTGTTCGGACTGCCTGCCACAGCGAATCTGATACCGGGTGTGTGCGTGTGACTGCCATCTTTGCCATTAACGTGATTGAAACAGCACATGTGGATCTCCCGATCTTTGTACAACCCTTCCTGGGTTGTGGGTTTAGAAGAGGACCTCCTTACCTCCGTGTGGTTGTAATAGCCCTAGTCAGGTGAACTTATTCTTCATCCAACCCCTCCTTCCCCTCTTCGAAGTTCTGATCCTGGCAGTGCCTGGCACTGCTCCAGCCTGGTTCCTCCTCGGGAAAAAGTGGGGGAGAGCGCGGCAGTTGACAAATGGCGTTGGCTTGGATACGTGGAGATCGGGAGAAGACCACGATACCCATTGCCCAGCGCCTTACTTGTTCATACGTGTCCGGCTCTCCCATAAACCTGTTTATCTCTAGAAGAGAGGTACTCGATAACCCAGAATACAAAGAGCGTATTTTTATAATACGCTAATTTGCTAATATGTCAAGCTGGGTTATTCCCAGTGGATTGAGTCTTTAAACTCCTTCATTTTTTGGCGAATGTGGGGATATTTAGATAATTCAAAGTCTTGCTCTAGGATATTTTTGGCTAAAGTTTGAGCTTTTTTAATAATGGGGAAGTCGGTAAGCTTGGCAATTCTGAATTCTGGGAAACCCGACTGTTTCAGGCCATAAAGCTCGCCCGGGCCGCGCATTTCCAGGTCTTTCTCTGCCAATTCAAAGCCGTTTTGGGAGGTGAGAACAGCCTGGAGGCGGTTTCGGCCCGCTTCACTTTCAGTTTCGGTGAGGAGGAAGCAGTAGGATTGGTAGAGCCCGCGGCCGACCCGACCGCGAAATTGATGGAGCTGAGCCAGGCCGAAGCGTTCAGCCGCCTCGATCAGCATAACGGTGGCATTAGGTATATCAATCCCGACTTCGACTACCGAGGTCGAGACGAGCAGTTGGATGTGGTTTGCCAGAAACTCGCGCATAACTTTTTCCCGGCTTTCGGGCCTTAAGCGGCCGTGAAGCAAGCCAATTTTGAATTCAGGAAAAATCTTGGTCGACAGGCGTTCGTATTCCTCCCTGACCGATTTAACGCCCAATTTGTCGGACGGATCGATCAGCGGACAGATAACGAAAACTTGTCGGCCGCTTTGGATTTCCTCCGAGATGAAATCGTAGGTGGCTTTCCGTTCGTGCGGCAATACGATTTTTGTTGCGATCTTCTGCCGGCCTTTGGGCAGCTCGTCAATAATCGAAATATCCAAATCGCCGTAAAAACCCAGGGCGAGCGTTCGAGGTATGGGTGTAGCCGTGAGACTTAAAAAATGGGGTGAGAGTTCGGAATGCGCCCGGGATTTATTAGTCAGCTGCTTTCTCTGGTCTACGCCGAAACGGTGCTGTTCGTCGACGATAGCCAGTCCCAGGTTTTTGAAGACAACATGCTCCTGAAGTATGGCCTGGGTGCCGATGACCAGCTGAGCATTTCCGTTTGCGATTTTATGGTTAAGGGTGGTCTTGGAAACAGCTTTTTTCGGTCGGCTAATCCATTTCTGGGTTCGGGTCAAGAGACAAACGGTGATTTTTTGTTTCTGAAAAAGTTTGGTAAAGGTTTCGAAGTGCTGCTGGGCGAGGATCTCCGTTGGCGCCAGCATAACTGATTGCCAGCCCCGATCAGCCGCGTTTAAAATTGCCAAGCTGACCACCACGGTCTTGCCTGAACCGACATCACCTTCCAGTAGCCGGTTCATTGGCCGGCGCTGTTCCATGTCTTTCAGTATTTCCCAGGCTGAGCGGCGCTGGGCGTTTGTCAATTTATATGGCAGGGCTTCGACAAAACGTTTGGTCTTTTCTTGATTAAAAGGGATGGCTGGCGCCGGCGTGTGTTCGAGCAGGCGGCGATTTTGGAGAGTGTATATTTGGATCGGAAAGAGCTCGTCGAACTTCAAGCGTTCCACGGCTTTTTTGAGCCAGGCCTCATTCCTGGGAAAGTGAATTTCCTGAAGCGCCAGGGGTAGTTCTAATAGATCGACTTCTTTTTTTAGCTGATACGGCAAATAATCAACAGTTCTTCGAGCCAGGGGCTTTGACAACTGGGTTAAGAATCGCAGCTGTCTCTGCGTCAATCTGCTGGTAGTTGGATATACGGGCACCAGACGGCCAGTATGGATTTGCGGTCCGCTCAGTTTTTCATATGACGGGCTGGTGAAGTGAAGTCCGTATTTATCCATTTCGAGCTTGCCTGAAACGACAATTTTGTCTCCCGGAACAAAGGTCTTAGCCAAGTAAGGCTGGTTAAACCAGATGATTTTAACTGAACCCGTCTGGTCGCTGACGATCGCCTCGGTGATATACAGGCGGCGGCGGAAACTACGGCGGTTTTGGATGGCGTCAATCTTGCCTTTGATGGTGACTCGGATGCCAGAGGTAAGTTTGTCTATAGTCGTGATATTAGAAAAATCCTCATACCGCGAAGGGAAATGATAGAGGATGTCTTTGGCATGTTTTAGGCCGAGATTTTTGAGGCGCTTAGCCACAGTTTGGCCGACCGAGTAGAGTTTCTCAACCGGCGTGTCGAATTGTATAAGTTCCATACCTTCATCGTATCAAATTACCGTGAAAAGAGAAACAACAAAAAAACGGGCTAAGCAGCCGTTTTTCTTTACGAAGTTGTGCGCCTGGTCCCACCACTAGCTCGCGTTGCTCGTCGTCCGGGACAAGCTCTGCGACTGTCATTTCTCTCCTTTGTGCGCCCGGCAGCCCCGCACCATTCCGCTTCGCTCCAGGTATGGGGTCTTCGAGAGTTGAATCCCGGATCTCCTCGCATTGCTTGTCGTCCGGGACAAGCTCTGCGACCTAGGTATTCCTCAACTTGGTGCGCCCGGCAGGAGTTGAACCTGCGGCCTTGAGATCCGCAATCTCACGCTCTATCCAGCTGAGCTACGGGCGCACCAAGTTGATGAGTAATGCATTATGGTTTAATAGTCGGGGTTTAATTGAAGAGTTTATCCCCGCGAAAGCGGGGACTCTATCCAGCTGAGCTATGAGGGCTTGGTAAGACGGACTCTTGTGTTATTTATGAGGGTTATATTGATACTGCGCTGGGGCTACAGGCACTCATAGTTTGTAATCACGACTTAGAACTTCAGAGAGAGATTCGTCCTCCTTAGTCGGATCTTCTTTGAGGTAGTTGAGCAGGATGTCGCGGACTTTCACGGGATTAGCGTTTTCCAGTTGAATGACCAAATCGGGCCGTAAGTTTGATTTGAAATTAAGGTAGAGATATTTGCTCTCCGGTGGTTTGTATATTAACCAGAATTTGGCGATGCTGTCAAAAGAATAAAACCTATTTTCAACCTCAAGGCCATCTTCGGTGATAGTTAATTTCAAAATTAGAGGCTTTCGTCTGGCGGTGATCAGAATTACCGCCCAGATGATGATAATCATCATCAGGAAGAGAAAGTTAGCTGTCATGACGGCATAGAGGGCGCTGAGAGCGCCGATCAGAAGAAATACAGTGTACCAAACTTTTCCGCGCCTGTGCTCTTGAAATTCGGGAAACTTCCAGGAGATAAGCTTTTTACCGCGGTCGGGTGTATTTTCGGGCATATTAAATACGCTAATAATTAGCGCTTACATCTTAACACTTTTTCAGCAAAAACAACAGAGATTGCTGATTTATTTTGCTTATTTTAAAGCCTCGTCGAGAGCCTGTTTTAATTCGGAATAACTCTGGAACGGATTGAGAAATTTTCCGTTAAGATAGTAGGTCGGTGTGCCACGGATGGGAATTTTCTGGCCGTTTTTATAAGCCTCGTCAACGATTTTCTTTATCTCATCAGAGGCGTAGTCGGTTTGGAATTTTTGACTGTCCAGACCGAGCGATTTGGCGTAACTTATAAACTTACTTGATGGATCGTTTTCGCTTGACCAGTCCGATTGTTTTTCAAAAAGAAAATCGTGCATTTCCCAGAATTTGTCCTGTTTATTGGCGGCTTCGGCGGCTCGGGCAGCCGGCTCGGCATTTGGATGGATATTTTTCAAAGGGAAATGACGAAAGACAAAAGCCACCTTGTCGCCGTATTCCTCCTGAGCTTTTTTGATCAGAAAGTAGCGGGCAGAGCAAGCCGGGCACTGGAAGTCGCTGTATTCGATCAAAATTGCTCGAGCGTTTCGCGCGCCTTTGACGTTATCAGAATCAGCGATTGTCTGAACTGATGGTTTTTGACCGTCTGTTTTTTTTGTGGCAAAAAGAATACCGGTGATTCCCAGACAGACGGCTAAAACCAAGCCACCCCAAAGAAGCATCTTTTTTGGCTTTCTTTGCGCCGTTAATTGAGTTCCTTTCCTATCTTGTCGTTCGATTTCCCGGCGTTCCCGTCTTGTGATTGGTTGTTCGCTTGGTTGGTTCATATTAAAAAAAGTAATAATCTAATATAGCGCAAATTATTCTTTTTGTCAAGACTAATAAGTTAAGTAAGAGTTTTTAACGATTATTCAAGATCCTTAGATTTTTTCTATAAGTATGTGGGATCCCGCACAGAGCGGAGGGGGTGAGATTCGAACTCACGGTACCTTTGCAGGTACAACGGTTTTCAAGACCGTCCCCTTAAACCACTCAGGCACCCCTCCGCCATGTGCGAAATCGCACTTCGCCAATTAGATATTCAAGCGTTTCCCAATCAAGAGACTTTTCAAATTAATTTTGGCTACCAGCCACACGTAGCCTTGGCGAAGTGTGGCGGAGAGTGCAGGATTCGGGTCCTGGGCAGCGGCGGACTTGCCGCCGGCAACTCCGCCGGCGTCTCGCGGCGCCCTTCGGGCTTGCTCACTGCTGCCCTTCGAATCCTGTCTTTGCTTTTTAACTTGCTTCCGCTTCGCTCCAGCATGTGGCGGAGAGTGCAGGATTCGAACCTGCGAGGCCCCCGAAGGGGCCAAGGTTTAGCAAACCTTTGCCTTAAGCCACTCGGCCAACTCTCCTTGTTATTGGCTGTTAAATAGCCATTTAATTCTGTCACGGCCCTTACCTGATTTTAAGAATTTTTCCTCTCTCGCTGCATCATCTTTGTTATAGAATACCTCGTAATATATTAATACCCAAGGCCCATTCTGTTTTGTGAAGATAGACTTACCCGACTGATGTTCGATTAGTCTGCGTTTCAGGTTGTTGGTAAGACCTTTATAAAGCTTACTATTGGATTTACTTTTTAGAATATATACATAATACATAATAACCACTCTCGGCCCAAGGCCGATCCGCCTCGGGCGGAGGCCAACTCTCCGTGCAATATTTATTATTTTTGTGAACGGGCGAGAACCGCACCCCAGACTTCTTTTGCGCCGGCTAGTTTGAGCACTTTAGCGCATTCATTCAGAGTCGCTGTGGTCGTGGCCACATCATCAATAATTATAACCTTTTGACCAGATAAGACAACCCCGCGTTTCAATTCAAAAGCCGATTTGAGGTTGATCAGCCTCTCGGCACGCGAGAGCCGGGCTTGCGGCCGGGTGTAAGCTTTACGGATGAGTATATCAGCTTTAATTGGCCAGTCAAGGACCGACGCGATTGATACGGCCAGACACTTAGCTTGATTAAAACCTCGCTCGTTTTTTCTTCGCCAGTGGAGCGGTACTGGCATTATGATGGGCTTTATGTGTTGAATTTGTCCAGTAAATTCCGATTTGATTTTGCGGGCCAGCATTTTTCCCATAATTTCACCCAGGTCAGTAACAAATTGATATTTTAAGGTATGAACAATTTTTTGGATTAACGGGATCTGATAATCAGTGAGTACGATTAAACCTGACAGCGGGGTTTGAGTTCGGCAAGCTGAACAGACGTGATTATCAAATTGGGGTATTCGGCAGATTGGACATTCTGGCTGAAGCGTGGTTTCTAGTCGCTTAGAGCACTGGGGACACAACCAGGTATCATACCGGCCGCATCCACCCAGGCATTTGACAGGGAAGATTAGATTAAAGACCGCTGGCCAGATTTTTTCAATATATTTTTTCATAAACAAAAAGGGTCAGTTATTCTCCCGGCCCGTCTTGTTTAATAAACTATTGTTTTAGAATAATTGCTTTGTTTTTAACTTCGAGGATAATCGGCGAGCCTTTTGAAAGCCGTCCGGTAATAATCGATTCAGCAATTAGATTTTCTATCTCATCCTGGATAATTTTTCTAATTGCCCGCGCGCCCTCATCGGGCTGAAAGCCCTTCTTGGCGATATATTTAATAACATCTTTGGTCGGCTCAAAAGTCAGATTTTGAGCTTGAAGCCGCTGCCCGAACTCTTTGAGCTGAAGTTCGACGATTTTTTCTATATCCTTTTTGGTCAGCGGCCGGAAAACAATTATCTTGTCGAGCCGGTTCAAGAATTCAGGCCGGAAGCTCTTTTTTAAATCTTTTAATATTTCCTCTTTCATCTGGTTATAGCGCTGGTCCAATTCCTCGGTTTGTTTGTCGGCCTGGAAGCCCATCGAGGCTAGCCGATTCAGCTCAGCTATACCGATATTCGAAGTCATTATGATGGTAGTGTTTTTAAAGTTTACCTTTTTCCCGACGGCGTCAGTTAAATGACCATCTTCAAGAACTTGGAGCAAGAGATTAAAAACATCGCGATGCGCCTTTTCAATCTCATCGAAGAGGATGACAGAATAAGGCTTGCGCCTGACCGCTTCGGTTAATTTATTGCCTTCTTTATAGCCGACATAGCCGGCTGGGGCGCCGATTAATTTTGATATTTGGAAACTTTCGCTGAATTCCGACATATCCAGGCGAATCAGGGCGTTTTTGTCCTCATAGACTTCCTCGGCGATTACCTTGGCTAGTTCAGTTTTGCCTACGCCTGACGGCCCCAGAAACATGAATGAACCGATTGGCCGATCGACTGGAGCCAGACCCGCGCGAGACCGACGGATAAATTGAGACACGGTGCTGACAGCCTCTGACTGGCCGATCACCCGGCGGCTAAGAATTTTTTCAAGGTTCAGAAGCTTAGTTTTTTCCTCCTTTAGGAGTTCGTTTAGTGGCACCTGGGTAATCCGGGAGACGACTTCAGCCACTTCTTTTTCAGTAATTTGGCCATAGGAGAATTTTTGTTCCTGGCGTTGTTTTTCTTTGATGACGCTCAAACGTTGGCGGAGCAGCTCCTGCTGGGTTTTGAGGCGTAGAGCCAGGGAAAATTGCTCCTTCGTCACCAGCGAGCGCTTTTTCCGCTCAAGCTTTTCGATCTCTCTTTCAATTTTGATAATTTCCTTGATTGAGCTATCACGTTTGGCCATAACTTTAAACTTTGAGGCCGCTTCGTCAATTAAGTCAATCGCCTTATCCGGCAGACACTTCTCCTGGAGATAACGCTGGCTTAGTTTTACGGCCGCTTGCAGAGCTTCATCGGCAATATTCACTTGGTGGAAAGTTTCGTAGTTCTTCTTGATTCCCCTGAGAACTTCTAGGGTTTCTTCAGGCGAGGCTTCCTCGACCAGGATCGGCTGAAAACGGCGCTCCAGGGCCGGATCCGATTCGATGTGCTTACGGTATTCATCCAGAGTGGTGGCGCCGATACAACGAATGTCTCCTTTTGAGAGAGCCGGCTTTAAAATATTTGCCGCATCGAGAGTGCCAGTTGCTCCGCCAGTGCCGATTATGGTATGCAGTTCATCAATAAATAAAACAATATTCGGATCTTTTTTTATCTCATCGATAATTTGTTTGAACCGCGCCTCGAATTCCCCCCGGTAAATCGTTCCGGCAATGACCAGGCCGAGGTCGAGGCTTAAAATGCGCTTGTTCAGCAGTATGTCCGGAACTTCCTGGTTGAGGATTTTTTTTGCTAAACCCTCGACAATAGCCGTTTTACCGACTCCCGGATCGCCGATAAGCACGGGATTGTTTTTCGTCCGGCGGGAAAGGATGTGGATGAGGCGCTCGATTTCACGGGAGCGGCCGATTACCGGGTCGATCTTTTTCTGCATTTTTTCGCTAGTCAGATCAGAACAGAAAAAATCAAGGGCTGGAGTCTGGGTTTTTACCCCGTCAGCCGGCTGGAGCTCTGTGGGTTTATCAAAAATCTCCGTAAGATCGGGAAATTTCGACGTACTCTTCAACACGGTCTGAAGCTGTTCCTGAAGTCCAGTCGGTTTCATTTGGCTTCCCTGGAAGATTGAATTGACGACTGGCGAATTTTGCTGGACCAGGGCGTGAAGCAGATGTTCTGTGCCGATGTATTTATGCTGGTATTGGTTGGCTGTACCGCTGGCTTTGACCAGGGCGTTTTTCACTGTTTCGGAAAAACCAGGCACGTGGGATGGCAGGTGGTCGGTCTTCACCGGCAGGTTCTTGGCTAGGATGATTTCTTTAGCCAACTCTTTTTTCAGGCCAAGTTTATTTAATATTTCAGAGGCCAGGCTGCCACGTTGCAAGGTTAAGCTATATATCAGGTGTTCCGGATTAACCATAGGGTGGCCCCATTCCTGAGCCAAATCAGCCGCTTTTAGAAGCGTATTTTTTAGGTGGGTGGTAAATTTATTTAGGGTGTCTAAGTTCATTTTTAAGCCATTGTTCTCAAGGCCTTGACTCGTTCTTCAATGGGCGGATGGGTTGAAAAAAGATTGCGGAAGCCCTTTTTCCCTCCAAACGGACTGGCGATATAGAGATGGGCAGTAGCTTTATTTGTCCGCCGCATCGGATCTTTATAGCTGCTGATTTTTTCGAGAGCGCGAGCCAGACCTTCGGGGTAGCGCGTCAGCAAAGCCCCCGAAGCGTCAGCTAAAAACTCGCGTTTGCGGGATATGGCGAATTGGATCAGCCGGGCGAAAATTGGCGAGAGGATGATTAGAATTAAGCCGACAATGGCCAGGATACTGCCTCCCTCGCGCCGCCGGCTCCCGCCAAACAGGCTGCCCCGGAGGAAAATATCAGCCAGAAGCGTGATAAAGCCAACACAGATAATAACCACCATCATTATGCGGATATCGTAGTTTTTCACATGAGAAAGCTCGTGGGCCAGCACGCCTTCAAGCTCCTCGTTTTCGAGCCGTTCAATCAGACCGGTCGTGACTGCGATAGAGGAGTGCTTGGGGTCCCGTCCGGTGGCAAAGGCATTCGGTGCCGGATCATTGATAATGTATATCTTCGGGAGAGGCAGTCCTGACGTGATGCAGAGATTCTCGACCATCCGATAAACGTACGGGTTCTGCTCTTTGGCTATTGGTTGTGCGCCGGCGGTGAACAGGGCGATTTTATCGCCGGAGTAGTAGCTCAGGAAACTTAGGCCGATGGCGATTATCAGAGCCCAGATAATTCCAGCATAGCCAAATCTGAAAATTTGGCCCAGAGCCCAGCCAATTGCTCCAACCAGAATAATGAACAGAATTATCAAGACGATACTTTTGCGTTTGTTGGCAGAGATTTGTTTGTACATAGTGGAGATGAGAAACGGCTGTTTGCCAGCCGTCTCTTATTTAAGTCTGGAGTGCCGCTAGAAATAGCGCGTCAGTTTTCCCGGTCTCTTAGAATTTTACTTCCGGCGCTTTCTTCTCAGCCTCATTTTCAATTTCGAAGAATTCACGCTTGCCGAAACCCAGCATTCCGGCAACCAGATTATTCGGGAAAACCTGGATCTTGATGTTGAAGTCGCGGACATTGCCGTTGTAGAAGCGGCGGGCCGCCTGAATTTTATTCTCGGTGTCAGAGAGTTCGTCTTGCAGTTTGGCGAAATTGGCCGAGGCTTTCAGATCAGGATAATTTTCAGCTACGGCAAAAAGTGATTTCAAGGCGCCTGAAAGCATGTTTTCAGCCTGAGCTTTTTCACCCGGCTTTTGCGCGCCCATGGCCCGGGACCGGGCTTCGGTTACGTTTTCAAAAACCGATTTTTCATGCGAGGCGTAGCCCCTGACTGTTTCAACTAGATTGGGGATCAGATCATACCGACGTTTGAGCTGAACATCAATGTCAGACCAAGCTTCATTAGTTTGATTTTTCAAACGGATCAGCCCATTGTAGACCGCGATGAACCAAAAAAACACTATGGCTACAATTGCGATAATTACCCAGAGATAAATTGGCATAATTTTTTACGTTAATTGATTTGACTTAGACTTAATATTATGTTAAAATATACAATGATTGGCAATATTTCAAATAAATTATATAATTATTAAAGATTACTGTCAAAGGCCGATAAAAGAGACAATAATGAAACATGCTGTCAGAACAATAAAAAAGATATTTTGCATCAAGGCATTGTTTATTATTATTGGTTTGGCTTCCGTTATAGTAATAATCAGCGTTATTCCGGGGAAAGAAGCATCAGCAAGGCCAATTTGCATGCAGACCGATGAGGGGGAAAAATCAATTGATTCTTATAGTCCTGAAGAAGGGATGGTTGGACAGACAATTACGATAGTCACTTACGGCTGCTATCTGGATTACGAAAACAATACGGAATTAATTTTGAGAAACCAAAATGACCACAACCTAATGATAAATGGTGTGATTACGGGCCAAGCGCCACGTCCGGACTTAGGTGCTGGTTATTGGGAAGCAACGGCAGAGTTTGATTTAGCTGGTGCCCAGTCGGGTTACTATGATTACTTGGTTCATTGGACTCCGAATAGTCCTCCAGCTGGCAGTTATTGGCATGAATCACTAGCTGGTAATCCGTTTAATGCCTTTACTTCAGCAATAGTCGGCTGGGGCTGGTTCGGAGCTTCGACCGGAGTTCCGGCCATGGCCTCGCCTGGCTGGGAAAGCCTTAGTTGTTTGAATAGCTATGAAGGACACGAGAGTGGTACATGTGCTGATGTCGGCGGTATTGATTATGGGGTAGGCCTGACCCAGGGCGCCGGTACTTATCCTCTCGTCGGTCAAGGCTGGCTGGGGGAATACACAGACAATGATACAAATCAAGCAAATAATGCTCCCACTGGCTGGGTCACATACAATCCCGCGGAAAGCAGCTGGCCTTCCTCGGTAGACGTACCCGGAACTGTTGATGGCCCGGTAATGTACCACAGCGACACGGGAATAATAGAGGGCTGGGGCAGGATAAATACCTTGAAACAATATGGTCAGACCCAAGCCTGCGCGACTGAGCTCTACCGCAGTTGGGCTGAAACCAGATTTAATCCATTGGTTGTTAATTCAACCAATGTAAAGATGGCCCAAACCAGCGATGGTGTTTTGCATGTTGTCTGGAAAAATAACGTTGCGAGTAAAATTTATTATCGGCAATTTAGGAACGGTATTTGGACCAGTCCAATGGTGCTGTCCGACATAGCCAGAACCAGTAATAACGACAAGACAGACATTTCGATTGATGGTAATGATACGATCCACGTTACCTATACTTATAATTTTAATCAGAAAATCCATCATATCGCTTGTGAATACAGCGAATCAAGCCAGTGCTGGTGGAACAGCAACAACTGGTGGATTAATAATGATTTTTCTACAGCTATTCCGGAAAATGACCCAACTAAAAATAAATTGAATCAGTCGATCGTTTCGGACAATAACCGACTTTACTTATTTTATGAGGGCACCACGGACATTTTAACCCCAGGTTTTGAGGGTATTTATTATTCAAGATCAAGCGATAAATATGGCAATGGTTGGAGTGACCCAGTGAAGCTTTCCCAGAATGATGCTCATACTCCAGACTCGGTAATTGATTATAAAAGAAACCTATATGTTGTTTGGAAAGAGGGTAACAATATTATATACCGTAAGGGTGTTGCGGGAGATCCAGTAGATTGGGAAGACGTTGCCCAAATTTCAGAGGAGGGTACGACTAACAGCAATCCTCAGATAGCGGTTGGTCCAGGCGATCCGACCGGATCATATCCGCATATAGTTTATAGCACAAATCGTGCTGGCAGCAGTGAGATATACTATCGTTATTTTTCGCAGACAGGCGGCTGGAGTACCGAGGAAAACTTAACAGAAACAGCGGCGCCAAATGACGAATCCGAGCCGTCAATCGCCATTGGCAATGATTATCGTGTTCATGTGGTTTATCGTCTTTATAATGGCATCACTAATGATATCCGCCACCGGGAGACGATAGATAATAAGATCTGGTCTACTGTGACCGATATCACGAATGATGCCGGGCTATCAACACATATCAAGCCGGTAGCACTGGCTGATTCTAATAACCACGTGCGGGTGATCTCGGAAAGCAACCGCGGTTTGACAATTACTAATTCGTCAGATTTACTGTGCGCCAATCCCGGCAGTTGGGGCAATGACTGGGGCTGGATTAGTATGCGCGGCGGTCTCGGAGGCTATGACACGCCTGAGGATCTGGCTGATTCTCTGGGCCCAATGGCTAGTTGCTTTGGTGATGGAGAAACCGGCGGATGCGATCAAGCGACTCTCAGCTGCAAGGTATGCGAGGTTGATGAAGATTTCTATACCAGCCCAGATGATAATAATCCTCCACTCTATGCCTGCAATACCTGTACTAAGTGCGGTTTTTGCCGAAACGATCCAACCAAGTATTGCTCACCAGCCACTGCTGATGCTGACTGCGGCATAGCGGGCGCCGTTTGCCAGTCAAAGAAAGCCTGTCGCCGGAGCGGTACAGACTGTTCAAACGGGGAATCCTGCGAGGTGATGCTATCTGGTCCGGATAATACCTGCAACGCGGTTTGCGAGCAGTGCGCGACCTGCAATCTCTGGGGAGTTTCTGCGGTGGGTGAAATTGGCACCAGCAGCAGCAAATTAATATTTCATGGCTTTGGCTGGTCAGCCGGCGGAATGGTAGCCGTAGATCCGTCTTATCCTCCTGGGACGTATGATTCAGGCAAGCTAGAGATTGAAAGCGATATATCGGATAGTTGTCCGAACCCGAATAATTGCGAATGTACTAACCGAGCCCAATGCGTTAGCTGGGGCTGGCTGGTTGAAGATCCGCCCCCGCCCGCGCTACCTCATTCGCCAAGCACCGGTTACTGCATAAGGTCCGAAACGATGGGTGTGGCGGGAATAAGCGGCTGGGGGGTTTGCCGGGTTCAAAACTCGTTGCCCAATCTGATAGATTTCAACAAACGGTTGCCAATCACCGAGGAAGGAAATTATTATCTGACCATGTCAGCGATCTATGACAGCTCAGCTGACGAACAAATAAAAATATATTTGCCTGGCGGACGAATTCTAAATGCGGTTGATTTAAGTAATCCGGTGACGCCGCAAATAATATCCTGCACCTTTTCAGAACAGGTACATTTGAAGCCGAGCGATAAAATTCATCTGGAGACAATCGACAATGGTACGGTCGAAATGGACTACCTCCGGGTGACCAGCTTGCCAGTCGAGCCGATCGAATGCGAAACCGGCGGACCTTTAACCACGGCTTACAGCAATGAAGTCGGTTTCGGATTTGTAGATTTCAGCAATGTGACCGGCATCAATCCCTGGGTTAAGGCAACGGGCGATGTTTATTCCAAAGGGGGGATAAGCGGAGGCAAGGCGCCGGGAGAAGCGTACAATGTTGTTTATATAGTTGAAACTTCTCGTGAAACAGGCGGCACAATTGAATGGAACGCGAACCCGCTGTATACCAGAGAACAGCAAGGCACGGACATTTCATTGCCCACGCCTCAGTCGGGATATAAGAATATTCTGGGTAGATTTGATTATGAAGGAGCCACCAAAGCTCAAAACAACGAATACGCAAGTCGGGTGATTGAGATACCCGGACTAGCGACAGATTCTTGCTCAGATGGCAGTATTAACTGGAGTGAAATTGACGAATTAATATCACAAAGGTGCGAGGAGGAAAACGACTGTCTTCTTGACAGAACGATTATTCATATCGGTACTAGTACTAAGTATTGCAGCCTAACCATTGATGAACCCATTACATTCATAAATGGTTCAACTGATCAAAACGGTAGCGGCACAATAATTGTTGAAGGCGACTTAATAATAAACGAAGATATCGTGTATGATCCAGATACTGACGTCGGCGTGATAACTGAGTTGGCTTCAGTAGCCTGGGTAGTGAAGGGCGATGTAAAAATAGACGGAACCGTGGGAAATGTGGCTGGGACATATTTGACCATCGGTTGTATGGGCGCTCAGTGCCCAGGCGGAGGACATGATGGTACATTTGATACTGGCACCAGCGACAGCCAATTGACAACCAAGGGCATTGTTCTGGCTAAGAAGTTTAATTTGCTGCGCACCTATGCCAGCGCCAGTGAACCGTCTGAATATTTCTGGAATGATGGCCGATTGCAGGCTAATCCGCCGCCGTCTATGGTTGATGCTTCGAAGATTATCCCCACGATTATCACGGTAAAACCATAGTATTTCATATATCTGGTATCCTAAACATTGAAAAGAGCGCTGATTTCAGACACTCTTTTATTGAATCTTGCAATATTCGCTGATTTGTGCTATACTTAATACATCAATAAATCATAATAGAAACAATAGATCATGGGTTTGTTTTCAAAGAAAGAGGGTTATATCGGCATTGATTTGGGTACATCCGGTATTAAAGTTGTTGAATTGAGCAATGACGACGGAAAACGAAAACTGGTGACTTATGGTTATACCGAACAGCCCATAAACGTGGTTAAAAGTGATTCCCAGGAAACTCAGGAGAAGGCCGTAAAGATCATCAAAGAAATATGCAAAAAGGCCAAAGTCAGTTCAAACAGGGTAATTTCAGCTCTGCCGAGTTTCACCGTTTTTAGCGCGATAATAAACCTACCAAATATGTCCCGGAAAGAATTAACGTCAGCTGTCCGCTGGGAGGCGAAAAAATTCGTGCCAATGCCGATTGAGGAGATGATATTGGACTGGAAGGTGTTATCAGAGGAAGGAAAACCTAATTCCACTGAGGCTGAACCAAAGGTATCGAGTGGCGCTACCCAAGGCGAGGAGAAAAAAGGGAAAAATATAAACATTCTCCTGACGGCCGCGCCTCGCAATCTGGTCCAGCGTTATTTAAACATTTTTAAGGCGCTCAATCTCAAATTAGTCGGACTCGAAACCGAGGCTTTCGCTCTGGAGCGCTCGCTCATCGGACACGACAAGTCCGCCATCATGATTGTGGATATCGGCGGCTTAAACACGAATGTATCGGTGATCAGGGAAAGCATCCCGCTTTTGAATCGGAGTATTGACGTAGGCGGGGAGACGATTACCCGGACGATCGCCAACGGCTTAAATGTCGATTTGAATCGAGCCGAGCAATTCAAGAGAGATTTTGGCATGACCAGCAGTGATGAAGGCGGCCAGCAGCAGATTCCCAAGACGATTGAATTCGTAGTTAGCTCGATAATCAACGAGATAAAATACTGTTTCAATCTCTATCAGAACCAATCACTCGGCCAAACATCGACCAACCGGGCGATTGAAAAGGTTATTTTGACCGGGGGTTCAGCCATGTTGCCCGCCCTGACAGAGTATCTATCGAAAGTTTTAAATATGCGCGTTTACATAGGCGATCCCTGGTCCAGAGTTTCCTACCCGGAAGAGCTTAAACCAGTACTTCAAGAATTGGGCCCGAGATTTTCCGTAGCTATCGGTTTAGCGATGAGAGAAATTTATTAAAAAAAGAGATGCCCGAAATCAATCTTTTGCAAGATACAACCAGCGAGGACAAAAAAAAGAAGTCGCAAGAGGCTCCGAAAGTTGAATATACCCAGCCGTCAGCTGAGCCGAAAGATAAATCGTCTGAGCCAAAGCTGAAACGCGGGCCAACTTTTGGCTTTTTGGGAAAGTTATTTTCAAAGAAACCGAAGCCGGAGCCAGTTCAGCCGAGCCCATCAAAAAACCTTACGCCAGAGGATGTCTCAATACCGAAACAGCCGATATCTCCTCCCGTCCAGCCGGAAACGCCTGAACCACAACCAGACATATGGAAGGCAAATCGGGCAAAAAAAGAGGTAAATAGCCGCGTGCTTGAGGAACGAGTTTTAAAAAAGGCTAAACCCGCAAAACCGGTCAAAGAACCGATAGCCCCAGGGGTGCCATCCCAGTCATTCCTGGACGTAAATTTAATGCCGGATGATCTGATTCAAAGTCTTGAGCCGAAAAGGAAGCTGATCACATACGGCATTGTAACGATAGCCTCGGTGGCGCTGATTGTTCTCGGCTATTTCGGCCTGAGTTATTATGAGAAGAGTATCTACCGTAAGGTTGAAGACGTCTCAAAAAATATTCAGCAGGTTGAGGATTCAATCAAGAATCTGCGGGATAAGCAAAAATCCGCTATTTTGCTAAAGGCGCAGACTGACGAGGTAAAAGATATACTGGACAACCATGTTCATTGGAGCAACTTTTTCGAAATGTTGGAACGCTTCACGCTTTCTGAAGTAGTCTACGAGAGATTCGCTGGTACATTTAGTAGGGGCACGAATTCGACCTTCTCTCTGTCGGCTCGCGGGGCAAATTTTCAGTCAATCTCTCGTCAGATTATGGCCTTTCGCGAAGAGGCTAAGGGTTTTATCACCAACGTAGAGGCTAATACCGGCGAGTGGGTCACCACGGATGAGGATAGCGGCCAAGGCTACGTATCATTTACCATGCTTATAACGGTTTCAGAGGACGTCTTTTATAAGCAGCTGGCGGTAACTAAGGAGGGCGAATAATATGGCTATTGGAAGTCAGCTTCGAAAAACTTTTCTCTACCTAGTCTTCAAAAATCATAAGGCTATCTCAGTGCTGCTGGTCGTGATTGTTTTTGGAGTGGGAGGATTTAGCTTTCTTTATCCTAAATACCAGAGCATTCAAAATCAGGGGCTTTTGGATTTTGGCAATAAACAAAAGCAATTAGATGAACGCCAAACCTATTTAGCCAAGCTCGAGAAAATGGTCGAGACATTTGACAGCATAAACAGCAAAGACGTCGAGGCATTAAAGGAACTCCTACCCTCAAGCCAGGAAATCCCAGAACTATTTGTGATGGTTGATCAATTTGGTCAGGATTTAGGACTGAAGGTTACCCGGATCGCTATAACTGACCAAGGCAGCGCGGTCTCATCAGGCAGCGAGACGGCCGCGGAGACCACTGAAAAAAAATCCATACTCCAGTCAATCGCTGCCACGGCGAATCCAAACGAACAAGTAGGCATAACGGAATCAGTGAAACCCGCAGTCATTGGCTCGCTCGGCTTAGTTATCGGTTTAGAGACAAAAGATATCAGCTATTCGAAGTACAAGGAACTGCTCAAGGCGATAGAAGAAAATATTAGGATTTTTGATTTAAACTCCGTAGATTATGATCCCGGTACTGACTCGCTTACGCTGAACATCACTACCTATTATCTCATTTAATTTAATATATGGCCCTTGTCCAAAAACGAATCAGTTCAAAACGCCTTACTTATTTAGTTGTTTTGCTCATCCTATTTTTCATATTATGCCTGTTTTTTCTTTTTAAAGATAAAATCATAAAACCAGGGCCGTCAGAAGGCGGCCCGGTTAATGAAACAGGCGACGTGATCCAGCACGATTTGCCGATATATTCAAATCTAGGCCAGGATGTTTTGCAGGATTCCCGTTTAGAGGAGCTCAAGCTTCACGGCAAGTTTCCGATTACACCAGGAACTTTGGGCCGGTCGAATCCTTTTGTTGAAGCCGAAGAGGAATAAGCGACAGAGTAGTTCGAGCGTCAAAAATAAAATTAAATATATATTTCCTTCATGGAAACTGCTAAAATACCTAATCCTGCGTCGGGCGTAAACCTTTTGGATTATTTGGTCAAGCAAAAACTGGCCACGTCCGAGCAAATTGAACTCTGGAAAAAAGAAGCTTGGGTGAGAGGCAAGTCGGTTATTGAGTTTATCGAAGAGAGTAAGGAAATAAAAGACGAGGATCTGGTAGTAGCCAAAAGCAAGGCCTATAATATTCCAACTATCGAACTTTTTGGTCGGATTGTCGGTCTTGACGTCCTCCGGATTATTCCAGAAGAGATCGCCACAAACTATAAAATCATTTGCTTCGCCCAAGACGGGAAAGTTTGTAGCATTGGCCTGGTTGACCCAGGAAACTATAAAGCGATTGAGGCGGTTGAGTTTATCGCCCGCAAGAATGGTTACCAGATAAAATACTATGCCATCAGCCTGTCTGCCTATAAATATATCCTGCGGCAATATCAGAGTTTATCTAGCGAAGTTGAGCAAGCCCTTAAGGGCGCGCCAGCCGGCGAAGAGGTGGTGTCAAAGGTTGAGATTGCGGAAAAGGGATTTGAAGAGGTGGTTCGGTCCGCGCCAGTGGCAAAAATGGTTAATGTAATATTGGAACACGCAGTCGAGGGAAAAGCCTCGGATGTTCATATCGAACCCTTGGCCGAGGAAACCAGAGTGCGTTATCGGATCGACGGAATTCTGCACACCTCTTTGATTTTACCAAAAGCTGTCCACTCCTCGATTATCGCTAGAGTCAAAGTGCTATCCAATCTGAAAATCGATGAGACACGAGTGCCACAGGATGGCCGTTTCCGGAAAAAGTTCGAATCAGGCGATGTCGATTTTCGTGTTTCTACTCTGCCAGTCGTTGACAATGAAAAGGTGGTGATGAGAATTCTGGATACCTCCTCAAACGTTTTAGATCTTGAAAGACTGGGTTTTTGGGGCAAGAGCTCGAGGGTAATGAAGGATAACATCGACAAACCCCACGGTATGTTTCTCATAACCGGTCCGACTGGATCCGGCAAATCAACTACTCTGTACGCCCTGATCCATCTGCTCAATAAAGAGGCGGTCAATATTGTAACGTTGGAGGATCCGGTTGAATACTACCAAAAAGGCGTAAATCAGTCGCAGGTCAATCCGGAGGTCGGACTGACCTTTGCCCGCGGCTTGCGTTCCATTCTGCGCCAGGACCCGGATATCATAATGGTTGGTGAAATTCGTGACGCAGAAACCGCTGAATTGGCGGTTCACGCCAGTTTAACCGGCCATATCGTTTTATCGACTCTGCATACCAATGATGCTTTTGGTGCCGTGCCGCGCTTGATTGATATGAAAATTGAACCTTTCCTGCTTACCTCTTCGCTGAATCTAGTCATGGCCCAACGTCTGGTGCGCAAACTCTGTGATCACTGCAAAGAGGAAATAATCTTACCGAAACGATACGAAGACGATGTCTGGCGCTCGCTTTCGACTTTGCCTAAGGAAGCATTGCCCAAGGACTTAAAACTCGTTCGGCCGCTTCGCTTCCACCGCGGCAAGGGCTGCGTCCGCTGTGAAAACACCGGTTACAAGGGACGAATTTCGATTGCCGAGGTTTTGGAAATCACCGAGGAATTGAAAAAGATCATCCTGGCTGGTTGCGAACTGGATAAAATCAAGGCGGAATTTAACAAGCAGGGCATGCACTCAATGATTCAAGACGGCTATATCAAATCGCTTCAGGGCAAGACTACGGTGGAGGAAGTGATAAAAGTTACTAAGGAATAAAAATCCCAATGGTTCGAGCGATTAAAACCAAGAAGAAAACTACAGTTTCTGCAAAATCGCGGAAAAAGAGAATTCTTCTGATTGAGGATGATTCATTCCTTTCCGGCATGTACATTGCCAAACTAACGCTAGAAAATTTTGAGGTTTTATTGGCATCAGACGGTCAGGAGGGGATTGAGCTGGCCAAGAAGAGTAAGCCCGATTTAATATTGCTCGATTTGCTTCTGCCTAAGGTTGACGGCTATACGGTTTTAAAAACCATAAAGAAAAACCGAGCCCTTGCTTCAATCCCGGTAATTTTGCTCACCAATTTAACGCAGAAAGAAAATATCGAAAAGGCCATGAAATACCAGGTCGAAGATTACCTGATCAAAGCGCATTTTATGCCGTCAGAGGTGATTGAAAAAGTGAAGAGAATATTGCGCCAGCGTCGTTAATTTTTTTACATGGATACAACAACTCAATTAGGCATAGCCAAGCTTCTTCGTCAGGTGGCGGAATACCGGGCCTCGGCCCTGCATCTCTCGGTGGGGAATCCGCCGATCTTGCGGGTGGATGACCAGCTCCGGCCGCTCCAGGATGAAGGGGCGTTGACGCCGGAAAAGATGGAAAAAATCGGCCTGTCTTTTTTAGACGAAGAGCATCGGGCCGTTTTACAAAAAGACAAAGAGGTTGTCTTAACCTATTCTTTTGAAGATCGCGCCAGGTTTAAGGTAAATGTTTTTTACCAAAAAGGCTATTTGTCGGTTTCTTTGAAATACATACCGCCGACTGTTCCGAATCTCCGCGAACTGGGCTTGCCGGCCATAACTGAAAGATTTACTCGTTTGAAGAAAGGCTTAGTCCTGGTGACTGGGCCCTTTGGTTCGGGAAAATCCACCACTCTAGCCTCGCTCATCGAAACAATCAACCAGACCCGTTCCGAATATATCATTACGATTGAACAGCCGGTTGAATACGTTTTTACAAACAATAAAAGTATTATTGAACAGCGGGAGGTGGGACGGGATACGGTTTCCTTCCAAAAGGCCCTGAGCAGTATCCCGCAGGAGGACGTCAATGTGGTGATGCTTTCCGAGCTGGATGATTTGAGAGTGATTGAGTTTGTCTTTACGGTGGTTGAATCCGGACGGCTAGTTTTCTTGGCCATGAATACGGATTCAGCCTATAAGACGATTGAAAAAATTATTAACGCCTTTGATAATACGAAACAGGAGCAAATCAGGCTTCAGTTGGCCGATGCCCTGGAGGGCGTGATTAGTCAGCGGCTTTTGACAAAAGTCGGTGGCGGCAAGATCGCGGCGGCGGAGATTTTGATGCCCTCGCCGGCGGTCAAATCGATTATCAAAGAAGGCTCGATTTATCAATTAAATACGATCCTGCAGACTTCCCGGGAGGAAGGAATGATCTCTCTGGACCGGGCGCTGGCTGAATTGGTCAAGGCCGGAGAAGTGTTGCTTGAAGACGCGCTCTATCAAGCAACTGATAAAAACGGGCTTAAAATGATGATTCGAATGTAATTTATGGCAATTTTTGACTATCGGGCCAAGGATCGAGAGGGAAACAACGTAACTGGCGTGATTGAGGCGCCCACGGAAAACGTGGCCGCCGAGCTTTTGGAAGATCGGAAGTATATTATTTTAACCCTGATCCAGCGAAAGAAGGCGACTATTTTCCAGGGGTCAATCGGCATGCTGAACCGGGTGCCCTTGCGGGAAGTGGTAATTTTCTCGCGGCAGCTTTCGGTGATGATCGCCACGGCCGTGCCGATTGTCCAGGCTCTGCGCATTCTCGTCAAACAGACCAGGAACGTGACTTTCAAAATAATTATCTCTGAAATCGCGGATGAAGTCGACGGCGGAGCCAAACTATCAACTTCATTGAGCCGCTACCCGCAAGTTTTTTCCGAGTTCTTCGTCCACATGATCAGATCGGGCGAGACCACCGGTAAATTAGACGAAACTTTGATTTACCTCGCGGATCAATTGGAAAAGGATTATGACCTGCAGAGCAAGATTCGAGGAGCAATGATTTATCCCGCTTTTATCATGACAGCTCTAGTAGCGGTCGGTCTGGTCATGATGATTTTCGTGATTCCCAAACTCACGGCCGTGCTTGAAGAAAGCGGCGCCGAACTCCCGATTACCACCAGGATTCTGATTTGGACCAGCAATTTTTTGAAAAACGATTGGTGGGTTTTAATTCTGGCAATTATTGGAATAGTATTTTTATATCGGTTAATCAGCCGCAGTGAAGCCGGTCGGAGGCAAATAGACTATCTGAAGCTGCACTTACCGGTTTTCGGAAATCTTTTTCAGAAAATTTACCTCACTCGTTTTGCCCGGAGCATATCGACACTGATAGCCGGCGGCATTCCTTTGACCCGTACTCTCGAGATAGTGGCTGATATCGTGGGCAATACAGTTTACCGGGAATTGACGATTGATACGATTAGCGTTATCGAGGACGGAAATTCCATCGCCACGCTTTTCGCCAAAAGCAAGGATGTGCCCCCAATGCTGACACAGATGATGGCAGTGGGTGAGCAGACCGGCAAGCTGGATATGATTCTGCGCAAGCTCTCTGAATTCTACGCGAAAGAAGTCGAGACAATGGTTCATAATATTGTTACGCTCCTTGAGCCGATGGTCATGCTTCTGCTGGGCGCGGCTGTGGCAGTGATGATTACAGCCATTTTACTGCCGATGTACCAGCTTTCATCGACGATTTAATTGTAAAGATTGATAAAAATGTGGACGCTCGGCGGGACGCCTTCGCTCCAGATTGGATATTATGGACGCTCGGCAAGACGCCTTCGCTCAAGATAAATGCAGGACGCCTTCATTCAGGGAGATGTGTGGACATCCGATTGATTTTTTCCTGAAAATGTGCTAGAATAAAGATATATCAATTAGGTCTTTCATCAGAATAATTAAACATTGTTGCCTTTTAGGCCGGTTCTAGAGCGGCTGAAAAGGCCGATCCCGAAGGGAGGTGAAAAAATGAAAAATAAAAAAGGTTTTACCTTAATCGAGTTATTGGTTGTTATCGCTATCATCGGTCTGCTCTCCACTCTCGCCATTGTTTCATTAAACACGGCTCGGCAAAAATCGCGAGACACCAAGCGACAAGCTGATGCTCGCACGCTCCAATCAGCCATTGAGCTATGTATCAATGAAGGCGGCACCATCCCAGCCACAGCAGCTACTTGGCCGGGTATGTTAGCGGATGACTGTGGTAGCGTAAAGCTTGGATCATTCCTTTCCTCGGGTAATATGCCCATACCTCCGGCTGGCGGCACGACCTGTACCACAACTGGTCCTACAGGTAACTGTTACAGCTATTGCAGAGACGCGGCTGGCACCAGATATCTGCTCGCGGCTGTGTTAGAAGGAACTTCAACAGGCGGCCTTACGACTAACCTAGGTTATCTAGCCAGCGAGTGTATCTCAGTTGGCTCTGCTGGTGGTGATGGTGGATTAAACACAGCCGGACCTTTTGGAGCTAGTAAGTGTGCTGCTAACAACTATTTCTGTCTCGGTAAGTAATATTACGCGATATATCTTCAAAAGAGGGTCATTAAACGCCCTCTTTTGATGTGACAAAAAAATATATTGTTGATATACTTCAAGGGTAACGGCTTGCCTTTACGATTATGAAAAGAGGATTTACCCTAATCGAATTATTGGTGGTTCTGGCAATCATCGGGATTATCACCACTTTAGCTATTGTCTCGTTGAATGGCGCGCGTCAACGCGCCCGAGACGTCAAACGCTGGGCTGACGTGAGATCAATTCAGTCAGCCGTCGAGGTTTGTATAAACGAAGGAGGCTCGCCGCCGCCCGTCCCGGCAACTTGGAACGGCCTATTAACCCAGAGCTGCGGCGGTGGTCAACAGTTCGGCTCATTACTTGCGACCGGCGCCATGCCCATTCCGCCGCAAACCGGTTGCAGCGAAAACGACGTTGAAAATACTGATTGTTATATGTATTGCATGAGTGCTAGTTCGTACATACTTTTTTCAAACTATGAAGGAACTGCTCCGTCTGGCGGATTAGATGGAGATATTACTAGTTATCCCAGTCCTGCGACGGATTGCATATTAAGCAATGACCAGAGGCCAGACCCTCTGCCGCGCTGTTTACCAGTTGATGGCGGGACATTCTGTCTCGGGAAGCTGTAAAGAGATTTCTTGAATTTGCATGCAACCTTTTATTAATTTCCCTGACTTCTGTTCTTAGGAGGAGGTTTAAAAAAATCCGATTGATTTTTTCCTGAAAATGTGCTAGAATAAAACTATGTCAATTAGTTCTTTTGTCAGAATAATTAAACATTGTTGCCTTTTAGGCCGGTTCTAGAGCGGCTGAAAAGGCCGATTCCGAAGGGAGGTGAAAAAATGAAAAATAAAAAAGGTTTTACCTTAATCGAGTTATTGGTTGTTATCGCTATCATCGGTCTGCTCTCCACTCTCGCCATTGTTTCATTAAACACGGCTCGGCAAAAATCGCGAGACACCAAGCGACAAGCTGATGCTCGCACGCTCCAATCAGCCATTGAGCTATGTATCAATGAAGGCGGCACCATCCCAGCCACAGCAGCTACTTGGCCGGGTATGTTAGCGGATATTTGCGGCAGTACAACGCTTGGATCATTCCTTTCCTCGGGTAATATGCCCATACCTCCGGCTGGCGGCACGACCTGTACCACAACTGGTCCTACAGGTAACTGTTACAGTTATTGTACAAACGGCACTACCTACCTGCTCGCGGCTGTGTTAGAAGGAACTTCAACAGGCGGCCTTACGGCTAACCTAGGTTATCTAGCCAGCGAGTGTATCTCAGTTGGCTCTGCTGGTGGTGATGGTGGATTAAACACAGCCGGACCTTTTGCGGCCGATAAATGCGCTGCTGGTAACTATTTCTGTCTCGGTAAGTAATATTACGCGATATATCTTCAAAAGAGGGTCATTAAACGCCCTCTTTTGATGTGACAAAAAAATATATTGTTGGGGTAGCAGTGTTTACAAATTGACGGCGGGATATTTTGTCTTGGGACGCTGTAAATAGGTTTTTTTAATCAACAATCCGTTCACCTGAAGCCGGGGAGCTTCGGGAGTTAAAAAAAGAGACCTACAATTTTTACTGACTTCCATTTTGTCTATAAATTTGGTATAATAACTGCGTATGAAGGCTGCATGGAGATGGTTTTTAAGAGCTAGAATATTCGTTCCGATATTATTAATCGTGGCTGTTTTCGCTCTCTGGCAGTATACGATCGCCCATGAAAAAGCTAGGTCGAGAGATTTGCGGAGAATCAGCGACGCCTTAACCATTCAAACGGCTTTTGAAAAGATGTATTTGCATGATCGCGGCTACGCGGCTGCGGCAGAAGACGGTTGCGAGGAAATCGGCCAGCCGGTACAACAATGTAATCTTCACGATTATTACCGAGAGATTGATGAACTGAGAGATCCGGGCAAATACGGATATGTTATTTCAAAGGTGCCGAATCGGGATGGCTATGAAGTTACGTTTCAACTTGAGATAAGTCACCATGACCTGAAAAAGGGCCAGCACACGATTTCGCAGGAGGGGATAGAATAAGTTATATTCATTGAATGAGTACGCTCGGCGGGACGCCTTCGCTTCAGTGGTAAGGATTAGTACGCTCGGCGGGACGCCTTCGCTTAAGGAATTGGAAATATGGACGTTCGGCAAGATGCCTCGCTCTATGATAAAAAAGGGACGCCTTCGCTCAAGATAAGTAATAAATTTTAGATGATTGTTCTCACCGCCATCCTCGTTTTCATTGTCGGTATCAGCATCGGGAGTTTTTTAAATGTGGTGATCTGGCGGCTACACACTCAGGAGGGCTTCTTGCGCGGACGTTCGTATTGTCCCAAGTGCCGAACGACTATCAGGGCTAAGGATTTAATCCCTCTGTTGAGCTATATTTTTCTGCGCGGCCGGTGTCGTGACTGCGGCAAAACAATTTCCTGGCAGTACCCGGCAGTTGAGCTGGCGACAGCCCTGGCCTTTGTCGGATTGTTTTTGAGGTACTCGTTGAGTGAAGAATTTATTATTTATTGTATTTACACCGCCTTTCTAATAATAGTTTTCGTTTTTGATCTGAAACACTATTTGATCCTCGACCGGGTGATGTTGCCCGCAGCGGTTATCAGCTTCGTCGGCGGATTGCTTATTGGTCTCGGGTTCCAGCGCATATTGATCGGTGCTATAATTGGAGGTGGGTTTTTCATGATTCAGTTCCTCATCTCCCGCGGCAAATGGATCGGCGGAGGCGACATCAGGCTAGGCGCGGTAATCGGTCTGATGCTGGGCTGGGAAAAGTTATTAGCCGCTCTTTTCATAAGCTACCTGGCTGGTTCGTTTTTTGGCCTGGGTTTGGTGGCGAGCGGCCGGAAAAAATGGCAGAGTCGTTTGCCGTTTGGCGTATTTCTGACAGCGGGAACGCTGATAGCCTTGATCTGGGGCGGAGATTTAATTAATTGGTATATGGATTTATTGGGCTCATAAATCAATGAAGATGTTTTGTATATCAAAATCTAGAAAAGCCTTCACTCTGATTGAGCTGCTTATCACGATTTCGATATTTATGGTGCTGGGAACAGTTGGTTTACTGACGTTTATTCGAAATCGACAGTCCAATGAATTGAAGCAGAGCACTTCTGAGCTAGCCAGCAACATCAGGAAAATTCAGAGCTACACTCGGTCGGGAAAAAGCATTACGAATCCCGTTAATGGTTTAATGGAAGTACCGCGAGCCTTTGGTATCAGTTTGACTAGCGTAGCCGGGGGCAATACGACTTATTTTCTATATGCTGATTTCGGTGATGAGACGGATGATTATTATTATGATCCCGCCGTAGACGCTCAAGTTGAAAACTACTCGTTGGCAAATAATACGGAGATTGCCGCTCTGGACATTGGCCAGCGGACAGCCTATGAGAAAGTAGATCTCGTTTTCATTGTTCCAACCTCGGGATTGATAGCTCAAGGCTTCGCGCAACTTTTAAACCCGCCAGATCCGCCGGTTACCGATCTATTGAGGGCGACAATCACAGTGAATCATGATCAGGCAGGCACAAAAGATTTAATCGTTGAGGGCGGTGTTTTAGGCGGAGTAACGATAGAGGAATAGGTTTATGATAAAAAGACATAATCAAAAAGGATTCAGTTTACTGGAAGTAGTAGTGGCAATTTTTGTGATTATGGTCGGTCTAGTCGCCGGCCTGGTTTTGATCTATTCCAGCACCAAGGCGGCTGGCAGCAGCAAGAGCGAATTATTAGCTTCAAATCTCGCTCGTGAGGTAATCGAGGTGGTCAGAAACGAGCGCGATTCAAATTGGCTGGAGATTGATTCGGGAGTTGATGTCGAATGGGATGCCGGTCTCCAGGGTGCGGGAAATATTTATGAAGCAATTCTTCATTTTAACGATACCGGAGATATGGGCTGGACAATAAATTACGGCAATTATACTCTTGCCTCTCCCGAAACGATTGTTTATTACAATGATCCAACCGGAGCTAAAGTATACAATCAATACATTGGCATCCCGAGCGGAATTGCCACGAGTTTTAGAAGGTTAATATCAACCAATCCAATTTGTTATGATGGCGTGAATGAAACGATTGTTATCTCCGGCCTAGACTGCGGTTTGAATAAAAAAATCGGCCTGCAGATTTTAGTGACTGTCCAGTGGGACGAGCAGGGAAACACTCATATTTATAATCACGAAGACCGTTTGTATAACTGGAAATGAAGAATATGAATTCACATTCAATAAAAAATAAAAAAGGATTTGGCTTAATGGAAGCGGTGGTCGTCACAGCGATTTTTGCCGTCACCATGACAGTCATTTCCACGATTTTGATAAACAGCCTGCGTTTTCAGCGACAGGTCAACGCTGAACAAGCAGTCGTTGGCTCGGCCCGTGACGCGCTGGAAACCCTCGCCCGGGAGATTCGCCTCGGCTATATTGACTATACGGAGCACTTGCCGCAGAGCGGCCATGAGCTTGATTCGGCTGTCAACAGTTTATTCGTCAAAACTAGCGCTGGGACTATATTCGAGTTTACGCTAGCAGCTGGGCAATTAGTGGCTGTTGAGGCTGGTAATGTGCGACCGATTAGCTCCACGGATATTAATATCACCAATTTACAATTTTATGTCAGACCCACCTCTGATCCCTATTGGATTCAGGGATGTTCGGATGATGGCGGCTGCGATCCTACTTCTATTCCGGTTAAGATAACTGGCGCGGGTCCCACGGGAACTTGCGCTGAGTCAGGCATCTGCGTCGTTGAGGATGTCCAACCACGCGTCACAATTATTTTGCGAGCCGAAACGGCCAACCCCACTGAAGGTAAATTTTCCACAGTTGACCTTCAGACTACTGTTTCAGCCCGCACCTATTTACGATGATAAAAAGAATGAGAAATAACCAAGCCGGCGTCACCCTCGTACTTTCGCTTCTGGTTTTGACCGTTGTCACGGCCGTGGCCACAGCTTTGTCGATTTTGATCATCAACGAGGTTTTGAATACCCGAGGCATCACTTCTTCCGTTAAATCGTTTTACGGAGCCGAGGTAGGCATTGAACAGGGACTATGGCTGGTCCAAAAGGCTAGAAGGGACGGGACAAGTATTGAAGATGCCGCTAATCTACTTGCCGGAGGGCAACAACTAAGCGATCCAAGAGTCCAATGGACGCGGCTGGCCGAAGTGAAGTCTGAATCAATTACTATAAATCTACGGAAAGATGAATCAGCCTTTTTCGAACTGTACACCCCTGATGATCAGATAGGTATGGGTGTCGGCCCGCCAAGCGAATTAAGCATAACCTTTGAAGAGTGCGCAGCTGGACCAACAAAAGTTGAGGCAACCTGGACTGGTTGGAAAGCCGGAGTGGGTTTTTTCGAACCCTCATATAAATCATATCCTATTCCTTGTAATGGTACTTCCATATCGCTGGAGGATCCAATAAATGATCCAGAACGATTTCGCCTTCAGCTCCGGGCTTTTGATGGAGCGGCAACGAAATTGACATTCGTGGTAAAAGACGAGGCACACACGATAATTAATCTCTCAAGCCAGATAAAAATAACGGTAACCGGTGAATATCCAAGCGGCAGTCTGACTTCTTCATCCCAGGCGATTGAGGCGAAAGTCCCGTGGCTGATACCTATTTCAGGGATTTTCTCCTACGCGGTTTTTTCAGAGGAGGACATAATAAAAAATTAGTAGAGTATAGTTAAAAATAAACTAGAGTTCATAGATACAAGGGTGTTTTATTTTAGCCTATGACCAAGGCCGAAGCTAAAATCCGCATTGAAAAACTCCGGAAAGAAATCAATCGGTACCGTTATCTTTACCATGTTTTGGATAAAAGTGAAATTTCCGATGCCGCGAATGATTCGCTCAAACACGAACTGGACAAATTAGAGAGGGAATACCCAGAATTTATTACCCCTGATTCGCCAACCCAACGCGTCGGCGGCGAGCCGCTTAAAGAATTTGTTAAAGTGCGACACGCGATCCCGATGCTGTCACTTAATGACGCCTTTTCAGAAGAAGAGATGCGGGATTGGGAAAAACGGATATTAAAACTCTTGCCGTCCGGAACCAAATTGGATTACTACGCCGAAATAAAAATGGACGGCCTGGCAGTGTCTTTAATTTACCGAGACGGCATTTTTGCGCTGGGAGCGACTCGCGGCAATGGACAGGTGGGTGAAGACGTGACTCACAATTTGAAGACAATTGAGGCAATCCCGCTGCGCCTGGAGACTGAGCATCTGCCAGAGGCCTGGCGCCGCCTGGTTAAAGGGACGGTTGAGGTGCGCGGAGAAGTCTATATGACCAAGGCGGTTCTGGAAAGATTAAACAAATTACAGAGTAAAAGGGGCGGGCCAGAATTCGCCAATCCCAGAAACGCGGCCGCCGGCTCGATCCGCCAGCTCGATCCGAAGATCGCGGCGCAGCGCCAGCTGAATTTTTATGCCTATGATTTGATTACCGACTTTGGCCAGAAGACCCACGCCGAAAGCCACGAATTATTTCACAAGCTCGGCTTTAAAAACAATCCGGAAAATCAGCCCGGCCGGGATTTAGAGGAAGTGATTAAGTATTATCATCGGATTGAGAAGAAGCGGCCGAGTTTGCCCTACCAAATGGACGGGGTCGTGGTGAATGTTAATAATATAGCGACTTTTAGAAAATTAGGAGTAGCCGGCAAGGCGCCGCGAGGGGCTATCGCTTTTAAATACCCGGCTGAACAAGCCACGACCATTGTTGAAGATATCCAGGTTCAGGTCGGTCGGACCGGCGCGCTGACTCCGGTGGCCTGGCTCAAACCA
>JAQTMH010000005.1 GCA_028714495.1 Patescibacteria group bacterium
GTGAAATAGCTCAAAATTTCAGGGCGGTCTTTATTGATCAAATTTTGCCGTTCAAAGATGGGGTGAGACGAGCTTATCTGTTTTGTACCCGATATAGTAATGCGCAAACTGGCTGTCTGGGTTTCGATATTGTAGTTTTCAATGTCAAATTCATACGGATCCTCGCTGGCCAAAGTAAACAGCGTGTTATCAGTCAACGACTCTCGAACTTTACCCAGGGCGGCTGATTGAACGGCTGTTTCATCATAGCTTAGGGCCACCAGATGAAGTTTTGTGGTGACGGAAAATTTATCCGTGACAGTGCCTGGTTCGACCGAAGCAGTCTCAGAGATGATCTCTTTTTTTACAGTTTGGATTTTGGATTCAGCGTTGTCCGCCAGTAGCTCAGCCTCAAGCGCGTCGAGCGCTTGGTTGTAACACTCGTCAAAAGTTTGAGTTTTAGCTTTTTGGATATCTTCCGCGCTGGCCATTTTAGCGGCGATCGTCCCACCGGTCATGGCGGCAGAACTTTCAGCGTAAATTTTATCCTGAAGTCCGAGCCATAAAGCCGGCAGGGTAAAATGCGCTGGTCCGATCTCACCCGCTTGGCCAGGCTGATCAGCCGTAACCGTTACCTCCACCTGGCCGCCAGCCGGGACGTCAACGCGCTTATCTGTTCGAAACAGCACGCCGGAATCAGATAGTAGTCGAGTACTCGCGACCAGTGGCTGAGTTTTTGAATAATGGTTGTAAATAATTACCGCGCCCTGAGCTTTGGCTGGAGCTTCTGACTGAGTTGTTAAGTCAGTGAATTCCTTAGTCAGTTCATAGTTTTTTTCGAGGACTAAGCCAATCGTCGCGGTCTGAAGCTGTTCTTGACCTTCGGTTTTACCCACGACCTCAATTAATGTACTGGTGGTATACGGCTTTTTAACAATGGTTACATCTATGACAGTTTTAGAAAATGAGAAATAGGCGATTAAGATCACTATCGCCACGGTGCTAATGCCAAAAACCGTAATAATCGTGCGATAATAACGTTGAATAATCGTCTTTCTTTTGACGGCTCTTCTTTTAGCCATAGGTTTATTGTAATTTTACCCTATTTTCGCCGATAAGAGAAGCAATCTCCTGAACCAAGATGGCTGAATGATCGACTGACAGGCTGGTTTTGATATATCGTTGTCCCTGATGATTTGAGATGGCTAAGTATACCGGGATCGCGCCAGGGTGTTTGCTGATGACATTCTTTAAATTGTCGTAAAGGTCGCGCTTAGCTTTATCAGGGACATAAATAAGAAAATGAGGGCCGGCTGATGAATCATTTTTAGAGGAAGGCCCGAGGTGGGAAAATCGATTAATGGTCGTTTCGGCATTTTCAAGCGTTAATTCGACGGCCTCTTCAACTATGATTTTTCGTTCGTCGTCTTTATCGGATATCCGGCCTTTAATGGCTACGGCGCCACCTTCCTGCCAAAGAGACGGATTTTGCTGGAGGATGCTGGGAAAAACCAGTGCTTCAATTGAACCGCTGGAGTCTTCTATTTTGACAAAGATCATCGGTTCGTGAGTCCGGGTCAGTATTTTATGGAGGTTGGTAATAATCCCCGCGATTACCAGATGGCGTCGGATCGGCACCTGTCCGATATCGGAAAGCGAGGTAATCGACTGACCTATTTTATCCTGGTATTCCTTAAAAGGATGTTCGGTAATGTAAAGGCCCAAAAGCGCTTTTTCCCAGGCCAAGAGCTGTTCTTTCGTGGCGGGATCGGTTTTTTTGAGCCTAAGTTTCGGGGTATTGTCGATTGGGGCTACGCGGAAAAAATTAATTTGACCCACGGAACTTTCCTTAGCCGAAAAGCGAGCGTAGCTGAGGAGCAATTCGATGTTTTCCAAAAGTTCATTGCGTTCGCCAAAACGATCGAGGGCGCCGCATTTGATCAGGCTTTCAACAGATTTTTTATTTAAATCCTTGCTATGGACGCGGCTCAAAAAATCTTCGAGGCTTAAATACGGCCCGTGCGCCTTCCTTTCCTCAATCAGGATATCTACGATATTGGTCCCGATGTTTTTTATCGCTCTCAAGCCGAAGCGGATGGTCGGCGTCAGGGCGATCGGTTTGGGCACCACGGCAAAGCTGGCAAAACTCTCATTGATATCAGGCGGGAGCACGCTAATGCCCATTTTTTCACATTCGTCGACTTCGACCGAGATGCGGTCAATATTTTCTTCGTCCGAGGATAAAAGGGCGGCCATGAATTCCTCGGGGTAATTAGCCTTAAAAAAAGCAGTTTGGTAGGCGATCATGGCATAGCAGGCGCCATGGGAGCGGTTAAAACCATATCGGGCAAAGGGCTCGATAAATTGAAATATCTTTTCAGCCGTGACCTTGGCAATTTTGTTATTGACGCAGCCGTCGATAAATTTCTGCTTTTGCTCGTTAAGCAGCTTGGCGATTTTTTTACCCACCGCTTTGCGCAAAACATCGGCCTCGGCCAGGGTAAAACCCGCCAGTGACTGGGCGATCTGCATTATTTGCTCCTGGTAGACCGCCACGCCGTAGGTTTTTTCGAGAATTGGCTTCAGTTTAGGATGGAGATATTCGGTTTTCTTCAAGCCATGTTTTCCGGCGATAAAATCGGGGATCAGTTCCATCGGGCCGGGACGATAAAGCGAGACCATGGCGATAATGTCTTCCAGGCTGGTCGGCTCGAGTTGTTTTAAATAACGCTTCATGCCCGAACTTTCCAATTGGAAGACGCCGGTAGTTTGAGCCCTTTTTAATAAACTGAAGGTTTTATTGTCATCGAGCGGTAACGTGTCTAGATCAATTTTTTTGTTTCTGGTCTTTTGAATAATCTTAATTGCCTGTTGTAAAATGGTGAGGTTTTTCAGGCCCAGGAAATCCATTTTAAGCAGGCCCAGATCTTCAATAGCGTGAAGTGAATACTGGGTGATGATTGTTTGGTCATCCTGGCTCGCGTATTGAACCGGGACGTAGTGATCCAGAGAATCCTGCGTGATAACAATACCGCAGGCATGGGTTGAGGCGTGGCGAGCAACGCCCTCCAGCTTCTTGGCGTTTTCGATCAAATCGCGCCCTTCCTCGTCGTTTTCGTATATTTCTTTCAACTCGCTAATTTTAGAAATCGCGTCAGTTAAACTGGAGAACATCGGGATAAGCTTGGCCACTCGATCGCAATACGTATAGCTTAAACCCAGGGCGCGACCGACATCGCGGATGGCCGCGCGGGCGGCCATCGTCCCAAACGTAATTATTTGCGCGACATGGTCTTTGCCGTATTTTTCTTCAACGTATTGAATTACCTCATCCCGCCGGTTATCGGCGAAATCAACGTCAATATCAGGCATGGAAATTCGCTCTGGGTTCAAAAAACGTTCAAACAGCAATTCATAGGTCAGTGGATCGAGGTTTGTGATGTTGGTTAAATAGGAAATAATTGATCCGGCCGCTGAACCGCGTCCGGGTCCGACCACTATTCCTTTTTGCTTGGCCCAATTGATAAAATCCTGAACAATCAGAAAATATGGCGCGAAACCGGTCTTGGCTATCACTGACAGCTCGAAACGCATTCGTTCAATAATTGTTTTTTCTTGATCGCCCTTAATTTTGCCAGCGTCAGTAATATTGTAACGGCGTTTTAAGCCTTCGGCGCAAAGTTCTTCCAAATATTGATCGGGGGTTTTTCCTTCGGGTAAGTGGAAATAAGGCAGCGTGATTTTTCCAAGCTCCAGTTCTAAATTACACGCCTGGGCCACCTTAATCGTATTGCCCAAAACATCGAGATGTCCGGGAAAGGCGCTCGCCATTCTTTCGGCCGACTTGAAGGAATAGTCGTCTGACAGGTAGGAAAGTCTATTTTGGTCGCTTTTTTTCCTTTTAGTTTGTATGCAAAGCAGGATGTCTTGAGCTTCAGCATCGGCCGTTTCCAGATAGTGGACATCGTTTGTCGCTACCACCGGTACGTTTAGTTTCTGGCTTAATTGAAAAACGCGCTCATTAACGTCTTTCTGGTAATTAATATTCGGGTGGTCTTGAACTTCAAGATAAAAATTATCCGGTCCGAAAACCGACCGATACTTTTCTATCATCTCCTCGGCCTTGGCCAGATTATTCGTAATAATGTGGTTGGCTAATTCGCCCTGAAGACAGGCCGTCAAGGCGATTAAACCTTCGTGGTGTTCCTGAAGTAAATCAAAATCAATCCGAGGTTTTCGGTAGAAGCCCTCGAGATGGGCTTTAGTAGTTAGACGAACCAGATTTTGATACCCAGTTTGATTTTTGGCCAGAAGCACTAAATGATATGGTTTCTCGTCAATTTTTGGCCTTTTTTGAAGACGACTATAACGAGCGACGTAGGCTTCAACCCCGATGATTGGTTTGATGCCCTCCTTCTTGGCTTTTTGATAAAATTCTATCGCTCCATGCATAACACCGTGGTCAGTTATGGCCACGGCGGACATTCCTTCCTGTTTAACTTTGGCTATCAGTTCATCGATTTTTGGCAAACCGTCAAGAAGGCTGTAGTGAGTATGGACGTGGAGATGGACAAAGTCCATAATTAAATCATGAGCTTATTTTTTCTTCGAGTTGGTATTTTTTTTATCCTTCTTTTTTTTAATATAGTCAACCACGGTACTTACGCCGTTTATCAAAGACAAGAACGCGCCCGGAGATTGCCCCACCTTATCCTTGATCGCTTTTAATGTTTCTTCCAGTGATTTAACCAGGCTCTGTACGTCTTGGACAATTTTACGCGAGGTGCCGATGATTGAAATTAAATAGTAAAGAAGCCAGCATACGAAAATAGTGAAAATAGTCACGGCCGCTGCCAGCACAAGGTTTAAGACGTCTTTTGATGTTTCGAACATACAAATTTCCTTTCTCGGGCATTTGGCGGGCCGCCCGGTTTATTATCAATAAAATGGCAGTTGAGATTATACCATAAATATCATTTGTTGAAAAATTGGAAGTTTGCTAAACTGATCATATGGTCAATGACGAAAATAAGCAATTTAGCGACCGTCAGCTGTCGTTCAGCTACTGGTATTTGGGCCACAAATTATTGCTGAAGCGTATTTTTTTAGGCGTCTTTCTAGTACTGAATCTAGCGCTTTATCTTAATGTCTTTATTTTCCTAGTTCCTTATGTTGCCGGATTATCAAAATCTTCAGACTGGGCCAGTAGTCTAATCAGCCAAAGTGTTGACTGGAAGAAGGCGAAGCAATCGATCCGTCCCAATGAAATAGTCACGATAAAAACCGAGGCAATTAAGGCTGGCCCAGGAAATTATACGGTTTTGGCCTGGTTGAAAAATCCAAATAAAGAATGGTACGCCAAAGAATTGAGATATAAAATTATTTTTGCCGACCAAAAATCAGACGAATTGCAAACCTTTATTCTACCGGGCGAAGAGAAGCTGGTTTATGATCAAAACTTCCGAACCACGGATTCCGAGGCTCTGACCGAAGCGATAAAAATAACGATATTAGATACGGACTGGGAGATGGTCAATGAATCGTCGGAATATCAATTACCAAAATTTGTGGCTAACAATATCACCATCCAAAATTTAACGGAACAATTGACAAAAACCAGAGTGACGGCTAATCTGAGCAATAATAGTTTGTCCGGTTTTCGGAAAACAATTGTTACTGCCTTGATTGTCTCGAACGAAAAAACCTTAGCCGTAAACAGCACAACCCTACAGGATTTCGAATTATTAGAGACAAAATCGATTGATATCCGTTTTAATGAAACTTTTCCTAATACCGCTGAAGCTGTGCTGTATGTTTCCTCCGATAATATCGATACGGAAAACCTTTTGAATATATAGGTCGAGGATTAAAACGGTGCCGATAAAAAGATGAACCGATACATCTTGCATTTCAAAAAATTCGACTGGCTGATTGTTACCCTGACCCTTTTGCTCGTAAGCTTAGGGCTTTTGTCAATTTATAGCACTTCAGGCATTTCGAACGAGTCGGGATTATCCGTTTTTTGGAAACAATGCCTATTCGTCTTGATCGGTCTTATCCTTATGTTGGGAGTTAGTTCGGTTGACTATCGTTCTTTTCGCTCCTACGCGAATATTTTTTACGTAATTGGTTTTTTATTGCTTGGGGTAGTCTTGATATTTGGCACGCAAATACGCGGCACGACTGGATGGATTTATATTTTTGGTTTTAGTTTCCAGCCGGTCGAATTAGTAAAATTATTCTTAATTATAATGCTAGCGCGTTATTTTTCCAGACCGGGTGAAAATGTCCATCGACCCAAGCACATTATGATTAGTGGATTAATCGCGCTGGTCTATATTATCATGGTGTTTTTACAGCCGGATTTTGGATCGGCTTTGATTTACTTTCTCATCTGGGTTACCTTAATATTTCTTCTGAATATTAAGCGTTCATATATAATTACGATACTATTGATAATTCTAATTATCGGGAGTATCGGGTGGTTGGGGCTGAAAGATTATCAAAAGGAACGCCTGGCCACGTTTGTTAATCCAAACCGTGACACTCTAAAAACTGGATATAATATTACCCAGTCGATTATCTCAATCGGTTCAGGCAAGATCTGGGGCAGGGGATTGGGTTCGGGTTCGCAGAGTCAATTAAAGTTTCTGCCAGAGCAGCAAAATGATTTTATTTTCGCGGTAATAGCGGAAGAGCTTGGATTTGTCGGAGCCAGTCTCGTTATAATATTTTTTGGAGTTTTATTTTATCGTTTATTAAAGATTGCCCGGTCTTCACCCGATGATTTTTCATTGTTTTCCGTCAGTGGAATAATAATCATGATATATTTACAAATGCTGGTTAATATCAGTATGAATATGGGATTAGTGCCGGTCGTGGGGATCCCTCTGCCATTTGTCAGCGCCGGCGGGAGCTCTTTGATAACAAATTTTATTGCCCTAGGTTTTATCCAAAGTATTATTGTTCATCGGCCGGTCATGATCAGACGATCAATCTAGGGTAAAAAAATGGAAAAAATATACTAATGGTTGACTTTATCTGTAAATTTGATATAATATAACTGCGAAAAACACATTTTATATTTATATGAAGCCAGAAAACAAATATCCAATATTTTCAGGCGAAAGCATTAGGCTGGTGTCTTATTGTCCATTATGTAACGCCCAATATAACCCTTTATCCGCTAAAATACTGGAAGAAAGAGATGACGCGCATCTAATTCACATTCAATGCCGGAAGTGCGGATCATCGATTGTGGCGCTGGTATTGGCCAGTGGGGTGGGGATAAGTTCAGTTGGATTAATTACCGATTTATCGGGTGACGACGCGTTACGTTTTAAAAACAATCCTACAATATCCAGCGATGACATATTGCAGCTATACGATTTTTTGCAAAAAGACGTCGATATAATTAAACATCTCTCCCTTAATATTTCTTAAACGATTATGCCAGCATTATCCCTTCAGGCGGATGCCCGGAAAGTTTTAGGTAAAAGCGTGAATAAATTGAGACATGACGGTAAAATACCCGGTGTTTTGTACGGTTCACGCGTTAAGACTAAGCCGATTCAATTAAACTACCAGGAATTCGAAAAGCTTTACGCCGAGGCGGGTGAGTCGAGCCTGGTTGATTTGAGCATTGATAAGTCGAAACCGGTCAAGGTGATAATTCACTCAGTTAGCCGACATCCGTTAACCGGTAAATTCGAGCATGTTGATTTTTACCAAGTTGATTTAAAGAAAAAAATCACAGCTGAAATTATTTTAAATTTTGTCGGTGAATCAGTGGCGGTTAAAGAACTTGGCGGGGTCTTGGTAAAAAGCCTGGACCGGGTAAAGGTTGAATGTCTGCCCAGCGATTTAATTCACGAGATAGATATTGATATTAGCCGCTTGAAAACATATGAAGACATTATTCACGTGAAGGACATTGTTGTTCCGCCAGGAATTACCTTATTGGAAGATGTTGAAGAACCCGTTGCCTTAGTAAAACCGCCGCGAAGCGAAGCTGAGCTTGAGGCTCTTGACCAGACAGTTGAAGAAAAAGTTGAAGAAGTTGAAGTCGTCAAGGAAGCGCCAAAGGAAGAAGGAGAAGAGGCGGAAGTCCCAGAAGCTGAAACTAAAAAAGCCGAAAGCAAAGACGAAAAGAAGTAAATATTATATCTATGAGTTTTTCAACAAAATTAAAGGATTTTATGTGGCGAATGAAAAAAAGCAAATCCGCGATGATTATTGTCATCGTTGTAATATTAATAGCCGCGGCAACTGTTGGCTATTTTGTATTTCGAGGTGAGAATACGGTAAATAATAGTAATAACAACGTAAATACGAATTCCGAGGAAAAAGAAGGCAAATTAGCCAGAGTTATTGACGGCGTCTGGGTAGAAAAAGGAAAGGCAAACTATCTCCCAGTGGCCGTAATGATTGAAAATTTAGTTTCCTCAAGGCCACAATCTGGCCTAGATAAGGCGAATTTGGTATACGAAGTGCTGGTCGAAGGCGGAATAACCAGATTCCTCGCGGTTTACGCCTCGGGAGATATTATTGATAACATTGGGCCTGTCAGGTCGGCCCGAACATATTATCTTGATTGGGTTAAGGAAATTGGCGCGGTCTACGCCCATATTGGAGGTAGTCCCGAAGCGTTTCAGTTAATACCAAAATATGAAATCCTCGACCTCAATCAATTCTATAACAGCCAGTATTTTTGGAGGTCGAAGGAACGAGCCGCTCCGCACAACCTTTATACTTCCTCAGAACTTTTAGCCAGAGCCCTGAGAGATAAAAATTATTCTAAAATCGGAAGTTACGACAGCTGGAAATACGCCCAAAACGAAGATCCAAAAGGTAAAGACGGACAAACCTTGACAATAGATTTCTCGACCTATAATTACCAGGTGCAATATGTCTATGATCTGAAGAGTAATGAGTTTATCAGAAAGCTGGCCGGAGAAGAGCATAAGATGGAAAACGGAAAAACCATTAGAACCAAAAATATAGTCGTACAATTTGTAAAAGCCAGAATTGCCGATTCGGAAAATCGTCTTAGTCTTGAAGTAATTGGTGAGGGTGACGCGAATATATATATCAACGGCAAAGAAATTAAAGGCAAGTGGAAGAAAGCAAACCGGGAAGAGCGCACCAGATTTTACGACGAATCTGGGAAAGAGGTGAGTTTTAACCGCGGGACGACCTGGATCGAGGTGATCCCTTCTGATAGAACGGTGATATTTGAATAGCGTACTTTAATGAAGCCTCAAAATAAAGATCAAAATAAAGCGAAGTCAAAAGCCGGGAAGAGTCCAAGCCAATGGTTTATATTGGGGGGCTTTTTTGTTTTTGCCAGCGCTCTGTCGTGGGTTTTAATTTACCTCCTGATCCATTATTATCTCGGGACAACCAAGAATGTTCTAGCCAGTAATTCAAAGAGTGAGAACAGCGCGGAAGTGACCCAACAAGTGGGGGATAAAGTAGCCAGGCGAAGCGATGGTGTTTTGGTGGCCCCGGAACACGCCAATCCATATCCCGTTGCCATAATGATAGATAATATTCCGCCAGCTTGGCCTCAAAGTGGCTTAGAAGCTGCTTCGATATTTTATGAAACGCTAGTCGAGGGAGGGGCGACCAGAATAATGGCTGTATTCACGGGCGGTACTTCGGAAAAAATCGGGCCGGTCAGGTCAGCCAGGCCTTATTACATAGAATGGGTTTCCGAATATGACGCTTTTTACGGGCATGTCGGTGGATCGCCGGACGCCTTAGCGGCAATCAGCGGATTGGGCATAAAAGACTTCAGCCAGTTTAGTAATGGCCAGTATTTTTGGCGCGATCAGGAACGTTATGCCCCCCACAATGTTTATACCAGCACCGAATTAATAAACCGCGCTTTGCGAGACAAGCAAATTGATGTTAAAACGCCGGATTATCGATCCTGGAAATTTAAAGACGAAGCTAGTCTGTCCAATCGGCCCAGTAAAAATGAAACTATTACCGTAAAATTTTCCAGCGGTCAGACCTGGACTTCAACTTATGAATATGATTTAGAGACGAACAGCTACCTCAAGTCGCAGGCCAATAATCCGCACCTAGACGCTGAAACGGGTAATCAACTAAAATTGAAAAACGTTATAGTAATAATTGTTCCAAAAATTTCAGACTACGGTGAAAAAGGTCGAATTACCTTAAATATCACGGGCGAAGGGAAAGCCTATATTTTCAGAGATGGGCTAAAAATAGAAGGCACTTGGAAAAAGCCAGACCGTTTAAGCAGGACGATTTTTTATGATGAGACAGGCCAAGAAATATCTTTGAACCGAGGCACGAGTTGGGTTTCGATTGTGCCCGAGGACAAAGAAGTGCTATATAGTGAAAAAGATTTGTAGATAGGACAGAAATAAAGTCCGGGTATTTATCGGCCTTTTTTAGTTAATTTAACAACTCGGTCGATAGAAGCGTAGTCTTTAATCGCTTCAATAAAATACATCGGAAGCAATCGGCTGATATATTTTGACAATCTGATATATTGTTCCGAGCCAATTTCAAAGAAAATATACTTGGGTTTTTGATCTCTTTGGGCGATTTCCGCGACTAATTTCCGATAATACGCTAGGCCATCAGCTCCTCCGGATAGGGCGATCCTGGGTTCATATGATAAATCCGTTTTAATGACCTTAGTCATTTCTTTATTATTTAAATAAGGTAAATTGGCAGCCAGTATATCAAGGCGGTGATTTAGTAACGGTTTTAGAAATGAACCTTGAAAGAATTTAACATTGTTATTTAACTTGTATTTAGTCGCATTTTTTCTTGCCAGGATAAGAGCTTTCGCAGAATTGTCAGTCGCCAAAATTAATGATTTTGGCAGTACCTTGGCCAAAGAAACCGCGATATTTCCACAACCAGTACCAAGGTCGGCTATTGCATACCTTTTAGTTTTTAGGTCTGTTATTTTTAGTATTTCGTCAATCAATAATTCGGTTTCAGGTCGAGGTATCAAAACGCTTTTATTTACCAAAAATTCGGATTGATAAAAACATTTAGTTCCCAGAATATAAGCAACCGGCTCGTGCTTGGTGCGCCGGTTCAGTAAATTTAAATATTTCCTTTTTTGTCGCTTCGAGAGCTCGGCTTGCTGATTGAGATAAAGAAAAGGGAGAGGCTTTTTTAATACATAACCAAGCAGTACCTCAGAATCTATCTCGGCGAACGCAATTTTTGATTTATTGAGAAATTTATAACCAAATAATGTGGCATTAATTACGTTCATAATTCAGCCGACTTCAAAGCCGCGATGACAGGCTCGAGATTGCCGTTTAAGATATCTTGAATATTATGCCAACTTTTTTTTATTCGATGATCGGTAACCCGGTCTTGCGGATAATTGTAGGTACGAATTTTTTCCGATCGATCGCCACTGCCAATTTGCTTTTTTCTGTCAGCGGCCCGGGCACGCATTTTTTTATCCTCCGCCAGAGCCAGAAGACGGGAGCGTAAAACTTGAAGAGCGCGCTCTCGGTTTTGCAATTGTGAACGTTCATCCTGACATTGCACAATTAATCCGGATGGTTTATGGACAATTCTAATGGCAGAATAGGTTGTATTAACGCTTTGACCGCCGTGGCCACCAGCCGTAGATGTTTGGATCTCTAAATCTTCGGGTTTTATGTCGATCTCACTGGGTTCGGCTTCTGGAAGTATGGCCACGGTCGCGGCAGAAGTATGAATTCTGCCGGATTTTTCAGTTTCTGGTATTCGCTGTACCCGATGAACGCCGGATTCATACTTCAGGTTGCTAAAAACATTATGGCCGCGGATTTCAAAGATTACTTCTTTAAAGCCACCCAGGCCAGTACGATTTGACGAGATCAAATGAGTAGTCCAATTTTTCTTTTCGGCGTAATGGCTGAACATGCGAAATAATTCGCTGGCAAAGAGCGTAGCTTCATCGCCGCCCGTGCCAGCCCGAATTTCCACGATAATATTCTTTTTGTCTCTCGGATCGGAAGGACTAGTTTCATTGAGTATCTCAAGATTTAACGATGAAAATTCCTTTTGGAGTTTTTGGATTTCCTCACGGGCCAATTCTAAAATGTCAGAATCAGATTCTTTTTTCAAAGTTACGTTCAAGTGAGCGATTTGTTTTTCGATTTCTTCGACTCGATCGAACTTTTTTAGTAATTCAGACAAACCAGCGTACTCCTGAGAAATTAACTTCAGCTCATCTTTATTCTGGATGAGGCTGGGATCTTGAAGCTTATTCTCAAGAAATTTTAGTCGATTATCAAATTCTTTTCGATCAGGCATATCCTAAAAAAATCTAAACCAAATAAATATTTGTTAGACTTATTTATTGCGCGACTTTGCCTTGAGGGTATTTTTTTTCTCAATCATTTTGCGATAACGATCGACTCGACGGGCGGTATCCACTAGTTTCTGTTTACCCGTATAAAAAGGATGACAGGCCGAACAAATTTCAACTCTAATTTCAGGCACGGTCGAGCCGGTGACAATTTCGTTACCACAAGCGCAATGGATTTTTGCTTCTGGGTAGTACGTTGGATGCAAGTTTTTTTTCATGTTAACTCTTTGGTTATATTTGAGAATTTTTAAACTTTGGGATTTATGACTATTATGATATTTTCCTCGGCTTTATGGTCGCGCTGATTGAACCCGCCGTCGCATTATATTTATTCTTGGAAGAAAAGTCAATGCGGAACAAGACGATTGTCGCCAGGCCCAAATATTTGATTGTCATAACAAAAGTACGTTTTTAGTTGCTTTTCAGCCTCTCCGGCGTCAGAATGATAAAAATATACCAAAATATAATAAATTCAGCAAGGCTTGATGTTATTTCAAATATCTGATATTATAGTAATCATCTAATTATTAGTAATCACACATACCTTATTTCCTGGATTTTTTAATAAATTATCCGGGATAAACCGAGTCTTGCCACTTCAACGCCAAACCGCGCTTTGGCTGATGGTAAAACGGTGATATATGAGGTAGAGGGAAAAAGAATTATGAGAGAAATCACACTCTTAGAAATGCTTAAAAGCGGGGTTCATTTTGGCCATCAAAAATCTCGCTGGCATCCAAAAATGAAACCCTTCATTTTCGCTGAACGGAGCGGCATTCACATTATCGATTTAGAAAAAACTCAGGAAAAATTAAAAGAAGCCCTAAAATTCGTAGAGACCACCGTCAGTCGAGGCGGGATGGTTGTATTTATTGGAACAAAAAAGCAGGCCCAAAATATCGTAAAGAAATACGCCCTGGAGTCAGGCATGCCGTATGTTGTTAATCGCTGGATTGGCGGTCTTTTTACAAATTTTGCGGTAGTGAAAAAAATGATAGAAAAGCTGGCTAATCTGAAAAAGAAAAAAGCCAGTGGTGAACTTGAAAAATATACCAAGAAGGAAAAGGTTGAATTTCAGAAGGAAATTGACAGACTGGAAACGCTAGTCGGAGGCATTAGTGGTTTAAAGAAGATCCCGGAAGCGGCGTTTATTGTTGACCTGAAAACAGAAAAAACCGCTTTGCAGGAATCCAGAAAGAAAGGCATCCCGATAATCGCCTTGACTGATACCAATACCGACCCGACCAAGGTAACCTACCCGATACCGGCGAATGACGACGCGACAAAATCAATAGAACTGATAACCAGTTTGATGTCCGAATCGATTATCGAAGCAAAAAGAAATATTCCGGTAAAAACTCCGGAGGTTGGTAAATCTCCGGATATGCAAAAGCCGGTTGTGTGATTAATAAATAATATATTGAATAAGTATCATGAAAGAAATATCAACGCAATTAATAAAAGAACTCAGACAAAAGACAGGCGTTGGAATAATGGAAGCCAAGCACGCCTTGATAGAGAATAGGGGAGATCTTAAAGAAGCCGTTGTTTATTTAAAAGAGCGTGGTAAAAAAATAATCGAAGCTAAGGCCGACCGCGCGACTAATCAGGGGGTGGTCGATGCCTATATCCACAGCAATAAAAAGGTAACCGGCGTGGTAGTACTTTTGTGCGAGACTGATTTTGTCGCCCGCACAGAAGATTTCCAGAATTTAGCCCATGAATTAGCTATGCAGGTTGCCGCGACAAAACCGAAATATCTGAGTCCTGAAGACGTATCAGCGGAAATATTAGAAAAAGAAAAGGATGAATACCGCGCGCAGGTAAAGGGAAAAAAGCCAAAGGAAATAATTGAAAAAATAGTTATGGGAAAGTTAGAAAAATATTTTGAAGAAAATTGCTTGCTGAATCAAAGGTATATTAAAGACGACACTCTAACTGTGGACGATCTAGTAAAACAAAAAGTGTCGTCACTCGGTGAAAACATCAGAATTAAATCGTTCGTCTACCTCGAAATATAATATGGAATTATTCGCCGTACAGACAGAGGCCTGGGATCAAATACATTATGTTGAAATTCCGAATTATGATTTAAAAATCGGTGATCTGGTGGTTTTTCAGATTGAAAACGGAAGCGACATCGGCCGCATAATCAATCGCGCGAATTTGCCTGATCAGGAGATGCGCTTACCGTCAAAAACGATTATCCGTCGCGCCTCACCCGATGATCTGAATACTCTCAAGGAAAAGAACAAAGAAGCCGGCGACGCTCTGGCGAACTGCCGCAAGATGATCCAAAATTACAACTTAGACATGAAACTGATTGATTGCCATTTTTCCCTTGATGGCAGCAGAATAACCTTTGGTTTCATCGCTGATGGCCGGGTGGATTTCCGTGAATTGGTTAAAGAACTTACCCGGCACCATCAAAAGACGATCAGACTTCAGCAAATGGGGATTAGGGATGAGGCAAGGCTTTTCGGAGACATCGGGCAATGCGGGAGGGTTTTATGTTGCCGGCGCTTTTTGAGGCAATTGACCAGCGTCACTTCTGATTACGCGAAAATTCAAGGCCTGGAACATCGAGGATGTGAGAGGCTTTCGGGGGTATGCGGACGATTGAAATGCTGCCTGGCGTTTGAATCGGAAGTGTATAAAAAGCTAATCGCCAACCTGCCTGAAATTGGAAGTAAGATCAAGACCGATCAAGGTCAGGGCGTTGTCCAAAGCGTGAATATCTTAAAACAGACAGTCGGGGTAGAAGTCGCTCCCAATAAGATAATCGAAGTGGCAATTAAGAAGTAAAATGACTGACGTAATTATATTAATAATTTTTGTTTTAAGCGCCGCCGGGATCGTTTATATTATTTACCGGCGCCTTCCTAGATTGGCCCAGACAGAAAACCGGTCAATTAAGCAAGATCGGGAAACCGGAACAAAACAAGATATCATAACCCGGAGGCTGGAAAGAAAATTTTCTTCATTTGGTTCAATAATCTCAAAATATTTACGACCACTTTTATTGGCTATAAAATCAGGAGTAAAAAAGCTCTATCAAAAAATTGCTCATCTAGAATGGCAATACCGCAATTTAAGCAAGCAAAAATCCGTTGATGACCCCATGGCCGTTCGGGAAACGGCCCAGCAAATTACCGAAGAGATTGATGACCATGTCGAGAATAAAAACTACGACCAGGCAGAAAAAAAATTAATTGAATTGATATCTCTCGATCCAAATAATATAGAGCTTTACCGCCACCTGGGAGAACTGTACATGGAAATGGGTGACTTTGTCCATGCCCGTGAAACACTTGAATTCGTGATATCGCTGGCCGTCAAAAAGAGAGAAGAAAATGAGATAATTGACGCGTCAACAAATGTTGAATTGGCGGCTGATCACATAGATTTGGGTTTGGCCCTTCGCGAATTGAAATTATATAATGAGGCCTTGGAGAATATTGAACACGCCTGCAAACTTGAAGCGAATAATCCCAGGAACCTTGATATATTATTAGAAACTAGTATTATGGCGGGAGATAAGGTGCTTGCTTGGGAAGCGTTTGATCGTTTAAAAGAGACAAACCCGGAAAATAAGAAACTAGATGAGTTTGAAAAAAAGTTAAAAGAAATGGACAAAAGTAGATTACGATCAACAAATAATTAATTTATTTGTTAAGTGGCTCGCGCCCGCCGCCAGGCGCCGATGTAGCTCAGCTGGCCCCGCCACCTCTGCCGATGTAGCTCAGTTGGTAGAGCAACTCCATGGTAAGGAGTAGGTCGTCGGTTCAATTCCGACCATCGGCTCCAGAGGTGGCGGGGTAAATAGCGCAACTTCACATATAGAAGTGTCTGGCGGGTGGATACCAAAGCGGTCCCCGTCATACGACGGGGCAGGCGCTAGGGACCAGACATTATAGAGATTTAAAACATAATCCAACCGGTGGGCAGGTACCTAAGCGGTCAACAGGGCCAGACTGTAAATCTGGTGCCTCCGGGCTTCGTAGGTTCGAATCCTACCCTGCCCACCAGTTGGATTGATGACTATCAAGACAGCTCCATCTCGCACCCAAACGTAGGGCTGGATTAATAAGGTCGGGCTTCGTAGGTTCTCCTGCCTCGATGGCGGGATCCCGCATTCCTTTCGTAGTTTTATATAAGGGTGCGGGAGAATCCTACCCTGCCCGCCAATACAATCTTTTATCGGAGCCGACCCATGTGGGTCAAAACGGTAGTAGGTTGCATTGGCACGTAACCCAACCCCTTGTCGGAGACCCCGACGAGAGGTTCTGTGTTTATTTGACGAATTCCCATAATCTAATTAATCTTTCCCGTTTTGTTCATCCTCACCCTCAATCGATAAGTGAGGCAAAATGCGATTCAGCCACTTTGGCAACCACCAGGCCGACTTTCCTAATAGTGTCATGACTGCTGGAACGAAAGTCATGCGAACAATAAAAGCATCCACTAGGATACCAACAGCCAGACCAAACCCAATCGATTTGATAGTTGTGTCATGATTTCCGATAAAACCGGCAAAGACGGCGACCATGATAATCGCTGCTGCGGTCACGACTTGGGCGCCCAGACTAAATCCAGTAATGATGGCTTTTCTGGCGTCGTTGGTGTGGATGTATGACTCATGCATACTAGAAACCAAGAAGAATTCGTAATCCATGGCTAGACCGAACAAAATACCAATACCGATAATGGGGATAAAGCTGACAATGGGCGCTGGACTGACCAGGCCAAAATGTCCCAACTGGAATATAGCAACCATGGATCCAAACATGGCGGAGACTGACAGGAGAAACCCGATTGTAGCCTTAATTGGAATAAGGACGGAGCGGAAGGCAATCAGCAACAAAATGAGAGAGAGTCCGACCACAACGGCCAGATATACGGGCAGAGCATCGGTTAACTTCTGATTGATATCATCTTGAAGAGCAGTAGTGCCGGTAATAGCAAGAGAGACATTTTTATTTCCAGTGGAAAAAGCCTGGTTATTACGTAGATAAGAAATAAGATCGGAGGTTTTTTTATCAGATGGCGTGCTACCCGGAATGACCTGGATCAGCCCAGCTTTGCCATCAGAGGTAACCATGGCTGGCACAGCACTTTTCACATTGTCGACCTTGGCGATAGAGGTAGCAACCATATTTAGTTGATAGAGCGGCGCATATTGCATAACCGCGGTATCAATCTTCGCTAAAGCATCCTGTTTCTGTTGTTCGCCGGCCACTTGTGCGGCAGCAATCTCTTGTTGCAACGCTTGTTGCTCGGCGAGAGTAGTCGCTTGGGCGGCCCTTGCTTGAAACTGAGCTTGCTGAGCGGCGGCCTGTTCCGATAGCTGTTTATTGAAATCAGCCATAAGCGAATCCCTTACCGTCTGACGATCAGCATCGGTTACTACTGGAAGGTTCTCAGCGATAACAATAAGTGGAGCGTTAAATCCAGGACCGAAGGCGTTGGAGAGAAGATCATAGGCTTTTTTCTGGGTAGTGGCCTTACTGGCGTATTGGTCTGTTGGTAGTCCCAGCTGCAAGTGACTTACCGGCCAGCCGAGCAAGCCGACTATTACTAAAGAGAAGATGATGGCAACGAGCGGCTGCTTCACTATGCTTTCGCCCCAACGGTGCCAAAAACTGACGTGGCCAGTTTCATGGAGAGCGACTGGGCCACGCTTTTGGGCTGTGGCAATCTGACCCCGCATACGACGACTAAAAAGATGTTTGCCAAAAATGCCGAGTAAAGATGGGGTGAGAGTGATAGCAACCAAACCCGCGAAAGCGATTGTAGCGGCAGCAGACAACCCCATAACGGTCATGAAGGGGATGTGAACTACGCTTAGGGCGGACAGGGCAATTATGACCGTACCGGCAGCAAAAATGACGGCATTACCGGCCGTACCGACCGCTCGTCCCGCCGCTTCCTTAAATCCGTGACCAGCCAATAGTAGACTACGATATTTAGAAATAATAAATAACGAATAATCAATGCCGACAGCTAGCCCAAGCATGGCCGCTAAGATCGGTGTAGTGGAATTAATATCGACGACCTGACTCAGTGCGAATAGACCCGCGATGCCAGTAGCGACACTTACTAGAGCGCTAATGATGGGCATGCCAGCCGCTACCAATGATCCGAAAGTAAGGATTAAAACCATTAGAGCGATAAGCAAACCACTCATCTCAGTAAATCCGATAATCTTATCTGGAATCCAACTAACGAGATTGCCGCCCCGCTCCACTTCTAGGCCGTTGCCGTTTAATTGTTCCGTTATTTTTGCGATGGCGCTTAAAGTATCCTTGCTAATCTCACCCTGCCCATCTTTAAGTTGTATTTCAGCGTAGGCAGTTTTACCGTCACGAGAAATTGCGGCCGGATTATCAAAAGGACTCACCGCTCCGGTTACACCGTGCACATTTCTAATATCATCCAGACTTGAAGTAATCGCCAATGTATAATCACTAATATTTTTATCTGTAGTATGAAATACGATCCGTCCAGACCCCTTGCCGGCATTTGGAAATAATTCGCCAAGACGGTCAATTGCAACTTGGGATTGGACGCCAGGAATAGACAGGGCGCCGGAGACTGGTTTGTAAAAATGATAAGCAGCTCCAACTAAGGATAACAACACGAGCAGCCACACACCGACGGCCCACCAATGCTTTTCAAATAATTTCTCACCGATTCTATGAAGAAACTTCCCCATTGTTTTTCCTTTCGTATAAATATTTTAGTGGTAATATTAGAATACAACAGCTATAATTTGATCCGATATTTTGTCTGGATTCATTTTTTTATTGAAAAATGAATATTCTAAAAGTAATCCATCCATCATACTGGTAAGTAAAGATGTAGCAAACCGGCTATCAACTTTTTGGGTGATATTTTCGCTTACAAACACTCCTTCGATTACCGGCTGAATTAAATTTACAATTCGTTCTCTTGATTTGGTAATATGATTTTTCATTTGAGCATCAGCTGACGATAATTTTAACATGAAAGCCTTAATAAGATTCTTCTCTTTGATCCCAAAAATCAAATAATTTTTGATTAGTTTGTGTAGCTTTTTATCAATTGTAGTCTCGTCCAGTGCTTGAGAAATAGTTAGACTCAGATCATTAAAAACATTATCAAGCACTTCTTCATAAATTTCTGCTTTGCCGGTGAAATGATAATAAAGTGCCGCTTTAGTAATATTAAGTTTTTTTGCAATATCGCTCATCGAAACACCTAAATAACTATATTCAGAGAAAATCTTACGGGCGATATCAATGATGTTTTTCCGAGTGTCTTGGATGGCTCCTTTGGGTTGTTTCGCGATTGTTTTCATGGGTTTATTGATTCATATTCAACTTACCGACCGGTAAGTAGTATCAGATTATCAAGAGGGCCAATATCTGTCAAGGGCAGCCATGCCTTAAATTATCTTCTGGGAAAATAGCCAAAACATCCTTACAATGCTTATATAACTGGGCACCTAACCCTAATTGCCCACCAGTTAGAGTGATGATCAAATAGAAAGCCAACCATATACTCAACATAGTACTGGATTAATAGGGTCGGGATTTGTAGGTTCCCCCGGACCCTGATCCGGGGCTACTCCACCCACCAGATATTTCTAAGCCAGACAGCCTGCCCAAGCACCCATTGTGTTGCCGGGTATTATAATACTCCTACAAGCCGGAGCATTTTTTTATTGATTGTTATCTATTGACAAAACTATCGCTTAGAGTAATTTCAAATGTAACGAGGAAAACAAACACAGACCTTTGAAATAAGGGGGTTGTATGAGAGCCTTAGTTTTTCCCGGACAGGGGACGCAGTTCGTGGGTATGGGCGAAGCAGAATTCAAAGCCGGAGGTGAATTCAGAAAGTTGTGCGATCAGGCAAATCAGATCCTGGGGCGGGATCTGACCAGCATCATGTTTAACGGGCCAGCCGACCTACTGAACCAGACAGTCAATACTCAGCCTGCCATCTTCTTGTACTGCTGCGGTCTTCTGAACGAGATGGCGGCAACGCCTTCTAATTGCCTGCTAAGCGGCCACTCAATCGGTGAATACGTCGCTTACTACTTCTCCGGAGCAATCTCATTCGAAGATTGTCTGACTGTGGTTGGAAAACGCGCTGAGGGCATGCAAAGGGCGAGCCGGATAAATCCCGGAACAATGGCAGCGATTATCGGACTGGATGGTGAGCTAATCGACACCTGGTGTTTCAGAGTTGTCGTATCAGTCGGCCCAGTTTACATCGCCTGTTTCAATTCACCGGATCAAACGGTGATCAGCGGCTGTCGGAAAGCAGTCGAGGAAGTTCTCAGGGAAGCTGAGGAGGCTGGAGCCAGGAGAGCTGAAGTAATTCCAGTCTCTGGAGCATTCCACACTCCCTTAATGAAACCAGCTGAAGTGTTGTTGAGGCAGGCTTTAGATTCGGTTGCCATGACAAACCCAAGTGTACCTGTCTTTGCCAACGTTGATGGCAGCCAGGTAATATCCTGCGAAAGAATCCATCCGAACCTGATGCTCCAGCTGACTTCTCCGGTTCAATGGGTAACTGTAGTAAACAGAATGTATGATGAAGGAGCGGATGAATTCATCGAGATTGGCCCAGGTAAGGTCCTCCGAGGATTGATCAGAAGGATTGTCCCTGGGATGAGGGTAACTAACATCAGTGACTTCGCGCAAGCCAGATCATTTCGGGACGCCGCCACCTAGATCGGCGCCCTTTTTTTAATAAAAAAATCTCGTCAAGAGATCACTTAAAATTGTTAGCCTTTAACTAATTAAACGTAAACGCGATCCAATCGCCCAAGTAGTATGACAATACTACAACCAAACCCGTTATTAATACGTGCTCGCTGATTACTTTCCAAATTTTATCATTTTTAGACTTGGCAATAAATAAGCTCAAGACACTTACCAAGAACAAACCCCAGATTACACAAATAATTACCGCTGTTTGTAAATTAAACAGCAATACCGGAACCAAAAAAGTCATGGCCACAACAAATTTTGAAAGCATGGTTGCTAAAGTTGATTCCCAAATTTCGCGAGTGGTATTTCCGTCTTTTGATTCCTCGGAAACATGGATACCTAAGCCATCAGAAAAGGCATCAGCCACGGCAATGGTCAGAATGCCGCCGATAACCGCGATTTTTAGATTGGTGCCAGTCCATAACCCAACTAGTAATCCGAGAGTGGTAATTACTCCAGAGGTCATGCCAAAGCTTACGCCGGTAATCCAAGATTTTCTAGATAATCCCATGGGTTGTCGATATTAATTAGCATAATTATTATACACCAATTAAATGTGGATAAACAGGTCTGACCCGAAAAAATATCTGGCAAAGGGTTTTCTTATAGATTTTTATTGGTTTTTTTGTTAAGATATGACAGTATGAATGATCAAATAGACGTGTCGATTGTCATTGTTTCGTGGAGAGTAAAGAGGCTGCTTCGCCAGTGCTTAGCCTCTATTTATCATGAGACAAAGTCTATTAATTTCGAGGTTTTTGTGGTAGATAATGCTTCATCTGACGGCACGGAAGAAATGGTCAAAGGAGAATTCCCAGAAGTTAAACTCATTGTTAACAAAGAAAATCTCGGTTTTGCCAAAGCCAATAATCAGGCTTTAAGCCTGGCCCGGGGTGACTTTTTGTTGGTCTTGAACCCAGACACAGAAATTATCAATAACGCGGTTGAAAAAACTGTTAAGTTCATGCGGCAAACAAGCACTGCCGGAGTCACTGGCTGTCGGCTTCTAAACCCGGACAAAACGTCGCAACCGTCGGTCCGGGGTTTCCCCACGCTTTCGGCTATCAGCTTGCTGATGCTAAAGTTGCATCGAGTATTAACAAACTTGCCGACCTTTAAAAAATATTTCGGTAAATCAATTGATTACAATAAAACCCAAGAAGTCGATCAGGTGATGGGCGCCTTTTTTATGATTCGCAGAGAGCTGGTTAGAAAGATCGGTATTTTCGATGAAAAATTCTTTATTTGGTTTGAGGAGGTTGATTATTGCTATCGGGCAAAGCTGGCGGGCTGGCGCGTGTATTATTTTGCCGGGGCGGAAATAATCCATCATTATGGCCAAAGCTTTAACCAGCTGCTAAACGTCCGCAAACAAACATGGCTAAATCGAAGCGCTTTGCGCTACTTTAGGAAACACCATTCAATTTTTGCCTATTTATTGCTATTATTAATTTATCCGTTCAGTATCTTAATAAGCCTATTAGTACAAATTCTTAAGTTAAAATGAACATCGCGTTGTTTAATCGTAAATTTCTAGTCAGCCTGACATTAATCTTGATTGTCTTTGGTTTAAGCTTTTTAGGCTGGAATTATCCAAATATCTCTCCGATAATTTTTTGGTTGTCAATTGCCACGACGCTAATAATTGCCTGGAAGAGGCTAGACCTCGCTCTGATAATTCTGTTTGTCGAACTGATTATCGGCTCAAAGGGATATTTATTTTCGTGGGTTTACGGAAACCTGACTATTTCGATCAGGTTGGGTCTTTTTTTGGCCGTGATCGCGGTTTGGGCAGTTAAATATTTAATTAGGGGAAAGGTAAGCTTTCGCTCTTCCAAGCTTTTCTGGCCGTTTATTGGTTTTTTAGCGATATATCTCTGGGGAATTCTAAACGCTATTTTCAGGCACAATGTTTATAAAAATATATTTTTTGACGCCAATGGCTATCTCTATTTTGGCTTGATATTCGTTATCTATGAAGCCATAAAGAACAAGGAGCAATTATTATCCTTGGTTCAAGCGGTTGCCGCGGCAATCGTGGGACTGGGAATAAAGACCATGGTTTTGTTGGTTTTATTCGCTGGGAAATTCGCTTTTTTACCTGACATATATCGCTGGGTGCGTGACACCAGGTTAGATGAAATAACTTTGATTAGCCATAACTTCTATCGGGTTTTTAATCAATCGCATGTTTACAGCCTTTTTGGCACGATAATATTTTTGGTAATTTTGTCTCTGATCGGGAGAAAATACCTGGGCAAAAACTATATACCAATTTGCCTGGTGTTTCTATCAGCCAGTTTGAGCCTGATTATCAGCTATTCGAGAAGTTTTTGGCTGTCCCTGGCGGCAACCTTTATTATTATGCTGATATTGTTTGTAAAAAAATATAGGTTTGGAACGGCCAAAACCATAAAATATCTAATTATTCTCATACTTGTTGTCATCGCTGAAGCTGGTTTTATCGTCGGATTGGTTTATCTACCTAATCTATTGAAAAAAGGCGGCAGTTCGTTCAGCCTGGCAAGTTTAGTCGAGGAGCGGTTGGGCGACAGTGAACAGGCCGGATTGCAGAGCCGTTGGAATTTGATTGAACCAATGTCCAGAAAAATTGTTCACGCGCCAATTTTAGGCAATGGTTTCGGCACTGAGGTCAAATATCGCTCAGAGGACCCGCGAATAGTCGCTGAATCCGGCGGTTGGTATTCGACTTATTCCTTTGAGTGGGGATACTTAGATATTATTTTGAAGATTGGCTTGGTCGGCCTGGCTTTGTATTTAGTATTTATTTGGGCAATATACAAAAACGGTATTAAGGCATATCTTAATCTTGACCATGACGGCAGAGTTATAATATTAGCCTTATTATTAGGCCTCTGCGCTTTATTGATTACGCATTTAACAACTCCGTATTTAAACCATCCGCTAGGAATTGGATATTTGTTAATTTGCGCCGTGATGTTTGAGCGTCTAGCGAATATTAATAATGGAATCATCGCCAAAACAAGTTAAGGTAACAGTAAGTTTAGTTACCTGGAATTCGGTTAACGATTTGCCAGGATTTTTTGAATCCCTAGCCAGCCAGACATATAAAGATTATCAGGTGTGGGTGATTGACAACTGCTCAAGCGATGGGACAATAGAAAAAATAAAAAATAGTTATCCCGAAATTCGTTTCATTGAAAATGATAAAAATATCGGATACGCCGCCGGACATAATCTGGCAATTTCAAAAAGCCGGTCAGACTATGTGCTAGTAGCCAACGCGGATCTCAGGCTGGAACCCGGGTTTCTCGAAGAGCTTGTCAGAATAATAGATTCCGATTCGCATATCGGATCAGTCGGTGGCAAACTGTTAAAAATGCAAGACCCCTTGAAAATTGGAGCCGAGGCTGCTATTATTGATACTTGCGGCATCGGGGCATATAAAAGCAGAAGGTTTGTTGACCGGGGAGAAGGCGAAGAGGACAAGGGACAATATGACAATATTGAAGAAGTTTTTGGAGTCAGCGGCGCTTTAGTTCTTTACCGACGCAGTGCTCTCGATGACGTAAAAATTCCGCCCGGACAATATTTTGATGAAGAGTATTTTATGTATCGGGAAGACATAGATCTGGCTTGGCGATTTCGTCAGCGAAGCTGGAAAAGCTTCTATTCACCCAGGGCCCTTGCTTGGCACCGTCGCTCGACTACGAGGCAGGGGAGTGATTGGCAGATTTTGAAAAACCGCCGGAAGAAATCGCCCCTGATAAAAAGCTTGTCCTATCGCAATCACTGCTACACGCTAATTAAGAATTTGCCCTGGCCCGATATGTTCTGGTGGTTTCCCTGGATATTTTGGTACGAACTTAGAAAATTTGTTTATTTAGTCTTATTTGAACCGAGAACGTTGCTTATGGATTTTCAAATAGTTAGCCATTTACCAATAATGTTAAACCGAAGGCGCCTGATTCAGAAAAGGCGAACCACTAGCTTAAAAGAATTGCGCAGCTGGTTTAAATAATATGGATATATCGATCATCATATTAAACTACAAGTCAAAGGGATTAACCAAGCAGTGCTTGCGCGGCATTGAGTTAATTAAGCCAAAGAGGGAATACGAGATTATCGTAGTGGACAATGCCTCAAATGATGGAACAGCGGAAATGGTTAGAAATGAATTTCCCGGCGTAAAATTGGTTGTCTCTCCGCGTAATTGTGGCTTTGCCGCGGGCAATAACTTGGGTATACGCCAGGCCACCGGTAAATATATTATGATTTTGAATCCGGACGTGGCCCTGTTAAGTGATTCAATCGAGGTGCTTTATAGATTTATGGAGGATCATCCGGAGGTCGGTTTGGCCGGGCCAAAGCTGATTAACCCGGATGGGACTGTCCAAGCTTCCTGTCGAACCTTTCCGACGCCCAAGATAATATTCTATCGTCGTTCCCCGCTAGGTAAATTGACCGGCCCAAAAAAGGTTCTGAGGGAACATTTAATGCTTGAGTGGGACCATGGAGAAAACCGAGCCGTTGACTGGATGATCGGAGCCTGTTTTATCGTCAGGGCCGAGACCTTGGAAAAAATTGGCCTACTTGATGAACGATTTTTCCTTTATCTCGAAGACGTTGACTGGTGCCGGCGTTTCTGGCAAGCTGGATATAAAGTCTATTACGTGGCTGACGCCGAAATGGTGCACTACCATCAGCGCTTGTCGGCTGAAAGCCCAGGACTAGGCGGGATTTTAAGCTACGCGACAAGAATTCATATTATCAGCGCCATAAAGTATTTTGCTAAATGGAATGGCGTAAAGAATAAAAATATATGATTAATTTAAAACCAGAAATCAATCTATCGAAAACCAAGCCAAAGAAAAGTCGATCAATCCGGCGTAGGAATATAAAATATATTTTATTGTCGGCCGCCGGATTAATTCTCTTGCTTCTGATAATTGGTTTTATCAAATATTTCGGCCCGCTCAAATCTATCTACAAATATTCAATTGATGGCAAGAATGATTTTTATGACGCCCAAAAGCTGGTTACCGAAGAAAGATTTAAAGAAGCTGGGGACAAACTTTTGCAGGCTCAGGAGGAATTTAGCCAAGGTCTAAATGTGCTGGAGAAAAACGGTAGTCTGAGATCGTATTTATACATCAAAACCCAGGTGTCCGCCATAGATAATTTGTTAAGGGCCGGTTCTCAAACTGCCTCGGCCTTAGCTAAAATCGCTTATCTGGCCGATGAGATTATTACGCCAGTAAAAAAAGACAAGGAATTTACTTTGGCAAAATTAAATATTGAACAGAAGCATGAAATATTAAAGAAGATATCAGAATCATATCCGGACTTGGTTGGCGTAAAAGCGGAAATTGATCTAGCGGTATTAAGCCTTGACCAGATACCGGATCGCGGGCTATTTCCAAGCATAAAAAAATCAATTGAACCAATAAAGGAGCAATTGCCTGAAATTCAAGATCGAATCAACCAGGCCTTGCCCGCGGTTGAAATATTACCAGCCATCGCTGGTTATCCCGAAGAACAAACCTACCTATTTTTATTGGAAAACAACGCTGAATTAAGGCCAACCGGCGGTTTCATCGGGACTTACGGAATTTTAAAAGCCAAGGATGGCGAAATTAATTACTTCAAAACAGATAATATATACAATCTAGATAACCCGGTTAGTGACAGACTCATTGAATTACCGCCGGAACCGCTCCAAAAGTATCTTAACGCTGAAAAATGGTTTATGCGCGACAGTAATTGGTCGCCAGATTTTCCAACCTCCGCGGCCAAGGCGATATGGTTCTATGATCAGGAGAATGGACCGGAAAAAAATATTCACGGAGTGATTGCCATTACGCCGACTTTTATTGAGTCGCTTCTTGGGCTGACGGGCGAGATAAAAGTGAACGGTTTAACTTTTACCGCTGAAAATTTTACTGAACAATTGCAATATCAAGTCGAGCAAGGATTTTATCGCCAGGGAATATCCGATGCTGACCGCAAGGAAGTTATCGGGGACATGTCTGAGCAATTGCTTGATCGAATATTGAATTTTCCGCAATCACGTTGGGGCGAGCTTTGGCAAACAATTGAAAATCATATCGCCGAAAAACACCTTCTTTTCTATTCGAAAAATGCCTCGCTCCAGCAAGTAATCGAGCAGGAGAATTGGGGAGGTAAAATGGCCGAGCAAGATACTGGCGACTATCTTTTTGTAGTCGATGCTAACATGGCCAGCCTGAAAAGCGATCCGGGGGTGTTAAGAACGATAGATTATTCAGTTGCTGAGACAGCTGATGAAAAAATTGCCGACTTGACCATCACTTATAACAACTCCGGAACGTTTGACTGGAAATCAACTCGCTACCGCACCTATACCAGGGTCTATGTTCCGCTTGGCAGCGTATTGCTGGAAAGCGCCGGGGTAATGGACAACGATAAGCTCCACGGTGGGCGATCGGCCGAACCTGAGGTATATGATGAGCTTGGCCGGACTGTTTTTGCTGGATTCATTTCAATCGAGCCCCAGGAAACAGGTACGCTTCACTTTCGCTACCGCTTGCCTAATACAATATTTGATACTTCAGATGGCAAACAATACGACCTTTATGTTCAGAAACAGGGAGGAACCAAACCCTATAAACTGAATATTGACTTAAAGTTTGAAGATGAAATATTCAGTTATGAGCCTATTGACAAAATTGAATTGTCAAACAATAATAAGGTGACCTTAAAAACTGACTTGGATCGGGATCGCCAAATTGAAATTGTATTTAAATAGGCATGTTTGTAAAGAAAATCGGAATTGATCTAGGCACTACCAATACCCTGGTATACATACCGCGGCGGGGGATTATTATTAATGAACCATCAGTGGTGGCGATTTCGATAGCCGATAAAAAGGTTTTGGCCGTGGGTGAAGAAGCCAAGGAAATGCTTGGTCGCACGCCTGACACCATTACCGCTTCCAAGCCGTTGCGTGATGGAGTGATCGCCGATTACCGGACGACTGAAAGCATGTTAAGGTATTTCATAAATAAAGCCTTGGGCGGAGTCAGGTTTTTCAGACCCGAGGTGATGGTTTCCGTACCGGCCGGCATAACCTCTACTGAAAGAAGGGCGGTTATTGACGCCACGCTGCAAGCCGGCGCTAAAGCGGCTTTTATTATCAAAGAGCCGATTGCCGCGGCCATCGGCGCGAATATTCCGATTGGCTCGGCGTCCGGTCATATGATAATTGATTTAGGCGGCGGGACGTCGGAAATCGCGGTAATATCCTTGGGCGGAATTGTGGCCAGCACCTCGGTCAGAATTGGCGGCAACCGTTTAGACGTGGCCATCGCTGATTTCATACGGCGCAAATATGGTTTAGCCATCGGCGATCGGACAACCGAAGATTTAAAAATACAAATTGGCGCGGCCTTGCCTCTCGAGGAAAAACTTTCGATGGATGTTCGAGGTCGAGACATGATAACCGGCTTGCCCAAAACAATTACCGTATCCTCGGATGATGTGACTGAGGCAATTCAAGACGAGCTTGGTTCGATCATCCAGGCGGTAAAGTCGGTCTTGCAGGTGACTCCGCCAGAACTCTCGGCTGACGTCATTGATAAAGGCATGGTTTTAAGCGGAGGCACGGCCTTGCTAAGAAATTTAGACTCGCTGTTAACCCAAGCGACAGGTGTTCCCGCCTATGTGGCCGATGACGCGCTACTTTGCGTCGCCCGGGGCACTGGCATTGCCCTGGAAAATCTTGAGTCCTACAAGAGAAGCATTTTGTATACCAAATAGCCAAGAGTCCAGATATGAAAATTGGCATTGATGCCTCACGCGCTAATTCCAGAGAAAAAACCGGGACCGAGTGGTATTCATTTCGTTTAATCCAGGAATTCAAAAAAATTGCTGATACAAACGATCAGTATTTTTTGTATTCAAAAGAAAAACTAGATTTCGGCTTAGAGCATTTACCTAGTAACTTCAAATCAAAAATACTCCGCTGGCCACCAAAGTTTCTTTGGACCCAGATCAGGCTTTCAATCCATCTGCTGTTTAATAAAGCTGACGTGCTTTTCGTACCGGCGCATACCTTGCCTCTAATCAATTGCCGCAAAACAGTGTTAACCGTGCACGACATTGGCTTTGAAAGATTTGAACAGCTTTATTCACAAAAAATCATTGGTCCGCGGAATTTTGTGAAAAAATTGATCAACCTAGGCGTCAGGGTAGTCACGCTCGGAAGATATGGGTCAAATGAATTGGATTATCATCGCTGGGCGATGAAATACGCCATTGAGCACGCGAGTATTATCATTACCCCTTCACAGTTTACGAAAGATGAGATAATTCAGGTTTATGACATAAAGCCTGAAAGAATAAAGGTAATTTACCACGGCGTTGATAACGAGAGATACTATCAAATTCTCGATCAAGATAAAATTTCTGTCGTTCTGAAAAAATATCGAATCGAAACCCCGTATTTTCTTTTTATTGGAAGATTAGAAAAAAAGAAAAACACCGCGGGACTGGTAAAAGCCTTTTCAATTTTTAAACATAAATATAATTTGCCTCACTCTTTAGTTTTGGTCGGCAATCCCGGATATGGCTTTGAAGAAATAAGGGATTTAGTTTTAAAAAATAATCTATCCCGTCAGGTTATTATGCCCGGCTATGTCCAGGCGGAAGACCTGGTTTATCTATTAAACGGGGCTGAGGCTTTTGTCTTTCCTTCTTACTACGAGGGCTTTGGGTTACCGATATTGGAAGCGATGGCTTGCGGGGTGCCGGTAATTACCAGCCAAAGAGCTTCAATACCTGAAATATCGGGTCAAGCCGCTCAACAGATTGATCCAAATAATTATGAAGAATTGGCTCGGGCCTTATATCTAGTTTCGTCCAGGCCACAAATTAGAAGTGAAATGATCAGGCTCGGCCTGGAACATGTTAAGAAGTTCAGCTGGTCAGATTGCGCCAGCCAGACTCTCGAGATTATTAAACAAGCCTGAATTGACTTGCCAAAAAGATGTTTTTCTGTTATTCTTTTTTTGATGCCACAAAACTTAATCGAGGTACGCTGGCCAATTATTGGCCATAAAAAGATAACGAAGTATTTAACACACTCAATTCGAGAAAATCGGATTGCTTCGGCTTATCTTTTTACCGGGCCGGCCCACGTTGGTAAATCAACAGTAGCGTACTCGTTCATTCAAAGTCTTCTATGTTCTGATGAGAAATCGCGGCCTTGCGGCCACTGCTTAAATTGCCAGAAGTTTCTTAACCGGGCGCATCCAGATATCGCGTATATCGAAAAATTTGATAGTAAAAAAAATATCAGTATCGATGAAGTGCGCGAACGCATAGTCCATCGTCACAATCTGCGTTCATTTCTTTCGCCCTATCAGATATCAATAGTTATCGGCGCTGAATCTTTAAGCATTGAGGCGGCCAATAGCTTATTGAAAACCCTGGAAGAACCATCGGCCAGTTCAATAATAATCTTAGTCACGGATAAACCGGACGCCTTACCCAAAACGATTATTTCTCGTTGTCAGATTATTGAGTTTTTTCCGGTTCCTTTTGATGATATATTAAATTTTGTCGAAACAAATAGTGAGACATCAGACCGTCAAAAGATCTTGAAAATTTGCAAACTATCCGCCGGACGTCCCGGATTGGCCTGGCAGTATCTTCATATACCTGAAATTTTATCCCAGCGCGAGGAAATCAATACTCGGTTTATTAAGGCCCTGGGAACGCGCTTAATCGGACAATTTCGTTATCTTGAAAATGAGATTGAATCCCAATCATTCCAAGAGGGGCTTGATAAGGCCAACGACAGCCTCGATAACTGGATAAAAACCCTGCGCGATATGCTGATGGAGCATTATCACCTTGACGTTTATCAGATTAACAGTTATCTGAAGACAGACTTAGAAAAACTTGCCTATCGATATCCCACGCGTTTAATTGTCGAGCTAATAAATTATCTATTTAGGCTGAAACAAAGGCTGGCGGTAAATCTAAATCCGCGACTAGCCCTAGAGAATTTCTTCTTAAATACCTAGCGTATGTTTAACAAAACCATAACGATTATCGTTGCAACCGCCTTAGGAGTTTTAATGTTGACTGGCTTATCGTGCGGTTCAAAAAAATCTACCAATGACGGGGGAGTATATAAAACTGTTGATGGGGGACAGACCTGGCAACAGAAAGGCTTTGTCGAAGTAGTAAAAAAGAAAACGATCACCATTAATAATGTCGATACCCGCCAATTAATATTTGACCCAAACGAAGCTCAGATTATTTATTTAGCGACCAATGATCGAGGTTTGTATAAAACCGTAAATAGCGGTGACGAATGGAAGAAAACAGGACTTGATTCCGGTCAAATAACCAGCGTGGCAATAGACCCAAAAGACACAAAAGTTATCTACGCGACCAGCGGACGATATCTGTATAAAAGCCAAGACAGCGGTGACCACTGGGATACTGTCTATCGGGAAACCCGCGCCGAAGGCAAGCTTTATAATGTTTTGGTTGATACTTTTGATTCGAATAGAATCTACCTAAGCAATGACACCGGCGGATTATTCAAAAGCTTTGATCAGGGACAAAATTGGCAACAAATATATTGGTTTAAAAAACCAATTAAGTTTATAAAAATAAATCCAGTTGACACGCGACGTATTTTCGTGTCGGTTGACGCAACCGGACTGTTTTTTAGCGAAGACGGCGGAAATACCTGGCTGTCATTGGAAGAAGGATTAAAAAACTTCAAAGGGGCTGGGAAAAATGTCCATAGTTTATGTTTTGATCCGGTGTCAACAGAAATTTTATATGTCGGGACAAACTACGGCTTGCTAAAGAGTACTGATGAAGGAAAAACCTGGGAAGCGATAAAAACCTTGATAAATTTCGGCAGCCAGCCAATCACTTTGGTTTCAATAAATCCGCAGAATTCCAAGATTATCTACCACGCGACCAAAACGGCAATCTATCGCTCTTCGGATGGCGGTTTTACCTGGGCGTCACTCACCCCGCTGCCAACCAAAAGAAATATTACCCAATTATTGATTAACCCCGAGCAACCAGAAATCATGTTTGCCGGAGTAATCTATGTGAAAAGCTGATTATGCCAAACAATCTAAACGAACAATTGAAAAAAGTGGTAGAGTTTTTTTCAAATGATCTGAAAGCTCTCAGAGTCGGACGCGCTAATCCGGCCTTGGTCGAGAATATAATAGTAAAATATTACGGTACGAAAACGCCGTTGATACAATTAGCCAGCATAACCGTGGCCGATGCCCATACTTTAGTCATCCAGCCTTGGGACAAGAACTCGTTTAAAGACGTAGAGCAAGCGCTGAACCAAGCTGATTTGGGTGGCAGTCCGGTGGCAAACGGAGAGATACTCAGGCTTTCGATACCGCCAATGACTGAGGAAAGGCGCCTTGAATTGGTAAAAATTGTTAAAGAAAAAGCTGAAAAATCAAAGGTATCAATCAGGATGATTCGTGAAGATGAAATTAAATTGTTAAAAAACAAAAAAGACAACGGTGAAATATCCGAGGACGTGTTTTTTAACAAACAAAAGGAAACCCAGAAGACAATCGATGAAACAGTTAAAGAAATCTCCGAACTAGAGCAAGCAAAACAGGAGGAAATAACTAAAATCTAATTATGCCTGGTCCAATTTTAACATTTATAATATTCATCCTGGTTTTGGGTGTTATTGTTATTTTTCATGAAATCGGACACTTCTTCGCGGCGCGCCGGTTGGGAATAAAAGTTGAAGAATTTGGAATTGGTTTTCCGCCAAAGATTGTCGGGTTTAAAAAGAAAGGGACTATCTATTCGATTAACTGGATTCCGATAGGCGGATTTGTAAAAATAAAAGGCGAGGACGGCGGTCATTCGGCAGACAAAGATAGTTTTATTTCAAAATCGATCGCCAAGCGCGCCACCGTTCTCTCGGCCGGCGTAATTATGAATGTGGTTTTGGCGATAATTCTGCTCTCGATCGGTTTTGGTATCGGCCTGCCCACCTTGATCGATGAAAACATCAAGAATTCAAATGTCCGCGATCAAAAGGTTCAAATTATCGACATCGAAAAAGGCACTCCGGCTTCTGAAACCGATCTGGCGGTCAATGACCAAATAGTTAAAATTGACGAAACAACGATTAATTCCATTGAAGATGTCAGGTCGTATAATACTGATAAAATAGGGCAAACCGTAAGAGTTACGGTAAATCGAATAAATAAGGAAATGGAATTCACGGTCGCCGTGAAAGATTTGGACAGTACTGGAGCTGGTAAATTGGGGGTAAACTTGGTCCAGGTTGGCATCGTTTCATACCCCTGGTATGACGCTATCTGGCGTGGTTTTTTAACGACCTTTCAATTGCTCTGGGCTATTATCATGGCCTTTGTTTCACTGATAAAAGGATTGTTTGTCGGGCAGCCCATCGGTGATTCATTAACCGGTCCGATCGGCATAGCGGTTTTAACCGGGCAAGTCGCCCAACTTGGTTTTATCTACCTCCTACAATTTACCGCTCTCTTGTCTCTTAATTTGGCGATAATTAACTTCGCGCCTTTCCCAGCCCTTGACGGCGGCCGCGTCCTGTTTTTGTTGATCGAAAAGGCCAGGAAAAAGCGTATTCCGCAAAAGACTGAAGCCTTAATCCATAATCTTGGATTCACCTTGTTAATGCTATTAATCATTTTCATAACCTTTCGAGACGTAAGAAAATTTAGTGGAGCTATCACGGGCTTTTTTAAAAACATTTTTTCGTAACAATGAAACAATCGGATATATTTACCAAGACATCAAACGTATTTCCAAAAGACGAGGTTTCGACGAACGCTCGCCTGCTCATTAAGGCTGGCTATATTGAAAAATTGATGGCCGGTGTTTACACCTACCTATATTTTGGCTGGCGGGTGATAAAAAAGATTGAAAATATTATTCGCGAAGAAATGGATCAGATCGGCGGTCAGGAAATATTTATGCCGGCCTTGCAACCTAAAAGCCTCTGGGATCAGACCGGCCGTTGGTCGGATTTAAGGGAAATTATGTATCAATTTGACGATCGCTCGGACCATCAAATTGGTTTGGCGACCACCCACGAAGAGGTGATAACGGATATTATTAAGAAACATATCAAATCATATAAGGATTTGCCAAAATATATTTACCAAATTCAAAATAAATATCGAAACGAACCGAGAGCCAAATCAGGTTTGATCCGCGGACGCGAGTTTTTAATGAAAGATTTGTACAGTTTTCACGCTGACGAAAATGACTTGGATAATTATTACGAAATTGTAAAAAAGTCCTACCTGAATATTTTTAAACGATGCGGATTAAAGGTTTTTGTGATTGAAGCTTCGGGCGGCGCTTTTACCAAGAAATTTTCACACGAATTTACGGTCTTGAGCCCGGCCGGCGAGGATCGGGTGATATTATGCAGTAAATGTGATTTCGCGCAGAATCAAGAAATATCCGGGGAAAAAGAAGGCGATAAATGTCCCAAATGCTCGGCTCCATTAAAATTTGACAAGGGCATTGAAGTCGGCAATATTTTTAAATTGGGAACGCGGTTTAGTAAAGAGCAAAAAGCGTTTTTTACTGATTTAAACGGCGAGTTAAAACCCATTGTTATGGCTTCGTACGGAATTGGTTTGGGCCGCTTGATGGGAACGATAGTTGAAATCTACCATGATGAAAAAGGAATTATCTGGCCGGACGAAGTCGCCCCGTTTAAATACCACCTCCTGGTATTAGGCCAGAGCGAAAAAACCCTTGATCTGGCCAAGAGTGTTTATGATACTTGCCTAAAAAATAAGGTTGAGATACTATATGATGACCGTAAAGTCCACCCCGGGCAGAAGCTAAACGATTCTGATTTATTGGGCATTCCTAATCGTTTAGTGGTCAGCGATAAAAACGATTCTAAAATTGAACTGAAGAAACGTTCTGAAAAATCAGTCAAGCTTTACCCAGCCCGAGAGATAATAAAAATAGCATCTTCATGATAAATATCTTCAATCGATTCTTTGGAAGATTCTCCAAAGACATGGGAATAGATTTAGGAACTTCTAATACCCTCGTGTATGTCAAAGACAAGGGTATCATTATTAATGAGCCGTCGATCGTAGCCATTAATACTCGAACTGACCAGATAATCGCGGTCGGTGAGGATGCCCGAAGAATGGTCGGAAAAACACCCTCGCATATTATCGCTACCAAAGCCTTAGTTGACGGAGTAATTTCCGATTTTGAAATTACTGAACGGATGCTCAGGCATTTCATCGAAAAAGTCCATCGTGAAACTTTTACCGTAGTGCCCCGACCCAGAATTGTCATTGGCGTACCCCAGGGCATAACAGAGGTTGAAAGCAAGGCCGTGGAAGACGCAACTCTGAACGCCGGGGCCAGGCAAGTCTTCTTAATTGAAGAACCAATGGCCGCGGCTATCGGCGCCAGAATGCCTATTCAAGACGCTTCGGGAAATATGATTGTTGATATTGGAGGCGGGACAACGGAAATCGCCGTTATTTCACTCGGCGGTGTAATAACTTGGCGCTCTCTCAGAGTTGCTGGCGACGAGCTTGACCAAAACATAATCCAGTATGCCAGAGAAAATTTCAACCTGTTAATCGGCGAACAGACAGCCGAAGCGGTAAAAATCGCCATTGCCATAGCTGGAGATATCGAGGAACCGCTGGAAACAAAAATGCGCGGTCGAGACCTAATCTCCGGTTTGCCCAGAGAAGTCTCAATTCACAGTTATCAAGTTCAGGAGGCAATCCAGCGTTCGATCCGTTTAATTGTCGAAAATATCAAGGATACCATTGAATCTACGCCGCCTGAATTAGTCGCCGATATCTATGAACGGGGCGTTTTCTTGACTGGCGGTGGCGCGTTGCTGCGCAATCTTGATAAAATCTTACAAAGAGAGACTCAAATTCCAGTGCATATTGCCGACGATCCATTAACTTGCGTTGTTCGTGGCGCCGGCATAGTTCTGGAGGATCTGGAGAAATTAAAAGACGTATTAACTATCTCCAGCCACGTCGAATAGCCATGAAGAGACGGCTTTACATAATAACCGGGGTCATATTGGCAGTGGTAACTCTGCTCATTTTTTTTGGCTATGGCACGATTGTCAAACCATTCGGGGATTTATTTACGCTTATCTTAAGGCCGTTACAAGGTAAAAGTTTTCCGGCGGCTCAAGCCATCAATGACTATCTAGCTCGCCATGATAAGGTTAATGATTTAGTTGCGGAAAATGAAAACATTAAAAATGATTTAGAAAAATTAAGAATTGAAAATAGCCGCCTCAGGTCAGAAATAAAAGATTTGAATATCATCCGAGACGAGCAAGAATTTTTAGACAATCAAGGCTACACCTATGTCACGGCTCGCGCCATCGGCAGGACCAGCGATAATATATTGGAAGAAATAATTATAAATGTCGGCAAAAAAGAAGGGGTGTCCGATGGTTTGGCCGTAGTTAGCAAACAAGGCTATCTAATCGGTAAAGTTGTTGAAACACGGGAAACAATCTCAAAAGTATTATTAATAACTGACAGCCGGAGTGAAATAGCCGCCGAAGTGCAGAACGAAACGGGCGCGCCCGGTTTAATCGTCAGCCACCTTGGCTTATCGCTAATAATGGATTTAATACCCCAGAATGAGATTATCCAGTCTGATCAAATGATCATTACTTCCGGACTGGAATCAAATATACCCAAAGGGCTCGTGATCGGAAGAATTGGCTCGGTGGCCCAGAATCCTGGGGACATATTTAAACAAGCCGCGGTGATCACTGACCTTGATTATCGAAGAATCGATATTGTTTCCGTAATAATTGGTCAAAAATAGTTATGTTGAAAAATATCCTGATTTTCATTATTCTGGTTCTAGTAATTTTTTTTAATGTAAGTTTTTTGTCGGAATTTACCTGGTGGCAACAAAATGTAAATTCAATTCTTATTATCGCGATGGTCCTTCTTTTAGCGATGCGCTTGCGGCAATATTTAGTTTGGATATCAATCGTTGGCCTGATCGCTGACACTTACTCGGGATTTGGCTTTGGGGCCATAACCCTGTCTCTCATTTTGACTAGTTTGATCGCCTATATTCTGTATGTAAATTATTTTTCGCATCATACCAGCCTGGTATTGGTTATTTTGATGGCTATCCAAGTATTAACCTATGGCCTGCTCTTCGCTGCTTTTACCCGTTTATTCTATTTCATCGGGTTTAACGCTTTTTACATCCAGATAAACTCAGAATACATATTTTTCATCGCTAGGCAGATTATCTTTTCTTGTTTCATATTCGTTATTCTGTATGTGTTTTTTAACAGGTTGTTCAGTAATTTTAGAGAAAGGTTTATTATCAATCGTTAATATATATGGGTAACGATCCATTTTCAGTTTTTGGCGATTCAAACGACATAAAAAACCGGGCGATAAAGGACTATTCGTTTAACCGCACCGAGGGAGATATTTATCGGCCGGAAGACGCCGGAAGCGAATCTCTTAGATTGCACATTTCGCCGAGTCGTCTAAATTTTTTAGTTGTATTAATGGCGCTCGGTTTAGGAACGCTGCTTTTCCGAACCGGATATCTGCAAATTGCCCAAGGCTCGGTCTACCGACAAATGGCCGAAGAGAACAGAATAAGAATCCAGTGGGTTAAGCCTCCGCGAGGACTGATTTTTGATCGCAATGAATATTCACTGGTAGAAAACATTCCAAATTTTATTATTCAGGCCGTCCCGGCGGATTTGCCAAAAGATGAAACAGAGCGACAAAATATTATATTTGAATTGTCTCAAACATTAAACACCGATCCGGTAAATATTAATAACGCCTTATCAAAAGAATCGTCTGAATCATATGAACCAATTACCCTTTTTGAGCACATAGATATTGAAAAAGCCATCCAATTGAAAATAAAGAGCAGCCATTTGCCTGGAATATCAGTAATCGCGGAATCGAACAGAAAATATACCGCCGGTCCGCCCTTTTCAAATATTATCGGCTATATCGGCAAGATAACGTCAGCTGAGTTAGCGACATTTGAAGAAGATGAATATTTACGAAACGATTATACCGGCAAAGTCGGTCTAGAAAAATCTTACGAGAAGACACTTCGGGGAGTTTATGGACGCAATCATATAGAAGTGGATTCGCTCGGCAAAGTAAAAAAAATCGTCGCCTCCGAAAAAGCTGAGCCGGGACAAAATTTGATATTGTCAATTGACCATACCTATCAAGAAAAGCTTCAGGAATTACTCGATGCTCAAGTTGAAAGATTAAATAGCAATGGCGGTTCGGCCATCGCGCTTGATCCTCGAAATGGCGAGGTGCTGGCCTTAGTCAGCTCGCCAGCGTACGACAATAACTTGTTCATTGGAGAACTGACTAATGAAGAATATCAAGAATTAATTAACGATCCAAAGCAGCCTTTATTTAACCGCCCCATCAGCGGCGAGTATCCGTCTGGGTCAACCATTAAACCACTGATCGCCGGGGCTGCCTTAACCGAAGGATTGATCACTCCGAATACTCAGGTGCTGAGCACCGGCGGGATAAAAATTGACAAATGGTTTTTCCCGGATTGGAAAAGCGGCGGGCATGGTTTGACAAATGTGACGAAAGCGCTCGCTGAATCAGTGAATACTTTTTTCTACGCCATTGGCGGAGGCTATGAAAATATTACCGGCTTGGGCGTCGACAAGATAAATGACTACGCGACAAAGTTTGGATTCGGCAAACCTTTAAATATCGATTTGCCCGGTGAAGCCTCTGGCTTTTTGCCAACCAAAGAATGGAAAGAAAGGGTTAAGGGTGAGCCTTGGTATATTGGAGATACTTATCATCTGGCGATCGGGCAGGGCGATTTATTGGTAACTCCGCTCCAAATCACAAATTTAATCGCGACTTTTGCCAACGGCGGCACAGTCTATCAGCCACATCTGGTCAGAGCCGTCTCTGACGCCACCACCGGAGAACAAATCTATACCGAACCGACAGTAGTCAACCAGCAGGTTATTCCAAAAAACGCTGTTAACGCGGTCAGGCAGGGATTGCGTGAAGCGGTTCTATCAGGCAGCGCCCGTTCGCTCGCTGATTTAAGTGTATCCAGCGCCGGAAAAACAGGTTCAGCTCAATTTGCAGACAATAAAACTCACGCCTGGTTTACCGGCTTTGCCCCATATGATAATCCTGAAATCGTCATCACGGTAATGATTGAAGGCGGGGGAGAGGGCAATGCTACGGCCCTGCCCGTTGCCAAAGACTTTCTTACTTGGTATTATGGTAATCGATAGTTCTGTGGATAAGTTTATTGACTCAAACTACCTAATCTATTACTTATTAAATCAATAAATAGCGCTAATTTTAACGGAGATTTTTTATATTATGACGACTGACAAAGAGGCCTATATCACCCAGGAAGGATACGAAAGGCTGAAGAAGGAACTCGAAGACTTAAAGAACAACAAAAGAAAGGAAATCGCCAACCGGATCCAGGAGGCGAAAGAATTGGGTGATCTATCTGAAAACGCGGAATACGCGGAAGCTAAAAATGAACAGGCCTTTATCGAGGGCCGGGTTATTCAGCTTGAAAATTTATTGAAAAATGTAACGATTATTGAAAGCAACAAGACGCCTCTTAATAAAAATATCGTTCAGGTCGGATCGGTTATTGAACTTAAAACAGGAAACCGCAATCAAACATATACGATCGTCGGCTCAAATGAAGCTGATCCCGAATCTGGAAAAATTTCAAATGAGTCGCCGTTGGGCCAGGCATTTCTGGGAAGAAAAATTGGCGAGCAAGTAGAAGTGGCTATTCCCGCGGGCAAGGTTACGTATACGATAACAAATATTAAATAATCACCCAGTGATACATGGTAAGCATTCGGCTGGCCTGTTTTTGCATAAGTTTGATCCTAGAATTTGATTTTATCGCGCAAATAGTGATATAATTTCAATGAACCAATAATGTTATGAGCCGACTCGATGAAACCAGAGACATAAGATTAGCCAAGCTCAAAAAAATAGTTGAGCTCGGTTATTGCGCTTATCCGTCTGAATCACACCGGACCCATAAAACGGCTGACGCGGTATCGGCCTATGAAGAACTTTCGAAAAAGACAAACCCGATAACTTTAGCCGGCCGAATACGTTCAATCAGACGGCATGGCGGTTCGGCTTTTGTCGATATTAATGATTTGACCGGAACAATTCAAATATTCATAAGCCGGGCTGAGACAGGGGAAAAGGCGTATAAAGAATTCGCGGAGTTGATCGATCCGAGCGACCTGGTCGAGTTTAGCGGCACCCTATTTAAAACCAAGCAGGGGCAGATAACGTTAAACGCGAAAACCTACAACTTGCTCTCAAAAAGTTTGAGAAATATTCCAGAAGATCATTTTGGATTAAAAGACGTGGAGACCAGGCTGCGCAAAAGGTATCTTGATCTGGCCGTCAATCCGGAAACTCGGCAATTATTTATTAAGAAGTCTGTTTTTTGGCAAAGCCTGCGCCAATTAATGACGCAGCATGATTTTCTGGAAGTCGAAACGCCGGTGCTTGAAGATATCCCTGGCGGCGCCGAAGCAGAACCGTTTATCACTCATCACCAGGCCTTGGATCGCGATTTCTTTTTGCGCATCTCTTTGGAGCTTCCATTAAAGAGACTTCTCGTCGGAGGCCTGGAAAAGGTCTTTGAGATTGGCAGGATCTTCCGCAATGAAGGAATCTCGACTGAACATCTCCAGGATTATACTCAGCTGGAATTTTATTGGGCTTACGCTGATTATAACGATCTGATGAAATTCGTCCAAGAATTATATCGAGAAACGATTAAAAAAGTGACCGGCAGCCTGGTCATTACCAGCCGAGGCCATAAGGTTGATTGGGGCAAGCCATGGAAAACGTATGACTACTTCGATGAATTTGAAAAAAATACCGGACTTAAGCTGGAAAAAGTTACCGAGGCGCAATTAAAAATTGAAGCAAAAAAGCTCGGGCTGGCATTTGAGAAACATGCCGGACGAGGCAAACTAATCGATTTAATTTACAAAAAGAAAGTCAGGCCGAAACTAATCGATCCTGGATTCCTGGTCAATCCTCCCGTCGACATTGAACCTCTGGCTAAACGTCTGCCGAAAGAACCAGACCGGGTTCAACGCTTTCAGGTAATGGCTTACGGCACGGAACTAGGCAAGGGCTTTTCGGAATTGAATGACCCGATTGATCAGCGGGAGCGTTTTGAACAGCAGATGAAGCTTAGGGCGGCCGGAGATAAAGAAGCCCAGATGATTGATGAAGACTATCTTGAAGCCATGGAATACGGCCTGCCCCCGGCCGCCGGTTTTGGTTTATCAGAAAGGTTGTTCTCGGTCATCATGGATGTAACCGCACGCGAGGCGGTTCTTTTCCCGCCCATGAAAGTTGAAGATAATATAAACAACAATGAATAGAGAAGAGGCGTTTAAATTACTCAAAGAATATAATAAGAATCCCAATCTGATTAAGCACGGCTTGGCGGTTGAAGCTGTGATGCGCTGGTACGCGGAAAAATTCGGCGAGGACGAGGAAAAATGGACAGTGACCGGATTGCTCCATGATTTTGATTATGAAATCCATCCCCAGGCTCCGGATCATCCGCTGAAGGGAGCCGAGATACTTCGTGAAAAGGGTTGTCCTGATGACATAATCGAAGCGATCCTTGGCCACGCTGATTATTCCGGCGTGCCCAGGCTGACAAAAATGTCAAAAACATTATTCGCTTCTGATGAACTGGCCGGATTTATCATTGCCGTAGCGCTGGTCCGCCCATCCAAAAAACTATCAGAAGTAACCCCGGAATCAGTTAAGAAGAAATTAAAAGACAAGGCCTTTGCCAGGCAGGTAAGGCGCGAGGATATTATCAAAGGCGCGGAAGAAATAGAAATTTCAATGGATGAACATATTAAAAATTGTATTTTAGCTCTTCAAGGCGTTTCCGAAGAGCTGGGACTGTAAGTTTAACATCCAACATTTTGAATTTTTAATTTTATCCCCGATTTAATCGGGGATTGAATTGCCCCCTCCATGCTCGACATAAAATACATCAGAGAAAATCCTGATAAAGTGGCTGCGGCTCTAAAAAAGCGCGGTCGCGATGTTGATTTATCCGAAGTTATAAAATTGGACAGGGATCTTCGCAAACTTGTTACTGACGTTGATAAGATGAGGGCTGATATGAATCGCTTGGCTCACGCGATAAGAGATGCTCAAGGTTCAGAAAGACTCAACAAAATAGGTGAAGCAACATCGTTAAAAGACAGCCTGAAAGCCTGTGAAAAGGCACTAGAGCTCGTTAGAGGCAAGTTTCAGGCCAGGATGTATAAATTACCGAATATCCCTTTTGACGATGTTCCTGTAGGGTTTAATGAGGCTGGTAATAAAATATTGCGTAAGATTAGCCAAAAAACTAAATTCTCCTTTAAACCAAAGGATTGTTTAGCCATTTCAAACGCCTTAGATATTATTGATACAGAGCGAGCGGCCAAGGTATCAGGCACTCGCTTTGGGTATTTAAAAGGACAACTGGTAAAAATACAGTTCAATTTAATCAGCTATGTTTTTAAACGCCTGACTGATGAAAAATGGTTAGCCGGCGTAATCAAAAAGGCGAAACTGGACGTGCCAGCCAAGGCTTTTATTCCAATGGTCCCGCCGGTGATGATTAGGGGAGAGGTATTTAAAGCCATGGGCAAGCTTGATCCCGGGCAAGAAGAGGAGAGGTACTATCTGCCGAAAGACAAGCTCTATCTTATCGGCAGCGCTGAACATACGCTCGGACCGTATTTCATGGATGAAACTTTTAAGTCAACTGATTTGCCTGTCCGCTTAATCGGCTACTCAACTTGTTTTCGCCGTGAAGCCGGAAGCTATGGAAAAGATACGAAGGGAATTTTACGCGTACACCAATTTGATAAACTTGAAATGTTTTCTTTCTCAAATCCCAAGCTTTCCAGAATAGAACACAAATTTTTTCTGGCCATCCAAGAAGCCATGATGCAAGAATTAAAACTCCCGTATCAAGTTGTCCATATTTGCACCGGCGACATGGTATCAACCGACGCTGAACAATTTGATATTGAAACCTGGCTGCCTGGGCAGAATAACGGGGCAGGGGAGTATCGTGAAACACATTCATGTTCAAACTCAACCGATTTCCAGTCACGCCGGCTAAATATCAAATACACCGACGGCAAAAAAACCGAGTTCGTCCATACTCTTAACGGTACCGCCTTTGCCATCGGCCGAACGTTAATCGCCCTGATCGAGAATTACCAGACAAAAGAGGGAAATATCAAATTTCCGAAGGTTTTATTAAACTAACACAAGGTGTTGGTTCGTATAATATCCAGTTAAACGAAATTGAGAAATTATCGCTTTCGTCGTACCATTAAAGAAAGCTTAATAAATCAAGATCTGATCATGCTTATATGCCTATCAACGTAGCAATTATCGGAACAGGAAACTGCGCTAAAAGCCTTGTTGAGGGTGTGGCTTTCTATTCTAAAAACAAAGAGGACAAAACTGGTTTAATGAATCCGCATATTGGAAAGTATCACCCTTCTGATATCTACTTTGTCGCTGGCTTTGATATTGATGAAAGAAAAGTAGGTAAAAAATTACACGAAGCACTCAATGCGGAACCAAACAAAACTGTTAAAATTGCAGACGTTCCTGAATATGACGTCATAGTGCAACGTGGCCCAACCTGTGACAGCGTTATTCCTGAACTTCGAGAATATTTTATCCATGAAAGCGACGAACCCGTTGCTGACGTTGCACAGGTCCTCAAAGATTCTGGTGCTGAAATCGTCATCAACTATCTTCCGACCGGCAGCGACAAAGCTACTTATGCGTACGCGGAAGCGGCTCTAATTGCTGGCTGTAGTTTCATTAACTGTATGCCTACACCAATAGCTAAACATCCGGAGTGGCAAAAAAAATTTGACGACGCCGGGCTTGTTTTGATGGGAGATGATATTAAGAGCCAATGCGGTGCTACAATTGTTAATCGGGTTTTGCTCAATCTTTTAAAAATGCGCGGTATTCGTATTACAAAGTCCGAACAAATAAATTATGGTGGTAACTGCGACCACTTTAATCTGCATTACAGGCCTGAAGCCAAAGAAGCATCAAAAGAATCTGCTCTAAACAGCGTACTTAATCCCGACGACGCAAAACCCTCTGCTCGCATGGTTTATACTAAAAATAACTACGACCACAAACAAGCCAAAATTAAAATGGAAGGCGAAATGTTTGGGCACATTCCTGTTTCCATTGATCTCACACTTGAAGACGAAGATAGTCCGAACAGTGGCGGCGTCGTCAATGACGCAATTAGAGCCGCTAAATTATTAGTAGAGAATAGAAGGCCATACCTAGCCAAAGAATTGTGCGCCTTTTTATTCAAAGCCCCACCAGCGCAGTTTCCTGACACAGAAGCATTGCAAAAGTTTAGAGAGATTATCAAATCTTTAGAGTAACGACCGCGCCAATTTCTCAACATCGTTTAACAGCGTCTATCCGCCATCCGCCCTGGGCGGACAGGCGCATGAGACGCAAACGTTGTGCGAAATTCCATTTTTACTAATAAAACTATGCTCATAGGATTAGCTGGGTTGCCGGCGTCCGGTAAGACCTCGATTGCAAAACAACTTGAGAAATATGGGTTTCAAAACCTTTCAAGGGATCATTTTATCTCCTCGTTATTTAATCCCGTCCACTATAGCTCGCGCAAGCAAAAAGATATCGCATACAAAGCCATGATGCTTGTCGCCGAATATCACTTGAGAAGCAACCGTAAGGTTGTCCTCGATTGTCCATCGTTTAGTCAAAGGTGGGCCATCAAACTTGCGCAGGAAACCGCACGAAAGACGAGATCGAAATTTAAACTCATCTTTCTTACCTGCCCCGATCATACAGCGGTACACAGAATCCGCTCATCAAAAAATCACACCGCAACTGACCGGACACCGGCACTCTACTTCAACGTAAAAAAACGTTTCCAACCTCTCACTGTGCGACATGCTGTTATACGGACAGATCGGGCGATCAAGGACACGATGATCGATATTATCCAGTATTTGAAAAAGTAAAAATGAAACTTCGCACAACAGCATCTATACGCCATCCCGTCGGATGACGGGGCAGCGTATGAGACGCAAACGTTGTACGAAATTGTCACACACACTATGATTACAGCAGATGAATTTAAAAAATTAATAGATTTTGCCTTTGAGGCCTATCAGATAAACAATACATCTGGCCAAGAATATAGGCAAAATGGAAAAGTGCCTTATATCATACATCCGCTTTGGTGTGCTTCAATGCTAATTACCGACACTAGAATTCCCTATGAGGAACGAGAAAAAGGCTTTAAAGCACTTGTATTGCATGATGTACTTGAAGACACGAGCATGCAATTTCCAGACTGGGTTGAGCCAGATGTTAAAGAGATTGTAAAGGAATTAACTTTTGAAACTTCTGACCATGCTTTGGCTTCTATTCAGTCCAAGTCAATTAATATAAAACTCCTCATGCTAGTTGACGGCTTGTCTAGTATGTATGAGGAGCATGTCTGGCCTCAAAGGCGAAATAAATGGAAGGCCATGATGGAGATTGTAGTTAAAGAAGTTGAGGAACACTATGGAAACATTCGAGTTGTTCAGTTGGCGAAATCCATAATTGAAAATACTAATTGGTAGTGTGTTTGTGACAACATCGTACAACAGCGTCTATCCGCCATTCCCTGCCTAGGCAGGCAGGCGCTAGCGCTCCACGCCGCATACGCCGAAACGTTAGATGAGACGATGACCAAATAAAAAATATCATTAAAAAAACAAAAGAAGGAGGTGATAAACAATGTGTGAATGGTGTAATACTACAGTGTACTGTGGCTGTCCTAAACCCGAAGACAGCATTACAAAATGTGGGTGCGAAAAAGGTGTAAACTGCGCTGTCTGTGGCCACAGTCCAAGAAAGGAAGAGAAAGAAAAACCTGAAGAAAAGTAAACCCGCGAGATTGAAGTTATGGCATAACCTACTGGTGTGGTTGTAATTCTTTTGCTTAACCAAATCAGTCCATCATTACCAGATAGGCCGCGCAATTCTACCGCCTCCATTCCGTCGCAACTCCCGCCAGAGGCGGGCAGGTCGGCTAGCCCGAAACGTGTTATCGGAAATATCAACTACTACATTATTAACTTTATAAATTTAATTTTTTATTAACTATGATAAACAAATACGGTAATTTAATAGCTGCAATAAGTTTTTTTATCGCGGCTATTTGTATGTTTATTTCAGATGCGCACAGTAAAGCTATCTTTACAGCGATGTTTGGTGTGCTTGGGATAGTAAATATGGTTATCTTTGCAACTAACAAAAAGAAATAATACAAAAAAACCGTAGTTTGGTGGTCGATCAATGGATGTCGAACATTGTAAAATTAATACTAAACCGGCTATCAATGCCGATAAAATGGGCAAAAACTTCAGATACAAATAAACGTTAGCTGAAATAATAAAAATTAATATAAAATATGGAAAAAAATATTAGCAAGGGTTTGTTCTGGACGCCAAGAATTCTAGCAATGATATTCATCCTCTTTTTAGCCTTGATGTCGCTGGATGTTTTTGGGCCGGGGCAAGGTTTTTGGCAAACAACTGAAGCTCTTTTTACGCATAATTTGCCCGCTCTCGTTTTGCTTGCGGTCTTACTAATATCTTGGAAATATGAAATTGTCGGCGGGGTCGGTTTTATTCTGGCTGGATTAGTTTACATCGCCTTGCTAATGAGAAGCCCGTTTGAATGGTATAAGCTGTCCTGGGCCATGCAAATTGCCGGAGTTGCTTTTCTGACAGGAGCATTATTTCTCGCGGGTTGGTTTAAAAAAAGACACAAATAATTATTACATGCGATAATACGGGCTAGCCGGTTCCGTGAAAGAGATGAAATTTATTTTACAAAATTGAAGAGCCCCTTGATGTGATCGCGGGGCTCGGCTGAGGGTTAGGCAGACGGTACGGGTTCGATGATCTCAAACACTCCATGGCGATGAGTCGTCACATACAGAGCCTTGAACCTGCGGGATCGGTGGTTTTTCTCGAAGTAGCTGCCCTCGATTTCCCACGAATCCCCGTTGCGATTGGCGCGACGACAGCCAATGACCATAGCCTCGATCCGGCCGTCGAAGACGGGTTCCGGAATGTTCACGGCTTCTGCGCTAGCATCGACCGTGAACCAAACAGTATGTTGGTGCTTCCGGTCGTCTGCGAATAGCGCGGTCATGAGGTCGAACTTCGACGGTCCGCCACTGATCGAAATCACTGGGTTAGCCATACAGTAACCCCCTCCTTTTAAAGGAGCTGCTCCTGAACAGGGCAGGAGCTCCCTCTGATCCAGTCATGCGACCAGACGACCTACCCATACGGATAGGAATTATCGAACCAAAGGACTATAGTTCAGTTTGAAGAAAATGTCAAGGTGTGTACAATAATCAGAAATTTCGCCTCTTTCGCTTCACCCAAATTGCTTCTTCATTCCGGCGGTACTTCGATCCGATCGATATTGTTCCGCCTATAGAATACTAGTTATTAAGATAATTTACCGATTTAACAAAACCTTCATTTTCCGGTATAATTTACGGGAAAGTTTTATTATTAGTTTAATATGGACAACAAACTACTTTCCTGGATTGAAATAGATAAATCCGCGCTTCTAAATAATTTAACCGCTTTTAAAAAATTAGTCGGCTCAAAAGTCGAAGTAATGCCGATTATTAAAAGCAATGCCTACGGTCATGGCTTAATTGAGGTTGCGAAGATTTTCGCTCCAAAGAGCAATTGGCTGGGGGTTGTTAACCTTGATGAAGCGTTATTACTTAGAAAAAACAGAATTAATAACAAGATTTTTGTTTTGAGCTATTTTGATGAGAAAAAATTATCATCGGCAGCCGGCAAAAATATAGTTTTCCCGGTATATACTCTTGAAATGGCTAAAATGATTTCCCTGGCTGGATTAAAGGCGAGAAAACGAATACCAGTTCACATAAAAATCGACGTAGGCACTTCCAGGATTGGAGTTTTGTCAAACGAAGCAGTTAACTTTGCCAAAAAAATTAAGAAATTGCCAGGCTTGGAAATCCAAGGCGCTTTTTCACATTTGGCTGATTCTGAAAATTTCGACCAAAGCTATACCAACAAACAAATTAAAACTTTTCAAGAAGCCATTCGTACGCTTGAAGAAAATGGTTTCAATTTGCGCTACAAACATCTGGCTTGTTCAGCCTCAACGATCATTAACCCGCGATCGCGATTTGACCTGGTACGCGTTGGAATTGGCCTTTATGGCCTCTGGCCCTCAAAAGGCGCTAAAGACCTGTTTAAACGGCATTTAAACGGCTTTAAATTGATTCCAGCGCTATCTTGGCACACCAAAGTAATACAAATCAAATCCATACCCGAGAGAACCAATATCGGTTATGGCTGTACGTATAAAACCAAAAGGCTTACTAAGCTGGCTATTCTGCCTATTGGCTATTGGGATGGCTATGATAGAAAATTATCAAATAAAGGCGAGGTCTTAATAAGTGGCAAGCGAGCTAAAATTCTTGGCAGAGTTTGTATGAATATGATGATGATAGACGCAACTGACATACCAGGTGTCAGAGCAGGGGATAGGGCAATGTTAATCGGCGGGCAAGGCAGAGAATATATCAGCGCTGAAGAGCTTGCTGAAAAAGCCGAAACGATTAATTATGAAATTGTAACGCGGATCAACCCGCTTATTCCGAGAATCGTGGTATAATCATTTTCCTAAATTTTTACATTTTGAAATATTAATTTTGAATTATTTTGCGACACTTATGGTCGAAAGAAAAAAAATAACCGTAGGCGTAATTTTCGGGGGACAGTCTGGGGAGCATGAGGTTTCTTTGGTTTCGGCAAATTCCGTGATAAATTCCCTGGATCGAAAAAAATATCAGGTCATACCAATCGGTATAACAAAAAGCGGGCATTGGCTGATGGGACCAGACGCCTTGAAATTCTTACGAACAGGTCAGGGTGTCAATTTTCATCATGAAAGCATCATTCCTGAAAGTAACCAACAGGCGCTAGTTCCTATTAAAAAATCAATAAGTAAGCTGTCCCAAACACAAAAGGGCATTTACCAAGGCAGGCTAGATGTCGTATTTCCCGTGCTTCATGGGCCATACGGCGAAGATGGAACTATCCAGGGGCTGTTTGAGCTGTCTGACATACCTTATGTTGGCGCCGGGGTTCTAGCCTCGGCTTGCGGCATGGACAAGGTGGTAATGAAAGCTCTATTTCGTCAATCAGGCATACCCACGCCTAAATATATCGGCGTTATCCGACACGATTTTGAGAAACATAAATCACAAATTATTAAAGAGATTGAAAAACACATTGGCTATCCAAACTTTATCAAACCAGCCAATCTTGGTTCAAGCGTGGGCATATCAAAGTCCAAAAATCGCGCGGGCTTGGCTAGGGGAATCAGACAGGCTTTCAAATACGACCGCAAGGTGATTATTGAAGAGGCGATTACGGGGCGAGAAATTGAATGTTCGGTCATGGGCCATAACGAGCCGATTGCTTCTTTGCCCGGGGAGGTAAAGTCAAATCGCGAGTTTTATGATTACCAAGCCAAATATATTGATGGATTATCGGAGATTATACTGCCCGCTCCATTGACGAATCGGCAGGTTAAACTTATTCGCGATCTCGCTATCCAGGCTTTTAGATCAATTGATTGCTCGGGTTTGGCCCGGATAGATTTTTTCCTCGAAAATAAAACAGGCAGAATTCTGGTCAACGAGATAAATACCATGCCCGGTTTTACCGATATCAGCATGTATCCAAAGCTCTGGGAAATCACCGGTTTGCCGTATCCAAGGCTCTTAGATAAATTGATTGAACTAGCGATATTTCGTCATCGTGAGAAGTCGTTAATCAAAAAATCGTTTAAGCCGTCTAAAAACTGGTATGTTTAAAGAGTATGCAGGATAACTGGGAATCCAATAGGAGATTTATTACCAAAAAGCTGGTTTACCGCAATCCATATTTTCCGCGTGAATCAGCTCCTGATCGCCGCAAAAGGCACCGCAAACTCTGGACTTTTTTGGGTTTGATAATATTTGGGGCAGTCGTTTATTTTTTGATATTCTCGTCTTTATTTCGGATCAAGAATATTCAAGTTACCGGAGGGACAGATGATCGAATTTCTAGCATCAGAAGTTTAACTAATGATTACCTAGACCATAAGACTCTGGGCATATTTCCACGGGACAACTGGTTGATTATATCAACGTCTAACCTCAAAAGTGCGTTAGAGCAGGAGATAGTCAAAAAAATCAGTCTGGAGTATCTAAAAGTTACCAAACGCTTTCCCAGATCCCTGATAATCGATTTTAAAGAACGGACCGCCCAACTCATTGTCCAGTCCAATAGCCGGTCATACCTGGTTGATAATCAGGGAGTTGTCGTTAGTGAACAATTTCTTACCGAAGAAGTAAAAACCCAAGATCAAAATAACGTCAACGCGACGGAACAAACCAAGTCGCCATATCCGATTATCCGGCATGGGAAAAAGGAAACAATTTCTATCGGCCAGCAAATATTTCCATCAGCCTTGGCCCAGGCCATTCTCGAAGTGAATCAATTGTTTACTGACCGCTTTGAAGATCTGCTGATTGATCACTTTGAGACCATTTATCGCGAATGCGTGAAAATTGAACCCACAAAACCGACAAATACAAATAAAAACGCCAACAGCAACGCGAATACCAACGAGAATGCAAATACGGAGATAAATGAAAATACCAATGCTTCAATTGACGATAGTGAAGATGAAGAGTGCGTTGATCAGCCAATAACCGAATTCAGCCTGGTAACGCCAGATGGCTTAATCATTTATTTTAGTAGTACGCTTTCAGTTGTTGAACAAATAAACTCCTTATCCATGAGTTTGAATGATAAACTAAAAAATATGGTCAAGGATCTAAAATATATCGATCTTCGCTATATACCCAGGGTATACTATAAATGAGCTAATTAACGATAAATAACACCTGGCGCCTCAAATTGTATATTGTGCGACCCATCAATCATTGGTCCAGAGCATTCCCCTAACTGTAGTAATCGTTGCCTAAACATAAAACAGACCCTTGCCAGGCCTGTTTTTAATTCCTATGGGAGATAATCGATTGGGTTTACCGGAATGCCGTTTGCCCTCACTTCAAAATGCAGATGCGGGCCAGTTGTTAATCTACCGGCGCCAGGCGTACCTGGCATGCCACCGCTATTTCCTATAACCTGGCCTCTGGTAACAAAAGACTCTTCTTCAACGTCTATCGAGCTTAGATGGCCATAAACAGTTGAAATGTCATTAGCGTGGATAATCATAACATAGCTATAGCCTAGACCAGCGTCTTTGGCCCGGGCCACGTAGCCTGAAGCCGCGGCTTTTACCGGTGTCCCCTGCTTGGCCCGAATATCTATTGCCGGATGTTCAAACAGACGCCGGAAAATATAGGTCGGATCATGGAAATAGGCCGTAATCCCGCCCAGGGGGCTAACCGGCCAAGAAAGTGTGGCGTTGGTATCGGCGGACAGAAGATCCTCGCCTTCGAGCTTTTGTCGAATGGTGTCTTCGATCAGTCCAATCTCCGAATTTACGGATACCTGTTCGCTTTTTACGGCTTCCAGCAATTCCTGGTATTGGGCTTCGCTTTCTTTAGTATCGGTTAAAAGTTGATCTTTGTAAGTTTTTTGGCCTTCTAATTCTTCTTTCTCAGCTTTCAGGCTATTTTTCTTTTCCTCAAGCTCTGTTTCTTTGGATTCTAAGTCGGTTTGGACGCCCTCCAATTGTTGCTTCAATACTTTGACTTCGTCGAGAGATTTTTTTATATAGCCTTCAGTTTCTTCAAGATAATTCAGCTGATTAAAAAATTTCGAAAATTTGTTTTCCTTAATTAGAATCTCGAGAAGATTTTTATTCTGGTAAGTATTTAGCTTTCTGATCAATTGAGCCAATCGTGTTTTTTGATCATTAATCTGATCCTCACGCTCGTCAATCTTGTTTTTTACTTCTCTGATTTGCAAACGAAGAGTGTCAATTTCAGTTTCGGTAATTTGGACTTCAACTTCTGTTTCCTTGAGCTGATCCTCGAGCGATGATACTTGGCTTGACAGTGTCAGGGCCTCTTGCTGTTTAATCGCCAAGTTTTTCCGATAGGTTTCATGTTCAGCCTGAAGCGCCTCCAATTGTTTTTTTCTCTCCTCAATCTGCAAATTGAGGTCTAAGACGTCTTTTTCCAATGCTTGTTTATCTGCTTCGTCATCGGTTGGCGTTGTCTCATTATTTGGTTGGCTCTCCCCGGCTGGCTGATCATTGGTGTTTGCCGGCTGATTAGTTATTGGACCGTTGTTGGTGTTCTCGTTCGAGTTTGTCGTTTCAGCCTGGGTTAGCTTTGTCCCCAGAACAACTCCGATCGCAATAACAATAAAAATTGCCAGGACGTAGCCTATGGTATTTTTGTGGGTTTTATTCATAATTAAGAATTCTACCATATTTTAGGCGGTTTGGCAAATTCCAATTAAATATTTTCAAGTTTATTGATGGCGATATCAATTCTTTTCAATGACTCGGATTTTCCCAAAACTCCCGCGATATCAAAAACGTCGGGTGAAGCCGTAGCGCCAGACAGCGCTACCCGAAACGGCCAAAGCAAATTTCCAGTTTTTAATTTTTTGTCTTTGATTATTTTCAAAAATTTACCTTTTAACGACTCACTGGTAAATTCAGGCTCCCCTACTCCCAGAGCGACATCGCGACAAGTCTTCAAATTTTTAAGCGTCTCTGGCTCTTTTGATTTCTTGGGAATCAGTATTTTTGTATCATAGTCAATGGGTTTTGCGATAAATTGGGTTAGTGATACTGAATCAGCCAAGGTAACCATGCGATCTTGGACCAGGGAGACGACTTTTTTTAAATATTCCTTGTCCGTATTTTTCCAGGAAGCTTTTTGAAAATAGGCCAGACATAAATCAGACAATTTATCCAGGGACAGACTTCTGATGTATTTGCCGTTCAGATAATTCAATTTTTCCACGTTAAAGATCGCTCCTGATTTATTCACTTTATCAAGCGAGAATTCGTTGACTAGCTCATTAAGACTAAACACTTCTTGTTCAGTTTTCGGATTCCAGCCGAGCAGCGCGATAAAATTTATCAAGGCTTCAGCCAGATAGCCTAAATCACGATATTCTAAAGATGAAACGGCTCCGTCGCGCTTACTCAATTTCCCGCCCTGGGGACTCATAATTAACGGCAGATGGGCGAACTCCGGCAAATCCCAGCCAAATGACTGATAGAGAAACACATGCTTAGGCGTACTGGGGAGCCACTCCTCTGCTCTGATGACATGGCTTATTTTCATCAAATGGTCATCTACGACATTGGCCAGCTGGTATGTCGGAAAACCATCGGATTTGATTATTACCGAATCATCGATATAACGGTAAGAAAACTCAACCTGGCCCCGGATTAAATCATTTATTATTACAATACCGTCATCTGGCATTTTCAATCTGATAACGTGGGGCTCTTTAGCTGCCAGGCGTTTGGCGATATCGTCTTCAGACAAATCCCGACAATGCCGATCATAGCGCGGAGCAATTTTTTGCGCGGCTTGCTGTTCTTTCAGTTCGGCTAATCTTTCGGCGGTGCAAAAACAATAATAGGCCTTGTCTTTTTTTATCAGCTCATCGGCGTGATTTTGATATATCTTAAGCCTTTCAGATTGAACGTATGGGCCAAAACCACCTGCCTTGTCCGGTCCCTCGTCGTAATCAAGTCCGGCCCATTTTAAAGCCTCGACAATATTGTCAACGCTACCTTTGACATACCGGTTTTGGTCAGTGTCCTCGATTCTTAAAATAAAATCCCCGTCATTTTTTCTGGCGAATAGCCAATTAAACAGGGCTGTCCTCAAACCGCCGATGTGCAAAAAACCCGTTGGACTCGGGGCAAAGCGGACTCTGACATTTGTCTTTTTATTCATGGTTTTCATGATATCGGTTTCTTCTTGAGAATAGTACTTTAAGCGTAAAAATCAAGGTCGCGTTAATAATCCGGCTGATCCTCCAGGGCTGTCGAATCAAACGGACCAGCCACTCCAAGCCGATAATCCGTAATAACCTGGGCGCTCTTTTTACTTTGCCCGATAAATAGTCAAAAGCGCCGCCCACGCCCGCCGCTATTTTTATCGTGGTAAATTTCGGCTGATTATAATAGATCCATTTTTCCTGTTTGGGCGCGCCGAAAGCGACCAGGAGGATGTCTGGTTTTTTACGATTTAGGCGTTTAACTATTTCATCATCAGAGCGTTTTTTGCCAAAAATCGTGTTTTCATTTTCAGCGCCGACAATTTTTAATTTTGAATAACGGATTTTAAGTTTTTCCGCGGTCTTGCCGGCTACTCCGTTTCCCCCACCCAGTAGAAAAATGGCCGCTCCCTCGGCTTCGGCTAAACGGCATAATTCTTCAACCAACGCGACTCCGGTAATTCTGCGCTTAATCGGCGTGCCGAGATACCAGCCAGCGAATTTTAGTCCGATCCCGTCTGGAATTGCCAGGGCGGCTTTATTGATAATTGTTTTGAATTCCTGGTCGTGAGTCGCCTGAACGCAAAATTCCGGATTGGGAGTCACGATTTGGCGGGGTTCGGGTCCAGACAAAAACCGCTCCAGCTTTTCTCTGAGCTGGTCGAGTGTTAAACTTGTTATTTTTACGCCGAGAATATTTACTTCAATCATTTTTTAAATTAACGCTCCCCAGTATTTTATAGGCGGACCCCGAAGCCGACAAGACGCTTCGCATCAAAGCGACTGATTCAGCCGTAAAACTTGCCGCGATATTTCTCATTTTCGGGATGGCTGTATTTCTATCTGTTTTTAGGCGAGCTAGAGTAAGGTGAGGGGAAAAATCACGGTTATCCGATTTCCCTAAATTTTCGTTTTCGCATTGGCGGCTTATTTCGTTCCACAGCCGGGACAATCCGGGATTGTCCTTTAATCTGGCAACTATTAAATATGGGCGGTCATCAGGAAACATGGCTATCTCATCAACTTCCAGAAGCATCTTAGGTTGGCGGGGAACGACCTTTTCCAGAATCTTAATGGCTTTTTCTATTTCAAGGTCATTCAAATCGCCGAGCCAACGCAAAGTCAAATGCCATTTTTCCCGCGGCTCCCAGGCTAGCCGCTGATAACATTCTGGCCCATCTTTAAGAATCGCGTAAATGGATTTTTTAAACCCCTCATCCGGCAATACCGCGTAAAACGCTCTGGTCATCGTTTGGCCTGAAAATTACATAATCTGCTCTTGAATTATATCACAAAATCGGTTATAATTTAACCAATGCGAGAAGCTATTTTATATAAAAAACTTGCTAACGGCGCGGTCAAATGCGAGGTTTGCTGTCATCAGTGCGTAATCGCCGATAAAAAGCGCGGGATTTGTTCGGTCAGAGAAAATAGGAACGGCGTTCTTTACGCTTTAAACTACGGCCTAGCGATAACCTCAGCTGTCGACCCGATTGAGAAAAAGCCCTTCTTTCACTTTTTCCCTGGTACCACGGCTTTTTCTTTTGCCACGCTAGGCTGCAACTTCCGCTGTGATAATTGCCAGAATTGGCAAATCTCCCAGGGCTCAAAGTTGGGAAATAACTCAATCGCCGGTGAATTACTATCGCCTGAAATCATCGTCAAACAAGCCCAGGCCAGCAATTGTTCCAGCGTAGCCTACACCTACACCGAACCGACGATTTTCATCGAGTACGCCCTTGAGACGATGAAACTGGCCAGACGCGCCGGGCTGAAAAACGTCTGGGTGTCAAACGGTTTTTTTTCAGAGGCCTCTTTTATAAAGATATTACCCTACCTTGACGCGATCAATATAGATTTGAAATTCTTTGATGACCGGAAATACCAGCAGTACTGCGGCGGCCGACTCCAGCCAATTCTAGACAATATTGTCAGATCGAAAAAAGCTGGCGTCTGGACCGAAATAACCACCCTGGCTATTCCGTCTTTGAGCGACGATGATGCGATGTTCCAGAATATAGCCAAGTTTATCAAAGAAAAAGTCGGGGCTGATGTCCCTTGGCACATTTCAGTTTTCGCTCCGGAAATTTCATATAAACTTCAAGAATTTAACGTTACTCCGGTTAAAACACTTGAACGAGCGGCCAGCCTTGCTCAAAAAGCCGGATTGAAGCATGTTTATGCCGGCAATACGCCAGGTAATAATTTAGAAAATACCTATTGCGCGAATTGCCACACCCTCTTGATCAAACGATTGGGCTATCAGATAAAACGTTTTGATAATCACGGCGTATGCTATAATTGTAAAACCCCTATAGATATTATTGAATAATCGTCTCATGATCAAAAAAGCAACCATAATACTCAGCCTTTTGGCCCTTTTTGTCCCGCAGACAATTTTAGCCGGTAATTTTAATCCAGGTAATATCATCTCAACCGAGGAATTGGTAAATAATTCATCGATGTCCCGCGAGCGAATCCAGAAATTTCTCGAAAATCAAATCGGCACGCTGTCCAAATACCAGGCCGAGGTTTTCGGGGTATTAAAACCCGCCTCTGACATTATCTACGACGCGGCTCAATATTACCAAATCAGCCCGAAATTTCTCATCGTGTTATTGCAAAAAGAGCAAAGCCTGGTTACTGACTCTGACCCCAGCCAAGGCCAGTACGACTGGGCCACCGGCTATGGCGTTTGCGACAGCTGCAGTAAATCCGATCCAGATATCCAAAAATTCAAGGGCTTTTTCAATCAACTCAATTGGGCGTCAAAAAGAAACCGACAGTATATCAATGAAGCCGGCCGATGGCAATTCCAAGTTGGCGGGACCTACCTGATTGATGGGGTATTAGTGACAATGGAAAATCAAGCGACCGTTAATTTGTATACCTATACGCCCCACATTCACGGCAATGAGCTTTTTCACGATCTCTGGCACCGCTGGTTCACTCCTCTGTACCCGGACGGCAGCCTGCTTCAGGTTTCTGGACAGCCCGGAGTCTATTTGATCAAAGATGGTAAAAAAAGGCCCTTCTGGTCAAAGTCAGCCTTCCTCGCCAGTTACAATCAGAAAAACGTTATCAAGGTTTCTCAAAGCGAACTCGACATTTATGATGACGGCAAACCGATAAAATACGCCGAGTACAGCTTGCTTCAGGGCCCGGACGGCAATATTTATCTGATTACTGATAATCAAAAACGTTTGATTGAGTCAGAGGAGGTATTTAGAAATATCGGCTTTAATCCTGAAGAAGTAGTTGCCGTCGAACAGGCCGACCTGGATAGTTATTCAGACGGCGAGCCGGTGACCCTAAACAGTATTTATCCCACCGGTACCTTGCTCCAATCCAAACAGACTGGCGGGGTAACTTTTGTTCAAAACGGCGTTCAGCATCCGATCTGGTCAAAAGAGATTCTGAAATCAAGTTTTCCGGGCCGGCGTCCCAGCTTGGTCGATGAATCTGAAATGATTAAATATCCCAAAGGCGATCCGGTACTTTTTCGGGATGGTGATCTGGTGACTTCACCCGGAACAAATTCCGTCTACGTTATCTCCAACGGTCAAAAACGCCCGATTGCTTCAGCCGACGCTTTTAATTCCCTGGGCTATAAATGGGCGAATATCATCAGAACCAACGATAAATCCATCTCCATCCATCCTGACGGCCCAGCCATAACGATTGAATAACCATGGCTTTAGTTTTCAGCGCCTTGCTCCCCCACCCACCGATTTTGATTCCGACCATCGGCGGTAATTATCTTAATCAGGTTAAGAAAACTCTTAGCGCCCTGGAAAAAGTATCACTGGCCTTCCAATCTTCAAGTCCGGAAATCGTTTTTTTGATTTCCCCGCATGGCCAGATTAATCCCGACACTATCCTGATTAACGGGGCAAAGCTTTTTACCGGCACGCTAGAACAATTTGGTGATGATACAACTCGACTAGAATTCAAGGGAAGCCCAGAGACATGCCTGAAAATCACTGACTTGGCAGATTCCAAGAATATTTCTCTCCAGACAATCGTGGAAAGCAATTTGGATCATGGCGCGATTGTCCCGCTTTATTTCTTATCTAGTAATTACAAAGAATTTAATCTGGTTCCAGTCAGCTACTCCTTGGGCGATGTTAATTCCCATCTTGAATTCGGGCGTTTGATCTACGGCCTGGCTCAAGCCAGTTCAAAAAGAATCGCGCTGATAGCTTCAGGCGATCTGTCTCATCGCCTGACGCCTGACGCGCCGGCTGGATATAGTCCAAAAGGTCAGGAATTTGATGCCGAGTTGATAAAATTATTATCTGAAAATCGCCTGACTGAAATACCCACCATGGATCCAAACTTTATCGACGCGGCCGGCGAATGCGGCTATCGTTCATTGCTGATTACCCTTGGCGCCCTGGAGCGGCTCAAAATTACGCCTGAGGTCCTCTCCTATGAAGGTCCATTTGGAGTCGGTTACGCGGTTGTCAACTTTGGTATTAAAGATAACGCATGAAGGAATACGCGGCCTTAGCTAAACAAGCGATTCAAGCATATTTGCGAGATAAAAAAGTTATCAAGTCTCCGTCATCTCTGCCCGGTGAACTGCTTAAAACCCGGGCGGCTGTTTTTGTGACCCTCCATTTCAAGGGTGATTTAAGGGGATGCATCGGCACCCTGGCTCCGGCTCAGGACAATGTTGCCCTGGAAATAATCCATAACGCGATTTCCGCCGCGGTAAATGATTTTCGCTTTCTGCCTTTAACACTGCCCGAACTCGAACAAACTGAGATATCGGTTTCAATTCTTTCCCAGCCTCAACCAACCACCATTGAAAGGCTTGATCCAAAAAAGTTTGGCGTGATTGTGAGAAGCAATTCGAAAGTCGGCGTGCTTTTACCTGATATCGAGGGCGTTGAAACCGTCGAGGAACAAATTCAAATAGCTTGTCAAAAAGCCGGCATAAAATATCCAAAAGAGCCTTTTGAGCTCTCGTGTTTTACCGTCACACTTCATAAAAGCGAACCATGATTGCTAAAGTCATCCCAAGCTTGCGCCTGCCTCGCGATCTTTCGGTTTTTGATTATCTAATACCTGAAAATATTAAGACGAATATTAAAATCGGTTCAGTTGTATTAATTCCTTTCCGCAATAAAAAAGTCTACGGCCTAGTAAAAAAGCTAACCGCCCAATCGTCAGCCGGCAAGCGGGCCTTAAAACCCGTCAGCCGAGTTATTTCAAATATCACTTACACTCCCGGTCAGCTAAAATTACTGGAGGATTTCGCGGACAGGTTTTTTGTTTCACCGGCGACGGCGCTGACTTTGTTTCTGAACACTCTGCCCCGGAAAATTGAGCCAGCTAGCGTAAACACTAAACCAAGATTAAATTTTAAAAAAGATAATGATACTATTATAAAACACGATGAACTATGGCTTTACAACGACTCGGAGTCTAAAGAATCTCTTCTTAAAAAAACCGTAAAATCATTTTTAGCGTCTGGTAAAACAGTTCTGCTGGTTGCGCCTGAAATCAGGCTGGTTAAAGACTGGGTGAAATTCTTAGCGGAATTTTCACCTATTCCGATCCACCGACAGCTTCCGCCGAAACTTTTTTGGTCTAACTATCAACTAATCCAAAATCGAACACCCGTTTTGGTAGTCGGCACCAGAACCTCGCTCTTTCTCCCCTATCAAAACCTGGGCTTAGTCGTTATCGACGAAGAGGACAATCAAAACCATCGCCAGGCCGAACAAAATCCCCGCTTTCACACTGAGCAGGTATCGGAAATTCTAAGCACCATAACCGGCTGCCGTATTATATTCATCAGCCAGGTTCCCAGGGTGACCACCTGGTCAAAGGTAAAAGACGGCCGTTTAGTTCTTAAAGACCTGCGCTTGCCGATTAAGGCTCTCAAACCGATATTGGTTAATTTGACGGATGAACGGAAGCTGGGCAAATACACGCCCATCAGCGATATGTTTGAAGGTTTCATTAAGACCAGCTTGGCCGACCGCAAACGCCTATTCATCTTGGTCAATCGTTTGGGCGAATCAACCGGACTCGTCTGCTCTGATTGCGGCTATATTTTTTCCTGTCCCCGCTGTCAGCGTTCCTTAAGCGTCCATCATCAGTCGAAAAAAAGCCATTCCCTGGTGTGCCATTTGTGCGGCTACCGGATTGACGAACCCCTGGCGTGTCCGAAGTGCCAGGGCCCTCGCTTAAAAAGAAAGGGCTGGGGAATACAAAAACTTGAGCAGGAAATCAAAAAGCTGGTTCCTGATTCCACTATTGGCATCATTCGAAACGCTTATTTAGATCATTACCAGGAAAAATTGCCCGACATAGCCTTAGCCACATCCGGCGCTCTGGTGCCGAACATTCTAAAAAACTTTCAAGCTTTTGGAGCGATCTCGGCTGATAGCCACTTGAGCCGTCCTGACTTTTCTTCGTCAGAAGAAACTTTTCGGCAACTATACAAAATAATTGATTTTTTCAGCCGATCTGGCGGTTCGGTCCTGGTTCAAACGCACCACCCAGATCACCCGGCCATAAAATCGGCCCTGAATCTTGAACTGGAGCGATTTTACCAGCGGGAGCTTGAAGAGCGGCGGGACTTTCATTATCCGCCGGCGGAAGTTTTGGTCCGGCTGTTAATCAAAGATAAAAATCGTGAAAAACTCATAAAAAAGACCGAGGCCTTTTACGAAAGCATCAGTAAATCTTCTCCCCTGCCGACCACGGTTGAATTGGTCAATCCCGGTCCCGCCTTTATTGAAAAAATTCGCGGTCAATACCGCTGGCAGATTATCATAAAGTTCCCTGCCGCGAATTGGCCAGAAGTCAAAAGGGTGATAAAATTAACTGACGACGACTGGCTCGTCGACGTTGAACCATTAAATCTACTAAATTAAATGAAGCGAAAAATATTAACCGAAGGCGATCCCAGGCTTAGAAAAAAATCACTGATTATATCGAATTTCAAAGATTCAACCCTTAAATCTCTGACCCAGGATTTGACCCAAACTATGTACGAAGAGGACGGAGTGGGTATCGCGGCGCCCCAAGTCGGACAAAATGTGAGGTTAATCGTCGTTTCAACCAAGGACAAACCACTGGTGCTAATTAACCCGGTAATCATAAGTAAATCCTGGCGCAAGGAGACGCTCGAAGAGGGTTGTTTAAGCGTACCAGGAGTTTATGGCCTGGTTAAGCGTTCCAAGAATATAAAAGCCACCTATCAAGACAAAAATGGCGTGAATCACGATCTAGATGCTAAGGGCCTGCTCGCCCGCGTAATTCAACATGAAGTGGATCATCTCGACGGGATACTCTTTATTGACCGCGTAAAAAATTATCGTTCGAAGAGATCAGCAAAATGAAGAATAATCCACGAATTATTTTCTTTGGAACGCCGGAAATTGCCGTGCCGTTTTTGGTTGCCCTGGTAAAATCAAAATTCAATATCATCGCGGTTGTCACCCAGCCAGACCGTCCAGCTGGGAGAAATAATGTTTTGACGCCGTCGCCGGTGAAAAGCATCGCCTTATCTCACCGCCTGCCGGTTCTTCAGTTTTCCACCCTAAAATCAGTTGAAGTTTTCAATAGCCTCAAATCTCTAAAACCGGATTTGTTCATAGTTATGGCTTTCGGTTTATTATTTCCCCAAAAAATTCTCGATCTCACTCCCCTAGGTTGTTTGAATATTCATCCATCCCTTTTGCCAAAATATCGCGGAGCCAGTCCGATTCAGTCGCAGATTTTGTCCGGAGAAAAATTGTCCGGTTTGACCATAATGAAAATGGACGCCGGGCTTGATAGCGGCCCCGTGCTTGAAATCATGGAATTCCCGCTCGATAATTTTGAGACTTCGATTACTCTGACTCAAAAAATTACTAAACTCGGACCTGATTTTCTTATTGAAACCTTAAAAAATTATTTAGACGGGAAAATCATAGCTCGGCCTCAAGACAAATCACAGGCTACGATTACTAAAATCATTGAAAAAGCTGACGGTCGAATCGATTGGTCCAAGCCGGTCGAAGAGATCGAACGTCAAATTAGAGCCTATCAGCCCTGGCCCGGAAGTTATACTTTTTGGGATAATTTGAAAATCGAGATAATAAAAGCCTCGGTCGCCGATATCCCAACAACCGAAAAATCAGGCACGGTGATTCAAAAAGACGCTGATGTTTACATAGCAACCGGCAAAAATATTCTGCGCATCGAAGAATTAAAACCAGCCTCGAAAAAAACCATGGCCGTCGTAGATTTTGTCCGGGGCCATCCTAATTTTATTGGCTCAAGTTTAACTTAATTATCTGCGAAACTTTTCCGTTACTCTAAAGCCTAGGTACTTCCCCAGCATCAGCCTGGTCTGAGCCTCTGTCGCCGGCAATGAACCAAAGGCAATCATGCAGAACGGAAACAGCAGCCACTGTAAAACCATTATCAAAATCTTGGGCGAGCGCATCTTTATCCCTTTGTGCGGCAGAAAATACACGCTTAAGGCGGCGCTCACGAATAATCCAACCATCGCTCCGCCCATCAGATATTTAAGAACTTGCGGAGCGTTTTGACCGATAATGCTGGTCTGGACCTCGATCGAGCTCAGCCGTAGAGGCAAATAACCCAGCACGAAGATGATGACCGGAGCGGTTGCCCAGGAATACATGCCCTCGGTTAAATTCCATAAATATCTGAATTTCGTTAAAAACGGAATCTTTTTATTTTTGGAGAAGTTCCAGATCAAATAGGGAAAATGCTCCACGCCCCAAGCCCAGCGTCGCTGCTGTTTGTAAAGATTTTCAAAGCCCTTCCAAATATTTTTACCGGCCACGGCATCCATCGATATCGGCAAATGCAGTGATTTTACCCGATAATCGCCGTCGTAGTGCAGAAGACCCTGGAGGAAGATTCTCGAATCCTCGGTGACAATGTCATTTTGCCAGAAACCGACATCGACCAGGGTTTTAAAGCTCATGCTGTGCGAGGAAAATGTGAATAATCTTTCCGGCCGCAGTTGCTCGCTCATCAGCCAAAAAGTTGTGCTGTTTGAAACTACGCGCATTATCGCCGGTACATTCCAAATATTGTTATTAAACAATGGCACGGGCTGATAGCTATAATGAGTCGGGTTTGGCGTGGTCAAATAATGATAGGTTACGTAACTGAAATATTGCCGGTGAGCGCAGCTGTCCACGTCAAACGAGGAAACAATGATATTTTCATAAGGAATCCCGATTTCATCAACTACCTTTTGGGCAATATGGCCGCCCCAGGCCGTGTTTGATCCTTTGCCCGGCACCTCTCCAGGTAAATCTTTCGGATGAAGCGAAACAATAAAACGCAAGAATTTATCGCTGAATTCTCTTTTTAAAATTTCAGCGTTTTTTAAGGCCTCTTCCCTATCTCGTTCCTCAATACAAAAAACCACTAGGATACGTTCATGCGGATAATCAACATCGGCTAGGCTTTGAAAACTCATGCGCAAAACTTCCAGTGGTTCCTTATAAGTAGGCATGAAAATTAAATGATAGATCTTTTCATAACCTTTGATATTTTCAATTTTTTGACGCCAGTTTATTTTCGAATCTCTTCGGAAATTCCTAAATGATAAAATGATATAAATTATTAAATAAACGACTCTAATCAGCCAGTACAAATCGAAAACCACAATAAAATAAACCGCCCAGAGCGGCTTGATGAATATTAATAAGATGATGCCAATGAATGTCAGCCAGATGGCGCTGCCGGGAATTATCTCGAGAATCCGATATTTGACGTAATCAGAAAGCCTCATGGAATGTTTGTCTTATTCGTATCTTAGGGCTTCGATCGGATTTTTTCGAGCGGCTTTTGTCGCCGGCGCGATGCCAAAGATAATACCGACCGCGACGGAAAATCCCATCGCAATAATTATCGACTGGACATTCACGATAATGGATAAATCGAACTGTTTTTTTACCACGAAACTGACGACGGCCGCTAGACCAACTCCGACTATGCCGCCCAGTAACGATAAGATCACTGATTCCGTCAAAAATTGCGTTAAGATATGACTGCCTGAAGCGCCGACCGCTTTCCGTAAGCCTATTTCACGCGTTCTTTCCATGACGGCAACCAGCATGATATTCATTATTCCGATACCGCCGACCAGGAGTGAAATAGAAGCCAGGCCAACGATTGCCTTCGTAATTAAGCCGAGCACGTTATCAACGACCTTTAATAAATCATTCTGAGTAAAAACCGTCGTATCGTCGGCACCATGGAGCTCTTGAAGCTTAGCCTGTACCTCTTTTGCCACCACCTTAACATCCGCGTTGTCACTCGCCTTTAAACCAATTCGAAATATTTGAGTATTTGGATTTATGCTTTTGGCGGTCTTGAAAGGAATGGCAACTAATCCAATGGACGTATTGCCACCGCCCATTAGCGAATTTGTTTGAGCCGTTTCCACCGTCCCAACAACCGTAAAATCAACCTTACTGATTGTTACCGTCTTGCCCAAAACGTTTACCGCTTCCTCATTCGGGAAAAGCGCTGCGCAAGCGTCTTTCCCCAATACTACTGTTTTTGCGTATTGATCATTTTCCGACTGGGTAAAGAGACGCCCGGCTGTCAAATTATATGTCTTAGTAAATTCAAAAAAGCTTGGTTCGATTGCGAGCACCATCGCGCCTTGAGCCTGATTATTGCCAGCTGACGGCACGGCCGTCATGATTCCGATCGGCGTGACTCCTACAATATCCGGTAATTTCTTCAAGGCCGTTAGGTCGGCCTCTGTTAACGTTGACGCGCCGATCGCCGCGCTGGGATTGAATCCACCCTGGCTGTTTTGAACTTTGCCTGATATTACAATCAATATATTAGAGCCAAGCTGAGTAATTTCATTCGTAATATCCTGCTTTATCCCCTGCCCTAAACCGATAAGCACGATGATCTGCATGACTCCGATAATGATTCCCAGCATAGTTAAAAAAGATCGCATCTTGCTTACTTTTAGACTGACTAGGGCCATTTTGATATTCGAGAATATCATGATTTTTGCCCTCCTTCGGTCAAGACGCCGTCAGCCATGAAAAAATGCCGCTGGGCAAAATCCGCGATATTCTGATCGTGAGTCACCAGCAAGATTGTCCGACCCTGGCGGTTTAGCTCGGCTAGGGCCTCCATGATTTCGCGGCCTGACTTCGAATCCAGATTTCCAGTCGGCTCGTCCGCCAAAATAATGCTGGGATTGTTCGCCAGCGCCCGGGCAATTGCCACGCGCTGTTTTTCTCCGCCGGACAGCTTGGTCGGCAAGTAATTGCGACGCTGGGTTAATTTAACCAGGCCAAGCAGTTCGTCAACCCTATCCTTTTGTTTATTGGACTGAACGCGGCTATACATCAGCGGCATCTGAACATTTTGGAAAACTGACAATCTGGGCAATAGGTTGAAGGTCTGAAAAATAAAGCCTATTTCCTTGCGCCGGATAGCTGGCAGACGCGACTTGCCCAGCGAGGTTATCTCGACTCCGTTTAATTGATAACTGCCTGTATCAGCCACGTCTAAAATACCGATTATATTGAGCAGGGTTGATTTACCCGATCCTGACGGACCCATGATTGAAATAAACTCGCCGGGTTCAACGCTAAACGACACGTTTTTCAGGGCCTGAAAGGCTGTTGGCGTGTCTTGATTGTATGATTTATTGATGTTTTCCAGTCTAAGTATTGGCATAAATATTTGATGTCCCAAGTATCTAGCTTAGCAAAAAAATAGCCAATCTTCAAGTAAAAGATTTTTTGCCGATTTCGTACTACTGGTCATGAAAATGATATGACTCGTTGAGCCAGCCAATAAGCTCACGGTCAATTTCTTTTTTACTCTTTATTTCCAGAAAGTAGAGGTAACGATTGGCTGACATGCGCAAGGTCTTCCAGAAACGCCGGCTTTTGAGGGGATTGGCAACGCGGAAATCAATTCGAATCCGGTCTTTCATGGCCCAGGCCGCGCCAAAGGTATAGCTGCTGACCAAATGAATGCAGCACGGCAAAGATTCAATCTTCACCGAACCAATGGCCGTTGTAATCCGTTTTTTCAAATGGCCAAAAAGTTCCTTGGCCAGCAGTTTATCTTTAAAGTGCTTGGCCAGCGGATAAATAACGCATGAATGCTGCTGGTTTTTCTTGGCGAACTCCCGGTGACACCTGGAACATTGCCACGACTTGGACATAGAATATTAATTAGTTATTAATGTTTCTTGCCTTAATTTATCAATCACATGTCTTTTTAATCATATCTCAGTTTTCCCCTATGGGCAAACCAGCTAAATCAAAAAACCCTTTATGAGAGGGTTCCAATTAACTGCTGACGAGCGCCGCGTGCGATCCGATTAGCCGCTCTTTGATTTGGGCTGGACGCTTCCGCGTTACATAACTCTATTCGGCAAAACTGATACTGCTTGGGTTTTTAGCGCTTAGTGAATTACTTCGCGACACCGCTAATTCGCGCGTGCCTGTATGACTTTCTGAAGTGCGAGAAAACCTGCGAATACTTGAAAAGGTATGATAGCATGGATTAGAAAGCGTGTCAAGCGCCGCCCGGCTAGCCTGGTTCAAACGCTTCGTCAATGTTGTTTTGAGAATATATATTATGCCAGATTGTTTCTGGTCGCGAGAAAAAGCCAAGTATCGGAATCAGATATTCGACGTATTGTCGGCAAGATCTTTCGTCTCGCCACTCATAGATACCAGCATAGTTTTTAGTTTTTTGATCAACCAGCCAGAGCTTAATCCGAAAGCCCGCCAGTCCAGACCAAAAAGGCGTTGTGATGATGCAAATACGCTGAAATAGCCAATGCCAGACCTTGTTTGAACCAATCCACTTCAAACGAAATCCTACAACCAAATGGACGGGCTTTTCGTTGCCCGGATTTATCTTTACGGTTTCTCTAAAAACAGAGAATTTCCCCGCTGCTCCAAGATTATATGTTTTACCTAATCGATTGCTTCGTAACCGCAATGAAGTTATCCAAAGATATGGAAATCGTAGAAAAGAAGAAATCGCAAGCCAGAATCTGTTTGGGGCCGTCATGTATTCAAACTCTAAGGCATAAACCACTGCCCCACTCTTTCGCTCTCTCGACCTCCCCATCTTTTAACGGCCCCTCCTTACCCAAAACGATAAAACGCATTTTTCCGACAGCCTTGCAACCGACTTGCGCAAGCTTCTTAGAGATCCTCCCAGCTCCATCTCCCGCGTACCACTTTTTCAAACCAGTATCAAAAGCCGCGGTTTTTAAACCGGGTACGTTGGCTGATTTTATTACGTCAAACACTTTCCCAAATCCCGGCGCGTAATTCCAGGCAATGGTTGGCGATCCCACAAAAGCAAAATCAACGTCTTTAAGCATTTCGGCGGTTAGTTCATCGGCTTTAACAAGACGGGATTCTGGACCGGTTGCCTCGACAATCGCTTCAGCGATCTTTTTAGTGTTGCCGAAAGTCGACGTATACACAATAAGCTTACTCATCTCGATTAATCCTTAATAATTATTTTACCCTTATCGGCATCTATTATAACCTTTTTTCCCGAAGTAATCTTGCCTGAAACCATTTCCAGGGCGAGCGGGTCGAGAATCCTCTGTTGAATTATCCTTTTAAGCGGACGCGCGCCAAAAGTCGGCTCATAGCCTTCTTGGGCCAGGAGTTTTTTCGCCTGTTCGGTTATCTTGATTATCACCTTTTTCACTTTCAACCGCGCGATCACTTTATCCATTTGAAGCTCGACAATCTTTAGAATATGTTCCTGCTTCAAGCTGTGGAATATAATGGTTTCATCGACGCGATTTAGAAATTCGGGCTTGAAATGGCTTTTCAGCATTTCCTTAATCTTTTGTCGCATCAGGGTTTCCGGATCATCGCCTTTTATCTTATCCGCGAAACCCAGACCTCCCCGGGTAGCCAAATCGAGAATAACGTCAGAGCCGATGTTCGACGTCATGATGATAACCGTGTTTTTGAAATTAACCACTCGGCCCTTGGCATCAGTCATCCGCCCGTCATCCATTATCTGCAGCAGCATATTAAAAACGTCCGGGTGGGCTTTTTCTATTTCATCGAAGAGGATAACTGAGTATGGCCGGCGGCGCACCATTTCCGTCAGTTGCCCGCCTTCTTCATATCCGACATAGCCTGGCGGCGAACCGATGATTTTCGAGACCGAATGCCGCTCCATGTATTCCGACATATCCAGACGGATCATCGCGTCCTCGTCATTGAACATGAATTCAGCCAGCGCCCGCGCCAATTCTGTTTTACCCACGCCGGTCGGACCGAGAAAAATAAATGAGCCGATTGGCCGATTCTCTTCTGAAATCCCAGCGCGCGAACGCCTAACCGCGTTAGCCACGGCCATGATCGCCTCTTCCTGTCCGACCACCCGCTTAGCCAGTTCTGTTTCCATCCGGGCGAGTTTATGCGACTCGCTTTCAAGCATTTTAGAAACCGGGATTCCAGTCCAGCGCGAAACCACCTCGGCGATATCTTCTTCGCATACCTCCTCTTTCAATATCGATTCCTGCTTTTGCAATTTTTGCAGTTTAGCCTCGGCTTGCTTCATCTTTTTTTCCAATTCGGGAATCCGGCCGTAGCGTATCTCAGCCACGCGATCTAGCTCGCTTTTCCTCTCGGCCATTTCCGACTCGCCGCGGAGTTTTTCAATCATCGATTTTGACTGGCGAATTTCAGCAATTATGCCTCTTTCCGCCTGCCATTGAATTTCCAGTTTATCGGCGTCCTCCTTTATCGCCGCCCGCTCTTTTTTTAAAAGTTTAAGCCGCTCTTTTGAATCAGTGTCCGTCTCTTTTGACAAGGCCTTTTTCTCGATATCAAGCTGGAGCAATTTTCGTTTGAGCTTATCCAGCTCCTCCGGCATCGAATCAATTTCCAGACGCAAAGCCGAAGTCGCTTCATCAATCAAATCAACGGCCTTGTCAGGTAAAAACCTATCAGAGATATAGCGCGCCGACAGCTCGACCGCCGCTACAATAGCCGGATCAGTTATTCTGACGCCATGGTGTACCTCGTATTTCTCCTTTAAGCCGCGTAAAATCGCTACCGCGTCTGGTATTGACGGCTCAGCGACATAAACGGGCTGGAAACGCCTTTCCAGGGCGGCATCGCGTTCTATATGCTTCTGGTACTCTTTCAGCGTTGTAGCGCCAATTGCATGCAAATCACCGCGTGCCAAAGCGGGCTTAAGCATGTTAGAGGCGTCAATCGCGCCTTCAGCACCACCGGCTCCCACGATTGTGTGTAATTCGTCTATAAAGAGAATAATTCCGCCCTCAGCGGCTTTTATTTCCTTAAGCACCGCTTTCAGACGGTCTTCAAACTCACCTCGGAATTTCGATCCCGCCACTAATGAACCCATATCCAGGGCTACCACCTCCTTGTTTTTTAATCCTTCTGGCACGTCTCCCGAAACAATCCTTTGGGCCAGGCCTTCGACTATCGCCGTCTTTCCGGTTCCTGGTTCGCCGATCAAAACTGGATTGTTCTTTGTCCGCCTCGAGAGTACCTGCATCAGCCGGCGGATTTCGTCATTTCGGCCGATTACCGGGTCAAGCTTTTTCAGCCGTGCCAGCTGGGTCAAATTCGTGCTGTATTTTTCCAGGGCTTGATATTTGCTCTCCGGATCTTGGTCGGTTATTCTCTGCGTGCCCCGAACGTCCTTCAATACTTTTAAAACATTGTCGTGCTCTATCCCGTTTTTTAGCAATAACTCACCCGCTCGTTTATCCGCCTCAAGAATTGCCATGAACATATGTTCAGTGCCAACATATTCATCTTTTAATTTCTCCGCTTCTCTGAGCGCCTGGTCAAGAACGTTTTTAAAATCCTGGGTAATAAAAACCTGGGCGATGCCGCCAGATGGCAAGGACACCCTTGGTAATTTGTCGATCTCGCCAAAGATATCCGTTTCCAGCTTTCCCGTATCGATGCCGAGTTTGCGCAATATCGGGGGCACGACTCCATCAGCTTGGGAGACCAGCGAAGCCAGTAAATGGTAGGTGTCTATCTGCTGCTGCTTCTTTTCCGAAGCGATCCGCTCGGCGCGTTGAATCGCCTCCTGAGCTTTTAAAGTAAAGTTATTTGGATTCATTTTATTCTCTTAGATTATGATAATTTCATTGTAAAACCAAAATTAGCACTTGTCAAGTGAGAGTGCTAATCAGCAAAAAGAAAAGGAGGGCTATCTTCTAGCCGCTCCCCGACCCCGATGACCATTGAATACGCCCCTGGCCCGACGCACCGCCGAGCGATACTGGCCTGGCGAAACTCTCGCGCCGCCGCGATTCAGTCGCCTGCGATCATGCTTGCCTCGCCCAATCACTCTCAGTTGGCCACCTTCTTGAAGAATGAACATCAGCGAACGGTCTTCGACTTGGATCACCACTTGTCTCGCTTCCCCTTGTCCGTCTCTATCTACGGATTCGATTCTGGCCATGATCCCTCCCTTTGTTAGAAGCCCGGATATCGAATAAAGCAGTTTCTCTCAAATATTATTTTATGTCAATACCTATTGCTCGAAACCCCACCGAATCAATTCCTCAACCTCAGCCGCGCTTCGAGACCTGGTGCTTGAACCCAGGATAATGGCGGTAATTTCCTTATTCTGCTGATTCCTCGCCCGGCTCATCAGGCAATATCCGGCTTCGTCGAGATAACCGGTTTTCCCGCCAATCAGGTACAAATCCGAGTTAACCAGCAAGTTGGTGTTCTTTATTGTATGAACCCGTCCGGTGTTTTTCATGGTAAAGGTATAGGTCCGGGTAGTGGTAATCTGCGAGAGCGTAAATGAACGCAGTAACTGGTCTGATAGTTTAATCAAATCGCGAACTGTTGAAGTATTTCCAAGGTCTAAGCCGGTCGGTTCTGTGTATTTTGTATTTGTCATGCCTAATTCCCGCGCCTTATGGTTCATCTCATCAACAAACTCTTCGGTTGTCAGTCCGGTTGAACGAGCCAGGGCTTTGGCCGTATTATTCGCTGAGCCAACCAAAGTTGTATACAGCAAATCTTTGACGGTTAAAGTTTCGCCGGCTTGAACGTATAATTTCGCGCCGATAGCGTCGTCTTCGGGTTTCATCTCCACCACTTTGTCAAAACCCGGATTGTGGTCGAGCCAGACCAGCGCAGTCATCATTTTTGTCAGGCTGGCCATAGGCCTGATCGCGTCAGCATTGCCTTCGAAGAGCACCCGGCCGGTTGCTTTATCCACGACAATTCCCGCAACTGAAGTAATTACCGGAGTCTCACTATCATCAGCCAAAACCGCCACTTGGGCAAAAGGAAAGGGCAAACGCGTTTTTACAGTCTCGGTTTTGGCGTCAAATTTAGCCGGCACTTTATGCCACTGGCCGGTTTGCCGGCTGTAAAAATAAAATTCCGGGTCATTCGCGGCTGAAGCATCATAGCCAGCCGTTAGGCCAACCGGATTAGTCAATATTTTCGGTTCAGCCACTTTAATATCGTACTGAAATATTTCACTAACCAGTTTTTTCCCGTCGGGTATTTGAAATTCGTCAGTCGAAAGCCTACGTAAATTCACCCAGGCTGGTTCAGCCAGCGTCTGCGGATATATGCCAACGCGCAAATCCTGACTATCCAGCGAAACGGTATATCCCTTTTCGATGGTCGGCTGGTCCAGATGCACCCACTGGTCAGTCAAAATTTCGGCTTTAGCCGGGACGATAAAGCCGATTATCCCGATTGAAATTAAAATGCCAACGCAATATTTCTTCATATATTTATTTTAACGCTAATTACTAAACAAAACAACCCTTTCTAGATTAGGGTTGTTTTTGCCGTTGACTTATATATTTTCTATAAAAGGCTATACAGCTTTTCCGTTTGCCGGGCGATGGTATGCCAATTAAAATGTTGCAGCACAACCTGGCGAGCGTGTTTGCCTATTTTTTTCATCTCTTCTGGCCGTTTCAAAAGTTCGGTCAGTTTGATCTGCAAATCCTTGACGTTTTTATTCTTAAAAACATAACCGATGACTTCCTTATTCACCCGCAAGACCTCAAGGTTTTCAGGAATATTGCTGGCCAATGAGCAACGTCCGAAACCAGCCGCTTCCAGCAAGGCCAGGGGCAACCCCTCGATTTCAGAGGGCAGGACAAAAAGGTAGGCATTTGAATACAACTCGGCTAACGTTTTTCCACTTTGGAAACCAGTGAATACAATACGCGGATCTCCGGCGGCTAATTCCTTTAATTTTTTTACATAGCCGTCAGTATGGGCTGAGTCTCCGGCAATAACCAGGCGCTTTCTGGTGTTCAACCGGCGGTAGGCCTCAATCAAATAATGAATTCCCTTTGGCGGGATGAGTCGAGCGACTGTGAGAATATATTGATCGGTCATCAAGCCGAATTGCTTGGTAATCACCCGGGCTTTTTTTGAACGGGTAAATTCTCCCGAGATGCCGTTCGGAATATAGATTGTTTTCTTACCGTATGTTTTAAAACAATATTTCTGTAAAGGCCTCGAAATTGCGATTGTTTGGTGGGGAAAAGTCACGCAAGCCCATTCACCCAGTCTCAGGACTAAACGGGCAAACCAGCCCCATTTTTGATGCCTACGTTCGATACTGTGGAAGGTTCCGATCACTTTTACGCTCGGCCGGAATATCCTCGGTAATATTGAGAGTAATGACGGCCCCCCGCTGTGATAGTGTATTATGTCATAATCCTGAAACATCGCGTGCACCGTGGCAAAAAACGTGTGGCTGATAGCGTCGAAATGCTTTGTCGGCAGACTAGGCAATGAAACCAAACTCACTCCGCGATAATTCTTTTTTCGGGAGCTGGTATAATTAGGCCGCGTATAGACGGTTACTTTATGTCCGCGTTTCGCCAAACGAACTGCCAATTCTTCAACATGACGTTCAACTCCGCCATATAGCGCCGGTATTCCTTTTTGGCCAATCATCGCGATTTTCATGGGCTTATAGATTGGTTATTTAGTAACAGGGCAGCTTAACAGATTTATTTATTGCTGTCAAGGATAACCAAAAAACTGCTAGAATATTTTTCTGACAGAGTATTTATATTTTTTTCTTTATTCTATAACCAGAGTTTTGCCTTGGCTCAAGGCCTCAGCCAGAGCCGTTGTCACTGCTGGATATGTTTTTGTTACGCTTTCTTTATTGTAGCTGCCTGATAAATTTGATTCACCTAGCAGTGTTACGTATTTGCCTATATCCGTCTGATTCGGCTTAAGAGCCAATTCAAAGCTGGCTGAAATTGTCGTTTCGTTAGCTGGCAATATTCCAACAGTCCAGCTAATTATCCTGCTGGCCTTGTCATAGCTGATATTTTGACCGAAAGAAACCGTACTGTTACCACCCCAGTCAATCGCTTCTGGAAGTACTGCTTTAATAACCAGATTTGAATATTCCTGGTTGTTGTTTCGAATGACCCAGAAAATCCGATAACCGGTTGTTTGCCCGACTTTGGGCGGCAAGGGTCCATAACCGAACTGGGCTCCTGAGGAACTATAATAATGTGCTTCAGCGGCAAACTCCAGCTCTTTGACTATATTATCATCAGGTACTATTAGATCTTCAACGCTGGGCGGCTTGGCAATTTTGATAACAGCTGTTTCACTGGCTTGAGCAATCCAATTATTATCAATTTTTATCGATACCTCGGCCTTAAAATTTATTTCCTTATCTTTGTTAACCAGGCTTTTACCGTCGAGACTCAGCTCCCATTTTCCCTGGACCGGAAAATCCTTTATTATCCAGCTATTTTTTTCCTCGGGTAATTTATTTGATTCGACCAACGTGTATTCCGCGGGAAATGAAATGATGACTTTTGATTCTGGGATGATAATTTGTCCGGTATTTTCCACGGTCAAAATATTTTGATAAATATCTCCGCTTTCAGCTTCAGGCAGAGTTTGCCAACTGGCCTTTAAAACCGAACCCGACACTAAATACTCTCGGCGCGCGGTCATGTTCAAAGTTTCTTCCCCGCTTCGGTATTGAACCAGGGCTTTGACCATCTGCTTTTCTCCAGGCGATGTTATGATCTGCCCTGACAGTGAAATTTCTATCGAATCCCGACCGGCGATTGATCCAATATTCCAATAATTATTTTCCTTATTTCCGGCTGCCGGACTAGCCGACTGGAAAATAAATCCCCCGGGATAGGCTAAATCAACAGCCAGGTCTTTTATGGTGCTGTCACCGGGATTTGTCAGTTTAAGTTTTAAATCTATTATTTCACCGCTTTTAATTGTATCCGCTGATTTGAAATTAATTTCCAGGCTGGGCGCTGGCAATAATTCACTCCGAGTGAAATAGTATATGTTAAGACCAATCAGAAAAAATATTATCAATGCCATGGCCGTATCGAAAATTAAATGTCTCGGCCTTCCGGTATAGCGATTATGGTATTTGTTGGCTAAGGGTGGCACAAAAATATTTAGGGTCTGGATAAATATTTGCCGGCCGGTTTTTTCTTTTGTTCGGGTAACGATTTCCCCTCGCACTGGTACTATTTCTCTCTTTGATTTGTCAAAAGCCATATAATTAAATTAATAAACAATTTGAGAAGAAGCCAAAATTTCATCTTGACCGTCTTGATTAATGTCATTAACGGTTACCAGAATTCCGTTGCGCCAGGTTTTATCAAAGGCGAAAAAGCCTGGAGTTATAGCCTTCCCTTTGTCGTTGAATATTCTGATGTGGGGACCTCCTCCTGGCCCCGCGCCTGTGACAATTTCGTCTTTCCCGTCGTTATTTATATCGCCCGAAGCCACGCTAACTCCTCCGCGGAATTTCTGATCATAGGCGAAAAAGCTGGATATAAGTTTCCCTTCGCCGTTAAAGACTCTGACGTGCGGTCCTCCATGATATCCGGCGCCAGCGATTATCTCGTCTTTTCCGTCACCATCAATGTCGCCAAGCGCTATATTTACTCCGCCGCGAAAATTCTTAGCGTAGGCAAAAAACCCGGGATTTCTTAATTTTCCCGAAGCATCGAATATCCTTATTTGCGGCCCGCCACCCTGGGCCGTTCCGGTAACAATTTCCAAGAGACCGTCGCCATTGAGATCGCCGGCAGCCAGATTGACATTGCGGTTATAATTCGCGCCATAGGGATTAAATTCCGCAGTCAAAAATCCTTGGCTGTTATATATTTGCACTTTATTGCCCCGGCCAATCACGGTTTCATTGGCTTGGTCGCCGTTTAAGTCTTTTTTTATGATTCCGACACCGCCTGGATATTCACTGGTATAGGTAAAAAATCCCTGCCGCAGTGTTTGGCCTGAACCGGCAAAGGCCTTGGCAAAGGCGCCGTTGATGTATTGCCCGCTGGCAATTTGAAATTGCCTCTTCAAGAGGATAATTCCGTCATGACCCGAGAGCGTTACGGATGACACAACCTCTCCGGAATTAACCGGTGACTGCGTCCCCAATAATTTTTCATAACCTTCCCCCAAATCAACAGTTTGTTTGCTGCTGGTTGAATTTACTAAAACAATACCGTTTTCGAAATCCCTGCGCCAGACTCCCTCAGCCACCCCGGATGATTTCGGGGAAGTTGTATTTGAAGCTTCAGTCACGGGATCGCCCAAATAGACGTCGTATTCGTCATACCACCAGGTGTCAGAATGCCGTAGGGCTCCGTAATCAAAGCTGGCAAAGCCGTTGTCTAAAAGCGTGCTAGTTAGAATATACCGCAAAGAACGGTAATCATCGGCTGTCCCGGTCGAAGATTTTCCGTTAATAATAACAACCTGCGGCGATTTCCCCTGATTCATAAAGTCGAAATATTTATGCATTGCTCCGGACCAGCCGCCGTCCAGGGCTGAAGGAAATTCTTCGATAAATCTTCCGTTGAGCGAATCGTAATATTCACCTCCTCCATTACCAACGATAATCGCGTCTTGGCCCTCATAGCTTCTAGAGATCTCCAGCATTTCAGTCATGCCGTCGTGCCAGGCCTGATTAAGCTGATCCGCAGTTTCAGCCACGCCGTCACGATTTAAATCTAGATTGCCGCTATTCAGCCAAGCAACGTCATTCCAGACATTATCGTAAAATATCCCGTCCCAAAAACCAGTTGACATCACTTTATCATGCATGAACCGCGGCAAATATGAAAGCCACTGTTCGCCATTGCTCAAAGGGGCGGTATTAGTTACGTTCAGCATCTTTGTGCCTGGCCAAAAAGTCACATTTCCACCCTGACTATCAAATAGCCACCAGCCGTCTGATATCCCACTGCCCAATTGGCAGAGTGGGTGCTGGGCATCCGTAATTGTCATATGGCTATCCGGAAATTCTTGTGACAAAACATAAGCCAAAATAATGATGTCCGGATTTAGCTCCCGCATCAATCTCAAGCTGTCTGGACTCGTGTATTGCAGCTCAATACCCAGAACAACAGCATCCCAACGTGATAAGCTTCGAGCTTCTTCGGTGGATAAATTTGAGGTGTGATATACATTGGCCAGCCTGGGAAAATCGGCTGAAATTGTCCGCGCCGCCGTTGTCTTCGGCTTGAAACACAACAGCACCAGTAAAACCATAAAGGCCAATTGCGAAATTACCAATAATTTATTTCTTTTCTGAAATAAGAATTTCATAATATCGCATCAGTTTTTGATAATAAATTTCCGGGCTGAACCGCTGAACGAACTTATAACCGGCCTCACCCATTTTCAGAGCCTGATTTTTATCTAAATACATCAGCTCAATCTTGCGTCGCAAATCCTCGACTGAACCTGCCTCGACTAAGAACCCGGTTTCGCCGTCGCGGATCAATTCGGGTATACCGCCAAGGCGCGTCCCAATCACCGGCTTTTTGTATGAATAAGCCTCTAATATTACCAGGGGGCAATTTTCATACCACTGGGCCGGCAAAACCGTGGCTCGCGATTCGCCAATTAACCGCCCAAGCTCTGAGCCGGTGGCGAACCCAGAAAATTCAACATTTGAAATATTTTCTTTTTTGGCCTTTTCTTTCAAAAGCTTCTCCTCGGGACCGCTGCCAACGATTTTTAGCTTAACGGGTAAATCCTTGACGGCGTCCAGCAATAGGCTGACGCCTTTTTCCTCTGACAATCGGCCATAGTAGAGGAGGTAATCTCCGGTTTCATACGCGGGATGGTTTTCCAGCTTGATAAAATTTGCCAGATGATTGATTTCGATCACCGGCAGATCCCACTCGCGCACCTTTTTTATCAAAAATTGGCTTGGGCTGATGAATAAATCCACGTTGTCCTCATAGATCCGTAGCATCTTATGAAAATACATTTCAAAAGCCGCCAAGAATGAGGCCACGTAAGAATTTTTTACGCAACGATGAAAAGCGCAGGCAAAATAGTTATAGCCCTTGCTCCGCTCGCAAATCTGGCCGTGGCTGTACATGGAATAATGCGGGCAGAGCAACTTGTAATCGTGAAGCGTCTGGACTACCGGAATATTCCGACGTTTTAATACGGACAAAATTGATGGTGAAATTTGATGATAAATATTGTGAATATGGCAAATATCAGGTCTTTCTTCCTTGATTAATCGGCCCAGTTTTCGGCGGGCCTCAAATGAATAAAACATCCGAGCGGCCGTCCTCAAACCCTGCCAGTCCCAGCGAACTTTTTCGAAATCAACCTTTGAAACAAAGTATTTGGAATAAGGCGAGGGCAAATTATTTTCGTGCTGCATCGAGAAGACCACGACTTGGTGGCCGTGCCTTTCCAGCATTTCCTTCAAATCAAAAAATTGCTTTTCCGCTCCGCCCTTCAGGAAGTAAAATTTATTGATCAGCAATACCTTCATATCTATATCTTAACATTTGTTTAACAAAAGAGTATAGCAGATAATTTGGCCTTTGTCAATCCGTATCATATCAACGCTTGACATATCGGGTAGATAGTGTATATTTATACGTTCGGTAGCTGTCAGCAAATTCAAAACCTATAAAGGGAGAGTGGCCAATGAGAAAGATGTGTTGGTTGGTTTGCCTGTTCGCCGGCATCATGTTGGTTTCTACGGGTTGCGCTCCTGGACCCAGGGTCCTGACGAGACAATACCCAAGGCTGGCCAACATTTACCTGACGAACTCTCTGACCGATGAGCAGGCTCGAGCCCTAGCCCGTTACGATCTGGTGGTGCTGGGACTCGAAAACCAGCACAACAATCCGAAGCCGCTTCAGCTGATCCGCCAGACTAACCCCGACTGCCGCCTGATCGCCTACGTCTCGACTAACGAGTTTCCTGAAGGAAGCTACGCGAAGAACGAGGATGCCAAAGGTCCTTGGCATGATCTGAGAACGCGTTTCCGGGAACGCCACTTTCTTTGCGCACCCAACGGCGAGTATGCGTCCTTCTGGCCGGGCACCAAGCCCTACAACTTCACCCTGCCGGAAATCGCCGACACGCTCGTGAACTTCGTCAGCGAGGAATTCGATTGGCGCATTTGGAATGGGGTTTTCTGGGACAATGTCTGGTCGGATGTCTCCTGGTACAATAACGGCCAGGTCGACGCCGACCTTGACGGAAAACCCGACAACATGACCGTGTTCAACTCACGATGGATTTACAACCTGAACCGTCTTATGGGTCTGAGCCGCTATCGTCTCGGCCCCGAACGTCTCGTCGTCGCCAACGAGAGCCTAGACAACATGGGCCAGTGGCTGATTAACGGCCGGCTGTTCGAGGGTTTTCCTAATACCCTCGGCGACAGATCGGCCGAAGGTCTTGAGCATCTGCTTGACCTCTACAAGAAGTTCTCGCGCGACACCTGTTCACCCTCCCTGACCATCGTTCACACCGAGGCCAATCCAACTGATAGCACCGCGGTTCTCTTCGGCCTGACATTCGCGCTTCTCAGTGATGGCTACTTCGCCGTCGACCACGGCCCGAATCAATCGGATATCCCAGGTGATACCGGATGGCACGACCGTCTCTGGTGGTATGACGAATACTACCAAGACATCGGATTGCCGCTGGAGGATTCCTACTGTCAGGGATCGCATGTCTGGACGCGCGAATTCCAGAAAGCAGTGGTTATCTGGAATCCCAATTACTTCGCAATCGACGCGAAGTTCTCGCTCCTTGACGGCAGCTCTATCGCTGTCACCGTCGCACAACGTACGGGTCTGATCTACAAAAAGTCACTTATGCCCGGTTCACGCCAGTGAGCCGGGTTTTCTTATTACCGAAGAATTGACAAAAAATGTCTCTTTATAGTACCATACTCAGATTAATGATTTTGAGGTACAATATCCTTATGCGAATAGCCTTTCTTGCCCACAGCTTTCCCTACCCCGCGGAAAAGGACGGGCACACCTTAATTCTCTATCATTTACTCAAGGAACTCTCCCAAAGGCATAAGATTACCTTGTTTTGTTTTGGCGATAAAAATGATCGGATCAACATAAAGTGTCTCACTGAATTTGGTGTTTGCGTAAGAATAATTGAGCGGCCAAAACGTTCCTTGTTCCTCTATTACCTCTCAAAAATTTCCAGAAAAATGGCTTGGTTTCAGTATCGTCTATTCACCAATGAGATGGTAAAAGAGGTTGAGACAATTGATAATTGCCCGGATTTTGATTTGGTCTGCGTCCATTCTCCCTTTGTCTCCGCCTATCTCCAATATTTCAAGCATAAACCCGTGGTGTTTACCTACATCGACGCCCTCTCATCTTGGTACCAGCAATTCGCCTCAGTGACCGCTAACCCGCTAAAAAAAGTACACTATCTGTTTGAGGGCCATAAGGCCAGTCATTTGGAACGTGAACTATCAAAAAAGATGTTTGATACAATCGTCGTCTCAGAAATTGATAAAAAAATAATTTCCTGTCTTTCTCCAGAAGCGCCAATATCAGTTATCCCAAACGGGGTTGATCTTGATTATTACCGGCCCAGCCTCACCCCGCCGGATCCAAACGTGATAATTTTCACTGGGACAATGGATTATCCGCCCAATGCCAGAGCGGTCCTCGATTTTTATAATGAGGTCTGGCCCCTTTTGATTAAGGAACGTCCTGAATTGCGCTGGCTGATTGTTGGCAAAAATCCCACGCTGGATGTTTTCGAGCTGCAGTCGAAAGACGAAAATATCAAGGTTACCGGTTACGTCAAGGATATCCGTCCATGTCTCTGGCGTTCGGCAGTTTACGTGTCACCGCTTTCCTTGGGCACCGGCTTTAAGAATAAAATCATCGAAGCCATGGCTTGCGGAAAGGCCATAGTTGCCAGTCCGACCAGTCTTTCAGGCTTAACCGCTGAACATGGAAAACACCTCCTCATTGCCAACACCCCCCAGGAATATCGAGAGCATATTATAGCTCTTCTGGCTAAACCCGACCGGCGGCAGAAACTGGAAATCGCCGCTCGAAAACTCGCCGAACTATTCAGCTGGTCCCAAACCGCCCGACAGTATGAAGAGGTCTTTACCCGGGTTTTATCGCGTCACCATGACTCAAAAAAATAACTCTTGGCCTTTAATTATCTTCTCGGCGTTGGTGCTGGTGCCACTTCTCTATTTTTTGATTTTTACTAATCCCAGCTGGATTCAAATCGCCCAAATCGCCGTCCTGATCGTAATCCTGCCAATTTTCTTTTGGTATGAAGAGCTGGGCTTTTTCGCCTTGATAGTGCTTCGACCCGCCCTTGATGTTTTCAGCGAAAACGTCCTGGTTAAGATTGGCCAGTTTCCCTTAAACCTCTCGTCGGTTGTCAGCTTGATTACCATTGGCTGGGCAGCCTGGTATTTCCTGCGCCATCGGGTCAAAATCTGGAAGCAGCCCCTATTCTGGCCGTTCGCTATTTTCGCCCTGCTGGGTGTTATTTCTTTTGTCTATACCGAGTCCCTAAGCGCTACCCTGAGGGAAGTCTTGCGCCTGGGCAGCATTCTCTTTTTATTCCTTATGGCTGGCAATATTCTCGACAGCCGAGAAAAATTTCAGCGCCTAATCAAATCAATCGGCCTTTCTCTGATTATTCCGCTGCTGGTCGGAACTTATCAGCTATTCAGCAATACGGGCCTGAGCTTTGCCGGAGTAAATAACCGGATCTATGGCACTTTCGGCCATCCCAACGCCCTGGCTTTTTACCTGGTTTTATCGCTCGGTTTGTTTATTTCCTACTATTTTCAAGAAAAGACCAAAAAATCAAAGTGGTTCCTGGCCGGCCTGGGCATGATGTTTCTTTTTTTACTCCTGACTTATACTCGCGGCGCCTGGATTGGCTTTCTTATTTTTTTAATGATTCTGGGTTTTATGCGCTTCCGAAAAATCGTCATCGCCCTTGTCATAGCCGCGATTTTATTGATCACCACCGGACCAATAATCGACCACTTTACTTTCAATCAATATAATTTTTCTTTTACCTCTATCCCGGTTATTAAACGGTTGACTGACGAAACATCTGATGAGAGTTCGATTGACTGGCGGCTGAAAGTCTGGAGCGATATGAGCCGCAAAATTACCGAGCGTCCTCTTTTCGGCTATGGCCTGGGCGCGTTTCCGGTCATCCGGGAGCAATCGGTCAAAGGCTTTTTTGAAAGCACCGAGGCTCATAACGATTACCTGCGCCTGGCTATTGAACTTGGGTTTGTCGGCTTGTTTTTCTATGTACTGCTCCTGGGAAAATTACTATATAATTTAGTTCGTAATTATCGAGTGAGCCATGATTTATCACAGAAATCCTGGATTTTGGGCGGGATTGCTTTAACCATAGCTTTTGCCGCGATGAGCTTTTTTGATAATCTTTTACAAGGTACGGCTGTTATGTGGGCTTTTTGGTCTACTATGGCCGTGATCCAGAAATTACCATCATTGAAATAGCCTATTTTCATTTTTTTGGCAATATCGAAAACAGAAATTAAAAATGTAAAATTCAAAATGAAAAATTATTGTATCCCGCCTTTCGACTCCGCTCGAGGCGGGCTATTTGTCATTGCCTAAAGATAAAATAGGTAATGCATTTTGAATTTCTTCAAAAGACCAAACTTAAGTTCTGGTTGAGAAGGCTTTAGCCTGGGTGGGAATTACTTGTCCTTAACCTTGATATTAATAAAACTCCCAGAGCCACTGTGCTCTGGAATTGAATAACGTTTTTAATGGTAATAAGGGCCTTACCCGCCTACGGTTAGTATTTAATTTAGCCTTTTATTCATTGCTCCATCCGACTATTACCAACTAGGTAATATCAGGGGCCTACGGCGGGTTATTTGCAGCGGTTACGATATGGTGAATACTGAATAGATTATCTTTGTTGGCGATATGATTGTTTTGTGGAAGCAAATAAAAAAAGAGCCCGTTCGTTTCGAGATGAAACTACTAGGGCTCTTCGAAAGAGCTGCTGAACTCGGCCTCGCTACTTCGGCGGATCCTGCCAAGTGGTGGCTTTGCCATCCGCCGGCAGCCTCACCTTGTACCCACCGTAGCACCAGGGCCATCCAGTCTTTCCGTTGGCGCCCCGGCAGTGCAGATACAGAGTCAGGTTCTTGTCGCAGGAACCGATGGCGTAGGTGACCTCGCTTGCCGAATCCGGAACGTTGACAAGCTCGGGATCACCCATCAAACAATTGTCCCCTGACAACGAGACGGTGTAGGGTCCGGTGCCCGGGCCATCGTCCCACTGAACCTGCGTCGGGAATTGGACATGGGCCGTGAACAGGTACATCCCGCCGCCGATGTAGCTGACCTTGAAGTTGGGGTTGTCGATCACGACCACGGTATCCGTGGGCGCGGACGCAGGCGTGACCGCCGACGGCGTGATCTGTGCCATCGCCGGAGCAATGCAGAAAGCCATCACTGCCAGCGTCAGCAACAGAACCAGGGTCTTTCTCATCTTTCCTTCCTCCCTTTCGTTTTTGGTGGTTGGCGATCTGATACAGTTCCGAAACGTGGTTCTAGTTCCCGCCGATGATGATGCCGTAGCGCCGCTCATCGCCGGGACGGAGGTTGACTACCTGTCCGTCCGACGTGACGCGATATTCGAACACGAACCATCCGCCGCCGAGGTCCCGGAGGTTCTTCAGCTCCGTGGCAGCGGAGAAGTTCCCGACCGGACCGACGAATACGCCGGAGCGCAACTCGTCACCATTCGTCTTCTGCAAGCGGATCAGCGCCAATGAGTTCTTGCGAACCCTCATGGTTGTCGTCCAAGTGCTGTCAGCGAATTGCATCGGGTGGGTCGTGTACTGGAAAGTTGTCCACGTTCCCCACCAGTACACCGGTCTGTCGGGGTTGGCAGGCCAGTCCAGGTTCGGGTCGTTGAAAGCCGTACCCGTGTACCAGACCTGGGCGCCCATGATGGAGTCCACGACGCCGGGATTGACCATGACTTGGCCATTCTCGACGTACAGTTGGAACTCACGCAAGATGGACCATTCGGTACCACGAGACGACAGCAACTGCTGGTCGTTGACGGCAACATCCAGCAGCCGGTTCATCCGATCCTCCCCGTCCATGTACCAGAAGCCGACGGTGAATCTCTCGGTTCCCCAGACCGACCTCGAGTAGGTACCCGTGACGTGTCCCTCTGAGAATGTCCCGAACAAGTGGAGCGTGTCAGGATTGGCGCTCGAGACGACATCGCCTGTGATGTACACCGGCCATCCGTCTTGTGCTCCCATCGGAGCCGTCGCGTTGAGCGTCAAGCTGACAGTCTCCTGGTCGGAAAGCCCGGGAGCGGCGAAATCCCAGCTGTCGCGCGAGCACCCGGCGCAAATCGCCAGGACACCGATCACCAGCCATAGCCATCCGTGCATACGACTCATCTTCGCTCCTCCTCTACCAGCCGTGGTCCAGGCCGATGCCGAACCAATGGCGGTCTGTGTGTGTGACCTCTCCGTTTGTCAGATTCCGATCGGTTGTGTCATTCATGAACTTGTACAAACCCTTGATTCGCCAGTACCGGTTAAAGCGGTACTCGAAGCCCGCGCCAGGCCCGTTCCAGTCGAAACTCCATACCTGGCTGTCATACGACCAGGAGTCGTAAGACGCGTAGAGTACGAGCTTGTCCACTGGCTTGATGCCGATCCTTCCTTCGAAAACCCGCATCGTATCAGCGGAGAACGACAGGGTCTGGCCGTCGAAGTGACGAGCCTGCTCCTTTCGAAGCGCTCGATCATAGGACGCCCGGAAATAGAACTTTCCAGGCTCAACAGTGTAGTTGCCGCCCAAGGAGTAGTCGAGGTTGGTACCACGCTTGTAGGTCATCTCGTAATACCCCAGCTGTGGAGTAATGCCGAGAATCCGACCATACCAGCCGTACCCATCGAAATACTTCGCCTTCTCCTGGGCGTGAATGAGGGTTGGCGTAACGTTGGTGTACTGTACGTACTCGCGCTGGCTTGATAGATACCAAGCTCCAGGTTCAAACCCTGTCCGCCAGAGACCTTGGAGGTCTCCGAGGATCCAGGCCCGTCCTCCGAGCCGATATTCACCGCTGACATGGTTCTTGTCCATGACAGCTTGTTCGACCCGGATGACAGTTGACATGTCGCAGAAGGGTCCCCAGCCATCATAGCCGGAGATCCTCGGCAGCCACTCAAGGCCGCCGAAAACCGAGTGTTGATACGCATCATCCCTCACGTCCGCGTAGGCCAAACGGTAGTCCAGCCACCACACTCCGCCCTGCACGAAATTGTGCGAAGTTTCAGGTGGAGCAGTGATCGGCGTAGCAACTGTCTGCGTAGGCGGAGCTGCGGTGCTGACTGGCGGAGGTTGCTGAATAGTGACGTCAGTCGAACCTTCATAGGAAAGAGGCACACGAACGAAGGCTCCGTTTTGGCAGTCGACGAACTGATACAGATAGTACCGGTAATCGCCGAGGTCAACGGGATCATACTGCAGTGCTACCAGCCGATCAATCGGTTTGTGGTTCTTCGCGTCCTTCCAGTAGCAGACGGTTCTTCCCCAGGACTTCACGTCCTTTGAGAAACGCCCGCCGAAGATGAGCGCGTCGAGAACCAGCGGTTTGGATTCAGTGGAATACATCCAAACTGAATCCGGTTGGTTACCCCCGATAATCGACTCCCACTGCGCGCGGACTTGTTCCGGTACGTTCATGAGCCGAAGTTGATCCTTCAGCTCGATTCCAGCCGGGTCACCGTTGGCGAAGTTCCACGTGCGGAGCACATCAGATGGCTGCGCCATGAAAATCTTCGCGTCTGCTTTGGGTTTCCTACCAGTCGCCTGGTTGAAGCGCTTGATGTCCTCTTCGGACACCCCAGCCTCTTTGGCGATCTCTTGCCAGCTTTCTCCCTTTTTGACGACTCTGGTAGGCGGCAGCTGAATCGGTTCCGGCTGCTTTTCCGTGCGTCTGATATCGAGTTTGGTGTCCTGCACCGGGATCCATTCAGACCCCTTACAATACGCCAGTACCCGATATTCCACCCAGAAAGCGTCTCCACCCACCTGTTCAACCGCGAAGTTGCCGTCTTTCGGCACCTGGATCCGTGTGATCCGTGAGTCAACAAGCTGTCCCACCTCAACCATGTTGCCGCCACCGGGCATGGTTACGTTGGCAAGATTGACAACCTTGCCATAAGGGGGCTGCTCGCACTGCGCGAAGACTGCGGAGCCGGTCGTCAATACGACCAGCGCGACCAAAACCGCCAGAACCGTATACCAACGCATCGGATCCTCCTTTGGGTCTCCCCGTGTATCTTGTGATTCAAAACTACCTATTCAGTTGTCAGTGAGCCATCTATTGAGCCAAAGGCTCTAAAGTCCTGTGAGTGTTAGCTTCAACTGGACTTATAAAGCCTTCGGCCAGAATATTTAATTATTCAAAATTACGGAATTCCTCTTCAGGTTCATTCCACTTTTTTGGAGGTTGTCCTGGTTCTGGAATATCCTTGACATGGTCATAGAGTGTTTTTATCCGTCTATCTTGAAAATGTTCCTCCGGGTGGTTTTTTTCTCTGTTGACGGCGCCGACTTCTTCTATCTTGTTTTGTTTTGGATAATAACTTTCGAAAACAAATTCATTTTTCTTCTTGATAACCGGCTGCCGTTCGTCAATCTCTTTTGTTATCTCGGATTTTTCTTCTTTCAACCCGCCCGTGCTTTTCACTTTTTTCAATTCGGGAGATGCCTTGGTCATTGATCTGAGAATATGATAACCGCTCGAACCAACAAATCCAATAATAAATCCCGCAGCCAGATTTAAGGGAATGTTCGGCCGAACCGGATTATTGCTGGTCAATGGGTAGTCAACAATCTTGAGGATTATCGAATTACCGCCGCCCAGATATTCCACGCCATTTTCCGACAGCACCATGGCTAAGGCCTTGGCCACGCTGTTTGCTTTATTCTTATCCTGATTATAAACCGAGATTTTTACCAAGCCGACTTCGGGCATTACCCTTGTTTCAATCTGATGTTTCCATTGCTCACGCTTCTTCGCTTCATCACCGTTGAGGATAGTGTCTTTTGACAAATAACCTGAGCTGGCCACTTTATCATAAAACGAAGTCGTATAAATAACTCGGGCCAGCGAATTGCTCAGTCTTTCAGCCGACTTAGCCGCGGAGTAAGCATCCAAGTTTTGTGATTTTTCGATCACCATTAAAGAGAAAGTTGAGCCATACTCAAATGGCTGAATAAACGTGAAGATTACGCTAATAGCCAAAGCTAATAGTGTAATTAGACCGATTGATTTCCAATTTTCCTTAATCTTAGCGAAATAATTCATATTAATTGCTATTCTTTAAATTAATAATATACGTTTTATGTGCATTGCCTGTAAAACGAATAAAATTAACATAGATTAACAACCTTGTCAAGGGGATAACAAAAGAACAGACTGACCGAGTCTGTTTAATTTAGATTAAAACGCGATTTTAGACAATATCAGGTAAAAAGCTCAACTATATTATCCATAAGAAGCAAAACAACAAACATGATCAAAATTAATAATCCTAGGCAGCTTATACCGATAAAAAATAAAATACGACTGATAAATAATTTCTTTTCAATTTCTTGTTCATTTTGTTTATCAATCATGTTCAGGCGATATCAAAAATTTTTATTTTGCTGATGGCCGCTTCAGCCAATCTCATCCTTTCGCGGCTCTGGGCGTAAAGGGTATAGGTGGGATCGCCCTCTTTAACAATGCCTCCGATCCTTTGATGAAGATGCAGACCGGCTAATTTTTCTTCGGGCGCTCCCAGAAGTCGGGCGATCTCATCGATGGCCATATCGTTGACTTTAACGATTCTGCCATCCTTTTGAGCAAAGCACCGATGTTTGATCGCTCCCATAGTCAGATCATCCGCCTTAATCCTCGGGTTGCCGCCCTGCAACTTGATAATGCTTTGCATCTTTTTCCAGGCCTGGCCTGAATCAAGAATTGCCTGGGCGCGAGAGCGACCCTGGCCACGTTTTACTTTGCCGCAGAGTTCAAGAAGTTCGCCGGCTAAGAGTACCGATTTTTTTTCGAGATCCCGCGGTCTTAGGGGGTGGCGTTGGAGAACTCTCAAAACATCCCTGGCTTCGAGCGCCGGTCCGACTCCCCGGCCGATCGGTTCAAGCGCTTCCGACATTCTAACCTTTAGCTTCATGCCAAACCTTCTTCCAAGATATAAAAATTTTCGTTCAATCTCCCAAGCCAGTTTTATATTCGGTATCTTGGTATTCGGACCAACCGGCATATCGATCACGAGGTATTTAATACCCATGGCAACCTTCTTGGCCATAATACTGACAATCATCTTGTTGTACGGCTCAATGCCCAATGGGTGCGAGGCTCGAATAATTCGGTCATCCGCCGGCGCAATATTTAATTCGCCGCCCCAAAGCAAACAACAGTTATTCTTTTTCACGAATTTTTTAATATTTTCCACGGAATGCTCAACCGGCGCCAGCACTTCCATCGTATCCGCTGTACCAGCCGGCGAGGTTACGGCTCTCGAAGAAGTTTTTGGAATAATTAAGCCAGTCGCCGCCACAATCGGCACCAGTACCATTGAAGTCCGGTTGCCGGCCAAACCGCCGACCGAATGCTTGTCCACGACCTTGCCGGGAAAATAAATAGTATTTCCGGTTTCAGCCATAGCCTTGGTCAAAAAATAAAGTTCTTCGTCAGAATAATGCCGGGCAAAACTACTGGCCACGAAATAGCTAATTTCACTCCGACCCAGTCGGCGATCAACAATGTCTTTGATGATTGAATAAATTTCTTTATATGACAATTCATGGCCGAGTAATTTCTTGATTATCGCTTTAATCGAGGCCGGCCTAGACAAAACCTTGACCTGGACTATTTGCCCCTTTTTCAAAGGATAGTCTTCCCAAATTTCCCGAAACAGACCAATTTCACCGGGTTTGACCCTAGAGCTAGTGAAATCAGCCTCGGCAATCAGTTTATGTTTGCCCCATCTAATTTCCAGATCGTCATTAGGCTGAATCCCCAAATTTTTCGCTTCTTTATCCCGCAAAACAGCCACGTAAGCTCCCTCAGCAACAAAATCCAATTGTTTGCTTTTTAAGAAAAATGGCATTTTATTATTTCCAGTGTTTTAGAGCTGCCTTTAGGACCGGGCTATCCTCAGCCTGTTTGTTGATCGGCGTGCCTTTGACCGCTGCTAGGACCGCTTCTTTTACTGCCTGGGCTCCGGCTAGAGTTCCGTTCGGATGGCCGTGTATTCCACCGCCAAAGTTTACTATCACATCCGGTCCGGTAATTTTATAAAGCCGTGCGATTAATCCCGGGTGAAGTCCGCCTGAAGCGATCGGCATTACTTTTTTAATCCGGCCCCAGGGCTTTTTTAAAAACGAATTGATTGCCACGGTCTCTTCGACTGAACCTGCCATTTTCCCGACCACGGTGCCAGTATGAAGCTGGTCAATGCCCGCCAGCCGCGCCAGCTTCGCGATAACCAGCATTGAAATTCCGCGCTCCGGATCGCGGGTAATCGCTGAATGCATTGCCCGGTGGCCATGGAGAATCAAACCGAGCTTGGCTTGGCGCAAAGCCTGCAAGCCAGAAAAGCCGATCGTCATGATATCAACCATGGCGCAATTGCCACCCTGGCTCTTGATATACTTTGCCCGGCGGATCATTTCGTCAGCCGGCGCCGTGATATTAAACGCGCAGATTTTCATTTCGCCGGTTTCTCGCTCAGCCCGGCGAGCCAGCCTTAGGGTTTCTCTGACTCTGTTTGTAAATGGATTGAACTTCAAGTCAGTTAAATTTTCATCGTCTTTGACCAAGTCGGCTCCGCCTTTGAAGCAGAGGTAGGCAAATCGAGCGTGCGCTCTCCAGCTCAAACCGATTTTCGGCTTCATAATCGCTCCGATTAAAGGCCGGCCCGGTATTTTTATTTTTCGGCGTACGCCCGCTATACCAAAGGCTGGTCCGGCAAAGGAATTGATATAAACAAGGGGCAGATCCAAATCTACCAGCCGCAATTTTGAAACCACCTTCATGCTGAAAATATTTCCAGACACGCTCGACAAAAGCTGAGGTATGTTTCCTGGTTCAAAGAGCTCAATGGGATAAGCGATTCTAGCTAAATTTTTTTTAGTATTCAGGCCAATAACCTTAGCCGAAAGTCTTTTAAAAACCGACTCGCTCAACGTTCCAACTTCGGTCCAGGTGCCAATTGATGACTCGCCAGCCACAATCTGGGCGATTTCCTTTAAAGGCAACTTCGATTCAATTCGAAAAGTTGCCACCAGGTGGCTCTTTAAGTCAAGCCGCCGATTCAGCGCTAAATAATTTGATTTGGGGCGGGCATTTTTCATTGTAAAATCCACGGGTAGTACTTTTTTGCGTATTGTCTCACTTGCCTTGGCTCGATCAAACCAAATTCAGTCACTAAATAAGTTATTTGATTGGCCGGTACTTTATCAAAGGCGAAATTCAGAATTTCCAGGCCAGCTGGCGCGCCAGCCCAAACCTCCTTAGCCGGCCGTTTCTCTATTTTCACCGGTATCTGGCCGACGCATTTCAATAGGCTGGCCACGATGTAAACTGGCACATGATTGACGCTGGCCGAGAGGGTTAAGCCAAAGCTGCCTATTTTATTTAACACTGAACCGTCGGGCATAATCGCGTCTGCCCCGATGACAACCGAATTCATCATTAAATCGCGTCCTGACGCGGGACTGATCAAAAATGGTCCAGCGCTATCGACAATCATAGTGACTGGAATTCCCTTGGTCCGAAGCGCCTTGGCGGTAATTCGTCCCTGAAAAAGTGGCCGGGTTTCAGAAGTGTACACGTGGAATTTCTTTTTTCTGTGCGTCTCAATCAGAAGCTGTTCAGTTGTCGAAGAATGGCAATGGGTAAAAATCCTATCCCCGCTTTTAATGATTGCCCGCCCCAAAAGGCTGATTCGACTCTGAGTTTGCGCCAGCAGTTTAATGAATTCCTGGGCGCTTTTTTTCAGAATAAAAACCGAGGGCTGCTGGTTGATCCTCTTCCAGACAAATAATAGTCCGTTTCTAGTCAGAGGTTCGGTCGGACGACTGTGCTGAAGGAGATAAGCCATCGCTACCTTCATTTCGTGTTTCCAGTTTTGCGATTTTTTTATCTTTAGGTTCGAACCAAACCGTACATAGGCTTCAAGCGTAGCTCGGGCGACAGCGGTGGCGCCTTGAATTTTTATGCTCTGGATGTCCCGGATAACGCCGTTAAAAGAGTTGTAATGCATAATTTTAAAATTATTCAATTAAAAAAACTCACCAAACGCCTGAAGGTTACCGCCTTTTAAGTATAACCGGTCTATTTTGGTAAATACCTCTTAATTTTATTGACCAAATCCGCCAGCTTGACATTGGCTTTGACATAGTAGTCTTTGGCGCCTAAATCTTTAGCCTTTTTTATCTCGGTTTTCTCGCCAAAATTTGAGAGAACAATAATGGGCAGATTCTTCCAAGTCTTGTCTTTTTTGATCTCATCGAGAACCGCGTAGCCGTTTTTCTTGGGCATCAATAGATCTAATAATACAACCTCCGGTTTAAAAGACCTTATTTTTTCCAGCCCCATTTCACCGTCCATTGCCGTCTCGACCTCATAGCCGCTTTTCCTAAGCTTGTCGCTTAAGGCCTGTGAAAGGAATGCTTCATCTTCGACAACAAGTACTTTTGCCATGGCTACTTCTTGGTATATTCGTGGATCTTGGTTTTTATCTCTTCTAGATTGGTCTTAGTTTTGACCAAATATTCCGCCACTCCGAAATCCCTTGCCTTTTTGATATACGAGGAATCGTCTAAATTGCTCAGGATTAACACTGGTATTTCTTTGGTCGTGGGATCGGCCTTCAACTTTTCTAAGACCTCAAATCCGCTCATCTTCGGCATGATTAAATCAAGTAGAATAATGTTCGGCTTCTTGGTTTTAGCGAATTCTACGCCGTCATTACCGTTTCTGGCCAATTCAATAATAAAATCGTTTTTTTCCAGCTTGGTTTTTAGCGCTTTGCTAATTATATCCTCGTCCTCAACAACGAGTACGGTTATTTTGTTGTTCATATTATTAAATTAATGTCTTTTCGCCTTCCCGCCTGGTGCTTCCGGCGATTGGCAAGGTAAAGAAGAAATTGGTGCCCCTGCCTTCTTCCGATTTAAACCAGATCTTACCGCCTGAGGCTTCGACCACCGATTTCGCGACATAGAGCCCCAAGCCAGTTCCTTCGGTCTGCAGAGTAATGACATTATCAGCCCGGAAAAACTTTTTAAAGACTTTTGACTGCTGGGATTTTGGAATGCCGACGCCCGTGTCAAAAACTTCAAAAGTCAAAAACTTCGCATCCCGACTGACCCGAACTCCCAATTTGCCTCCCTCAGGCGTATACTTAACGGCATTTGAGATTAGATTCTGAAATACCTGTCGGATCAACTTTGGATCAATCTTTATTTGGGGAGTACCGCCAGATAATTTTTCAAATACCGTCTTCTGTTTTTTCTGTTTGATTATATGAGCCAGTTCAAAAATCACGCTTTCGATCATGCCATCGATATCGGTCAGTATCGGCTCTATGGCAATTGTGCCAGATTCGATGCGCGAGACATTCAAGAGGTCGTTGACCAGAGCGATCATTCGCTCGTTGGACTTGGTAATATGATCGATATATTCAGACTGCTCCTTATTTAGCTTTCCCGCGTCACCATCCATGAGCATCTCGAGAAACCATTTCGAGGCCGACAATGGCGTGCGCAACTGATGCGAGGCGACAGACACGAACTCTGATTTCATCTTATCAATCTCTTGTTCCTTTGTCACGTCCTTAATAACTACCACGCCACCGTGAATTTCACCGCTGGGATCTTTTAAGGGTGTCGCGGTAATAGTCACGGGTATCCCTTTTTTCTTTTTGGTTACGACGGCGAATTCCCCGGTTCCGGTAGCCACTACGTTACCGGTCTCGATCGCCTTGATAATCGGATTTACATCCTTGTTTTTATCGGTCAGCTTGATGTATTTTAGATTAATAATCGCGTCTAAATCTTTTCCAATTATTTCCGGGATCCGATAGTCAAGCAAGTCGCTGGCCGCTTCGTTGCAAGCGATAAACTCTTTATCTTTATTCAAAGCCAATACGCCATCACCGACATTCTGTAAAATTGATTCAGATTTGTTTTTTTCATCTTCAATCGAATGTCTGGCAATTTCCAGATCCCTTACCTTTTGGCGTAATTCTTGAGTTCGTTCGGCTACCAGCGCCTCCAATTTTGTATAGTACTCGTGAAGTTTGTCCTTCATGTTGATAAAACTATGCGTCAAGTCGCCAATCTCGTCTTCTCTTTCCGGCGGCTGGATATCGATATCCAGATTACCATGACTTAGCCGGTTAGCGTTAATCGCCAGTTCCTTCAACGGCCGAGTGATAGATTTAACCAGAAATCTTGTGATAAAGTAGATCAGCACAAACATACCCACGCCAATAATCAAAAATCTTAGACGGATTGAACCGATGCTGCTGGTGACTTCTGATTCAGGTATGCCCCTGGCGATGCTCCCGATTACTTCATTCTCAAAATTTCTGATCGGCTGATAAGCCACTAGGTACCATTCATCGAGTTCAAACGCTCTACCGGAAAAATCTTTTTGGGTTATATAAACAGTATTAACTATTTCTTCGGAAGCCAATGTTCCAATCGCCCGCTTGTTAATATTCTGATATTGCTGCGTAGTGGCGGCCCGGGCATCATAGAGATACAGCGACGCGATACCCCTGCCTCGCTGGACCAAACGATCGAGTATTTCATTATTATTATTCAAGAGAACTCCCCCAATGATCGCACCGACAACCTCACCGTCATTGATTATCACAGTGCCCGCCGCCATCACCAAACCATCATGTTCATCTTCCTGGGTTCGCCATCCTTGTTTTGACTTTTCCGTGGGTATTCTATTTATCAAAGCTTTTTTAGCCAACTCCTCAGAATGGGCTTGCATTTCTTCCTGGGTGATTATTTCAACCGATTTGCCAGTGGTTTTATTCTTAATTACATTTTCTACATAACCCTTGAGTGATATTTTCTGTCCAACTTTAATATTTTCACTACCGACTAAGATGTTTCCTTTTGAATCTACAATATCAACAAAACTCAATCCTTGGGCTTCCTGAGTATTTTTTATTTGTTTCTTAAGAGCGACATACTCGGATAATTCCTCTAATTTTGAAATGTCTTTTTCAGCAGCTAACGTATTCACTGTTTGGACAAAATCTTGGCCTCGGGCTAATGATTCAACGTCAGTTAGAATTTGATCATGACTCTCACTGAACACAATTGAAAATGTCTCAAGCGTGGCATTAACGCGTTCCTGTACTTCCGTTTTCAGACTGCCAGTAAAAGTCGAAATTATCATGTAAACAAAAATTGCGATTACGCAACCGGCAATCGCCACCATGTAATAGAGAAAACGCGTGTTTAAACTCGAAGAGAAAAATTTCGCCATGCCAATCCTTTTTTATAAACCCAGTTTGGTAATAATCCGGTTTAACACGTTGGGCCGGTAATCAAATGGCTGATGTTCTCTTAATTCCGGCATAATAAAAACCCACTCGGCCGGCTGGGTGGGATATCTGACAATAAATTTTTTTGCCTGCTTTATTTTTGTTTTCATGTTTTAATTATAGCATAGTTAATGAATTTTGTCCAGCAAAAACAGAATAATCAAAAATTTATAAAGAATTTTGACATTGTGGATAACCTCCTCTTGACGTTCGGTTTTTGTTCGGGTAGGATATAAATATCGAGATATTCACAACCTTGAATGAGTAATAAAGCGGTTTGTGATTGATAACAAAATGTGGAATAATTCAAAATTAAAAATGTAAAATTCAAAAGGAAGGAAGACGACAGGGAGAAATGAAGGGCATTTTATGGCTGTCGTCACTATTCATCAACGCACCTTAAAATTTAGTATTACTATTACTCGTTTCCTTCATAAGATTATCGCCACACCAAAATCGCACATCATCAGAAATCAGCTCATGCGATCAGGGTGTTCAATCGGCGCCAATATTGTCGAAGCGCAACATAGCGTCACCAAGAAGGAGTTTCAACGCTTTATAAGTATCGCCTTACGTTCTGCTAGAGAGACCGAATACTGGCTGAATATATTAAAGGAGCTCGAAAACAATCATCAACCGTTTATCAACAATATTCTCCGAGAAAATGATGAAATTTCTAAAATTATCGCAGCCATAATTCTTAAATCAAAGGATGGGACTTAAATTTTGCGTTTTGAATCCTTAATATTATACATTAATTTTGAATTTTACATTTTTAATTCTTTAAAAGATCTACCATAATTTTGCATTTTTAATTTTAAATTTTTAATTCTTAATTGACATTCATATGGTTGAACGCCTTACTAAAAAACAAAAAGAAATTCTTGACTTTGTAATCGAGTTTATAAAGGTAAGCGGCTATTCACCGAGTTATCGGGAAATTGCCGACCATCTCGGTCTGTCCTCCCCTGCCACCATCCATGAACATATCCGAGGACTTGAAGACAAGGGCTATCTCAAGGCCCAAGAGGGCCGGGCTCGCTCGCTTGAACCAACCCGGGCAACGCGTTTCAAAAAAGCGCTTGAATTACCCCTCGCTGGTTTGATTACAGCCGGAGAGCCGATTGAGGCTGTTCAAGAAAATGAGACAATTACCGTTCCGGCGGAAATTGTTCGCGATGAAAATTCTTATGTCCTGAAGGTTAAGGGTGAATCAATGATCGAGGATGGAATACTGGACGGCGATTATGTAATTGTTGAACGCAATTTCTATCCGCGAAATGGCGATGTAGTCGTAGCTCTACTGGACAATACCTATGCCACGCTTAAACGTTATTACCGTGAAAGGTCGCGCATCCGCCTTCAGCCAGCCAATTCAAAGATGAAGCCGATTTATTCCAAGAATCCGGCGATTCAGGGAATTGTCCGTGCCATTTTCCGCAAGTTTGAAACTGATTGGCAGAACTATAAAACCTACACTAGAGGTTTTCAGACGGTAAAGTAGAACAAAGGTAATGTAAAATTAAAAATTAAGAATTAAAAATGATGGTAATCCGCCGCAGGCGGATACAATAATTTTAAATTTTACATTTTGTCCCCGACTTGATCGGGGATTGAATTCCGATTTATGACTCACTACGAGAAGGTTAATGAACCCATTAATGTCATTGCCTCGTTCGCGGGCAATAAAGTGATCCCGCATGCTTTTACCTGGGGACAGCATCGCTATACCATAAAAAAGCTCAACCTGGTGCACCTAGAACGGGTGGGCCGAGATCTAATTTATTATTTCTCGGTTTCGGACAAAGCCAATACCTTTAAGCTGGCTTTTAATCCGAGCGAGCTCAAATGGCGTTTGGAGGAATTGTACACGGAGGGGTAAATATGCTATAAAAAAACCCGATCCCTTTGTCTGGGTTCGGGCCCAATGAGCATTGTTATTGAATCTGATTAGCTTCCCCTTCCTCCCACCGGTAGATCTGCCAGTAACTCTCGGCCGTGTTGGGTGGCCGTCGACTCCGGACATAGAGAGTAACGACCTTGAAAAGAATGGCTCGGGTTAGCTGACCGCTTCCGGTTCGAACGCCATCAACTGTTTTGGGTTCGGGATAGTAAGAAACCTCTGTCTTGCACATCAGGCCATCAATCCGCCAGCCGTCAGCGATTGCGACCACGGTGGATGAATCGCTCCGCCACATTCGAAAATCAAACCCAGCAAACTTCGGTCCGCCCACCATGGCTTCAAGGAGAATCTTTCGAGTGGTTTCCAGCCAATCGGTTCGGCTGTTTGAAGGAGGATTTGGACCAGGCCCGGTATACAGCTGCACGAAATCCGGAGCAAGTAGGTCTTCAAGCTCCCCTATGCCGTTCCCATTCATCGCCTGATTGAGGCAGTCGATAACTACCTGGGCTGAATCTCCGTAACACTCTGCCCAGCCCGTGCTTGGAAAGAGCAGAGTCGTAAGTGCTGCTGAAAGAACCAACCACCTTTTCATTGAATCCTCCCGTTTTTCTTCTTTTTCCCACTCCCTCACTAAGGACACGTTCGCCACAAAAGTAGCATTTTTTATTTAAAAATGTCAACGGTATATATGACTGCCAGTGTGATGATAGTCATAGCGCCGCCACCCATACTGTCATCCTGAATCCTAGCCCGGACACCGATCCGGGTTTGTTTAACTATGAATAGAATAATCCTCCACATCGACATGAACAGCTACTTCGCCTCTGTCGAGCAACAGGCGAATCCTTTTTTGCGCGGCAAGCCAGTCGGTGTCTGTGCCTACTTAAGCGACAATGGCTGTATTATTGCCTCGTCAATCGAAGCGAAGAAAATCGGAATTAAGGTAGGCTTGCGTGTAAAAGACGCGCGTCAAATCTATCCGAACATTTTCCTGGTCCAAAACGATCCAGCCAAATACCGCTCAACGACCGAAAAGATCTTCGGTATCTTAAATCGATATACCGATGAGATTGAACCCTACAGCATTGATGAGGCGTTTCTGGATCTTACCGGCCATGTCGCTACCTTCACTGAAGCGAGGCGACTAGCCGAGCGTATCCAGCGGGAAATCTCGACTGAGGTTGGCGAATGGCTCAAGGCGTCAGTCGGGATCTCTTTCACCCGCTTCTTGGCTAAACTGGGTTCAGACGCGGCAGATAAAGGAGGCATATTAGTGCTCACTCCAGAATCCCTGCCTGAGCTTTATTCACGGCTTGAATTAACCGATATCTGGGGCATTAATACGCGGCTGGAAGCGCGGCTCAATGCTCTGGGCATTTTCTCCCCTCTTCAACTCCAAGACTACCCCGTGGCTAATCTGATGCAATCCCTGGGCAAAATGGGCTATTATCTCTGGGCGAATCTAAATGGAATCGAGCTCGGCGGACTGCAAAAACCGGCTACCCCAAAATCAATCGGCCACTCCTACTGCCTGCCCAGAATCACCGGTGATATTTCTTACCATCGAAAAATACTAATGAAGCTATGCGAAAAAACCGGCCGGCGACTGCGCGAAACCGGCCTTTTAGCCACCGGCCTCGGCGCTTACTGGCGCTATCAAAACAGCGGGGGCTATTCCACTCAACGCAAACTCCCTCTGGCCATCAATGACAGCGCCGCAATCTTTAGAGAAGCCCTAAAACTTTTTTGCCGTTATTCCAACCGCCGACCGATTACCATGCTGGCTATCGCTGTCTTTAACCTCTATCCCCCCTCAGGCCAGCTTTCGCTCTTTCCCAACTCTCATTTATTTAGTCCAGCCCTAACCCAAGCCCTTGATGAGATAAACGATCATTACGGAGAATACTCCGTCTTCTGGGGCAGTATGTGGGATACCACCAAAAATTCTCCCGATCGAATCGGCTTTCGAAAAACTCTGAAGCCGGTTTTTCGGGAAAATAATCCCGTGGAACTTACCTCATTATAAAAAAACAACCAGGCGACTGGCTGATGTTTTCTCAAATTAGCGACCAGTTATTTTTTCTGACTGAAATACTGACGCGCCTGTTGATTCAGACAGCGGCGGCATAACTGCTGCCCGAATGTTTGGCTGCCGCAGAGTGGACAGAAAAAGCGCCGCGGGAACTTCATCACATAATAATCATCCACTCGCTTGGTCAGTAGATTTACTAATGTATCTCGTACATTCATACTTAATCTCATAATCAAATATCTGCATTTCCAGTCAAGTGGATAAACATTCTTAGTAAATATTTATTTTGCTAATAAAAAAGAAAAATCATCCCAAAATGCATGATTCTAAATTAAACTCTGATTTATGTCAAGTAAAACACGCTTTTTGAACAATGTGGTTGTTCAAAAAACTTGCCTACTGGAATATTTGGTAATATATTTCGTAGATTATACCGGCAGAAAAGATTAAAATCATAAAATATTGAAACCATTGGGCAATGTTTATCTGGCATTCTGGTTTTCGATTGCCAAATTTTCTGGCTTTGCGCCACATAAGCAAAATGATTATGCCGTCAAAACCGCCCATGACGCCACCGACTAAGCTGATGACCGAAACGAAGTTGGTCAGTTTGAATAAAAATATCAATAATGGCGGAGTCATCGCGATCAACCAAGCCCAGAATTTGGGTAAACGAAAATCGATCCGATAAATATCCTTGATCACCAAGCCCAGCGCTAAAAAAGAAGTCGTCATGGTCAAGACTCCGAATAACGCCCCAATGGTCAATATCCAGTTGCCGATATAGGGTTTCAAGCCAAGAATCGCTCCTTCGTGGGTGCTTGCGCCGCAGACACCCACTATCACAGTTGAAAATAAAATATAAATTATTAACGGGACAATCATTCCGATTTTTACAACTCGATAGAGTTTCTTTTTGTCGGCTAATTCATGGGTGGCGTCTGGGATGGCCGAGGCCGCGCTTAGGGCGAACAAAACAACACCATAGGGCAGGAAAAGAAATTTCGGGTTAAAAACTAACAAATTGTCCAAACTCAGCTTAGGCAGGCCGGCCACAATAATCAAACCGACAATTATTATCAAAGCAAGAATCAGATATCCTTCAAATTTCAAAACCATGCCCAGGCCAGCCAGAACAATCAATGAGACAACAATAAAATAAATTAGGCTGTAGGCATAGGCGCTTCCGCCAAAATACTGTCCAATTAACGAATACAAAAATTCACCGACTCCAATCGTATAGGCAATCAAGGCGCCGGTTATACCAAAAAGGAACGAAACCACTCCGACCATGCGCCAATTATTGCCTAAATAGTGCTTGGTATAGCCGATGATTTGATATTTTTCTCGAGTGCGTAACACAACCTCGCCATAGGCCATAAGCAGAATGACTGAAACAATACCCAGGCCGATTAAATAAAAAAGGCCGACCAAATAACCGGCTTTTGAGATGGCGTAAGGCAAGCCAAAAATTCCAGCTCCAATCGCAGTCCCGACTATTATCGCGATTGAATTAAATGTTTTTTTGTCTTTCATTTTTGTTTATATTGTTAGTATAGCACAAAAATCAATATTTATCAACTATCCCAATTTTTCGGATTATTTATCTTTGACCAGTTCGCAATAATTTTTTTCTGTTCTTTTTCTAAACACTGCTGGCAATAACCATCCGTCCCCACAATGATTTTTTGGCTACACTTTTTACAGATTTTGTTCATAAAGCGGGAATGATTCAAGTAGGTATTTTTGATTGGTAATGCATTCTCGATAAATTTCGCGAAAATATTCCGGATTAATATTTCCGGCCTCTGCCCCGTACGTTTCAACCTGTTTTCCCAAAAGATAATAAAAACACAAGCTGCGTACGACCATTTTAAGTATTGAAAATTTCAGGGCCATCCAAAAATATTCTTTTTCTATTTTGCTAAAGACCCGCTGACTAGTGTAACCTCTGAGAAAGGAGCGGTAAAAATCCTGATGAAATTTTGTATCTCTGAAACACCACCAGATAATCTCCGTGGCCACGTCAATAATAAGCTGACCTTCGTAACAATTGTCAAAATCCAGCACGCCCGATACTTCGCCATGCCTAAAAAGTACATTTTCTTGATGCATATCCGAGTGGACAATTCCTCGGGGTAATTCCGCGTCGAATCTCATGTTTTTCAAAGCAGCTTCTAACTCATCGTATAAATCCTCAATGCCTTCGTAATTACTCGCCAGCAGTTTAGACTTATTGTCTTTGAGCAATTGCAATGCCCCTTCTAAATCCCCTGATTGCTTTTTATGGTTAGGTTGAAAATCCTTTAACAACAGATGGAACCAGCCGAGAACTTCGCCAACTGAATGGATGTTTTCGCTGGTAATTTCAGGACCACGCAAAGGGTGGCCCGGTAGATGTTCGAATAGAGCGAAATATTGATCCGCTAAACCAAAAGAGTCGCCACTTATTAAAGGAACGGGTTTAGGAGATAAAAAATTATGCTGTACCAAATGCCTAATTACCTCGTGCTCGTATGATACCTCCTCACCAGTTTTGGCGGCATCATAAATACGCAAAATATATTGCCGGTTTTTTGCTTCAACCAGGTAAGTCTTGTTTGCTGCGCTCTCGCTTAATTGCTGAAATTTCTGTCTTTCGCCCAGCGAGTAATACTTAAGATACTCCTCCGGTTGCATAGTATGTTTTTATTCTCACTCATTGCCAACGGCGCAGATTCCTAATACGGCTGTCAACGGCAAATCTGACCTGTTCTTCGCTCCCTTCTTTTTTTGGCATCATCTCGGCAACTCTTTTCACCATTTCATCCTTGGTCATATTTGGCTCAGTAAACTGACCTTTTTGAAAACAGAAATTACAGTACTCCTCATTTTTACCTCCGTCTGAATTTGTCCCGAAATCCTCTTCTTTTACCAATGGGAGGCTGCAACTTTGGCAAATAGGCACATTTTTGAAGTCTATCATTTTCGTTTTGTTAATTATTATATATTAACCACGTGGCGGTCAGCCACTTTTGAAGCGGCAAAGGCCTCCGGTTTGGTTTTTACTTCAAAGCCATTACCTACCACCATCCCGACTATTTCCTTGATTAATTCCCGAGTTGGCCCGTTATTTCCGATATCAACGTGGATTTCAATCTGCCTGCCTGCTTCTGGAATAAAGCCAAAATTTTCGATGAAGGTTTTTGCCAGCTCGATTGAAATCCAGGCTTCCTGCCACATCCTAGGCCTTAATTCAAAAATCTCTGAAACCCTTCGCCGACACCAGAAATAAATGCCGCCGCTTCCTACCCGATGCACCACCAACGCGGAAACAAAATTCACTATGCCAACACGGCCATTGGGCATTGAGTCAGTTCCAATAATTAGACGGTGGGTTGATTTCGGCTCGTCAGCCACATATTTCTCGATAAGGCCGATCATCTTATCAAAAGTAATCTTTCCGTATGTCGGACTATTAAAATTTGTCTGATTGCCCGAATCCATGGTTTTTTATTGAATTACCCCGTAATTGTAGAATAAAGACGGCCAAAAAACAAGTCAGGCCTTGACTTTTATTAAGCGTTGATATATCATGATGTGTTGTTCCTAACTAAGGGGATAATCTCGTCACTTCAACCAGGGGGGATACGACAATGGCAGTTCGGGTGCAAAAGAAAGGCGGTCAACCTTTTCCCTGGGGACCCTGTGGCTTCATCGACAATTCTGACAGGGCGATCGTGGGGACTGGAGGACGAATTCATGTCTACAGCGAGAACTGTCAAGGACACGGGCACGGCGAACAGGAGGTAATCGAAGGGGCCCAGATAGAGATCTCTTCTCAACATGATCCTTGCTCTTGAGGCGAACATTCGCCTCTTTTTTTATTCTTTCTTTTCGGAGCTCTTATCGCTATCAAAAAAATACTTTATTTTTTTGCCAATCCTCCGACCAAACTCTCCCTCCCATTCGTCAGGATGCGTTCGGTAACTCCTTTCGATCTTGCGACCGAAGCTGTCCATTTTGCTGCCAAACTCTCTACCCCATCGGTCCCAGTCTTCCCTGGTTTTGTTGTCAAAAAAATCCCACCAATGCTTCTGGCGTCTTTTTTTAAAAATCAACGTAATACCGCCGATTATTATCAATGATGGCCAGAGCAAATTCCATACTCCAACGGTAATTACCCCTAAATTCTTAAGTAGATAAATTATGCCCAGGGCCAGAATAAATAAGGCGATAAACATTGGTGATGAGCTAATTGTTTAACTGGCTAAATTATACCACAAATGAAAAAATAAAGCTCCCGGTGTATCCCGAGCTAGAAATATTATAATATGATTTTTTATAAAAAAAGACCGAGACTGGAAAGCCAGTCTCGGTGAGGGTGTCAGTCGGATTGACGGGGTTCCAAGCAAGGCGTGTGAATCGGGAACTCCGTATAGCCGTTTCCGCACTCCGCCAAGACGCTGCTACCGGCCGCCGCCATGAATTCCGCGTGAGCCACGACAGGCTTGCCGCGTACCTCAACGACAGTCCGAAAGTGCGTTCCACCCAGATGCTTCAGGGTGGTAAGACGCTCGTTCGGCCGTTGTGCCCTTCGAAGAATCAGAACGGCGTAGCAGAAACGGTAGCAGAAGCGGATGTACCCGAGAATCCGACTGATAGAATGAACGATGTGGTGAATCTTGCCCACGATACTCATGGTATCCTCCTGGGGTGTAGACGTTGTGTGCCATACACCTCCAGTCGAATCCATGATCATGGGCTGATTCGAATAACCATGGAGGTGCGCTTCTTTGCGCTTACGCTCCGGCTAATCGAAACTTCCGACGCATGTACTTCTCCTTTCTCCAGAAAGCCCATGTACCAGCGAACAAAGTAAGATATCACAATATTGTAAAGATGTCAAGGCTAGGATTATAAAAATATCAATTCAGGCTAGCAGACCCGAAGTAATTCTGTTACTATTTATACGACTTAACATTTAAATAGAAAATTTATGAGCAAAGAGGTTCTCGACAAAATGGTGGGCTTGGCCACATCAGCTTTTGGCCTAGTCGCGGCCCTGGCCTGGAATGAGGCTATCCAAACTCTTTTCAAAACCGTGTTTGGTACAGCCAGTGGTATTATTTCGCTCTTTATTTACGCGATTTTCATAACCGCCATCGCGGTCTGGATTACGATCCGACTGGGCAAGCTATCCGAGAAAATGCGCAACCGGGGAGAGCCAAAGGACATGGTTTAGGCTTTGAATTTCCGGTATTTAACGAGGTGATAAACAGTCGCACCAATCAATCCGCCGGCTGTGTCAATAGCCACGTCCATAACCGACCCGACACGGCCTAAGACATATGACTGATGCCATTCATCGGTTATCGAGTACAATATCGCGCCAATTAAAGCGGCCAGGTAAACGGCTGAATTCTTTGATTTACTCTTTGATCTGCCCAACCGGATGAAGAGAATCGCCAATATGGCGTATTCAAACATATGCCAAATTTTTCGCAGGATCAAATCCCAGGTGCTTAAAAACTCAAACCGCAAATTGGCCATCGAGGAGAGAAAAAATATTAACCCCGCCCATAAGATCGGGGGAACCCAGTACTTAATAAAATTATTCATATTTTATATTCTCCATGATTACTGGCATACTGCTTTATAATCACTCGATATTGACAATCGACTCAACTATCATTATCATTAATATGTTATAAAAAATTGGGACGGTAGTTCATACCCGCATGCGCGGGTACAAGGCTGGTTAACATCTAGCCAATCACTTTCGTCCTGATACTAAACAAGTAACGCTGCCGTGCCTGTTCCATATTGAGCATTCACTTCTTACAAACAATTAATTTCTGAGCGGACCTATGGTGTAGTCCGGTTAACACGCCTCCCTGTCACGGAGGAGATCAGGGGTTCAAATCCCCTTGGGTCCGCTTAGAAATTAATCAAACTCCCTGCCTGCCCCGAACCAGCGAGTTCTAAGAGCTTGGTTTCGGGGCCACGGAGGAGATCAGGGGTTCAAATCCCTTGAAATAAGCCGCGCTTCCAGGCCCGCAGGATCACGGCAGAGGCCTGCTCTGTTGAACCTGTCCCGCCAATAAAACATTAAAAGCGGCAAGCGCGTAAGTCCTGACTATAATCCAACTGACGCGCCACTACCTGTAAATTGCACTACAAAGGGAGCGCCTTTTGAATTTGCGATGGCCACGATTTCATCAACGCCATCACCATTAATATCCCCAGAAGCAATATTTGAAGCGCCGGTGAAAGCTTTTGAAAACAGATAAAAACTCTCGATAAACGTATTGCCGAAATTTTCATAGATTTTAAGTAATGACTCGGCTTCAGGCCCTGGCGTCACCAGCATTTCGTCAATGCCATCACCATCAATATCTCCCCCGGCTACAGCCAATCCCCCGCTGAAATTCCGACTGAACGCGAAAATCCCGGGATTTATCCTTTTTCCTGTGCGCCCTTTGAACATCTGGACATGCGGACCGCCATGTTCAGGCCCAGTCATCATTTCCATTATCCCATCACCGTCCAAATCAAGCGCGGCAATTTTAATTCCGCCATGGAACGTTTTAGCGTAGGCCATAAAATTTCCGATCAGGGTTCCGTCAGAACGGTGGATAGTCACGTGCGGACCGCCACCCGGTCCAGCCGCAACCATTATTTCACCTTTACCGTCGCCATCAATATCGCCGCAAGCGACATTAGCTCCGCCTTTAAATTTTCCGTCAAGAGCGAAGAAGCCTTTACTAATCACATTTCCATAACCGTCAAAAATTCTGACGTGGGGTCGTCCACCCGGACCAGGAATCGTGACTATCTCGTCACTACCATTGCCATCAAGATCACAGGACGCCAGGCGCACCCCCGAACGAAGTGTCGCGGCGTATGCGAAAAACTGCGACTTTACCTTGCCCGCATTATCAAAAACTCGTACTTGCGGTCCCAGGCCCTGGCCAGTGCCAGTGATTATTTCCTCCTTGTTGTCACCTAAGACGTTTCCAACCGCGATATAATACCCGCCCCGTAAATTGCTGGCATAGGCGTAAAAGCTTCCGGGCCGCTCAACTACATGCGTGATGTTGGGGACCTGGCCGCTTGAATCCATTAGACCAAAACCTGTTGTCAAAATTGCGGATTGGCCGTCGGAATTGCTTACGACCACGTCATACCAACCGGGCGTCATTTTTGTAAGGGGCAATTCGACAACCAGTTCGGTTGAACTGACTACGTAGGTCTTCGAAGATTTTATTGTGGCAAAATATGTTTCAGCCCCATGTCGAAAATTCTTACCAACAATCTTTATTCTTAAGCCATTGCCCTTGTCCCAAGATGCGGCAACTTTATTTGGATCGACCGCTGAAACAGTTGGCGCTGGATCAGCGTAGGGAGCGGCTCCGAGAATATCTACTTGCCTAAGCATATCATTGTAGGAATCGGCTACCAGCAAAATATTGTTTGTCCGATCAACCAGCAAGCCTTTAATATTATTGAACCGAGCCATGGTTCTGGCCCCATTCTGATAACCGCGGTTTCCCGAACCGGCAATGAGCTTTGTCACATAAGTGCCGGCTTCAATCAACCTAATCCGATGCGAACCCACTTCAGTTACATAAATATTCCCGGCAGGGTCGAGTGTTAAATATTCGGGATAAGAAAATACTGATAAAGTGCCAACAGCATCACGATAACCAGCCGAGCCTGTGCCGGCAATCGTAGTAACCTGATTACCGACTAAATCGATCCGGCGGATTGTGTGATTATTGGTATCAGCCACGTAAAGATAGCGGCCAGTGGAATCAATATCCAGGCCATAGGGTTTATTAAACATCGCACCGTCCCCTGTCCCATCCAAAAATCCGGCCTGGCCAGAACCAGCCACTAACTCGGTCAAGCCAGTGGCAATTTCCACCCGGCGGATCCGATTATTGCCTGAATCAGAAACGTATAAGTAGCGGTCATCCGGCGAAATGACGATACCACCAGGATTATTGAACCGAGCCGCCTCGCCTATTCCTTCTGAATAACCGTTATTTTGGGACCCGGTAGTATTTATCAAGCCGCCGCCAGCCAATAAAGAGCTACTGGCGTCTGACAAGTTAATCCGGCGAATTCGATTGTTCCAGCGATCAGTAAGATATATATAATTTCCAGACGAATCAATTGTAATCGAGCTGATATTGCTGAATCTGGCATTAGTAGAGCTGCCTTCCCGGTAATTGTCAACGCTGCTGCCGATTAACTGGTAAACTTCCTTTGTCGCGTAATTGATTTTGCGTATTTTGTTATTCTCAGCTAAATAGAGCCATTGCCGGTCTGGGCTCAGAACCATGTCCCAGGGACGTCCCAAAAGCGCTTGGCTGGCTTCTCCGTTCCTATTTCCGAACCGCTCTGAACCGGCAAAATCACTGTTGATATCGTCCGGGTCGCTCAAATCAAATTTCCGGATTGTCCCGATTCCCATATTAGCGACGAAGACATTTCCTTCGTGCACCATCAAACCGCTGGGAAAATTCAAACTGGCCATTACTTGATCTCGGGCCAGAAGCGTTGTTTGATTATTGGCTAGGTCAATCATTCGCAGCTTATCGTCATAGCCGTCACCGTCAGTAACATAAAGCTTGCCGTCGTAATGAGCCACGCCCCAGATATTTTGAAAACTGGCCGCGCTGCCGATTCCCTCGGCATAAGCCTCCTCGCCCGAGCCGGCAATCTCGCTTACCTGTCCGGTGATTAGATATACCCGTTTGACTTTGTGGCTCCCGCTATCAGCCACGTAAATATTTTGACCACCGCTGTCAATCGTAATCTTTTTCGGCTTATTTAAATCATTAGTGAGAATCTGCAAGCCTTCACCGTTTATGGCTACCGTCTTTAGGGCGTTATTATCGGTATCAGCGATATAAATCCGATTATTGTAAAACAAAACACCCTGCGGATTATTTAAATCCGTGCTGACTAGCGTGGAGACTGCCCCATAGCGATCAATTTTACGAATTTGATTATTGCCTGAGTCTGCCACATAAAGGCTGCCTTCATTATCAATAGTCACGCCTCTGGGCAGATTAAATTCGGCTGAATCCGCGCCGCCATTGTTTGAGCCAGATGAACCGGTTCCGGCAAAAGTAGTGATAATATTATTCGAGATTTTCCTGATTACGTTATTATAGGTATCAGCAATGTAAAAATTGCCCGAAGAGTCAACTGTGACATCCTCGGGGAAATCGAGATAAGCGGTTGTGGGCACCTGGCCATCGCCATCGTACAGCTTGCCTAAATATCCAGTCGTATCGCCATACGCCGCGCTAGCCCCATAAATAATAAAAAATACCCCTCCAATAATAAATACCAGGCTAAATAAAACTCTTTTCATGTTTGGTTAGTCTTAATATTTTCATTCTCATTATATCATTTTATCTAATTACTGTCTATGGACTTTTTTGTTTTTACGCGGAGATTTCCGCAATCAATTAGTATATCTCCGGCTTGATCGGTTCTGACGACTTGACTGCCGTAGTCGCTTAATAACTCTAGGATTGATTTGTCCGGATGGCCAAAATGATTTTTTTCTCCTACCTGAATTACCGCAATCGCCGGGTCAATTGCTTTCACAAATGCTGGGCTGGTGGAATATTTGCTTCCGTGATGGCCTACTTTCAAAACATCGGCTTTCAGACTTTGTCTGGTGGAGATCAATTCACTCTCTCCCTCCTTCGGCAAATCCCCAGTAAATAAAAAGCTGTGCTGACCCACCTCGAAGCGAGCAACCAGGGACGTGCTATTTATGTCTTTGAATTCCCTGCCGCTAACATTTTCAATCGGATACAAAACCTTTAAAACACCCTCTCCGGGAATTCGCAATTCCTTGCCCTGCTGACCAATTATTTCTTCGATTGACTTTTGCCTGATCAATTCTCTCAACCTGACGTAGGCATCGTTTGTTGCCAGCACTTCGGTATCCATTATCGTTTTGACCTGGTACCGTTCCAATACTTCGACCAAGCCCGTTACATGGTCAGCGTCAGGATGGGTTAATATTACCAGTTCGATTGTCCGGTCATAAAAAGGCAAATATTGACCCAACTTTTGAATAACCGTGTTGTCCGGGCCGCCGTCAATGAGTATCTGAAAATTTTCCGGTCCGTCAATCAGAATCGAATCGCCTTGTCCGACGTCGAAAAATATTACCCGATATTCATCCGAATCTGAATTGATAATTATAAAAAACAATATTCCCGCCAAAACCGAGGCCGCGCTAATAATCGTAATGATTTTTCTCTTCATTTATTCTATTGACAAATAATTGAGTTGTTGATAAGTTGAAAATCTGTCAGTCTTAGTCCTTTGAAAAACAATTGTCTGTTTCAAACCAGAGGAAGGAGGTCGGACATGGATCAAGGCCGCGGAACCAGTTTCATGGAATTTCTGGCCAGGGAACAGGTTGGAATGTCGCCGGGCTTGTCCCAAGTGGTTTCCTCGATTGTGGCTGGCTGCGGGTTAATCCACAAACAAGTCAATCTGGCTGGTTTGGCTGATGTGCTCGGAGTCACTGGAGCAACGAATGTCCAGGGCGAAACAGTCCAAAAGCTCGACGCGATTTCCCGCGACATCATTGTCCGACATTGCCTTACCTGTGATCAAATCGCGGCCATAGCTACTGAAGAAGACGAGCAGATGATACCCGGATCGACCACTGGAACCTATCTGGTTACCCTTGATCCCCTGGACGGTTCATCCAATATCGATGTGAATGTCGGCGTGGGTACGATTTTCTCAGTCTGGCTCAGGCCGTTGAAAAGCCGACCGGTTCAGGAGACTGACTTCCTTCAAGCAGGCACTGAACAACTTGTCGCCGGCTATATCATCTACGGCTCGAGTACTATGCTCGTGATCACGCTGGGCAAAGGCGTAAATGGGTTTACCTTTGACCCCGGCGCCGGCCTTTTCCTTCTTTCCCATCCCAACATCCGAATCCCAGACAAACCCAAGTACTTTTCGGTCAATGAGGGCAATTGGTCGCGCTGGGCTATCCAAATCCAAACACTGGTTAGCCAGCTCAAGGATAGACTGAGCGCCCGCTATATCGGCTCCCTGGTCGCTGATTTTCACCGCAATTTGCTCAAGGGCGGCATTTTCCTCTACCCAGCTGACACGAAAAGCCCAGGGGGAAAACTCCGCTATCTCTATGAAGTCGCGACAATGTCATTGCTAGCCGAAAGGGCAGGCGGACGGGCCAGCACCGGTTCACTGCCAGCGCTTCAGCACCGGCCAACCGCGCTTCACGAACGCGTGCCGTTCTTTGTCGGCAATCAAGATGAGGTCGAACAGATCGAGCGAACGTTCGCTAGTTGACAAGGTTCTTTTCTGACTTCCGCTGACGTCTAAAAAACGACAGCGGATTTTTTATTAGACTATAAATGAGCAAATAACCTATCACCAGAAAAATTACCGATAATTCTTTTATTTCGATCGAGGAAAAGTTCAATTTCGAGAAAAAATCCACAACCGCGATTATATAACCCAAAAGCAGCCAGACTGACCAGCCGATAATTTGGCCTATCGGCAACCAAACTATTCCAATTATAACCGCTATAAATCCGACAGCCATAATAATCGTAATTAACAGCAGAATTAGAATATTTACTAAAGGCG
>JAQTMH010000006.1 GCA_028714495.1 Patescibacteria group bacterium
GGGCCAATATCCAGACTACCGGCAAATAATCCCCCAGGATTACAAAACCGTGGCCAAGTTTTCTTGCGACGAGATGATCAAGGCGGTAAAAAGCGCCGCGCTCTTCTCTAAGACTGGGATAAACGATGTCAATCTGAAATTTGACGCCAAGGCGGGAAGAATCATGGTGTCTTCGGCCAACACGCAATTAGGGGAAAGCACTACGGAAATCAGAGCGGAAATTACCGGGGAGGAAAATGTAACCGTCTTCAATCACCGCTATCTTTTAGACGGCTTAGCTAATTTAGACACTTCTCAGGGCGCGCTCTCGTTAATTGATGGGTCAAATCCCGGCACCCTGACACCAAAAGATCTGGACGACTTTCTTTATATAATCATGCCAATTAAGCAATAAGTCGTGCTTAAGCTGGTTAGCAACCATTTGTGGGCGTCATCACTGGGTCGCGCTAAGATTAAGCAACAGGTAGAGGCGGCTCATGTCCTATTGTATTCAGAGGGGTTGCTGAAAGAGGAGTTTGGCAATAAAGCCCAACGCTTGACCAAACCCCTAGCTCTAAAAAATAAGCAATTGGTGATCGCCAGCATGAGCTCGATAATGGCCAGCGAAATTCAATTGAGAAGCCGGATGTTCATAAAAAAAATCAACCAAAGATTTGGCCAGGGGACGGTAGATAGAATTCACCTGGAAATCTAGCCAGAGACGGTCACGGCGACAGAGGGACTAGTAAGCTGCTGACCGTTTTTTGTTTCGAGCATGAAGTACAAGAGATAATCACCAGGACTGGGCGCGGTCGTCCAGTCTATTTGAAATTGATTGAGTTGAAAATCGGCGATTTTCTGGATTAGAGTCGCAGTTTCACCAAACTGATAAAAAAACGAAACAGAAGCAACGCCGTCAGGGTGGTAGGCTAGGCCAGAAATGCGGTAGGGAAAGTCGGAAGATTTAAGGGTAGTCCCGGCCTGAGGGCGGATCAAGTAGTAGCTAGGCGAGGCGGTGGTAAGCAGAAGGTTAAGTTCGCGGGTATCTTGAAGGACTTCGCCGGATTTTTTATAGAATAGGGCCTTAAGCGTGTAAAAGCCATTGGCAGTATCTGATAGGTCATAGTTAAGCTCAAGCGGGGCCTGGGTCAGGGTGCTGATAAGTTTATCGTCCAGGTAAAGCTCTACCCGATCAAGATCAAAGGCCTCGCTCACTTGGGCGGTTATTTGGAGAGGCGAGGTAGTGATCACGGCATTCGCGAGCGGAGAAACGAGAGAAGCCGAGCTGGTATTAGCTGGACTTTCGTCCGGCTTGCGTAAGGCGCAGCTCTCGTACTGAAGCGGATGGTTGGGAGTAATATAGTCCGGCTGACCATCAGCCCAGCGCTGCACCGCCTCTTCCCAGTGGGCGAATTGAGGATCAGAGCTAGGATTGTCAGGTGGATTATCCTGGGGTTTGTCTTTTTGGACGTAATAAAGAATGGTGTGGGTCTCTTTGAAGGTTTTTTCTTTGACATATTCCTTGGGGTAGGACTCAAGACATTCGTTTGGGATTACCCGGCCGGTCAAAGAGTCGACTTTGTAAGTATGGACCAGGTCGATTTGACCATTAAGCATTGTTTTGTCCACTGATACAATTCCAGGAGCCTTGAAAGTCTCGACTGGCGTGCCTTTTAAAAGATTTTCCATAAAACTGTGCCAGATCGGCGCGGCGATTACCGAACCATCAGCCCCCCTTTTCATTTCCGTGTTGTCGTTATTGCCAGCCCAAACTCCGGCGACCAGGGAAGGAGTGTAACCGATAGTCCAGGCATCACGAAAATCGTTGGTCGTACCAGTTTTGGCGGCCACTGGACGGTCAGACAGGGTCAGGTAGTTTTGACCTCCGAAGATAAAGCTTCGAGCCGCGTTGTCTGAAAGAATGCTATTAATATTGCGGGCCACTTTTTCATCCATCACTTCAATCTCCTCTGGTTTAGATTCCTCGAGCACTTTTCCGTCTTTATCCTCCACCCGCAATATCGCCTGAGTCGGATGCCTCAAGCCCTCCCGGGCGAAGGTGGCAAAAGCGCCGACGTGTTCCAGAAGTTTAACCTCACCGCCTCCGAGCGTCAGGGAGAGGCCATAACGCTCTTTATCGGTTAAGGTTGTATAGCCAAGGGATCGGGCGGTTTCCAGGACATTATCAAGGCCGGCCAGATATAGAGTTTTAACGGCCGGGATATTAAGCGAGCCAGCCAGGGCTTTGCGCATTGAAACCGGGCCATGCTCTTTGCCGTCGTAGTTGTTTGGGATATAGGCCGGATTCCCGCCAAAATTGGTTTTCAGATCATAGAGCATTGTTTCAGGCGTATAGCCCCTGGCAAAGGCCGTCGCGTAAACCACGGGTTTAAATGATGAACCAGGCTGGCGATTTCTGATTGTCACGTTAACGTTACCGTCGTTTTCCGTATCAAAATAATCAACCGAACCAACCATCGATAAAATTTCCCCAGTCTTTGGGTCAAGGGCGACCAAGGCGGCGTTTGAACCGCCATACTTTTTTATTTTTTCAATTCCTTCGGTAACCGCCGTTTCAGCCACCTGCTGTTTGTAAGCGTCTAGGGTAGTGATTACTTTCAGCCCGCCTTGCTCAACCATTTTTTCACCGTATTTTTCCGTCAGCTTTTCCTTCACATAAAAAACGAAATGCGGAGCCGTAATCGGTTCGCGTGACGGCTGGAATTTAAGCTCAACCTTTTTTGCCTCGTCAGCCTGTTCTTGGGTAATGTAATTCTGCTCCACCATCAGGTCGAGAATATATTGTTGGCGGCCGATCAATTCGTCAACGTGGCTGCCATAGGGAGAATAATAGGTGGGTGATTGAGGCAGAGCGGCTAGGACGGCTGATTCCGCCAGATTCAGATCGCTGACGCTTTTGCCGAAATATATCTGGGCGGCTGATTCAACTCCATAGGAGACTGAGCCATAGGGGATTTCATTGAAATACAGTTTTAATATTTGATCTTTGGAAAACTTTCTCTCAATTTGATAGGACAAGACCAGCTCTTTAATTTTCCGGGTAAATGTTTTTTCCGTGGTTAAAATCGCGTTTTTGACAAGCTGCTGGGTAATAGTCGAACCGCCCGGACGGCTTTTACCGACCGAGGTGATATTTATAAAGACTGCCCGGATCAATCCGGTAATATCAAAACCCGAGTGTTCGTAAAAATGCTTATCCTCAATAGCGATCGTGGCATTTTTTAGGTTGTCGGGTATGTCTTCCAGGGGAACCAGGGTCCGTTTGACATCGCCGTGAATTTCATAAAGCAAGACTTGGCCGGTCCGATCGTATATCCGGGTGCTCTGGGCCAGGTTGCGGCTGAGTAGCTTATCGGGGCTAGGCAGATCGCGACTGTACCAGGCAAAAGCGCCAACGCCAACAAGCAGGCCCGCCAGAAATAAAACGGCGCAGATAATTAAAAGCTTGGACCACCAGCGCCGGCGCTTGGCGCTTCGGCTTTTGGGTTCTGGCTTAGATTCTTTGGTATGTTTCCAAGTTTTTTGGTAGGTTGGTTCGAGAGGCGGTATGGGCATAAGATAAGCAAAAAACAAGAAAATGATAGACTTTTAGGACTTACGCGTTTGAGACAAGTTCGAGGAAAAATGCGAGGATTTTGCGAGGCGTAGTCAAACTACGACGAGCAAAAACGAAGCATTTTGACGAAGAAATTGGCCAAAGCCGCTTGCTGACCCAGCTTTGCCGGGTCGAAAGCGGCAAGCGCGTAAGTCCTAACTTTGTCATTATAACAAAACTACACTATAATTATAAGTAACTATGACAATTCCAAAGAAACTACCCGAAGACCTTCTCAAGCGGGGCGTGGAAGAAATAATTCAGCGCCCGAGCCTGGAGGAGAAGCTGAACAGCGGACGGCCCTTGCGGATTAAGCACGGAGTTGACCCAACCACCAAGGATTTGCATTTGGGCTATGCCGTGGTTTATGAGAAACTTCGCCAATTTCAAGAAGCGGGTCACAAAATTATATTTTTGATCGGTGGTTTTACCGGTCGATTTGGCGATCCGACAGACCGAGTATGGCAGCGTAAAATGAGAAAGCGGGAAGAGGTTGAGGCTCTGGCCGATGATTATAAAAAACAACTAGGTAAAATTCTGGATATTAGTAAGGTTGAGTTTCGGTCAAATGCGGAATGGTACGATGGAATGTCAGCAGAAGAACTTCTTCGGATTATGTCTAAAACAACTGTTCAGAAGATGTTAGCCCGAGACATGTTCGTAGAAAGAATTAAGGAAGAGCGCGAAATAGGTTTGCATGAAATAGTCTACCCCGTTTTACAAGGATACGACTCCTATATGCTAAAGGCTGACGTCACAGTAATTGGAAGAGACCAAAAGTTTAATGAGCTCCAGGGGAGATTTTTACAAGAAGCGTTCGCCCAAAAACCCCAAGACTTGATTATTATGCCATTATTAATTGGTTATCATGGAGAGAAGAAAATGAGCCAGAGTTTGGGCAATTCGATAAATTTTAATGATTCTCCAATTGATATGTACGGAAAAATTACGTCGATTTCAGATAGTGAAATAATGAACTACTTTACGCTTGTGACCAGGTTGCCGATGAAAGAAGTAAATGAAATAGAGCATGAATTGAAGAACGGCGCAAATCCGTTGGATATTAAAGCCAAGCTAGCGACAGAAATCGTAAAAATTTATCATACAAAGAAAGAAGCCAGAGAGGCAGAGAAATACTTTATACGTGTGTTTAGGAAAAAGAAGCAACCAGATGATGCCCGGAAGATTTTTTATTCACAAGAGCCACAGTTGCTGGACGTAGTTGTTTGTTCAGATGAAAAACATCTTTCGAAATCTGAAGCACGTCGTTTAATAAAACAAGGGGCAGTCGAAATTGATGGTAAAATTAATAAAGACGGTTCAGTGACAGTACAATTTGATGCAATTGTAAAAATAGGGAAGCACCGTTTTGTAAGAGTCTTTAAGAGCCAGTAGAAAATAAATACTTCAGAATATATTCTTAATTAACTATATAAAAATGGCCAGCAAGACATTTATTACTGGCTACTATTGATTTACGAAATACTCCTTGCCTGGGTCAATCTCATTCAGGCTGATTTGTCGCTGGTAGTCCGGCGGATATATTTTTGTGATAATAAATTTACCTGTAGTGTTGTTTTTTTCGGCGTGAATTGTTTGTTCGATTATCTGGCAATGACCCCAATAAAGCCATTTGCCATTGATATTATGAACGAGAAAAACACGCGTAGGGGCTGAATGAAAGAGGCGTTTATCTGGTTTGACAAAACTAAAAACACGACCATTGAAAGCGTCAGCTGTAAAAGGCTTTTTCAAATGCGTCTCAAGGATTAGTTCTCTTGGAAATCCCTGATCCGTGGTTATTTGCAGGGTGTCGTTGAGTTCGATCTGGCTGCCCATAAATGATTATTTCCCCCGATAAAACTTGGCTGCCTCCTCAGGCGCGACCGTGTTAACGATTAAACGCGAGCCCAACTCCAGCCCGGCCCAGGTGTCGCGGCGCGGGCAGACCCTTAAATATAGATGCTCGTCCTTGTAGTGAACGACTTGGTGCAAGTAGAAATTGTAGGGGAGGTTAATCTCGTTGAGTTTGCCGATAATCATTTTTAGCATCTTGGCCAGGGAATGGAACTCGCGGTGCCTAAGTGAAGATATATTATCAACATGGCGCCGGGGAAAAACCCAAGCTTCGTAGTTATAAGTTGAGGCGTAGGGAGTAAAGGCGGCGGTCAGAGAGTCGTGGCTGATCCAGCGCGGGCCCTTAAACTCCCGTCGGATCAACCGGCAGTAATAGCACTCGCCGTGTTTAATTTCATATTCCTCCGCCCGCTTCAGTTTTTCCAGAACGTGAGGCGGGATGAATTCCGAGGCGAAAATTTGGGAATGAGCGTGATCAATAGAGGCGCCGGCTTTGCCACCGTCATTTTTAAAGACCAGAATGTAGTTTATTTTATTGTCCCGGGACAGGTCCTTGACCCGGCGGCCGAAGACTTCCAAAACAGCCGCGATGTCTTTGGTCGGAAGCTCGGCTAATTCCTTTTCATGATAACGCGATTCAATCACCACTTCCTGTCTGCCGTAGACGGCCTGATTATGCTGATCAACGACCGGGAATTTATTTTTGATAACCTTGATCTTCCAGTTGGCACCACCCAGCTGATAAATCGGTTTTACTATATCAACCTTTTCGGGGCAAAAAGGACAGTCCCTCTTTGGCATCATTGTCGGGACATGGGAAGGGAAATTGTGGGGGCGCTTGGATCGGCCAGGGGCGATGATGACAGTCCGGTCGTGGATATAATTATCTCTAATTTCAGCTTTTTGTACTTTGGGCATACTATTGGCTAATTAATTTTTGGTAGAGATTGAGGTATTCTCTGGCCGCCGTGATCCAGGACGAGTCGTAAGACATGGCTCTTTGGACAAGCATTAGCCAGTCGGCCTTATTTGTGGTAAAGACCCTGAGAGCCCGGATTATCGCTTCACGCAAGGCTTGGCTGGAGTAATCAGCGAAGACGAGGCCATGGCCAGAGCGGGTTTTTGGGTCATAATCCGCCACTGTGTCTTTAAGGCCGCCGGTAGCCCTGACAATAGGAATTGTACCATATCGCATGGCAATGAGCTGGCTCAGGCCGCAGGGCTCAAAGCGCGAGGGCATCAGGAACATGTCAGAACCGGCGTAAATCTTTTGGGCTAAAACAGCGTCAAAGCCGATTTTCGCGTAGACGTTTTTTGGAAAACGCTCCTGGGCTGAACTGGCCATCTTCTCAAAATTCTCGGCGCCCTGCCCCAGGAACACGAGCTGGCCGCCATTTTCAACGATAGTGGGCACGCATTCAGCTACCAATTCAATTCCCTTTTGATCGGTCAGCCGTGAGATCAGGCTGAAAACCGGCACCTCGCTATTTATCGGCAAACCGCAGAGTTCCTGTAACGCTTGCTTATTTAGCGATTTTTTCTCGATAGCATTGATTGAGTAGTTGGCGGCAATGTCCGGGTCAGTCTCGGGGTTAAAGCGTTTTTGGTCAAGACCGTTGACAATGCCGGAAAGGTCTTTTTGGCGCTTGAGCAGGTCGGCTTCTAACCCCTCGCCGCAGGCTGGCGTAACGATTTCTTGGGCGTAGGTACGGCTGACCGTGTTAATGAGGTTGCTATTGATAATTCCCTGTTGGATTAGATTAATATCGGCCGGTTCGCCGGGTCCCGGAAATTCCTTCTCAGCTATTCCCAAAAAATTGAGCGCCTCAGCCCTTTTCCACTTACCCTGATTGGCCAGGTTGTGGATGGTAAAAAGGGTTTTGATGGTTTTGAGTTTCGGCTCCTTCTGCCCGGCTAATTTCAGCAGAGCCGGTGCTATTCCGACGTGCCAGTCTTGGCAATGGATAATATCGGGGTACCAGTTAAGAGCCCGGGGGATCGATAAAAGAGCCTGGGAGAAGAAAAGGAAGCGGTGAACTTCGCTAATCGATTCGACAAAAGCCGTCCGGTCGAAATAGATACCGTTTTGGCCGAGGTATTTTAGGTTGTCAATCAGGTAAATAATTACTTCTGTGCCCGGAATCTTGGTTTCAAATATCGAAACTTTTTCAGGCCCCGCGCCGGTTGGAACAGTCACATCCGACGCCAGCAGCCGACAGGGATATTTATTTTCATCGATCGTGCCGTATTTTGGCAGAACCACCCTGACGTCCACGCCCAGCTCGAGAAGAACCGGCGGCAGGGCGCCAGCCACGTCAGCTAAGCCGCCGACTTTTGCCAGAGGGGTTAGTTCGGCGGTGGCGAAGAGAACGGAAATTGGTTTTTGGTTTGGCATAGGAGAACCTTGGCGATATAATTTTTAATGTAGAAATTACCCTTTGAGAATTTCCAGTATATTTTTTTGGTAAAAGGCGATCGCCTTTTTCTTTAACTTTTTCTCGACCGGTTGCGAAGTCCGATAAAAATAGTCTATGTTGCTTAGGCCCTGGAGGATCGTTTCCGTTTCAAAAAGACGTTTGAAGACACGGCGCGGGGTGGTTAACTTAGAAAATTTATTAACCAGGTATTTTTGCCAAGCCGGATGTTCAAAGGCGCGGTTCCAGATGATTGAGAGATCGTGAGCCGGGCTGCCCCAGTCGACATTTTCCCAGTCAATAATTTTGAAACGTTTTTGCTTGGTGTAGAAAAAATGGCTGGCGTACGGTTCATAGTGTGTCAGAACGTTTTGGTTTGAGTCAAAAAGCCGCTCCTGCTTCGAAAACCACGATTTAATCCGGTCAGTGGCGTTTGGTAGCGGGATGATTTGGGGAACTTTTGGCCAGTTGATCAGCCGAAGATTGGTTTTGAGCGTGTGTCTGGCGTAAACTCCTTTCATTGACCGAGGCAAAACCCTGGAAGCGCGATGAAGATTTATAAAGAAATCAACCAGCCAGTCAGCCGTGCTTTTTGTGAAAAAAGAGGTCCGGAACACGAAATTACTACCCTGGACGCTTTGGCATTGACCCACCAGATGTTCCCGGATATACCAGGTACGGCCAGAGGCGCCATAAAAAGCAACATCCGGAGTTGTCTGACTGAGAAGCCCTAGCTTGTGAGTATGAAAGTACTTTAATGTTATAGCCTCTCTTTTTAGGCCCTCATTGGTTCTCGGGTCAAGGCTGCGGGCGAAGAGACACATTTTAAAGATAACCGGCTTTTTCCCCAGCCAGCAGTACGCGACGTAAAAACGGGGGCCATTTCGGTGAACCTTAATCAGGCGAAGTTTATATTTTGCCAGCAATTTTTTCCTCGAAGATTGAGCCAGACTAAGCTGCTGTTTTTTAACCGCGAGATCCATGTTTTTTAGTCAATAGGTGCTTTTTCTCCTCCAGCTCGGTAACCCGGTCGCGAATTTGAGCCGCCCGTTCGTATTCGGTATTCTTGGCGGCTTCCAGCATCTGACGCTTAAGATTGGAGGTGATTTTATTGTACTCGGCTAGCGGAATATATGGCAGTTCAGTGGTGATTCTTTGGGTGACATCTTCGTCAGCCTGGCGGGCCAAACTTTCAACTTTTCCGCTCCTCTGCCAGTCGAAGGCCGTATAAATAATCTGTTGGTACAGCCTCTGCGCTTCCTGATAGATTGATTTTGACAAGCCCGGTATCATCAGAACAACATCACGAAGCTCCTTAGCGCCCGCCTCCATCATTTCAATGCTCCACCAGGGCATTGCCGAAGCCCACCAGTATTGATCGCTGTGGAGAGAGCGATCAAGGGCCCGGCGGACAGCGGAAAAATTTTTAGCCTCGGGATTTAGTCGATTTACCAGTTTGATGGCCAGATTGGTTAATTTCCATTGCGCCTGATGGATTTCATTGTGCCGGTCGTTCCAGCGAGAGAAAGGGGTGTTTTGTTCGATGTCCTTTTGAAGAAGCGCCCAGCTCGATTCGTGGGGCACTAGACCATAACGTTTGGGAAAGAGGCGCGGTAATTCAGACAAAGTCACACTTTTCATTTTAGGCACTTTGTACAGATCGAAAAGAAGCTGTTCCAGGCCGGGACGGTGGTGACCGAACGTCTCGCCGTCCATGGCGGTTACCAAATAATTGTGGGTTTGGAGTCGACCGCCTAACAGATTAACCAGCATTTTACTTGAGAAAACGCTTACCCCGACCTGGGCTGAAAGAATCCTAAAGCTAACGTCACGCTCACGAAAGAAAAAGTAGAGATTGGGGTCATTTTTCAAGTGATAAATAGTTTCATGATCCATCTGTTTCTGTTCGGGGTGGGCCAGCTCGTCGATTATGAGCCAGCGGTAGCCAAGCTTCTTGGCTACCCGGGCAATCTTCGGAGCATAGCCCATTTCAGTGGGGAAAAGGCCGGTGGGTTTATAGGTTGGGCCGAAAAAACGTCGGTTAGTTTGGTAGTTGAGCTTGATTTGCCGGATTATTTCCGATTCAGGCAAAAGCGGCAGAAAGGGATGATATTTGGCCGTGTCAGTGAGTTCAATTTGCCCCCTTTGAGCGAGCTTCTTGATGCCCAAAACGACGTCAAAACAGCCGTCGCGCTTTAGCAGTTCGACTAAAACGGCGTTGATGTTCAAAGTGAGGCGCGCCTTTGGATTTTTAAGCAAGCCAGCCACGATTTTACGGTAGCTTTCGTTAGCGATCTTTTTGACCCAGGACGATTTTTGGGTCGGAGGTTGATAAAAATGAAGAAAATTTGCCCAATACATGTTTTTTTAAGTTACCTTTCGCCCGCCAAAATAACGGGTGAATGGTTCAGCTGATAAATAAGTATATTTTTTTTGTTCGGCCGTTCCCGTGGTTTGCCATTTATCAACTAAAGCAATAATCTGATCATGGATTTTTTTAGCTGATAGAGTGGCCTTTGATTTAGGCAGACCGATTTGGAGAGCTTGAAGTAGCTTGTCTGCCCCCCGGTCAACAATTTCCCTGCTCCACCAGGGTGAGGCGGCCGCCCACCAGTATTGATCAGAGGCCAAGGCTTGGTCGAGCAGGTCGCGAGCCCGGCTATATCTACGATTTGATACCGGGAGCGACTTAATCGATTCATAAACTAATTTAGTCAGTTTCCACTGAAGCTGGTGGATCGGGTTATGCAGATCGTTCCATAAGTAGTATGGATGATTCCCGCGGAGTTCCGATTGACGCGAAGCCCAGCTGGCCGGGACGGGAGCTACCTCTTTCCAGTGGCGGTATGAGGCGAGAACATCGGAGAGTTTGAGGTTTGTGAACCTCTTTGACTCAACCAGCTCGAGCCAGATGCGCAACAAATGAGGATTATGATGACCGAGGTTTTCGCCATCAAAGCCGGTGATCAGGACAGAAGCGGCCCGGGGATCTTTCTTTAGGGCTTCATAAAATGAACGGGTATTTTTCAGAATATCCATAAAAAACATGTCGCTGATAAAACGATTGCGAAATATGACTTTTAAAGATCCGGATAGAGTTTTATAGCCAGCATTGAATTGAACTTCCCCTAGATTACCGTTATAAGATATTTCGTCAAGAATAATCCATTCATAGTCGAGCTTTTTGACGGTTTTCGCCACGGCTTGGCTATAGCACATCTCGGGCATGAAAAAACCCTTAGGCTGATAGGCTGAACCAAAGAATCGCCGGTTGGTGTCATAGTTCAGCTGGATTTGGCGCTCCATCTCATAGCTTGATAGCAACGGCAGTATTGGGTGGTATTTGGCTGAGCCGGTGAACTCGATTTGCCCATTTTCGGCCAAGCCTTTGATGGTATTAAGAACCGAAGAAAACCCCAGTCGCTCTAGCTGTTCAGTCAGAGAGCCGCAGATATTGAGAGTTACCTTTATTCTGGGGCGGTTTTTAAGGGCTTGAAAGAGCGGGTGGTATGACTCCCGGACCACTTTTTGAATGATTTTCTTGTCCCAGTTAGGTGGCTGGTAGATATGAAAAAAGTTTGCCCAGGAAGTCGTTGTCATAGAGTTGAATTATACCTTGACCTTAGCGTAGCGTAAAGCTAAACGACAGAGCTTAATGTACTTTTTAGCGGGTATTTCCCAGGAATAGCTTTGCTGCATCCCGTGGACTACCAAGTCACGCCAGTAATCGGAGTATTTATAGTTTACGATCGCCCGGGTAAGGGCGATTAACAAATCGCGGGAGTCGTAGCGTTTGAAAATGAAACCATTGCCCTTGCGGGTTTTCGGATTAAAATCGGTTATCGTGTCTACCAGGCCACCCACGGCATTAACAATCGGGACTGAGCCGTAGCGCAGACTGATTAATTGGCCAAGCCCGCAGGGTTCGAAGCGCGAAGGCATCAGGAACATGTCAGAACCGGCGTAAATCTGGCTGGCCCGAGTGACGTCAAACTCGAGATGAACTCCGATTTTATTCGGAAATCTTTTGGCGGATTTTCTAAAATATTTTTCGTATTTTTTTTCACCACCACCGACAATTACTAATTGGACATCCTGGCGCATTAATGGCTCGAGTATTTCCATTATTAAATCGAACCCCTTCTGTTCGGTAATCCGTGAGACCATGCCGATCAGGGGAATCTCGGCGTTTTGGGGCAAGCCGAACTCTTTTTGGAGGAAGAGCTTGTTCTTTTCTTTTCGGTGCAAAGAGTTGAAATCATAATTTTTGACTAAACCCGGGTCAGTTGATGGGTTGAAGTCAAAATAGTCGATCCCATTAATAATTCCGAAAACCCGGTTTTTGCGGTTGAGCAAGATGCGATGTAGATCTTGGCCATATTCCTGGGTGAGTATTTCCTGGGCGTATTGTTCGGAGACGGTATTGATGACATCGGCGTAAAGGATCGCTCGTTTAGCGAAGTTGATGCAGGTGATGGCTTCTTTGTCGGAAAAATCTGGAAGGCGAGAGTGGCCGTAATCTTTCTTTTCCGGAGGCACGGTCCACCAGTCTTGGCCCATCTGGAAAGATAGATTGTGGATGGTGAAAAGGGTGGCCGTGTCTTCGTAGAATTTATTGTCGTGTAAGCGTTTTTTTAGATAGTAGGGGATTAAACCGGTATGCCACTCGTGACAATGGATAACGTCGGGTTGAAAGTCGATTAGGGTTAAAAGCTTGAGGGCGGCCAGCGAAAAAAACATGAAACGCCGGTTATCATTTTTTGAGCCATAGATAAATTTATAACGGCCGAAATATTCGGGATTATCAACAAAAAATATCGGCAGCCCGCGCATCAGCTCGCCCCGCCAGAATGAAGCCATTCGGGTATTTTTGTCATCAATCTGAATCGGGACCTCGTCGGCAATTTTTTTCAGGCCATACTGGGCAGTGTCTATTACCCCATGAAGAGGCATAATAGCGATGACCTGGTGACCGAGGCGGCGCATGGCTTTAGGCAGGGAACGAGCCACGTCGGCTTGACCGCCGGCCTTGGCAAAGGGCGCCGTTTCGGCTGAGACAGAGACGATCTTTAGTATTTTACGCATAGGTAGTAATTATTAAAGCCGATATTTATTTGAGATGTTTTGGCAGGCGCAGAAAGCACAGGCAATCGCGTCGACTGTGTCGTCCTGTTTCGGCAGCGACTTAGTTTTCAAAATCATTTTTAGGATTTTATAAACCTGGACTTTTTCAGCGTGGCCATATCCGGTTACTGTTTGTTTTATTTGGAGTGGGGTAAGTTCGAGAATCGGCAGTTTAAACTCGCTGACCGTGAAGGTAATCACCCCCCAGGCCTGACCGACGCTGAAAGCGGTCTTGGCGTTTTTAAAGAAGAACAGCTTTTCGATGGAAACTAAATCTGGTTGATGTTTTTTAAGAACCTGACGGAGTGCCCGATTGATTAAGACTAGGCGGTCCGGCAGAGATTTATTCGCCGGAGTGGTGATGAGACCTGAAGCCACAAGCTTTTGGGAAGATCCGGTTTTGGCGATTACTCCATAACCGATTCTGGCTAAACCAGGGTCAATTCCGAGAATGATCATGGATTAGAATTAGTATAAACGGTATCAACGGATTGATTATCCTCAAGTTCAGCGATTAGGTCTTCGAGTTTTTTCTGGTCGGCGGGCTTTAGCGCGATCGTGTTTTGCGGCTGGTAGATGAGGCTGGAGTCGCCGCAAACCACGCCTAGAGCAACGAGTTTTTCCTGGACAGCCTTGAGCTGATCTGGCAGAGTTAGAATTTCGAAACCGGTGGGGGTTTGCTTGAAATCATCAGCCCCAGACTCGATAATCTTGGCTTCGAGGTCTTCTGGTGTCAGGCCGGCGTTGTCAGTAAAATCCAGAATAATTTCGCCCCGATGATTGAATTGCCAGATAACTGATTTAGGCGAGCCAAAGGTTCCGCCGTATTTCGTGATGATTGAACGAATTTCGCTGGAGGTTCGATTTTTGTTGTCAGTGATTGCTTCAATCACCAGAGCCACCCCGCCCGGACCGAAACCCTCATAGACAACTGAAGACAAAATCTCACCCTCAACCTCGCCACCCCCTCGTTTAATGGCGCGTTCGATATTATCGTTCGGCAGATTGATTGTTTTGGCTCGTTCAATCGCCAAACGAAGCTTAAAATTGTGTTCGGGATTCACGCCGCCTTCACGCGCGGCCGCGGTGATAGTGTTGCCAAGCTTAGTAAAAAGAGTGCTGCGTTTGGCATCAGCAGTTCCCTTTTGTCTCTTTATTTGTGACCACTTGGAATGACCCGACACGGATGAGCTCCTTAAAAATTGAGATAAATCCTCTATAATATAGCAGAAAAATAGGCCAAGAGTCAATTTGCCTAAATGGAAAAAAATCGGTATTATGTTAGTATGTCAAAACTTGATCAGCCAAAATACATCGCTAGCCTTGATCGCAGCCGAATGCTTGAGTCGATTAAGGAAATTAATTTACAATGCCAGCAGGTTTGGAATGATTGGCGAGGTCAAACACGGATTAATATACCGGCTCGCTACCGAAAGTCATCAAACATTGTTTTAAACGGCATGGGCGGGTCGGCTTTGGCTGCCCACGTGGTCCAATCTCTTTATCGTGATAGTTTGAAGACGCCATTCGAATTCATCCATGGATATAGTCTGCCGAAGATAGTAGGAAGGAACACTCTTTACATCATTGCAAGTTATTCGGGGAATACGGAAGAACCAATCGCTACCTTCAATGAAGCGTGGCGACGTAAAGCCAACATCTTTATTATTACAAAAGGCGGCAAGTTAGCCACCCTAGCTAGGCGCTATGGCGTGCCAGCCTATATTTTTGAAGAGAAGCACAATCCTTGCCAGCAGCCACGGATAGGGGTGGGCTATAATCTGATCAGCCTTTTTGTCCTGCTGAACAGGCTGGGGATTATCCGAGTCACGGAAAAAGATTTCCAGATCGCCAAATCGGCGCTTGAGCGAGGCCAGAAACTTTTTTCCCTGGAGAAACCGAGTAAGAGTAATTTGGCGAAGAAAATTGCCCAAAAACTTTACGGCGCTTTTCCGATAATTGTCGCTTCAGAACACCTGGAAGGCAGCGCTCACATTTTTGCCAACCAGATTAATGAGAACGGTAAGAACTTTTCCCTCTATCAATATATCCCGGAACTGAACCACCATCTGCTTGAGGGATTAGAACATCCGCGTCTGCCTCGGCGGTTGGCGAAATTTTTATTTCTAGAGTCCAGCCTTTATCACCCCTATAATCAAATAAGGCATACCATAACAAAAAAGATTGTCCGAGGTCACGGCCTGGAGGCTTTGTCTTATCAAGCCCGGGGTCGTCAGTCCATTGAGCAGGTGTTTGAAATCTTGTCTTTTGGGAGCCACGTGGGATTCTATCTAGCGATACTCAACCGGGTTGATCCTTCACCCATACCCTGGGTGGATTACTTTAAAGCCGAATTAAAAAGGCGCCATTAGAAACATTAGACATGAAGAATCCCCTAGGTAGATTTGCCGATTGGATCAACCATAAACTAACATACCGGCAGTTGCTAATGGCCGGGTATATTTTTCTTGTCATTGTCTATCTGGTGGTGACCCAGGGAAGCGTTGGATTCGATACTTTGTTTATTATATTTCTCGGTTTCGCGATATTTATTAGACGCGCCAAGACATTCATTATTGACTGGGCCCCGTTTGTATTGCTGATCTTTCTTTATGAATCTATGCGCGGTATCGCGGATGATCTCAACGCGCGCGTGCATATCACTGATTTAATCGCCTGGGAAAGGGGTTTGTTCGGTGGGGCCATGCCCTCGCTCAAGCTCCAGGGCTGGCTCCACCCTGACGGCTTAAGCCACTGGTTTGATTATATTTTCGGCTTTTTTTACGCGGCTCATTTCATTTTTCCACTGGCACTCGGATTTGTTCTCTGGCTCAAGCGCCGGCGGTATTTCAGATTTTTTGCCAACGGTTTTATCATCTTAACGCTCGCAGGATTTGCCACCTATGTGTTATTTCCAGCCATGCCGCCGTGGATGGCCAGTGAGCAGGGCTATCTACCCCCGGTGACAAAAATATTAAACACCTTGACACAAGCAAGCACTGGCGTGCATCTACCCACGGTTTATCGAGTGGTTGGCGCGAATCAGATCGCGGCCATGCCCTCGCTCCATGCGGCTTGGCCATGGTACACGTTTTTGTGTTTAGTGTTTTTCTTCAAAAAGCGTGGCCTTTGGTTTGGAATCGTGCCTCTGGCTACCTGGTTTGGGGTGGTTTATCTTGGCGAACACTATGTTATTGACGTCATCGCAGGCATAATTTATGCCAGTCTGGCATTTTTGGTGGTATTTTTATTTCGAAAAAGAATAATTTCAAAAGAAGCAACAGAAAATGCGACCAAAAAACCCAAGTCACCTGACTAACTACGCAATTATTTTTGGTTTGGCGTTTATTTTCTTTTTTGTTTTGCAATACAACCAAACACTGGCTGACCCGGATTCGTTTTATCATGCGAAGATGGCCCTGCTGACTGAGGACCATGGGATCATCAAAACATTTCCTTGGCTGAGCGATTTCACGGTTCTGGGGAAGGCCTACGCTGACCAGCATTTTCTCTACCATGTTTTTTTAATTCCCTTTGTCAGCTGGCTCCACCCGATTGCCGGGCTTAAACTGGCTACCGTAGTTTTAGCCAGTCTTTTTGTCCTGGCTTTTTATTGGCTGTTACGCCGCCTCAGAGTTAAATACGCCATTGGTTTTAGCTTGCTGTTGCTGCTAATGAACCCGTTAGTTTTCCGCCTAAGCCTGGCCAAGGCGCCGAGCTTCTCCCTGATTCTTCTTACTATCGGCATCTATTTTATCGTCAGCCGAAACTGGAAATCGCTTCTCGTTTTGTCGTTTATCTATGTCTGGGCGTATGGAGGATTTGCCGTGATACTGCTGACCAGCGGCTTGTATCTGTTGGTAGACGTATTCGCGAATCTGATAAAAAAGACCTTCAACCCCGGCCCTGGTCAGCCGTCGGTAATCAAGATGCTATTTTTACGCTCGAGCTGGACCCCTTTGCTGAGTTCATTAACCGGCGTGATACTTGGCGTAATAATCAACCCCTATTTCCCTCAAAACCTGGGTTATTACCGCTACCAGTTGTTTGAAATTGGGATGAAGAATTATCAGCAGATTGTCAGAGTCGGCGGTGAATGGTATAGCTACGCGCCCACGTCTTTAATCAGCGATTCGGTATTTCTTTCCATTGCCACCCTAATCGCCCTGGCGGTTTTTATCTATTATCACAAAAGACAAACTAGGCGAGAGGTATTCTTTCTGGTTTTAGCCGCGCTGTTTTTTCTGCTGACCATGAAGTCCAGGAGGTACGTTGAATATTATGTGCCCCTGGGATGCCTTTTTAGCTTCACGGTTCTGGGCGCTTGGCTGAAGGAACTGAAGTTTAGGTCATATTGGGAGCGTTTTCTTGATCTAAAGCCACGAAAAAAAATCCTCATAGCTTTAGTGGGGGTATATTTTTTCGTAACCATACCGACGATAATCGTCCGTGGTTTTTTCCTGGAACGGAAGGACTTAGTTAATGGTATTCCCTACACTAAGTTTCAAGAAGCCAGCGAATGGTTGATAGATCATTCACAGCGCGGCGATATAGTATTCCACAGCAGTTGGGACGAATTTCCCATCCTCTTCTATCATAACGACGTAAACAACTATATTGGAGGCCTTGACCTGACATTTAATTATCTCTACAACAAAGATTTATACCAAAAATGGGTTGATATAACCACGGGGAGTATGAGAAACAATCTAGCTGAGACGATTCGAAACGACTTCCACGCCAAGTATGTTCTGGTCAGCCAAAATCACACCGCGATGAAGAATAATATCAGAAATGACGGCAGATTAGAGCAAGTTTATGAAGATTCAGAGGCGGTTATTTTTAAGGTGCCTTGCTGTCTGACAACGCCATAAATAAATCAAAAACACCCGTATTATTGTACTAGGTGTTTTTATTTTGTGTATTATGGCGAACTTCTATTAGGTCCGAAGATCTTGTTTATAGGGTTAGCTCTCAGGAAGGTTAGAGCCACCTTCAAAGCCGCCGATGACAAAAGTGACAATCGCCCAGGCGAGAATTATGACACCAATGCCGATGACTACGCCGGTAATAATTTTCTTTGCTTGGGTAACCTTTTCCTCATTGCCTGCCGCTGTCATCCAGGTATAACCAGCGTAGATGATGAGAATTACCGCCACGAAAGACAGAGAGTAGATCGCGTATTTAGCTATCTTGACCACGACGCTTTGCAAATCTTTTTCCAGGCCGAGCTTATCTTGTATATCCTGGCCTATTTCATAATCAGCCGACAAGACACTATTCAATAAAGGCCCGACCAAGACAAACAAAAGAGTTGAAAGGCAAGTGACAGCCAGAGCAACGCGATAAAGAAGGGATTGGCGCATAAATAAAAGTTAATTACGATTCATATATAGTATAGGAAATTCATCGGTAAAAATCAAATGAGAAGAGGGGCACTGTAAAAAACAAAACTACTCTAATTTTTGTAGAGTAGTTTTGCCTTATTCTATCGCGCGATTTTATTCTAGAAAATACTAAGCGTTGTTTCCGGCATTGAGAAGGCCACCGGCCACAAACCAAACGATCGCCCAAGCGAGCAGAATGATTACTAAACCAATTATGGCCGCTGAGATTACCTTCTTAGCTGAACCAACACGCTCTTCATTGCCAGCCGCAGTCAGCCAGATAATACCGCCGTAGATAATCATAATAACCGCGACTAAAGCGAGAAAGCCGAGAATGTATTGGAGGATAGTGGTTATTTGTTCGGCCAGAGGCTTATCAGAAAAACCAATGCTATTTCCGACTTCTTGGTTGCCAATATTCAAGGCCAACGCAGTGGTTGGGGCGAAAGCCAATAAAAGCAGTCCAGTTAAACCGAGGTAAGGCATAATTTTTACTAGTTTTTTCATGGTTTTCACCCCCTTTCAGATTTTTTTTAGCTGTTTAATTAAGAATTATTATAACAATGGCATTGTACATCAAAAAAACAATTTTGTCAAATCCACCTGAAATTATCAACCTGTTTATTTAAATGCCCCGACGACAAAGTTTATTACTGCCAGACTGAGGAAAGCGATCACCATGCCGAGCAAAGCCCAGACGATCGTATCTTTGGCCTTTTTCAGCTGTTCTGGATTACCGGCTGAATAGATGTATTGAAAGCCGCCGTAGATCACCATCACCAGGGCGAAAAGAGACATAATGCCCAAGAAGCCAGTGATGATTTTCACCACTAAATCTGTTCCTGTGGCAGTATCACCCAGCGGGTTGTTTAAAGCAGCTTCCTCAGCCAAGGCGGTAAGCGGAGCGAGGCAGAACATGAGGCCGGATAAAACGATAGAAGAAAAAGTTTTCATAAGTATAAAAATTATTCTTTGAGTTTTTCGTTCTGGTTAATCATTTTTTCGGCAGATTCCACCGCATCACGAGCTTCAAACTCTTTGTTTACGACGCCGTCAATCATAATTTTGAAAACTTCCTCGACTTTTGTAAAGTCTCGGCCATGATACCACGAGACGCTAGTCAGAGCCTGGTTGATGAAAACCTCAACCTCAGGATCCTGCTCAGCCTGGATCGCCACTAATTCCCTAAGGGCCGAAGGGTTTTTAGTCGCGTTAAGATAACTGACCACGGCGTTTTTAGAAGTGGCATAGTACAAAAAGTCCCAAGCTTGGTTTACGTTTTCTGAATTGTTGTAAACAGACTCGACCCAATAGTTGGCATAATTAGTCTGTTGGTTGAGGCTGACTTGAGGGAGCGGGGCAATATCGAAATTGAGATTTGGCGCGGTATCTTTAATCTGTGGTTGGTGGTAGGCGTAACCCAGGAAGTAGGCTAGCTGTCCCTGGGTGAAGGCTTCAAAGGCATCAGGCAGATCAGCGTTCCAAGAGTAGGCTTGTTTGGCCGGATTGGCCAAATCAGTGTAGAAAGTTAGGGCCTGGGCGCCGGGCAGGAAGCTATCCCCCTCATCATTTTTTGTGGACTTTGACAGGGTCGAGCGAAAAACGTTTTTTTCGCTCAGGGTACCCATCGACGTACCGTTTTGAAGCATAAGAAGTGATAACAGGTCGGTGTAGCGCGGGATATTGTCGGAAGCGCCGAGAGCAATCGCCGCTTGCGTTAGCTCGCCCGCGTCATTTTCTTTTACTAACTTTGGTACCTGGGTCAATAATTCATTCCAGGTTTTAGGCGGCAAAGGGATAGAGGCCCGGTCGAGAATATCTCGGTTATAGTAAAGAACCAGGTTATCGAAGCCCAGCGGTAGGCCATAAATCTGCGCTTCTCCTTTGGCATCATAAAAAATCACGTCACTAGCCACGGCTGGGACAAAGGCCGCGGCCAGACTTTTGGCAGTATAGGTTTTTACCTCGTCAACAACCTTTCGCTGCTCTTTCTTGAAACCGCAGGCTTTCTGGGTCACCAGCTTTGGGATTTCGAGAGTGGCCGGAAGCGCAGCGATAAAATCACGGTATTCGCCCACCCAGGAATTGGGAATCGAAAAAATATCCGGTCCCTCGCCTCTGGCCCAAGCAGCCAACAGCTCATTTTTGTATTCTTCATATCTTAGCTTCCGGTATTCAAATTCCACATTTGGGTGAGTGGAACGGTAGCTTTTTATGATCTCAGCCAAAGAATCTTCTTCATCCCAAACCCGCCAAATCTTCAGCTTGATCGGCTTGAGCGTCGCGTCCTCGCTGCCGCAGCTGGCTCCGAGCAATACGATCGAGCTGAGCAGGAGAATGATTAATGTTAAACGAAGTGGCCGATGACGCATTACCTTATCTTTTTTAAATATTTCCTAAGTTCCGGACCGAGAGAGTCATGTTTCAGACCCTCGAAAATATTTGCCTTCAGCCAACCAAGCTTAGAGCCAAGGTCATAAATTGTCCCGGTAAATTCACAAGCGAAGATTGAGCGCTTTTTCATCAGGGCGAGAACCGCGTCGGCCAACCAAATCTCACCGCCTTTGCCGCTCCGAGTTTTTTTGAGGACCGGGAAAATATCCGGAGTAAAAACATAGCCCTTGAGAACGGCTAAATTAGACGGTGCCTCGGCTAAAGAAGGTTTTTCAATAATCCCCAGGACCTCGTGGACATTGTTCTTGATGTGCTTGTTTTTGATAATGCCGTATTTAGTGATGTCGCCTCTAGGGACGGCCAGGACGCCGATAACCGGAGATTGGTATTCTTGATAAACATCAATCATTTGTTTGATGCAGAGTTTTTTCGAAACAATATAATCGTCTGTCCAAACCACTACAAATGGTTCTTGTCCCAGCACGCTTTCAGCTTGTAAGACAGCGTCGCCATTGCCCAAGGGACGAGTTTGCCTGATATAAATAAAATTGGCCAGCTCGGATACGCCGATAACTTCAGCCAGTTCTTTTGACTTTTTTGCTAACCTAAGGCGCATTTCCAGATCGGCATTGCGGTCAAAATGGTCTTCAATGGCACGCTTGCTCTGGCCGGTGATAAGAATAATATCAGTAATGCCGGATCTTACAGCTTCTTCCACCGCGATTTGGACAGCCGGCTTGTCTATTACTGGTAGCATTTCCTTTGGCTGAGCTTTTGTCGCCGGCAAAAACCTGGTGCCATAGCCAGCAACCGGGATTATTGCTTTTGTGATCTTTGTGTTTAAGCCAGAGCTTTTCATAAGATTGTGTGTACGTGATAATACCATAAAATAGGAAAAAAGTAAATAAAAAGCCAAAGGCGAGCTAAACGCCCGCCGAATGGTTTATTGTCTGTATTATTGCCAATAATTACTTAAGACGTCCCTGAACCGAACCCCAATCAATCGCCCTGAAAAATGCGGCAATATAATCAGCTCGTTTCAACCCATAATCAAGCATAAAGGCATGTTCAAAGACGTCGATGACCAAAAGCGGCAGACAGCCGGTCAAATGGCCAACGTCGTGCTCGTTTATCCAGACATTGAAGGTTTTTTGAGCGATTGGGTCATAAGTCAGAATTACCCAGCCGATACCTCGCAGTGAGGCCGTGGCTTTGAAATCTTTTTCCCAGTCTTGAATCGTGCCGAAGTCTTTGATGATTTGTTTGGCCAACGGGGAATCCGCGTCAAGCGATTTGGGAGTTTTCGATAAATTGCTGAAGTACAATTCGTGGAGCCGTAGTCCGTTAAACTCCCAGCCAAACCGGCGCTTGGTTTCGGCAAATTCCGGGGTGGCGGTTCGGTCAGCGGCTAAAAGTTCGCGAAGCAGATCAGAAAGTTTATTGGTGTTTGTGACGTAGCCTTGATAGAGGGTAAAATGGTTTTTTAACAAGGTCTCGCTAAAACCCTCAAGGCCCAGAAGATGAGAGAAATCTTTTGGTTCGTACATAGTTGGGTATTAATTTGTTAAATTAGGGCAGTCGGAGAATATCCCGGCCGCCGATATTAATATAGTTGTTGATAGTATTTTGAACTTCGTCAGCGTTTTTGCAGGCCATGAGCTTGACGCGGAGCGCCTTGGCGCCATTAAAACCCGAAGCGTAGGCCTTGAAATGCTTTTTCATAGTATCAAAGTTTTTCTGTCCGCGATAAAGTTTTTCAAAGAGCCTAGTATGCTCGGCCAAGACCAGCAGCCTTTCTTTCAGGGAAATGTCTTCAATATGCTTTTTGGCATTGAAAAACCAGGGATTGCCAAAAATAGCCCGGCCGACCATTATGCCGTCAACCCCAGTTTCTTCGGTTCGCAGCCTGGCCTGATCCAGTGACTGGATGTCGCCATTGCCGACAATAAGTGTTCGACTTTTTAGTTGATTGCGAATTTTTACGGCCAGGGCGATTAAATTCCAATCCGCCCGCACTTTTGACATCTGCATCCGGGTGCGGGCATGGATGGTGAGAACAGCCGGCTCGGTCTGGAGCAGGCCGGGCAGCCACTCTTCGAGGATGTTGGAATTATATCCGATGCGAGTTTTTATTGAGACTGGGAGCGGGCCGGCCCCGCGTTTTGCCGCCTTGATTATTTCCCAGGCCAGCTTCGGATTTTTCATCAGGGCTGCTCCGGCGCCCTGTTTTTCGACAGCCCTGTCCGGACAGCCCATGTTGATGTCCAGGCCGTCAAAACCCAGTTTACGGATGAGCCTAGTTGATTCGTAAAATTGTTCCGGTTCAGAGCCCCAAACCTGGGCCACAATTGGCCGCTCTTTTCTCGTGAAATACAGAGTTTTCGCCACTTTGTCCCGGTTGAGCGAGGCTAGGCCGGCCACGGAAACAAACTCAGTGAAAAAAACATCGGGCTTGCCGTATTTGGCGATGATCTGCCGAAAAGCCGAGTCAGTGACATCGGACATCGGGGCCAGGCACATAATCGGTTTTTTGAGTTTTGACCAGAAGCCGAGAGTGGTTTTTTTAGGCATGGGTTAATGATAACACATTCGTAGTGATTTAGATTGACAAAGTTTTACTATTTATGATAGTATAATTTGATTTCGCGGATTATCTGCGAAATAAGCTCTTTTGCAGGTACGGTAAGCCTTAGGCCCTGAAATACAGGATAAGAGGCAGGCCGTAGAGAGAAGGAGACAGAGAGATGTCGGAGAGAGTCAAGGTTGATGAAATCGGTTTGTTTGTGGCGTTCAAGCTCTTCAGTCGGTTTGTCCAGGTGATCACTTCGCTGGTCAACGGGCTGAAGGAGCGTGGCGGCACACTCGATGATCTCTGGAAGATCTATCGCAGCGTGGATGTCCGGAATAGAATCCTGGACATACTCAAGAGCGTTGACATCAACTTGATCAGTCTTCGAATTGACTGGTCAGACACACCCTGTCGGGTTGCAAGGCGCTCAGCTCTGCCTCGGGAAGGAGTGCCCCACGACTTCGTCAATGTCAAAGAGATGCGTAAGTACCCAGAAGACGGGCAGGGAACCTATCAGTACGCGCTCATCGACTCACCTGCATACTCGATGACACAAAGCCAACTGATGACATGGTGTGATGAACAGGGACATGTGCCAGCCTCTGCTCTGGAGCTCTGCACGCTGGTCTTGCAGAATGAGCGACCCAGTCAACTGCTCCAAGGGGTAAGAATAGTATCGATTGTCGCTCGCGATGATAAGAATCTCCAGTGTCCCTATGTGTATTATGACGGTTCCTGGGCGGGCGATTTCATAGATCCCGAACATGGCCGTGATGCGTTCAAGATCCTGGTCCGGGTCTCCTAGTTCGTTCGCGAACACGAGAGCCGGTGAGTCAATTAGACTTGCCGGCTTTTTAATTTTGACTAGAAAAAACAACTTTTTTCAAATATTTCATTGGCGCGCAGGCAAGGAGACCCGCGCTCGGAGGGTATTATTTTGATTTCTTTTTCTCCTTCTGTTTCTGATAATCCTCGACGGCTTTTTTCAAAGCGTTAGCGGCCAAGACCGAACAGTGAAGTTTAATCGGCGGAAGGCCGCCCAGCGATTTCACTATTTTTTGATTGTCGATTTTCAGAGCAGCTTGTAATGTCTTTCCTTTTACTAAATCAGTCAAAATACTGCTGGTCGCGATGGCGGCCACGCAGCCGAAGGTTTCGAATTTCACGTCCTCAATATATTCTTTTCTCCCCTTTTTGCCGATCTTGAGATAAAGCCACATGACATCTCCGCAAACAGGATTGCCAACTTTGCCGATACCATCAGGGTTTTTTATTCGGCCATAATTTTTTGGATTGGTGAAGCACTTAATTGCTTTTTTTGTGTAGAGTCCGGTTGTCGAAGCGTTCTTGGTCATATTATTTATATGGAGAAATCTCCCTTAATTTGTTAATTATTCCTGGCAAGACTTTAAGAAGATAGTCGATTTCGGATTTTTTTGTCCAGCGGCCCAAGCTTATTCTCAGGGAACCGTGGGCTTGCTCGTGTTTTAAACCAAGCGCCAGCAGCACATGGCTGGGTTCCAATTTGGCAGAAGAGCAGGCTGAACCGGTTGAGGCGGCAATCCCTAGCAGATCAAGCTGGACTACCATTGATTCGCCCTCGACATGATCAAACCGGAAATTAATATTGTTGGGCAATCTTTTTCGGGTATGGCCGAGCAAATATGCATTGGGTATTCTTTTCAATACCCCCTGGATCAGCCCGTTTCTTAATTTGATTAGTCTGACAGATTCGTGGCTCATTTCCCGGCCGCAGATTTCACAGGCCTTGGCAAAACCGGCAATGGCCGGGACATTGACAGTCGAAGACCGTAGGCCCTTTTCCTGGCCGCCGCCGTGAAGAATTGGTTCAATTTTTACGCCCTTTCTGACGTATAAACAAGCCGCTCCTTTTGGGCCGTACATTTTATGGGCTGAGGCAGTCAGCAGATCAATATTGTCTTTGACAACGTTAATCGGCACCTTGCCGAAGCTTTGGGCGGCGTCAGTGTGGAAATAAACACCTTTAGCTCTGCAGATTTTGCCAATCGCCCTAATCGGCTGGATCGTTCCGATTTCATTGGAGGCGTGGATTATGGAAACTAAGACGGTGTCGGATTTAATTGCCCCTTTTAATGCTGCCAGAGAGACTAGCCCGTATTTATCGACCGGCAATCTGGTGATTTCAAACCCCTGACTTTCTAGCCACTCGGCACTTTCCATGACACAGGGGTGCTCGATTTGGGAGATAATAATATGCTTGCCCTTTTTGTGGTTTGCCTCAGCCACTCCTTTCAGAGCCAGGTTATTGCTCTCGGTCGCTGAACTGGTAAAGATAATCTCTTCGGGATTGGCCTTGATCAAACCGGCAACTATGGCTCGGCTTGTTTCCAGGATATTTTTCGCTGACTGGCCAAACTGGTGCAGGGACATTGTATTCCCAAAATAGTTTTTATTATGAAAAGACACCGCTTGGATAACTCTCGGATCAACTGGAGTGGCGGCCGCGTAATCGAAATAGTATTTTGTACCTCGCTTTATCATATTTTTATGACTGATTAAGGTTTTATCAATTGAGACAGTTTAATTTTTTGAAGTGCGTCATCTAAAGCGGTTTGGACCTTTTGCCAGGCGGTTTTTGACGGACAGCAGTTTTCAAGCGGGCAGGCTGAGGTTAGGCAATCAACTACCCGGGCTTTGTCTGAGATGAGATTCATAACATCGAGCAGAGTTAAACGCGTAGGATTTTTTATCATCTGATAGCCGCCTGACCGGCCGCGCAGGCTTTTGACCCAGCGGGCTCGTCTGAAGGGGACGATTAACTGCTCCAAATACTTTACGGAAATGCGCTCATGCCGGCCTATGGCCGATAGGGTAACGGGCTTTTTCGAGTAGGTTTGCGCCAGCCAGATGGCCAGGCGCAGGCCATAGTGTTCGCGGGTAGATATTTTGCCGAAATAAGACATTTTCTATATTCCTAGTGATATAGTAGGATTATAGGATATAGATTATTTTATGTCAAACTTAGCCGCTTTTCTTGTCGCCAAGAAAAGCGGCAGAAAAGAAGCGCCGCCTCCGAAAGACAATAAGTACCAATGTCATCCCGGACTTGATCCGGGATCCCATTATCTCTGCCACAACGGGATACTGAAACAAGTTCAGTATGACATTAAGGGCGGCGCTTTTGTCACGTTTTTTCGAAAAGGGCGGTTTGAATCTAACCTATTTTTCCAATCGCTGACTCCGCAATGGGCGGAAAGCAAAACATATACGAGTGCCACGGCTCGGCGAGGAATAAAAATACATTAATAGCTAGCGACAAGGCATCCCGCCTTGTCGTTTTGTTTGACTTAAGCAAGGGGCGGTGAAAACGATTATTGACAAAATATGGATATTAGCTATACTTGGCACGGTTCCAGTTACCCTTTTCGGGATAGGTTGACCAGGAGGGATGAATGAAGCAGTCAACATTGGCGCGAGCTTTGGAGACGATGTACGGACCATTGGACGAGAACGGGCGAAGGAGGTTTCGGAACGGTCATAGGCGCCATGTAAGCGCCGGATTGCGACGGAAAAAGCGGCGTCACCCGCGCGGGGTTGTCCGGCTTTGGAAAGGGAGGGGGCGTCGAGGCGGATCACCGGCGGTCGTCGAACTTCAGACTAGGACGGTTGCGTTTGTTCCCAGACAACCGGTGGCCGTGACGTGCGACAGCTGCGATGGCAGGGGAACCAAGCGGTGTAGCCACTGTCGAGGTACTGGATGCTTGTATTGCGGCTACTCCGGACGTATCACCTGCCGCAGATGTCGTGGCGAAGGCAAGGTCAAGACTTGAACGATCAAGGGGGAGAGTCCGAATCACGAATTCGCCTCACGGGGCGAAAAGTTCGTTTGGGCAGCGAGACGCAAGGTCTTACTGCCCATTTTTTATTTCACGGCAATCTGGCGCTCGGCGGGACGCCTCGCTTTGCGGGTATTTTAAAGACACCTCGCTTAATGGAGATAGACAGTTATTGTATGGAGATTAATTATGGTTATATTGTGGGTTAATAAAAAGGCTATGTTTATACCTGGTGACAAGGCGTCACTCCTTGTCACTCGTTATGCTCGACAACACGCTTTTTTGCTGTCATAATTACTTCGATATGACAAACTATTTAGAAAAGTTAAATACCCAGGATCCGAAAGTCGCATCCGCTATCCAGGCTGAGCTTAAACGCCAGCGCGTAGGGATTGAATTAATCCCGTCAGAGAATTTTGTATCTCTGGCTGTGCTTGAGGCCCTGGGTTCGGTTTTAACCAATAAGTATTCCGAAGGCTACCCAGGCAATCGCTATTATGGCGGTACGCAGAATGTTGATGCGGTGGAGCAACTGGCCATTGACCGGGTTAAGAAACTATTTGGAGCTGAACACGCGAATGTCCAGCCGTTATCCGGCGCGCCAGCCAACATTGCTGTTTATTCAGCCCTATTAGAGCCAGGCGACACGGTTCTGGGCATGGATTTATCACACGGCGGGCATTTAACTCATGGCCACCCGATTACCTGGATGGCGAAGATATTTAAATTCATCCGGTACAAAACCACGCCCGATGGATTAATTGACTATGACCAGGTCAGGGAATTAGCCCAGGAAAATAAGCCAAGGCTGATTTTGGCTGGCTATTCAGCCTATTCGCGCGACCTGGATTATCAGAGGTTTAAGGAGATTGCCGACGAGGTTGGCGCTTATACCATGGCGGATATTGCCCACATCGCCGGGCTGATCGCGGCTGGTGAAATGAATAACCCCGTGCCGATTTTTGATGTTGTCACCTCCACTACCCATAAAACATTGCGCGGGCCGCGGGGCGGGCTGATCCTCTGCAAAAAAGAATTGGCCAAGAAGATTAATAAAGCCGTGTTCCCGGGATTTCAGGGTGGGCCGCATGAGCACAATATCGCGGCTAAGGCTGTGGCGTTTGGCGAAGCCTTGCAGCCAGAGTTTAAAGAGTATGCCAAACAGATAAAGAAGAACGCAAAAGTGCTATGTGAAACTCTGGCCAAAGGCGGGTTAAAAATTATGTTCGGCGGAACGGAAAATCATCTCATTCTAGCTGATGTCACGCCGCTGGGATTAACTGGCAGACAGGCTCAGGAGCTTTTGGATTCGGTTAACATTACCCTAAACAAAAATATGATTCCAGATGACCCGCGCAAACCCATGGATCCCTCGGGTATACGTTTAGGCACGCCCGCGCTCACGACCCGGGGGATGAAGGAAAATGAGATGAAGCAAATCGGTCAAACAATGATTGAACTGTTGAAGCAACCAACATCAGAGCCAGTGAAGAATTCAGCCCGAGCCACGGTGAAAAAATTAACCAAGCAATTTCCCTTATACCCTGAATTAGATTAAGCTCATGAAACTGATCGACGGCCGCGCCATTTCCAAACGCCTTCTGGCGCAGGTAAAAAAGGATATCAAAAAAAACCAGCTCAAACCCGGACTGGCGATTATTTTAGTTGGCGATGACCCAGCCTCCCGCCTCTATGTTCAGATAAAGGAGAAGGCCAGCGGAAAAGTCGGCATACGTTTTGAAAAGCTGGTTTTTCCCGCCGAGACACCGGAAGCGCGAGTTATCAAAACAATCAAAGAGCTGAATCAACGGAGGAATATTCACGGAATCGTGGTTCAATTGCCCCTGCCTGACCATATAAATGAACAGGCCGTGATTTCAGCGATTGATCCGGGCAAGGATGTCGACGGCTTTCATCCAGAAAACGTGAAAAAACTTTTATCGGGTGAGGGAAAAATCATACCCGCGCTGGTCCGCAGCATCCTGGCTCTCGTCGCCAGCGCGAAAATGCCTTTAGCCGGCAAACAGGCGGTAGTCATCGCCAATAGCCAGGAATTTTACGATCCGATTGCCTCTTGGCTAAAGCGCTTTGGCGTTACCTCGAAGTTTTGCCCGCCGGCTGAAGTTTTAAAATACGCGAACCAGGCTGACATATTGATTGTGGCGGCGGGTCAGCCGAAGCTCATTGACTCTTCGCAGGTCAAACCCGGCTCGATTGTGATTGACGTAGGCATAAATCAAACAGACAGCGGCGTAGTCGGTGATGTTGACCAAAAGTCGTTGAAAGATGTCGAGGGATTTCTCACTCCAGTGCCCGGCGGAGTCGGCCCGGTTACGGTTGCCTCGCTTCTGGCAAATACTACCCAAGCCGCGAAAGAAATACAAAACCGCCCGGCCGAATAGCCAGGCGGTGATATTGGATGGTGTAATTTATTTAGCAACCCAGAGTCGTACCGCTTGGCAGGACGGTGGTTTTCGTACCCGTGCCATTGGGATCATAGCCGCCCTTGACCTCAACACAATCGTTATAGTTGTCGCCGTCACTATCCTTATCGTAAGGATCAGTGCCGATTTGACGTTCAATCACGTCAGTCAAGCCGTCTTGGTCTGAATCGAGGCTGGCGTTCACGTTGCTGTTCGAATTTAGATTCGCATTGGTGTTGGTATTCTTATTGCTATTTGTGTTGGAGTTCTGGTTAAGGTTTGAATTTATGTTGGTATTGGTATTGCCGTTGGTATTTACATTTGTGTTCACATTAGCGTTTGTTTGGTTGGTGTTGGCATTTGAATTTATATTGGCGTTGGTGTTAACGTTTGAATTTTTGTTGAAATTGATATTAGTATTTGGAAGGTTGGTGTTGGCGTTGATATTGGCGTTATTCGCGTTGCTATTGTCATTAGAATTTGTCTTTGATAAGCCACGCAGGAGGAAAATGGCGGCGGTTACCACTCCAGCCACAACCACAACAATAATAATGCCGATAATAATATATTTTTTACGGCTCCCCTCGTCTCTTTGGACAGGTTCAGACGGTAGATTACTTGGCGGCGGCGGTGTATTGGGCTGAGAGGCAGCTGGCTGGGCCCAAGGGTCAACTGGGCTGGGAGTACCAGTTTGAGCTGGTTGATTGATTGGACCTAAATCGTCAAACATAAAGTAAAAAGTGAATTATTATCTCAAGCTAAGTATATCGCCTTTTCAAAACTGGAGCAAATGGTAGAATGTTGGTGCAATTGACAATTAAGAATTCAGAAGGAATAATTAAGGAATAATTGATTATTAATTATCTTTACCGTGTCTTTCTCCATCGGTATTGTCGGTCTGCCCAATGTCGGGAAATCCACGCTATTTCAGGCTTTGACCAAAAAAAAGGTTGATACGTCAAACTATCCTTTTGCCACGATTGATCCGAATGTCGGAATTGTGGCGGTGCCTGACGAACGGCTGGAGCAGCTCGCCCGCCTCAGCCACTCGGCTAAAATCGTGCCTACGACGATTGAGTTTTATGATATTGCCGGGCTGGTAAAAGGCGCTTCCAAGGGGGAGGGACTGGGCAACAAGTTTTTAAGCCATATCCGCGAAGTTGACGCGATTTGTCACGTGGTCAGGGCGTTTTCAGATCCAAACGTGGTTCATATAGCCGGGAAGGTAGATCCGTCGTCTGACCAAAGGACTATTCTCTATGAACTGGCCATGGCTGATCTTGAGCAAGTGAGCCGGTCGCTTGAGGCTTCGAGCGGCAAGGCGCGGTCGGGTGATAAAGAGGCGGCAAAGCTAGTCGGCGTTTTGGAGAAGATAAAAAGCGCGCTTGACCGCGGGGAGCCAGCCCTGACGATTCCATTCACCGATGAAGAAAGGAAACTTTTAAAATCTTTTAACCTGTTGACCCTCAAGCCGGTTTTGACCGTGCTTAATGTTGACGAAAAAGATAATAAGCAAACAGACAACCAGCTTAAGATTTCAGTCAAGCTTGAATCAGAACTGGCTGGTTTCTCCCCTGATGAAGCAAGAGCCTATTTGAAGGAACTCGGCTGGACCGAAAGCGGGCTTGACCGGCTGATCCGGGCGAGTTACGACCAGCTGGGCCTGATAACATATTTAACCACGGGTCCGGATGAAACGCGAGCCTGGACAATTCCCAAAGGAACGAAAGCTCCGCAGGCGGCCGGCGCGATTCACACCGATTTTGAAAAAGGCTTTATTCGAGCTGAAGTGATCAATTGGAAAGACTTGATTGATGCCGGTTCTGAAGCCAACGCGAAAGCGAAGGGATTAATGCGGATGGAGGGAAAAGAATACGTATTTCAAGACGGGGATGTGGCAGTATTTCATTTTGCTTAATATTTCGGCTGGTAAAATCCACTGTCCAGACATTGTAAAAGATAGAGATAGCTACTTTTCTTGTTCGCAAGAAAAGTAGCACAAAAGAACTCCCGCCCGTTCGATAAAAATGGACAAAAGACACCCTCGTCGGCCTGTCACGTTGCAAACTCCTCGCACGTAGGCGAAGATGACCATCTTCGCCTACGGCTCGTCAAACAGTGCAACGTTTCTCCGGATGTAAATCCGGACCGGCCTCCTCAGGGCTTTTGTCACATTTTTTCGAAAGGGGCGGCATGAGTCTCAATTGTTTTTCCAAACGCCGACTTCGCAATGGGCGGAAAATAGTTTATATTGATAGGTGTTTAAAATGGGGGTATCTTGATTCTCCATCCTAGTAATTAAGAAAAGATGCCAGTCCCATCGAATGATGGGGTCGGCGGTTTTTCATTTTTCATAAGAACCGCTCGGTCTTTTAGATCGAGTTTTCCACTTATTTCAATTTGACCGCTGATATTTACGATAGTATTCTAAGAGTAGTTCGTTGGATTCTTTTGACCGACGTCTGCATCAGGCGAGTTTCTCCAAAAGGAAAGGAAACGGCATGAAAGGCGGTCAGGGGACGATCAGAGTAACCCAGGACGTACTCAGAAAAACACGGCATTTCAGCGGATGGGTCCACATTGATCCGGGGTACGCGCGGCTGATGCTTTGCCGTTTGAGATCCAGGGTTGCTCGTACAACCCGACCATGGGGAATCCAGATACCCGCGGCTAGGTACTAGAAACGCCTAGTCACCAGTTGAGGCAATCACCTCAACTGTTTTTCTTTAGGACAAAAATTTCTCGGATAACGTTTTGATTAGGCCGCTGGTATTCAAATGGCTGCCGCCCGACCCAACCGGGAAAGCTGACCAGCGAGAAGCCGGTTTGCTGGATGATTTTATGGAGGTTAAAAACAATATCATTTTTACCAAAGCGCCAGCGGGGGACAATGATTACAATCCGGCCTTCGGGTTTTGTAATACGGTTAAAGTTTTTGAAAGTCTCCGAATAAAGATTCAAGATTTGTTTTTGGGCATTTTCAAGACGTTCGCGTTCTCTCGGCAGAGTCGCGGGTCCTAGGAAGGGTTCGGTGACAATCGCGTCAATGGATTTTTCCGGCAGAGCCTGGGACAGAGTTTTAGCATCTTGGATTTTAAGCGACAGCCGGATATTTGATAGATGATATTGTTCTTTGAGCCAGGCGAGGTTTGTTTTTGAATCCTGGATCGCTTGAGGATTGTTATCAGAACCGTAGAGATTTTTGTAACCCAGCAGCCAGGCTTCTTGCAGAATCGTGCCAGAGCCGCAAAATGGATCAACCAGCGAATCTTCAGGCTTGGCTTCGGATAAATTGACCATCATCTTTGCCAGCTTCGGCGGGAGCATGCCTTGTTTCATGTTTCGGCTGGGTCGGCCATAGTCGCGACGACTGTAATCCTCAAAATCTTGAACTGCCAGAGTTAGGCCGAGAGTCACCCGATCTTCCTGGCTGAGTAAAAGCACGATTTCCCCTCCTTTTTCAATAAGCTTGTTTTTGGCTATGATAACCGAAGAAAGAGGGTTTGATCGGGATTTTATATAGCGAACAGCCTGGCCGGGCTTTTTCAAAAGGCGTTTGAGAGTAATTCCCATTCGATCAATCTCCTGAGGCGGGACGCGCCCCCTTCCGCCATAGACGCTCAAGCCAAAGACAATTTTACCCTGATGGCTAGATAGCTCTGACATGATCGAGGGCAAGCCCAGCGCTTCTTCGATTCGGGTAAACGAAGTTTCAGTTATCACCCGGCCGATTTTTATCGTCCCACCTAATAAACTAAGTATTTCTTCGGCTGGCGAGGGATTTAATAGATCGATAGTCAGGACATCGGAATCAGCTGAATCAAGATGGTAATTTATCCCCCGGCGGGCCAAAAGAGAGAAGATTTCGGCTCGGCTCAAAGCCGGGTTATTCCCGAGAATAAAAAAGTACCTGGCCTTTTGAGCGGTCTTGCTTAATTTTTCTGAATGTGGTATTGTAGTCAAAGCAAATATAGTCAAAATCGACTAGATCTATTTTATCACTAATACCTAGTTTGACCAATCGCATGAACCAGCCTTATGAACTTCTCTACTTAATCCCCAGCCAAGTGACCGAAGAGGAACTGCCTGAGATAACGGGTAAGGTCGCCGAAGTGATTCAAAAGCAGGGCGGAATAATTAAGTACAACGCTCTCTGGGGTAAACGACGACTCAATTATCAGATTAAAAGGAACCGGCAGGCTTACTATTGGCTAGTTCGCTATGAGGCGGCCGCCACTGCCAACCCGAAAATAATGCGGGAGCTCAGCTTAATCTCGAAGATTATCCGCTTTTTGATCACCCGGCCGGTAACAACCGAAGTGCTGCCCGAGAGGAAAAAAGTCGAGATGGTCAGCCGACCAGTTTCAATAGTCGAGCCAACGCCCATGCCCAGAAAACCAACGGTTAGCTCCAGGCCGGTCAAGGAAAAAGAGACAAAAGTCAGCCTCGAGGAATTAGATCGGAAACTAGACGAGATCCTTGATGATAACAATAGCGAAAGTTAAAAAATTAATTAGGATAGAGCGATGATGAATTTAAATAAAGCCATGATAATCGGTAATCTGACTCGGGATCCCGAGGTTCGGACCACGCCCAATGGACAATCAGTGGCCAGTTTCGGGGTGGCGACTAACCGAGTCTGGCGGGATCAGAAGTCGGGTGAGCGGAAAGAGGCGGTTGAATACCATAATATCGTAGCCTGGGGCAAGCTGGCTGATTTCTGCGGCCAATATATTCGCAAGGGGAGCCGGGTTTATGTCGAAGGCCGGCTGCAAACTCGTTCCTGGGACGATCCCTCAGGCGTCAAGAAGTACCGGACTGAAATAATTTCTGAAAATTTAATAATGCTTGATCGCCGGAACACTGGGCCCGATCAAGGAACTGCGCCGACCACTCCGGTTGCCGAGGCTACTCCGTCTAACGAAAAAGCCACCCCGCCAGCGGATGAAGAAATTAGTGTTGAAGATATACCATTTTAATGAAACTTAGATGAGACCCAATCAGACAGAAACCATACCAAAGGAAAAAGCTTGCTATCTTTGCGCCCAAGGCATTAATGAGATCGATTATAAAGACGTTCAGTTGCTTCAGCGATTCATTTCTTCCTATGCGAAGATATTGCCGAAGAAGCGAACCGGAACCTGCTCTAAACATCAGCGCAAATTGGCTCTGGCTATCAAGCAAGCCCGCCAGGTAGCGCTTTTACCCACGACCGGGAGATAGTCTATGCTGGAGATGAATGATTTAAAGATCGGGACGATTTTTAAATATCGGCAGGCTCCTCACACGGTTCTGAAGGCTGACCATGTCCAGATGGGCCGGGGCAGCGCTGTCCTGCGAACGAAAATACGGAATTTAATTACCGGACAGGTTTTTGACGTGACGTTTAAAGCCGGTGATCGGATTGAGGGAGCTGATCTCGACCGCCGAGGAGCATCCTATCTCTACCGCGACGAGGAGGGCTTGCATTTTATGGACAGCCAGTCGTACGAGCAGTTTGTCTTACCCGAAGCCGTCGTAGGCGATAAAATAAAATATCTCTGCGAAAATACTGATATCGACGTTTATCATTTTGAGCAAAAGCCCGTCACAGTCCAAATTCCGATCAAGGTTGAATTAACAGTAGTTGAAACAGCGCCAGGGGTGCGGGGCGATACGGCCCAGGGCAGCGTAAGCAAACAGGCAAAATTGAATTCCGGAGCCACGGTCAATGTGCCCTTGTTTGTGAAGCAGGGCGACGTGATCCGGGTGAACACCGAAACGGGGCAATATATCGAGCGAGTTTAAATTACCTCAGACAATACAAAAAGCGGCCATTTAACGGCCGCTTTTTGGTTGATTCGATTTTTTTAGGATTTACCAGCCGTTGCCAGAATGGCCTTGCGGATTTCAGCCATGATATTCGGATTGTTCTTTAAATCCTGGCGGGCGGTTTCTCGGCCAACACCCAATTTCCTGTCCCCAAAAGAGTAAGAATTTCCAGCCTTGGTAATCACGCCGTATTTTAAGCCGGTATCCAGCAGATCGCCGCTCATTGAAATCCCTTCGTTGTACATTATATCGAATTCAGTGGTTTTGAACGGCGCCGCCACTTTATTTTTAACTATTTTGGCCTTGACGCGGTTTCCGATGACTTCATCACCTAGTTTAATTTGGGCCGCCCGGCGGACTTCGATTCTGACAGAGGAATAGAATTTTAAGGCCGTCCCTCCGGGCGTGGTTTCCGGGTTGCCGAACATCACGCCGATTTTCATCCGGATTTGGTTTATAAAGATGACTATGGTTTTAGTCTTGCTGATGATACCAGCCAATTTACGCAGGGCCTGGCTCATAAGCCGGGCTTGTAAGCCGATATGCATATCACCCATTTCACCCTCAATCTCAGCTTTGGGGGTTAGCGCGGCAACCGAATCAATCACCACAATGTCAACGGAATTTGATCGAACAAGCGTTTCAACGATTTCCAGGGCCTGTTCGCCGGTGTCTGGTTGCGAAATTAGCAAATCGTCAACCTTGACGCCGATCTTGCGGGCGTAATCAGGATCGAGAGCGTGTTCAGCGTCGACGAAAGCCACGATTCCTCCCTGATTTTGAGCCTGAGCGACGACATGCAAAGCTAGGGTGGTCTTACCAGAAGATTCGGGGCCGTAAATTTCGACTACCCGTCCTCGGGGCAAACCATTGACGCCCGTGGCTAAATCGAGGGACAGGCAGCCGGTTGGGATTGCTTCCACGTTCATGCGCTTAGCCTCGCCTAAGCGCATGATAGCGCCTTCGCCAAACCGCTCCTTGATGTGTTCCACCGCGGCCTGGGCGGTTTTGATCTTGTCGGTGATGAGTGTTGTCTTTTTCATAAGCTATTTCCTTGTTTCCTGCCGTATTTTTAAATTGGTTTATTGACTAAAACCCTTCTTTGGATGACAGTCGCCGGCCCTCGTTTTTTACGAGCTTCTATTTCGATTACGTTGAGACCATCCTGGAGATTGACAACCTCGCGGAATTCGCCGTTTTGATCACTGAATATCTCCTGGTTGTTGATTCTGAGCAGGGCGTCCGACTCAACCCGGCCGGCAACCTCCAAAGAGCGATCAGTGGTAATGAGATTATCATTTGGCTCCCAAATCACCAGTTCCGGAGCTGAAAAAGCGTCATAAAGAATATATCCCAGATAGCTGAAGCAGGCGATGATAATTGCTCCGAGCAATAACCGGCGGAAAAGCTTGGGCAGAATTAGGAAATAGCGCCGAGATAGATTAAGCGAGATCTGGACCAATCGGGAAGTCGGCCGCTGGGATTTTTCTAAAAGGGTTATTTCCTTCTCGTAGAGCCTGATGACTGAAGCGGGGTTCAGCTCGAGAAAGTCGGCGTATTTTTTTAAAAAACTTCGAGTGTAAACCTCACTGGGCAGTAAATGATAGGCGCTTTTTTCCAGGGCCGCCAGGTAGTTTATCTGGATTCTGGTATCTTCAGCGGCTTGCTCGAGACTTATCCCGGCCTCGGTTCGAACGGCCGCCAGACGTTCACCCAAGGTATGGACACCGGGCAGGGATTTATTTTGAAAAGCCACTAGCTCATTCCTCCTCCCTTTCCTCCGGTTCTGAAGCACTGGGCGAATCTTCAGGCTGGCGTCTTAAAATATCACGGGGCTTGGCTCCTTCACCCGGACCAATGATTCCCTCCTCTTCAAGTAAATCAAGCAGTCTGGCTGCCCGGGCATAGCCGATCCGAAGGCGGCGCTGGAGCAGGGAGGCGGAAGCTTTATTCGCTTGCCAGACAACTTCCTTGGCGCTAGCCAGCAGTTCATCGTCTCCCAGATTTTCTAAACCGTTTGATGAAGCCGTGGCTTGCTTTTCAGTCACAGTTTCAAGATATTCTGGGCCGGATCCCCGGCGAAGATAATCAGCGACTCGGTCGAGCTCGGATTCGGTTACCAGAGCGCCCTGAACTCGTTTTGGCTTAGAAAGTTCAGACGAGACATAGAGCATGTCTCCGCGGCCCAGCAGTTTTTCCGCGCCAGCATAATCAAGAATCGTACGGGAATCCATTTGTGAGGCCACGCTGAAAGCCATCCGTGAAGTAATGTTGGCTTTAATCAAGCCTGTGATGACGTCTACCGAAGGCCTTTGGGTTGAGACAACCAGATGGATGCCGACTGCCCGGGCCATTTGGGCCAGGCGGATAATCGCTCCTTCGACATCCTGGGCAGCGGCGGACATTAAATCGGCTAATTCGTCAATTATTACAATTATGTAAGGCAGTTTATTAAGTAAGACGCTGCTGTTATAAACCGTGATGTTCTTTTTATTAGCTTCAGCCAAGAGGTGATAACGGCGATCCATTTCAGTGATGCACCATTTCAGAGCATTGATAGTTTTATCTACCTCGGTTATCACCGGGGTAAGAAGATGCGGGATGTTAGCATAAGAATTCAACTCGACCTTTTTCGGGTCAACCAGGATAAACTTGACTTCATCGGGTCCGTTTTGATAAAGCAGACTGACGATGAGGGAATGAATGGCCACGCTTTTGCCTGAACCAGTCGCTCCGGCGATCAACAGGTGAGGCATGGCTTCAAGATTGGCCAGCGCCACATTGCCGGCCACGTCACGGCCCAGACTGATAATTAAGTTGCCGGAACGTTTTTTAAACTCAGAACTCTCGAGAATGTCTCGGAGTCTGACAGTCGCCACTTGTTGATTTGGCACCTCAACCCCGACTAAAGACTTGCCGGGGATCGGGGCTTCAATCCTGATTGGGTGGGCAGCGAGAGCGAGGGCTAGATCATTGCTTAGGCCGGTAATTTGCGAAAGTTTTACGCCTTCAGCCGGCCGGAGCGTGTACTGGGTCACAGTGGGACCGATTTTTATGTCGCCCATCTCGACCTGCAGGCCGAAGTTTTCCAGAGTCTTGCGAATTTTTTCAGCATTGCCTGCCGTATCGCCGCTCATTGGTTTGGCGCTTTTTGAATCAAGAAGGTCAAGCGGCAGATCAACTTTGCGGCGCCGGGCCGACGTTTCTGTTTTAGGCTGAGTTGATTTAACATCGGGAGCTGATTCCGTCAGAGTTGATTGTTTAAATTCGTGTTGAGTTTCAGGCGTTTTGTCGGGTTCAAATTCCTCAGGTGCGTATTCTTCCTCAGGAGGCGCGGCCCTTTTTCGGAACAAGCCGAAGAATGAAGTCAGGCTTTGCAGCGCCCGGCCAAGTTTAGTCGGCTTTTGAGCCAGCCGGCTCAGGGTAGTATTAAAAAGAATCAGTACGGAAATGAGACAGATAGCTAAGATTGCCACCAGGCTGGCCCAAAACCCCATAATTTTCTGAAAGGGGTAGCTCAGGAAGAAACCGGCATAGCCGCCGCCCCGTCCGTCCGAAATGGCTGAAGTCGCCTCGTCAAAAGGAATAAAGAGATGAAAAATAGCCGAGGCTGAAATCACAAAAATGGCCAACCCGACATAATTGTTTGTTTTCAGGAAGAACCGCTTAGGCCGCATTAACATGTAACCCCAACCCAGCAAAATCAAGGGGATGAGATAGCGAACCCAGCCAAAGATGTATCGCAGGGCGTCATTAATAAACTTTCCGATTGAACCAGCAAACCCAAACAGGCTCAGGATAAAGAGAACCCCGAAAGCGAATAAAACAATGACACCGATTTCGCGCTGAGTTTCAGGATCAAGCGAGGGCTCACTGGGACCGGCGGGGTCAGCTGAGTGGCTTTCACTGCGTTGAGATTTTTTAATTTTTTGAGCCATCGTAGAGAGTATTTTACCATAAAATAAGATTTTCAGCAAAGACACATTTTTTAAGACAAAAGGCTCCGTCCTCAGAGCCCTTTGTCGGTATATTTTTATAGGACTTACGCGCTTGCCGCTTTCGGCCCGGCGAAGCCGGTTCCATCAGCGGCTTTGGCCAATTTCTTCGTCAAAATGCTTCGTTTTTGCTCGTCGTAGTTTGACTACGCCTCGCAAAATCCTCGCATTTTTCCTCGAACTTGGCTCAAACGCGTAAGTCCTATTTTAATGAGATTTAATGCAGTTTATCGTGAGCCAACCCGGTTCCGGCCGGGATTAGCTTACCGATAATAACGTTCTCTTTCAAACCTCGCAAATGGTCAACCTTGCCGGAAACCGCCGCCTCGATAAGTACTCGGGCTGTTTCTTGGAAAGAGGCGGCTGACAGGAAGCTGTCGGTCGAAAGAGAGGCCTTAGTTATACCGAGAAGCAGATTTTCGCCGAGCGATTTCTTGCCACTGCCTTTTATTTTGTTGTTGGCTTCATGAAACTCATTTAAGGTAACAATCTCGCCAGCCAGCAATTCAGTGTCGCTCGCGTCTTTGATATAGATTCGAGAAAACATTTGTCTAACGATAACCTCAACATGTTTGTCGTTCAACTTTTGGCCCTGGGAGGAATAGATATAACTGATTTCCTTGATAATATATTTTTGAGTGGCCTCTTTTCCCTTTAGCCGGAATAGTTGATGAAGATCGAGATTGCCCTCGCAGATCTGGTCGCCCTTTTTTATCAGGTCGCCGTCTTTTACCCAGAGACTGTAGCCAACCGGTACCGGATATTCATGGGTCCGTTCGACCGGTTTGATGATTTTGAGATTTTGATCGCCCAATTCAATCTCGCCGGCGGTTCTGGCAAAACAGGTTTCTTGGCCGGCCTTCCAAAGAACCTCGCCCTTTTTGACTTTTTGCCCATTTTTTACTTTGAGTTTGAAGTCGGCTGGTAGTTTCGGTGGGAAGGAATAGGTTTCGCCATCCATTTCCTCGGCTACGACTTTCAGGGTAGCCTGTTTGCCCTGGCGGGAGATATATACTTGGCCGTCGGTCTCAGCCAAAATCCCAGGCTTCTTAATCGGTCTGGCTTCGAAAAGCTCTTCAACTCGCGGCAGACCCTGGGTGATATCGAGGCCAGCCACTCCGCCAGTATGGAATGTCCGCATGGTTAGCTGGGTGCCTGGCTCGCCGATACTTTGGGCCGCGATAATGCCGACTGCCGTACCGAATTTAACCAGCTCATTATACCCCAAATCAATTCCATAGCATTTCTGGCACAGGCCTCGTAGGGTTTGGCAAGAAAGCGGCGAGCGGATGGTGACTTCTTCAAGATCCAAGTCTTTAATTTTATCCAGTAATTCACGGGTGATTAATTCGCCCTTTTTAATGACGATCTTGCCGGTTTTTGGATGACGAATTTCACTAATCAGGAAACGGCCAAGTATTTTATCGGCCAGAGATTCACCAGCGTCAGCGCATTCTTTCTTTGAGATGGTAATGCCGGTTTGATCGCCGCAGTCTTCTTCGAGGATCACGATGTCCTGGGCTACGTCGATTAAACGACGGGTTAAATAGCCAGCGTTGGCGGTTCTCAGAGCGGTGTCCGAGAGACCCTTTCTGGCACCATGAGTGGAAATGAAATATTCCAAAACGTCAAATCCTTCTTTAAAACTACCCTTGACCGGCAATTCAATAATTTCGCCAGCCGGGTTTGTGACCAAGCCCTTCATGCCCATCATCTGAGTTACCTGGGCCCAGGAACCGCGTGAACCGGATTCAATCATGGCATAGACAGGACCAGCCGGATCAAGCGACTGACGGCAGGCCAGGGTTACTTGTTCTTTGGCCTTTTCCCAGGTCCCAATAATCTTAGCGTGGCGTTCTTCCACGGTGAGCAAACCTGATTGATATTGAGTTTCAATGCCTTCCACTTTGCCTTCGGCCTGGGTAATGATGTCATATTTTTCCTTTGGCACGGGCAGATCGTTCATACCCCAACTGATACCAGAACGGGTAACATACTTGAAACTGGCGGCCATTAAATCGTCCAGGAATTTCACAGTTTGCTCAGCGCCAAATTCATAGAGGATTTTGCTGGTTAGGATCCGGAGTTCTTTTTTATCCATCGTTTTATTAAGGAAAGGCATCCCTTCAGGTAAAAGACTATTGAAAATCAGCCGACCGGTACTGGTAGTAACAACCGAACCATCCAGTCTAGCCCTGATAGGATCTTGCAGTTTAATGTGTTTGAGGCTGTAGGCTAGATGAGCTTCGTCAATTGAAGAAAAGGCTTTAAGCTTCTTGGGATCTACTTCAGCCTCTTGAAAAATATAAGTCAGATAAAAACAACCCAAAACAATATCTTGGTTCGGCATACAAACCGGCTCACCAGTCGCGGGCTTTAGAAGGTTCTTAGTGGAAAGCATTATTTCAGAAGCCTCCCATTTAGCCTTTTCCGTCAAAGGCACATGGACAGCCATTTGATCGCCGTCAAAGTCAGCGTTGAAAGCTGGGCAAACCAAGGGGTGGATCTGGATTGCCTTACCCTCGATCAGTATTGGTTGGAAGGCTTGGATGCCTAGCCGATGCAGAGTTGGGGCGCGGTTCAAGAGCACATTTGATTTTTGAGTAATCTCTTCCAGGATGTCCCAGATCTCGGGTCGATTTGATTCAATAAATCGGCCGGCTGAACGAACATTATGAACGTATTCCCGCTGGATTAGCTGACTGATGACAAAGGGTTTGAAGAGCTCAAGGGCCATCTTTTTTGGCAGACCGCATTGATTCAGTTTGAGCCTTGGTCCGACCACGATAACCGAGCGACCCGAGTAGTCGACCCGTTTGCCTAGGAGGTTTTGGCGGAAACGACCCTGTTTGCCCTTGAGAATATCGGCGATTGATTTAAGCATCCGTTTCTGGCCAGTCGAAGCGGTAACAGTTTTACCGTGGCGGGCGCTATTGTCGATTAGGGCATCAACGGCTTCTTGGAGCATCCGCTTTTCGTTTCGGCAAATAACCTCTGGAGCGTTAAGTTCAAGCAGGCGCTTCAGTCGATTGTTTCGGTTAATCACCCGCCGATATAAATCATTCAAATCAGAGGCGGCAAAACGCCCACCATCCAATTGAACCATCGGCCTCAAATCGGGTGGGATTACCGGCAAAACATCAAGCACCATCCATTCCGGCCTGATGCCGTTAAGTTTTAAATTCCGGACAAGCTTCAGGCGGCGGATGACCTTTCTCTTCCGGTTGAAAGATACCCCGATAAGTTCGTGCTCAAGCTGGGAAATTTGATCATCATAATTTACTTGGGATAAAAGAGTGCGAATAGCTTCAGCGCCAATGCTGGCTTCGAAGACGTGGCCGTATTTAAGCGACAAGTCCTGATAGGAACTCTCCGAGATTATCTGGTATTTTTTTAGACCCCGCAGCTCCTTTCGGGCGATGTCCACCAGGGCTTCTAGTTCTTTTAATTTTTCCTCTTTCAGTTTTACATTAGCGGTCAATTCATCGTTGAGTTTCTGCTCATTCTCCGGTTTTGACTTATCTTTGGCGGCTGCCCGCTGCCTGATTTCGTTAGCCAGGCGGTTGAAATTATTCTCAATCTGTTTCTTCTTTGACTGAGCCTCCTGGTCGATTTGTTTCAAGCTTTCTAGCCGAAGGTTTTCATCAACGTGAGTAATGATAAAATTCGCGAAATAAATAACTTTTTCCAGTTCTTGGGTGGACAGGTCGAGGATCAGGCCGATCTTTGAGGGTACGCCACGTAAAAACCAAATGTGGGAGACGGGCGCCGCTAAATCAATGTGACCCATGCGTTCGCGCCGGACAATACTCCGGGTTACTTCGACTCCGCATTTGTCGCAGATAATCCCTTTGTACCTAATTCGTTTGTATTTTCCACAGTAACATTCCCAGTCTTTCGATGGTCCGAAAATCTCCTCGGCGAAAAGGCCGTCCTTTTCTGGTTTCTGGGTTCGGTAATTTATGGTTTCCGGTTTGGTAATCTCGCCATAAGACCACCGATGGATTTCGTCGGGCGAGGCCAATTTTAGCCTGATGGCGGAAAACTCCAAAGTTTTATTATCTTCCTGTAGCATATGGATTATTTCTTCTTTCCTTCTTTTTTCTTAGGACCATCTTTCTTATCCTCGGCTGGTTCGGTCTTTTCTTTGGCATCAGCCGGAGCAGGTATCTCAGATTCTTTCTGGCTGCCTACCAAGATCACGTCCAAAGCCAAGCCTTTTAATTCGCGCACCAAGACGTTAAATGACTCAGGGATATTGATTTTTCTGATCGGCTCACCCTTGATGATTGCCTCGTAGGCTTTTGACCGGCCGGGCACGTCATCTGATTTGATGGTCAGCATTTCCTGGAGCGTGTAGGCCGCGCCGTAGGCTTCGAGCGCCCAGACTTCCATCTCACCGAAACGCTGGCCGCCAAACTGAGCTTTGCCGCCCAAAGGCTGTTGAGTAACCAGGGAATAGGGGCCGATCGAACGCTGGTGGATTTTATCTTCAACTAAGTGATTAAGCTTCATCATATACATGTAGCCGACAGCCACTTTCTGATCAAAAGGCTCTCCGGTGCGGCCATCGACGAGCGTTACTTTTCCGTCTTCTGGCAAGCCCGCCTTCTTAAGCTCGGCCTTTATTTGTTCATCGGAAATGCCATTCAAAACCGGAGAAGCGACCGTGTAGCCGAGTTTCTTGGCGGCGAAGCCAATATGAGTTTCCAAAATTTGTCCCAGGTTCATGCGCGAGACTACGCCCAAGGGATTGAGAATGATATCAACCGGCGTCCCGTCTTCCAAAAACGGCAGATCTTCCTGGGCGACAATTCTCGAAATCACGCCTTTGTTGCCGTGACGGCCGGCAAGTTTATCGCCGACTTGGACCTTGCGAAGCTGGGCCACTGACACTTGGATAGTTTTGATTACGCCAGCCGGCAGTTTATCGCCGCCCTCTTTTGAAAATATTTTAATATCAACCACTTTGCCATGTTCGCCATGTTCCAAATATAGCGAGCTGTCCTTAACGTCTTTAGCCTTTTCACCAAAGATAGCCCGAAGCAACTTCTCTTCGGCTGAGAGTTCAGTCTCGCCCTTAGGCGTTATTTTACCGACCAAGATATCACCTGAAGCCACTTCGGCGCCGACTCGGACCACCCCGGTCTCATCCAGGTCTTTTAATTTTTCCTCGCTGACATTGGGGATATCACGCGTAATCAGTTCGGGTCCCAGCTTGGTGTCACGGATATCGACAGAATAGTCCTCGATATGGATCGAAGACAAACAATCAGCCTGGACAATCCTTTCAGATACCAAAATGGCATCTTCATAGTTACCACCTTCCCAAGATATGAAAGCCGCCAGAATATTCTGACCCAGGGCCAGCTCGCCGAAATCAGTTGAAGGACCGTCAGCCAAAACCTGCCCTTTCTTCACTTTATCGCCATGGTTGATGATCGGTCGTTGATTCATGCAAGTAGCGGCGTTTGATCGAACAAAATTACCCAGGGTGTAGGTATGAACATTGTTTTTTTCATCAGTCACCTGAATTTCCGAAGCCTGGACTTTGCTAACTACACCGTCGGATTTACTAATTATGACATGGCCGGAATCTTGAGCGGCTCTGGCTTCAACTCCAGTTCCGACAATAGGAGCTTGCGGCTGGATGCAGGAAACCGACTGGCGTTGCATATTTGTACCCATCAGCGCTCGGGCCGCGTCATCGTGTTCCAAGAAGGGGATGAGAGAGGTGGCAACGCTGACGATCTGTTTCGGGGAAACAGCCATAAAATCAATTTCTTCGACGGATGTCAGAGTCGGTTCGCCGGCTTTTCTGACCTCAGCTCGATCAAAGGCGAAATAGTTATCTTCGTCGAGTGGAGTCGTGGCGGCGGTGGTGACATAGCGTTCTTCTTCAAAAGCGTCGACGTAAACTATTTCATCAGTTACTTTCGGCCAGACTTTGATTTTATCTTTATTGATATGGCCTAGATTTTTAGCGTGTTCGGCCGAGATTAGATCACCCTTTTTCACAATCAACTGGCCCTTTTCATCGGTTAAATCTTCGCCAGCGCGCCAGCCGGTTATGGCCGCGGCGGAATTTTTTAGCTCTCTGATTACCTTGCGATAAGGCGTTTCGATAAACCCAAAATCATTGACTCGGGCGTAAGATGTCAGATGTCCAACCAAACCAATATTTGGGCCTTCTGGCGTGGCAATCGGGCAGATCCGGCCATAGTGAGTGCGATGGACGTCTCGGACGTCAAAGCCGGCCCGTTCCCGCGAAAGGCCGCCCGGGCCCATGGCTGAAAGTCGGCGTTTGTGCTCGAGCTCGGCCAGGGGATTGGTTTGGTCCATGAATTGGGAAAGCTGCGAAGACATGAAAAATTCCTTGACGGCGCCCATGACCGGCCGGGCATTAATCAACTGGCTGGGAGTCAGAGTGTTGATGTCGAGTGTGCTCATCCGGTCGCGGATGATTCTCTCCATGCGGGCCAGACCAACGCGGAATTTATTCTGGACCAATTCGCCAATCGCGCGGACCCGGCGGTTACCCAAATGGTCAATATCGTCAGCCTCTTTTTGCGAATTATTTAGAGAAATAATTTCTTTGACAATCGATACCAGATCCTCGCGGCGCAGCACCCGAGTTTCTTTATTATTCGGAATATCGAAATGGAAGCGCTGATTCAGTTTGTAGCGGCCAACGCGGCCAAAGTCGTATCGGTCAAAAGAGAAAAACATTTTGTAAATTAAATCGCGGGCGTTGTCAACCGTGGCCAAGTCGCCGGGCCGGATTCGCTTGTAGACCTCTTTCAAACCCTCGGCTTCAGAACGCGCCGCGTCTTTGGCAATCGTCTGGTCGATATAACGAATATCGGGGTTAGTGTCGATATCCTTAAAAAGTTCCTTAATCTCCTCATCGCCGCCAAAACCGAAAGCCCGCAAAAGACTGGTAATCGGGACTTTTCTTTTCCGGTCGATCTTAACAATAATTACGTTATTAAAATCCGTCTCCAGTTCCAGCCAGGCGCCGCGGTTAGGAATTATCTTGGCGCCATAGAAACGCCGGCCACGATAAAACTCCGAAGTGAAAAAAACCCCAGCTGAACGAATTAGCTGGGAAACCACTACGCGCTCGATCCCGTTAATAGTAAAAGTACCCCGGTCAGTCATAATCGGGAAATCGCCCAGATAAACTTCCTGTTCCTTTATTTCGCCAGTTTTTTTATTGACTAGCTTGGTATTGACGCGGAGAGCCGCCTCAAAAGTCAGATTTTTCGACTTGGCCGTACGTTCATCGAATCTTGGCTCGTCGAGATAATAGTCGGTAAAGTATAACTCAAGATTCCGGCCCATATGTTCGCGGACCGGCGAGACTTCCTCGAAGAGCTCTTTTAAGCCCTCGCGGAAAAACCAATCATAAGATTTCCTCTGTATCTCAATAAGATTGGGCAGAGGGATAACCTCGCGGAGCGGATTAAAAAATTTCCGCTCTAATTTCGTCGTATGAGAATAATACATAAAAACTCTCCCGTCTCCGGCCTGCTAGAGACGGTTTTGGTGGGCTTTATTCAAAGTCCTTAAAAATTCTCAAATCGATACCCCAAAAAGGGGTGAAATGTCATGAATTGATAATAACACTATTTTCGGAGTTGTCAAGAATTACCTGAAATTAGCCAATAAATATTACTCATTTGGCTAATATTAGGCAAATAGTATATTATTTTCTCTAAAATAATAAATCAAACCAGATCTAATTGCCCAGAGGTTATAAACCCCTTATTGATAACTTATCCACAATGTTTTATTGATTTTTTGGTCAATTCAGCTCAGGAACATTCGACATCGGTTTATAAACCCAACACCTTGAAAGGTTCGGTCTTGTATATTTGTTACCCTATTGCTCTAAGCTATTCAGACGATTAGTCAGATTGTCAATCTCTTGTTGCTGTTTTTCAATCATCTGATTTTGCTCCTGGATGGCTTTTACCATCGGCGCTATAAGGTCATCATATCTGAGAGAACGAGTTTGATTTTCATCATTTTCGATCGAAACCAAATTCACCTCATCAGGAGAAACTAACTTCTCAATGTCTTGGGCTATAAATCCATAGTCGGTTTTCCCATTACCGTTGATCATTGAATACTGAACTGGCCGAAGTTTATTGATGAAACTGAGACCGAGTGCGCTATCCTGAATGTCTTTCTTTAGGCGAAGATCAGAGTCGGTTGACCATGCAACGTGGCCTCGAATCAGCGTGACACTGGCATTGCCGACTCTGACCATATCAGATTGGGTAGCTTGAGCCCCATTGCCGAGCGAAGTTGTATTCCAATAAGCCGCAGCATTCGGTCCTGCTTGATAACCTAGAGCCGTGTTCCAACTTCCCGACGTGTTCGTGATGAGTGCTTCATATCCGATGGCGGTATTCATGCTACCCGTAGTGGCAAAAGCAGCTTTATAACCAAGCGCGCTGTTTTCAGCATTTGTATTATTCATAAGAGCCTGAGCACCGACGGCAGTATTGCCTGTGGTGTAGCCGGTATAAAATAGCGCACGATCACCTACGGCGGTATTACTACCACCAGTGGTGGCTTGCATCAGAGCGCGATACCCAAGGGCAGTGTTCTTAGTACCAGTAGTGTTGTTATTAAGGGAGCCTTCACCTACAGCAGTATTATCAGAACCCGTGGTGTTGTATTCGAGAGATGTGTATCCAATAGCAGTGTTCGCATCGTCTGTATTTAATTGAAGCGCCGCAAGGCCAACAGCGACGTTATATGATCCCGTGACACTCGATTTGAGGGCATACCGACCAATAGCCACGTTTTGCCCTCCACCGTTATTAGACGTAAAAGCGTCATTCCCAAAAACCGTATTGGACTCGCTTGATGCTGGACCACGCCCCGCACGAATGCCATTGATCATGATGTCCGCACCACTGAAGTATCCAGCCCAGGAATTAGTGCCAGTAGCTGAACCGTAGATACCGGCAACCGTTGCGCCGGTTCCGACAACGTTACTGGCGCTGCCATAGACACCGGCGCAGATTTGGCCAGCTGCGCAAGTTGCTCCGGTTGCTAGCTCGCCATAAACACCGCTGCCGGCGACGGCAGTGCCCATTTTGAAACCGGATAAAGCATTGTAGTTTGAAGTACTGTCATTATATGTGGCGATTGTGTGGTGTTGACTATAGCGATATGTTGAATTAGCCACCTGGAAAAGCGGAGCATCAGCAGTTGTAGAATCGTAGATGGTTGTTTCGCCTTGATCGGAGATGGACAAACGCCAGGCGCTTACTGCTTTATCATAGAGACCAAATCTTTCATCATATTGTAACTGTGTTTCTTTCCAGTTATTCGAACTGACCGCACCTAACTGCACGCTGGAATCGGCGTTTTCGGCAGAAGTGTCGTCAACCGAGATTTTCAGCCAGGTATTCATATCCGCACCTTGTCGCGCAATATGAAGTGGTTGATCAGGCGCTATGGTACCGATACCGACTTTTTTCCCAGTATCTGTCGCGAGATAGGCGTTTCCTTCCGCGACCAAACCGTCATCGCCGACTGCCGGGACACCGCCGTTGGCGTAATCGCCGACGACGAAGCCGTTCGGGCTGTTAAACAACATGAGTGAGCTATCGCGCGAGATAAGCTGGTCGTAAGCAGCTCCGGCGGCGCTATCATCAAAGTCTTTTAAGGTGAGATAGGCCGTGGCAAAAATAGATCCAGCCACGCCGAATTGAGATCCAGCTCCAGCGGTGAAACTCGGACTACCTACCCGGACTAAGCCGGCATCGTCGATCTTCAGCCCTTCGTCCGCATCGCCATCATTCGTGATCCAATTTCCGTTCATTTTCAGCCGCTGGGTGGCCGTGTGATTGCCAAGGTTGTCAGCGCTTCCACCCGTGGCGCTGATTTGCAGGGTTTCATTAGCGCCATTATTTAATTCAGTCAGAGTAATATTTGAACCGGCAACCAGTTTGCCATTGAGATAACCAGCAGTGGTGTCATTAGAGCTGACTTTAACCAGTTCATCGGTGCCGGTGCCGCCAGCGGTTGCCCAGGTTAAATTTCCACTGCCGTCATTTTTCAGATAGGTATTGGCTCCACCCTGGCTAGCTGGCCAAACGTAGGAGATATTTTTAATTTTTATCAGATCGCCGCTGGAATTAACCTGAAACAAATCATTATTTCCCACAGTCAGCAGAGAAGCGGGGCTAGGGTCGCCGATGCCGACTTTGCCGTCATTGGTAATGCGAAATTTTTCGGTCAAATGAGGATCGGTGTCGCCGCCAGTATTGCCCTGACCAGTTGAGACTGTGAGCACACTAGTCATGCCTAGGTGGACGCCTCGCGATGGATTGCTGCCACCACCGTTATAAGCGCCGCTTGGATTAACGAACTCCCAAGCTGTCCCATTCCACTTTATATTGCTGCCGTAGTAGGTATTGCCGCCGGAGTCAGTGCCGAGCTGAAGATAGGTGCTAATGCCAACCCGGCCGGAAAAATATCCGGCGTAACCAGCGGTGTTATTTTGTTGAGCGTAGAGAGCAGAAGATGTGGTGTTAGCATATGTGGCGATTGCATCACCAGCGCCGCCAGTTCCGCTCTGGTTGTTATTGACCACTAATTTCCCCACTGGAGCTACTTGATTAACTCCGACATTGCCGCTAACAACCGTCAGACTGTCAGTCAAGGTTCCATTTACATCCGTGGCCAGGGTTAGTCTGGTGTCATCGTGCGTATCAGTCGTATACGAAGTAATCGAAGCCCGACCAATATCGTTTTCCGCGCCAGTCGCGCTGATTTCAAACAGCAAGCCAGTACCCATGCCTGTTCGGAGGTTTTCAAATGTGTCGCGATGAGTGAGCCTTAGGGGGTAGTCCACATCATTATTAACGGCGACTTCTTCCAGGACCGCGGTTTCCAGAAGATTTTGTGGAGCATCTGTGCCAATGCCGACATTGGCGTATTTATTGACCAGAAGAGTGGGTATGCTATCCCCAGCCTGGGCAAAAACCGAAAAGGTATCGCGGCCATGGGGGACGGTCAGATAAGCAGTGGCGCCTGTGCTCGGCCCCACGCTGGTATTGACTCTGACCCAGTAGCCACTTATGCCGTTAACATTAGTTGTTTGCCAGTTGGCTGGGAAGGTATAGGTAACCAACCCATCTTGGCTGAAATTGTTGGTCCCATCATTAACTGCGCTTAAAGACGTCCAAGAGCTACCATTCCAGTATCTGAAAGATAGGTTCATGCCAGCTCCGGCGGTGGCGAGATCGAAGAAGATTGAATTAAACGGAGCATTGGTTCGGCCAACATAGAAATACCAATTGGTATTATTCAGCATGCCGTAGGGAACGCCCCCGCTAATTTTGGCTTCGGTCGCGTTGCTTAGATACGCGCTGCCGTTATAAGCAAAAACATAATCAAAAGCCTCATTTCTGACTGTCACAAACTGGTCAGCGCCGATTGAGCCGGTGCCTAAGAGCGCGGTTTTGCCGGAAAAGTATCCGCTAAATCCATCCGGATCATTTTGTTCCGCATAGATGGCTGAATTATCAGAGCTGTTCTTCACTGCGAGCATGGTTGAATCACCCGTATTGCTCCAGCCGATTCTGACCTTAGTTGAAGCTGACTGTAGAGGATAGATATGATCGCCGGCTGCGCCGTCCCAGAGCGAGTCGCCACCACCGCCCGTTGCGTCAATGCGTAGAGTTTCATTCGCGCCATTGTTTAGCTCGGTCAGAGTAATATTTGTGCCAGCCACCAGTTTGCCATTGAGATAACCAGCAGTGGTGTCGTTTGAGCTGACTTTAACCAGTTCGTCGGTTCCGCCAGCGCCGCCTTGATCCGGTCCGCACAGGAGTTTCCCGCTGGCATCCGTGTCTAGAGTCGAATTGCCGGTACAGCCAACAACTCCAGGCAGGTAAACATCACCATTGGCGGCAACTCTGAATTTATTGGCCCCACTATCCTGGACTAAAAACTCACCCGCTCCATCAAGGTTGAAAGTCAGGTTATTCGCTCCCTGGGTGATGGTGGTCGCTCGGTTTAAAGTTCCACCCAACTCAAAGATATTGCCATTTAAAGTTAAACCGTTGTTAGCCGTGTAGGTGGCGGTTTGCCAACTCTGAATACAGCTATCATTTAGACAGAGGTTAGCTGGCAGTCCGGCTTGGCCGATTCTGACATCCTGGCCAGCCCCTGGCACCAGCTCCCCATCATCGAAGTTCAAAAACAAGGGCACACCAATTGATTTGATATCCACTCCAGCGTCACTGGGCGCGGCTTTCACCTCCAGTTTTTTCCCATCCGGGCTGCCATTGTCAATCAGGATTGAGCCGTTATTAGCTCCGGCATTGGTGATTTTCACCTGACTGTAGAGTTCGAGTCGGCTATTGACCTCTTCACCTGGTGAAAGGTAGACGACATTACCCGCTTCTTCCAGGTGCGGTTTGGCGGGATCGTCAGAATCACTCCAAAAAATACCCCGGTCATCAGTACTGATAAGGACATTTCCACTGCTCACCTTGAAGGATTCTCCATCAATAGTCAGGCTTCCCAGCTTGGTTTGAGCCGCGCCCGAGACATTGATCGGGGCAGCCACATTGCCTCCTGGAGCCGCGTCCGTGGGATAGTTCCAGGCCGCCCTGGCCACCCTCAGCCCAATCAGGCTAAAGACACATAAAAAAGCCACCAGAAGAGTTAGTTTTGATAACCTGGAGGCTTGGTTGTTTGATTTCATGGTATTCAAATATTAAGGATAATAATCTATGGTTGAAATTCGCCTTAATTATAATGAAAAATCGAAGAAAATACAAAAAACCAGACCGGCTTGGATCCGGTCTTGGTTTATAATAAGTTGTTACAAAGATTTTATAAGTCGCAACAGATAATATCAGTCAGACGGTCTAACTCATCACCAGTACCACTATCCCAGAACTTCACCCCGCACACGTATTTACCCTCCGAACACATTACCGTAGTCCCATCTGGTTGGCCGGGCATGCTTATTACTTCGGACGCTCCATGAACATTGCCTTGTACTCCCAGATCTCCATACGAAAAAACACCATATCGGGTACCAGTGCCAGCGCCAGCTTTTCCGTAAACACCATAGCTGTATTCGCCAGCATCAGTCGGGCCAGCCTCACCCCAGACACCAACAGTGGTTCCGGTAGAACCAGTCGCTCCGCCTTTGCCCCAAACGCCAGCTGAACGCCCCTGCTGGGCCGTAATGTCTCGTCCAATACCAGCCACACCGTAACTTCCGCGATTAGTAGTGGTGGTCGAACCGCCCACACCCAAAATACCAACGCCGGTATTGGAGGTTGATTCATTGATTGCTCGAAGTGTGCTTAGTGAATTCCAGGATGGCTCGAGAGTGGAAAAGCGGCCATACCCGCTGAAACTACCGGCATATCCGCCTGCGTTATTCTGCTGGGCATAGAGGGTTGAATTAGTAGTATTAGCATAAACAGCAATCGCATCACCAACGCTGCCGGTTCCTGATTGGTCTTTATTAACGACGAATCTTCCCACTGGAGCTGTTTGGCTGATTCCGACATTGCCATCCTTGTCTATTCTCATATTCTCGTAGACATTTCCATCAACACCATTTAGAAACTTGGTTATCGCCTTACCGCCCGCAGCGATTTCAAAATTGATTGCTCCACGCAGCGTGCCAGGATCGGCTCCGTCGTAGAATGAGTACTGAGCCTGGTCGGCCACAGCATCAGCAGTATTGCGCAGGCGGATGTTCGGACCGATAGCTCCACTAGCGCTTTTATTTATCTGTAATTGACTGGTTGGAGCATTCGTTCCGATGCCCACATTGCCAGTGTCTTGCTTCAGGTACATGATTGGATCAATAGTGCTCGAGGATATCTTCAAATCACGAGTTGGAGTATAGAGATTGTTTATTCCGCCATAAGCGCCAAGGGTTAGATATATTTCAGGAGAGCTGGGTGAACCAAGGTTTATCTGTGGGCCGGTACCTATACCCGCGAAGTCTAGCTGAACCGCGTAAGTTCCATTATCAGCCCGGACATTTCCTCCAATATGCAGTTTTTCTAATGGGTCTGATTTGCCGATTCCGACATTGCCGTCTGTTTTAACAAATACCCCCTCATCACCGCCGTCATTTGAAACCCAGAAGCCGCTCATCTTCAAGTTCTGCGTGGCCGTGTGATTGCCAAGGTTGTCAGCGCTTCCACCCGTGGCGCTGATTTGCAGGGTTTCATTAGCGCCATTATTTAATTCAGTCAGAGTAATATTTGAACCGGCAACCAGTTTGCCATTGAGATAACCAGCAGTCGTGTCATTGGCGCTTACTTTGGCAAGTTCATCGGTGACAGCTTGGCATGTTACGGTACCGTTCGCATTAATCACCCTGATTGCTTGTCCAGCTGCGCAATCACTGAAGAATTTGGTTGAGCCGTCACCTTTGAAGATACTAGTAGCGATCGCGACACTGCCATTGACATCAAGGGTGGCATCAGGCGTTTCATCGTTGATAGCCAGCCGACCGTTTTGTAAATATAGAGTAGTGGTATTAGCTGAGCCAGTCTCATAGATTTGAAGGCGAGGGATGTTGTCTTCCCAATAGATTCCAGCTTGCTCACCGGGGGCAGTGTTAAAGGTAATAGCTGATTGACTTGAGGCTGGAGTTTTTAAGGTAAGATAGCTGATACCAGTGCCGCTTTCAATCAGCATTGGGGTGTCGCCAGAGTTGTAGAGATGGAGTTTATCAGTCGGGCTGGCTGTGCCGATACCGACATTGCCTGCCGTATCAATCACCAGCCGGTCTTTTTCCAATTCAGTTCCACCCGCACTGTTGTCCTTGAAGACCAATTTACCCTGACCCTCGCCCGCATCACCGCCGGCTGCGATGAGCGACCACATACGACCACCAGCTAGACCAGTAGAGTCAAGGCGCGCATCACTGCCCCAGGTCTGACCGCCATAGACATGCAGTCGCGACACAGGATTAGCGAAGCCGATGCCGACTTTTGTGCTGGCCGGAGTTTTTGGATTTATGGCAACCCCCTGGGTTCCTTCCCAAAGTGATTCGCCGCCCGTGACAGTGGCCCAAGTTAAATTCCCGCTGCCGTTATTTCTCAGGTAGGTATTAGCCGCCCCTTGAGCCGCTGGCCAAACATAGGAGACGTTTTTAATCTTTACAAGATCGCCGATAGAATTGACCTGAAATAAATCATTGGTGCCAACGGTCAGCAAAGATACTGGGCTGGTATCGCCAATTCCGACATTACCCGCAGTGTCAATAGTTAAGCGGGCCATAGTTTGCGGATCTCCGCCAGCATCAACATCTCGTATGATGAATTTACCGATTCCATAATCAACTGCCGATCCTGACCCGGTGGATATGATATCCCATCTTCGGCCGTCAACTCCAGATTCCCGGGCGTTGAGAGCGATGTCCGCGCCGGCAGAATGTCCAGCGTCAGCATAGACTTCCAGTTTTGAGAGGGCCTGGACAGTGGTTGAACCAACCAAGACGCTGATTGAGGAAGTGGGATGAAGCGTGACGCCAGTTATATCCCAGTGGCTGGTTCCACTGCCCGTGGCATCTGCTCCGCACTGAAGCTTGCCGCCAGTACCAGTATCTAGCGTTTGCGCTCCACTACAATTTGGTAAAGCCGGCAGGTAAACATCACCATTGGCGGCAACTCTGAATTTATTGGCCCCACTATCCTGGACTAAAAACTCACCCGCTCCATCAAGGTTGAAAGTCAGGTTATTCGCTCCCTGGGTGATGGTGGTCGCTC